>JBNMQM010000035.1:0-49056 GCA_051278195.1 Candidatus Azotimanducaceae bacterium
CCCACACCGCGCACACGTCCCTTCTCTTTATGCATGCTCGTCACTTTGAGCTTATTAATAGCCTTGCCGCCAGCTTGAATCCCGGCCCGAACATTTGCGATAACCAGCCGTGCATCATCGGTTAAATATTCACGGTAGACGCAGGCATGTGGGAAGTTGCCTTGATCCAAAAGGGGTTCAAATTCGCTGAGTGCGTCGCCAGACAAATTGAAGTGTTTATCTTTTTTACCTACCTGACCAAGCTTTTCGTAAGCGGTGACACCCACAACGTACTTAGCCAATTCAAATCGATTGGCCGCCGGCAACAGTAACCACTTTGGCTCAGCCAGATGCGGTGCCAGTTGATGTACGCGCTTCCGTTCTCGTGCTGCCTCGCGGACCACATGCACGTGACCCATAGCCAAATAACGCAAGCCACCGTGGATGAGCTTGGTCGATTTGCTGGAGGTGCCGGACGCAAAGTCTTCCGCTTCAACCAGAATGGCTGACAAGCCGCGCAGTGACGCTTCCCTCAAAATACCCGCGCCAGTAATACCGCCACCGATAATAATCAGGTCAAAATCTTCGTTTTGAGCATCGTTCAACAACTGCTCACGTTGACTCGCATCGAGCCCCATACCACTTACCTCTAGGGCAACACTGCCTCAATCAATCGCGGACCAGACTCGGACATGGCCTGTTCATATTGTTCATTAAACTCTTCAATCGTCGTCGCACGACTGGCAGCGACACCCATACCTTCAGCAATCTTGACGAAGTCCAAATCTGGGTTCGATATATCAAGCATATCGAGCGTCTTCTTCGTCATTGACTGGGCACCGACCCTGGCCAACTCGACCTGCAATATCTGATACTTACGGTTCGCAAAAATCACGACGCAGATATCAAGATTCTCGCGCGCCATAGTCCACAGAGACTGAATGGTGTACATAGCACCACCATCGCCGTGAATACAAAGCACCTTGCGGTCGGGACACGCAATCGCGGCGCCGACAGCGACGGGCAAACCATAACCAATAGAGCCACCGGTGAGCGATAACCAATCATGGGGCTCAGCAGTCTGTGAAGCCATATAACAACCACCGCCGCTGGTCGCACCTTCATCAACCACGATGGCATCGATTGGCATTAACTCGGCAAATGTCATACCAATGCTGCGGGGACTCAGATCACCGTCACCTAATCCTGCCTTCTTTAGCGGACTAAAACGCGGCGCAGTTGAATCGCAGTCCAATGCAACAGACAGCCTGTGAAGGGCATCTTCAGCATTGTCATCGACACCAGCCAATGTATGTCTGATGCTATCGGCGGAATAAAATTCGCTCGCCTTACCAGGATACGCAAAGAATGCGACCGGAGATTTCGTGCCGATCAGAATAAACTGCTCAACGCCAGCCAGTTGCGTTTCTGCCTGTTCAGCAAAATAACCCAGCCTCTCGACCGCCACTCGCCCTTCTCCTCTGGGCAGTCGCGCGGTAAAAGTGTCACAGAAAAGCTTCGCACCAGATGCCTGAGATATCTTATCGGCAATCTGGAGTGCCTCCTCGGTGAGCGCCAGATTGTTCAGCAACAATACCGTGGACTTGCCATTGTTAAGCAACGACGCAGCCGTGCTGATCTGGTCGTCCGCGACCACCTGCGGTAACACAATTTCTGCAACTGCAGCACTTTTGACGCACTCATCCCATGCACAGTTTGCCGGCACTATAAGGGTCGCAATCTTACCTGCTCCGCTGTTCGCAACCGCGACGGCTTCTGCAGCGTCTGTTGGCAATTCATCTGCCGTTGCGACGGTTTTAGTCCAATGCGAAACCGGCTGTGAAAGTCCGATAATATCGGACGTCAGGGGCGCATCAAACTGTTTGTGGTACGTGGCGTGATCGCCAATTAGGTTAAGAACCGGCACATTGCCTTTCTTCGCATTGTGTAAATTCGCTGAACCATTTGATAGCCCGGGGCCTAGGTGCAATAACGTGCACGCCGGCTTTCCGGCCATCCGCGCGTAACCGTCTGCGGCTCCTGTACAAACGCCTTCGAACAGGGACAAAACGGAACGCATTCCATCGGTTTTGCCGATTGCGGCCACCATATGCATTTCCGATGTACCTGGGTTGGTAAAACATACCTCGACGCCCTGCTGAATCAGCGTCTGCAGAAGTTTTTCTGCTCCATTCATCTAATGCTCGCTCCATCAATTGCGAAAGCGCGAGTATACCTCAGGGACTTAAGGCGCGCTGGCGTAAATAGAATTGGTCAAATTGGCACATTGTCGTGATTATAACCACTTTAGCTAGCCAAATCGGTGGGTAAGTGAGACTCAGCATCAGAGGTTATTGTTTAATTACAATAACTTACGATTTTTATTGAGAACTGGCACAGATCGTGAAGTAAACAATGCATACACCAACAAAACAAAGTCAAACCGGCAGGAATTCTGATGAAAATCACCGTTAAGCGATCACTGAAACCCCAGGCGACAGGAATCACTTTTGCCCTGCTGACGGTCGTCATGATCAGCTTCGGTGTTATGGCCGAGCATCACACGCAGTCACCCCAACCCTTACTAATGCATGCCCAGATAATGATTCACGACGCTACTACCCAATCAGGCCGATAAAAGGAGTCAGTCCCATGAGTGTATTCAACCGACTATCAGACATTGTGAACGCGAATCTAAATTCGATTCTGGAACAGGCCGAAGACCCTGAAAAGATTGTCCGCCTAATTACACAGGAGATGCAGGACACGCTCGTCGAAGTTCGCTCTGCATCTGCGCGGCACATGGCAGACAGACGACAATTATCTAAGCAACTAGCTCATATCCAAGCAGAGTCCTCAGCCTGGGAACGAAAAGCAGAGCTGGCCATTGATAAAGGCCGAGACGATCTTGCCAAAGCAGCGCTTCGAGAAAAATCCTTCGTCGACGATGCAGAAACACAAGTCCAGGGTGATCTAATTCACATCGAAGTCGCAATTGAAAAGCTTCGCGTCGATACCAACAGCCTTGAAGAAAAACTTCGTCAGGCAAAAGCCCGACAAAAAGCGTTGATTGTTCGAGGACAAACCACGAAATCACGCATGAAAGTGCGGCGCCAACTGAACGATGCTTCCTTTGACACTGCTTTTGAACGATTCGATCTTTACGAACGCAGACTGGACGAAATGGAAGGTGAAGTAGAGTCCTTTGACCTTGGTAGCCTGACACTCTCGGCAGAAATAGACAGCCTGCAAACCGACACCGCTCTTGATGCCGAACTGGCACAGCTCAAAAAACGATTGGCTAAACCACAAACAATGACTTCTAGCGAGGTAAGCTAACATGAGACGTCGACACTATAGAGACTATGACAAACGCGATCTTAGACTCGACACTGCGCACAAGAAAATCGGCGGTGTATGTGCCGGGCTTGCCAACTACTTTGGTTGGTCGAGCTGTACAGTGCGAGTATTATCAATAGTATGTTTGTTTGTAATGCCACAGGTCATCTTGCCCGCTTACTTCCTTGCCTATCTGATTATGGATAAAGATGAGCAGTGGGAAGATGTTTATTAGGACGATGCCTTAGCAACTTCCAGAACAAGAGCTGATGCGGAGATCGTCGACCAAACACGCGGGCCTGCAGTAGAGGTTCTTCGCACAGCATAAAAACGCAGCGCCGACCAAAGGAGCGAGGGGGACGCCTAGTCACCTTAGGCTCGCGGGAGGAACTAGCGGGAGGAACTAGCGGGACGCGCTTTTATAATACACTTGCCGTCCACCCATCCAGGTCTCCAATACTGGTATCTCACTGATCTTATTTTGCGGACAGGTATGCGGATCATCCGCCAGGATAACAAAGTCCGCGAGCTTACCGGCTTCCAGACTGCCCACTTCATGATCTGAGTGGCACTGCCAGGCCGCATCGATGGTCATTGCTCGGATCGCTGATTGAACATCGACGGCTTCCTCCGGCGCCAACTTCGAGCCCTCTTCCTTCCACATATCCCGTGTGACGGCATTTTGAATGCAACGCAGTGGTCCCATTTCCGTCACAGGTTCATCCGAATGTAAGGTCCAACGAATACCAGCTTCCTCACAGGCTCTAGTGCGATCTAACAGTGCCGCCTTCTTTGCGCCAAATACATTGTCTCGCATCGCCTTGCCCCAATAATAGACATGGCCGATGAGAAAACTGGGAGACAACCCCAGCTTTTTGATTCGCTGAATTTGTTCATCGTGTAAAATCGAGCAATGTTCAATTCGATAGGGACCATGTGTCAGCAAGCCAGCTTCATTTGCCGCCTCGTATGCATCTAGGACATGGTCAATGGCCTGATCTCCGTTGGCATGTATCGCCAGCGGCCAGCCCTGACCCGCTCGGTCTTTGACCATTTCAATAAGCGCCTCTGGTTCAACATAAGCGATGCCACGATCTTCAGAGTTCAGATAGGGTTCACGCTGCAATCCAGAGAATCCCTGATTGGAACCATCGGCAACAATTTTCCAGGCCGTCAAACGCACCATTTCGTTGCCATCACCGGGCCGGGCATCGGTGCGATCCCATTTTTCCTGCAAGGCATAGCTGAGTGAATAACGTAATCTGGCGGTCATACGGCCCGATTCGCCGAGTGCTCGATACAAGTCCAATTCCTGAACACCACGAGACACGCCAGTTGCCTGATCACAAAAGGTTGTCACACCCACGGCATTAGCACGATGACATACCTGCAAGCAGGCCTCCGTCAGATCATAACTGGCTTGTGCTGGATTGTGTTTCGCAACCTGCCCCATGGCGAAGCTGCCTTGCAGAACCCCATTAGGTACCCCATCAGAATCTCGACCAAAAGAGGACCCCGAACCATCTGGACTATCCTGATTCACACCGGCGAGTTCCAAGGCTTTAGTGTTGCAATAAGCAAAATGCAGCGATGCGTTGTAAACCAAAATGGCGCGCGTTGTAGACACTGTATCCAACATATGCCTGGTGAGGATATCTGCGCCTTCCTGCAGCGAGGGGTCGAATTGGCGCCCCACGAGCCACTCATCTTCGGCAAGGTCGACCAAGAGTGACTTGAGGTGAGCTAGTGCTTCATCAATTTTGCTAAATCGAAACGGCCCTACATCCGCAAACTGGCCTATCGTTGCAATGGGTAAAAAATGCATATGAGGCTCAATAAAACCCGGCAATATTGTTCGGCCAGCGCAATCGACCACTTCCGCATCATCAAACTGCTCTGTCAATATCTTCGCGTCGCCGGTCGCAACTATTTTGCCATCGGCAATCGCCATCGCATCACACTTAGAAAAATCACCGTCGACCGTATAGATCTTTGCATTGACCATCAGGCGGGTGCCAGTAGCGATCGGTGCGAGCGGCGGTGCTGCGCTACGCCAGTGATCTGGGCTTGCCAGCGCTTCATTACGAATGGCCATGAAGCCATTCAGTCTAGAAATGATCGGAGCGCAACAGGCACACGGACTCGTTTGCTGTAACCATGATTGCCAGATATCTGGCGACTCAGATTTTTGAAACATGATTTCCTCTTTTGCGTTACCTGACGACCCCAGCTTATCCGATATTTGCCGTGGTAACATCGCATCATGGAAATGAAAAATGCCCAAGAAGCCCCTGAACAACCAAGAATTGGTATCGATTTGGGCGGCACCAAAATCGAATTAATCGTCATGCAGAGCGATGGCTCGATCAGTCATCGCGAGCGCTTACCAACGCCTCAAAACGACTACGATGCCACTTTGCAAGTGCTGAAAAAATTGATTACCAGTGCGAGCAAAGCCGCCAAACTACCGGACCGACTACCCATCGGGATCGGCACACCTGGCGCTGTTTCCCTAAAAACCGGCTTGATGATGAACTGCAATTCCACGTGCCTAAACCACCAGCCGCTCCGTGAAGATCTTGAGGTTTTAACCGGCAGAGCAGTTCGAATTGCCAATGACGCTGACTGCTTTGCTCTGTCAGAGGCGAGCGACGGTGCTGGCCGCGACGAGGCCACGGTTTTCGGCGTCATTCTTGGCACGGGCGTGGGCGGCGGCATTGTCATCAACCAGTCGCTCAATCGTGGCGTTAACGCTATCAGTGGTGAATGGGGACACAATACCTTGCCCATCGATGCACTCGACCAACAGTTGCCGGCACAACTCACCGAAACTCGTCGACCGTGCTTCTGCGGTCGATTCAATTGCGTCGAGACTTGGCTTTCTGGACCTGCTTTCGAAAAGAGTTATCACATTCAAACTGGTAACACTCTAAGCGCTGCAGACATCGTCCAACGATATAGAGAAGGGGATGCAGTTACCCGAGTTATCTTCGAGCAGTACCAGCACTTGCTAGCATTAGGTCTGGCGAACATCATCAACATTCTAGATCCAACAGCGATTGTATTGGGTGGTGGCATGTCAAATATCGATGAACTGTACGCGGGCATTCCAAACCTATTGCCTCGATATGTTTTTAGTGACGTGATTCACACCCAAGTATTGCAAGCAGAACACGGAGATTCAGGGGGCGTTCGAGGCGCAGCCTGGCTCTGGACGAACGACGACGTCACCCAACAATTGGAGAAGCCCACATGACACGACCACAGAACTGGCAGGCCGTCGCCTTTAACCCCGCGACAGAATCGACTAACCAAATTCACTCTGATGCAATGGCAAAAGCCTATGGCTATCGCGGCGGTCTCGTTCCCGGTGTGGTGGTTTCTGGATACCTAGTCAATCCTGCCGTTTTGGCCTGGGGCAAGGACTGGCTGGAACGCGGCGAGGCGAAAGTTATCGTCTCAAAGCCGCTCTACGACGGCTTGAATTTTGAAGTGCAGTTATCGGCACAAACGGACCAGTCTTATCAGGCACAGCTCATCGACGAAGAAGGCACGCTATGCGCAAGCGCTGAGGTTTCTCTAAACCCGGCACCTGCGCCGTTACCTATCTTGCGCGGCGATCCATTGCTTACACCGGATGAAGAAATCCTCCCCGCAGAACTTAAGGAGATGCAACGCCTAAAAACAGCTGGCATGAAATCACTCGGCATCACCTGGCACGAACGACACAAGATGTCGGTCTATTTGAAAGATAGCGCGCAGATGCCAGAGATCCATCGACTCTCGGCCGGAGGATTTGCGCACGGTGCGTTTCTATTAGGCATCACGAACTGGGTACTTGCAGGAAATGCTTATATGAACCCCTGGGTCCATTTGCAAACCACATCACGATTTTTGCAGGCTGTACCATTCGGTACCGCGCTGATAGCCGAGTGCGAGATCAAAGATTTGTTTAGCAAAAAGGGCCACGATTTCGTTGATGTCGCTGTGAATATATTTGCAACAGAATCCCAAACACCAGTCATGACGGCTGAGCTACGTGCGATCTATAAAATGCGACCGGCCTAATAGTCAGAACTACTTAGCGGCGCGTAGACTCGCTAATTGATCGTTGGACCAGATCTTTCGAGAAAACCTCGGGTTCTTTGAGGACATATCTATCTGATACAAAGACTCACCTTCAGGCAACGGTAGACCAAGAATTTCACATAGATTTCGTGCGAGCCAACCCTCGATTTTCAACACCACCATTTTACGGCGGAGTCGACCTTGGATATCTCGATTCAGAACCGCTGGCAGGGTATTCAGAGTGAGAATTTCGTCAATCGCTGGGTGGGCCATTTTCTCCCGACCTTCATCACTCGCATAAAAGTGCGTCACGGCGAATATAGTTCTACGGGGCTTGATCTGTTTCAAGAATTGGCAAGACTTGACGACGGTTGACCCGGTTCGAACCATATCGTCAAACAATACGATGTCATGGCCGGTAATCTCCTCAAATGTCGCTTCACTTTCGGCATGCAACTGGATCTCAACTTTGCGCTCACCGGTACGATCTTTATCGAGCATGATAAAACGTGCCTTCGGCATATTGAGTTGAGCATACATATCTTTGACGAAATCCCGCGCGCCCTTATCTGGTGCGCAGAGCACCAGGCCTTCACCATCCGGCTTAGTATCGACGATATTCGATTCCGTCAGGTAGTTAAGGTAGAGCTCAGCAGGGTTGAGGTTATAAAACTGCCCGTCAAAAATTTCACTAAACATGGCCTGCACAGCATGGGAATGGTTATGCACTGTGACGACACTGTCGACACCCGCGACTTTGAGCATCTCGGCATAAAGCTTAGCCGTGAAAGGCTGCCCATCAAACTTCTTCAAGTCTTCTTTTTCTCGCTCGAATTCAGTTTCTCCAAGGTCGCTATGCGGGCCTCGATCCTGAGCACTATAGAATAGATCCGGCTCTACGAGCACGACGGCGGCTGCACCATTTTCTTTCGCCGAGCGCGCTATGAGCATCGTGCGCATGGACAGATTTTGACGACTCACATAGCCGTTTGCGGTGCTGACGATAATGACGGTCTTGCCTTTCAGCTTGCTGCCGATCCGCGAGAAATCGCGTTCATCAGATATAAAGCGTGGACAGAACTCGGAGTTAGCGAAGGTTTTCATGCTAATAAGATCAGCAATATCTTCGTGTTGCCCCAGGGCGTAAGCGAGATCAATCGCAAAGGGGTCGTCAGAGAAATTGCCAACAACGACAATGTCAGAGAGCTGATGAGATTGATTCACAAAGATGCCAAATTGGGTCAGGGACCAAGCGGATTTAAACAGATTGAGCAGAGATCGCAACTACTTACTCAACCGTTCGCCAAACATTTTTGAACCGGGATCTATTCCCGGTCTTTTTCAAGCAAAGCTCGAAGCACGAGCACCTCTCTATGCAGATCCCGCAGGGACACTTGATTCGGGTCCTCATCCAGTTCCCTCTGGTGTTCTTCCTCCAAAACATTGACCACGATACCGATCACCATGTTCAAAAACGCAAAGGCGGTGAGAAAAATGAACGACACAAAGTAGATCCAAGCCCAGCCATACACTTCCATGACTTCGTACATTACGTCGGTCCAGTCCTCAAATGTCATGACGCGGAATAGCGTCAACATGGCAACAGCAATGTCACCCCAGAGAAAATCATTGATGTGCCCGAAGAAGAGGCTGCCAACCGCCGCGTACATGTAAAAAATGATGAACATCAGGCCCATCACATAACCGAGCCTGGGCAGTGCAATGAGGAGAGAGTTCAGCAGCATCCGCAACTCTGGCACGATGCTGACCATCCGCAGCACTCGAAACACCCGAACAAGACGAGCGACCAGCGCCATATCCGTATTATCGATTGGAATTAGGCTCACCGTCACAATCAGAACATCGAACAGGTTCCAGCCACTCTTAAAAAAGTCCAGTTTGCGCTCTTCAGCCGCATAACGAATGCTAATTTCGATGATAAAGATGGCCGTGATCAAAATGTCGAGCCAGTAAATCAACGTTTGCACATAATCGGGCACGTCGTAAGTTTTCACCCCAATCAATAGCGCCGACGCCATAATCACGACAATGATGAAGGTTTCGAAAATTTTATTGTTGCGGATCGCCTGAAATCTGGAAATGGCGGTCATGACATTCCTTTTCGAAAAAAGGCGTGATTATAGTGAATTTCAAAATTTGGTCTACGCTTAAGGTTGTATTGAATAGGAATTGAATATGGACATTCTTCCCTACCTCACCACAGGCGTTGCCCTACTCGCTTTGTTGGTGGCAAGTGTGGCACTCGCGATCGCTGTCAAAACCCGACGATTGCATTCTAGAACACCTGAAATTGGCTCCAACCGTAAGCAAGAAGTTTACAGTGAAATCGCCAATACTCTCTCAGACGGCGCTATGCTCTGGCAACGGCTCGCCATTCAGTGTGACGAACTAAGCACTCATTTGATTTCTTCACGACTCAGCGGTGCCCCTAGGGAAGCCGTAGGCGACTGGCTCGCGACCCTGAGGGAGTTCAGCAAGAAGTCCAAACACGAAATTGATCACGCCTACCAACTGTTCTCTGCCGAAGCTAAAAAAATGACGGTTGAAGACCTAGAGCTGCAAATTCCCGATATGGCTCGATTCGATAAAGAGATGAAGGGCAATATGACGGTCATTGCTGATCAAATTGATCATATCGATGGCGTGATTGGTGGCACGGCACACCTTTCTAATCGACAACTCAAAATTACCCTGCAAAAACCCCAAGCAATGCCGCACTTCTTACGCAAACGACAAAAAATCGCTGAACTCCAACGGCGTCGTTCTCAGACAGCCCCTGCGGCCCAAGGATAAACTAAGGCGCATGGGACGAAAAGAACGCCAACATCCATTTCGCCAGCGTGTCGCTATCAAGGGTTTCTTCGAGACTACAGATACCCTGTTGAAAGGCCCGTTCACCTATCATCTGTTCCCGAAAAGTCATCAATGCTCGCGAATAAGATTTAGCAAATTCAGGGTGACCTTGAATGCAAACAATGTGCTCGCCTAACTGATACATCGCATTCGGGCAAAACTCACTGGCAGCAAGCAATTCAGCACCCGCGGGCAACATTGTCACCTGATCTTTGTGACTTACGAGTACCCGCATTTCATCAAGAGCCGGTCGCATATAATCTTTTTGAAGCATTAGCTGACTGGCATGGATACCCACACCCCAGCCGCCATTTGCAGCCTCGGTTTTGCCTCCTAGTGCTTGCGCGACAAGCTGATGGCCAAAGCAAACACCCACCAAAGGCTTTCGTGCGGCATGTAAAAGACGAACGTAATCCTCAAGATCGTGAATCCACGCTTCATCGTCGTAGACGCTTTTCCGACTGCCCGTGATGATATAGCCATCGCAGGCATCGATAGTCTCCGGGTACACCAAATGCTCAACATCGTAAGTTTCGAAGTTCAGCTCTACTTCGCTGTTGGCTGACAATCGAGCAACAAACATATCAGGGTAGTCGCCAAACTCATCCTGAAATTGCGGCAACGTAGAGTCCGCCTTGAGAATTCCAATCTTCATATCAATCTATACTTTATATAATTTCAAAATAGCGATTAAGCTGCCAATCACTAACATGACGTTCGTATTCTCGCACTTCCCAGTCGCGACTTGCCGCGAAGTGATCGACAAAAACATCCCCAAATAAATCTCTAGCCGCAGACGACTCTACAAAGCCGCGATTGGCATCCAGTAAATTTCCCGGCAACTGCGCTGACTCAGGCAAATCATCTTGAACGTCATAAGCATTGCCGATGACGCGATCACCGAGGGAAAGTTTTTCTTCAATACCCAGTAAGCCAGCACCCAAAGTCGCAGCAGCGACCAGGTAAGGATTTGCGTCAGCCGAACCAATCCTAAACTCCACCCGCTGAGACTTCTCTGAACCAGGAATAACACGCAGGGCTGTGGTTCGATTATCAATTCCCCAGGTAGAAGCGGTGGGTGCCCAAAAGCCTTTGACCAGCCGCGTATAACTATTAATTGTAGGTGCTGTCATAGCTAAAAATGGTCGCATATATTTTTGTAAGCCGGCCACATACTGCCGTTGCAATTCGCTCATGCCATTTTCAGCATCGCCATCAAAGAACACGCCCCGGCCTGTTTTCAAATCAAATAGTGACTGGTGGCAATGACCGCTTTGACCGGGATAGTCCATGGACCATTTGGCCATAAATGTCGCCAGCTTTTCCCTCCGTTGAAAGAAACCTTTGGCAAAGGTTTTGAACAAGGCGGCTTTATCCGCCGCTTTTTTTGCTTCGTCAACGGCAATAGCCGCTTCCCATACACCCGGACCGGTTTCGCAATGCATGCTTTCGATCGCGAAGTCATGGTCCTCACAATAGTCCATAAACTCATTGAATAGGTCGCTATGGGTCAGCGTTCGCAAGATAGAATAACCGAACATGCCAGGCGATAGCGGCACCAGGTTCCGATAATTTTTATCACGAGCGCTCTGAGCGGTCTCGTTGAAAATGAAGAACTCATATTCAAAAGCCATGCGCGCACCAAAGCCAAGTGATTCGGCTCGATCTAACACTCGCTGTAACACGCTACGCGGACAGACCGGGTGCAAGCTCGTCCCGTCCGAGTCGACAAACTGACCAATAAAGTAGGGAATATTTCTTTCATCCCGAAGCCGACGTTCGGTGCTGAGGTCCAGTTTGTAGAGCGCATCCGGAAAGGCAGTATGCCAACCGGTAAAAGTGGCATTGTCATACAGCTCATCCGCGACGTCCCAACCCAACACACAATCGCAAAAACCAGAGGTGTCCGCCGCAATAGACTCGAATTTTTCGAGGCTAATGTACTTACCACGAATGACACCATCCACATCGGTTACACCAAGTTTGATGCGTGAAATTCCCTCTTGTCGATAGCCTGCGATCAATGCCGCTGCGTCTGTCATGTTGACGATCCTTTTACCGCGTGTTCAGAACCAGGCAAGCGGATATTTTCGACCATTGCCTGAACATGCTCTGGGGGCGCTTTGGTCACATTCATCACCACAAAAGACACGAGAAAGTTTAACAACATTCCAAGCGTGCCAATACCTTCAGGAGATACGCCGAACCACCAGTGAGCAGGGTTATTGTCCAAGGGGCTGACAAACTTAAAGTAAACGATATAGCTAAAGGTGAATATTAGCCCCGTCAACATACCTGCGATCGCCGCTTCCTTATTCATCCGACGAGAGAAGATACCCAGCAGGATCACCGGAAAGAAGCTTGCTGCAGCGAGGCCAAAGGCAAACGCAACCACCTGCGCGACAAAGCCCGGCGGATAGATGCCAAACAAACCCGCGATACCAATGGCAACCGCGGCGGCAATGCGAGCAAACAATAGCTCTTGGCGTTCTGAAATATTTGGCATCAAGGTTTGTTTTAACAGATCGTGAGAAATAGCCGTGGAAATTACCAGCAATAAACCCGCCGCTGTAGAGAGTGCCGCGGCCAACCCGCCGGCAGCGACCAACGCTATCACCCAGTTAGGCAAACCCGCAATTTCAGGATGAGCCAAGACAATAATATCTCTATCGATGTAAAGTTCATTGTCGTTGTCGGTGACTGAGTTCGACAGCGTCCGCTCGCCGCTATCACCTTTGACTTCGGTAAACGTAGGCGCTCCATCGATCGCCGCTCCGCCTCGGTAGCGCACTTCACCGTCATCATTCTTATCCACCCAGGCAATCAAACCGGAAGCTTCCCACTTGGTAAACCACTCGGGCGCATCCATGTAGCTCATGCCATCAATGTTGTTAATGATATTAATTCGAGCAAATGCTGCCACAGCAGGTGCTGTCGTATAGAGCAACGCAATAAGGACCAACGCGTAGCCGGCGCTGATTCTAGCGTCACGTACTTTAGGTACGGTAAAAAACCGTACGATGACGTGTGGTAGCCCCGCGGTTCCCGCCATTAGCGCCGCCGTGATAAAAAACATATCAATCGTCGACTTATTACCGCTCGTAAATGCCGACATCCCGAGCTCGGTAGTCAGTCCATCGAGTTTATCGAGCAGGTAAACTTCCTCGCCTGCCATTGTGCTGCCAAACCCAAACATCGGTAGCGGATTATTTGTGAGCGCTAACGAAATGTAGATTGCAGGTACAAGATAGGCAAAGATCAGCACACAGTACTGGGCCACTTGGGTATAGGTAATGCCCTTCATGCCGCCCAACACGGCATAGAAAAACACGATACCCATACCGACAAACACGCCGGTATTGATGTCTACTTCCAAAAAACGTGAGAAGACCACACCGACACCGCGCATTTGCCCAGCAACATAAGTAAAAGAAATAAAGATGACACATACCACTGCGACCAGCCTCGCGGTCTGCGAGTAGTAACGCTCCCCGACGAAGTCAGGCACAGTAAACTTGTTGAACTTACGTAGGTACGGCGCTAAACACAGAGCCAGGAGCACATAACCTCCGGTCCAACCCATCAGATAGCGAGCACCGTCTGCTCCCTCAAAAGCGATAATGCCTGCCATAGATAGAAAAGAGGCGGCAGACATCCAGTCAGCTGCCGTCGCGGCGCCATTTGCCAGCGGGTGTACATGGCCGCCAGCAACATAAAATTCACTCGTAGAAGTAGAACGGGTCCAGATCGCAATGCCAATATAGAGCGCAAAAGACCCAAACACGAAAACGTAGGTTAAGAAGGTTGCACTCATTGGTCATCCTCTTCGACGCCGAACTGGCGATCGAGGCGATTCATCCGCCACACGTAGAAGAAAATCAATAGAACAAACACGAATATCGAGCCCTGGTGAGAAAACCAGTAACCCAACTTGAAACCGAAGAATCGAAATTGGTCCAGATAATCAACGAATAGGATGCCTGCGCCAAACGAGGCTAAAAACCAAATCGCCAGCAGCGTTAGCATTAGGCGCAGATTCGCCTTCCAATAAAGGTCAGTATTTTTTGACACGAGTGTTTACTCCACAAATTTTGATTGGTTGATCTTGGTCAGCCTCAGCGCGAGGATAAACCAGTTGACCACCGTCCGTCAGCTAGATCATTTAGAGTTGAAAAGTACTATTGACATTCGTGTTAGCAATGAGATGTCCACAATTTCTGTGGATAAGTCCGGGGATAAGTTTCCGTTTAGCTATTTTTACAGTGTAAAGTTAACGAAAAGATGATTGGTTAATTTTTAACCACCCTGTTTTTCCTATAACAATCAACACTTTATCGTGTTAACAAACAATAAAGACCGAAAATTTAGGGCGTATAGATATTTCCGCGCGTTGGGTCAGGTTGTGAACAAGTAGCGCTAGCAAGTAAGTGGCCGCCAACCGACAGAGCAAGAGTTGTCGAGGATAACCGAACAGAAACTGGTAATTTCTGAGATCTAGTCTACGCTCTTTACGTCTGTTCGCATGTCTCGTTGGGGCAAATCAATCAGGCTCTGCGGCAACGACTTGCTGACCTTGGCACCTAGTTCTCGCATGGTTTCTGCTCGACCAACGAGACTGCCACGACCGGAAGCTAGCTTGTTGTGCGCCTTATCATAGGACGTTTGGACCGCGATCAGGCGTGCCCCGATGTCCTCAAGATCCACCACGAAATTCACAAACTTGTCATATAGCGCCCCAGCTCGATCCGCAATTTCTTGCGCATTCTTATTTTGTTGCTCGTAGCGCCAGATGTTCTGTATTGTCCGCAGCGTCGCCAGCAGTGTTGAGGGTGCTACCAGCACGATGTTTTTATCGAAGGCCGCTGAGAACAGCTCACTGTCCTGCTGAACAGCAACAGAAAACGCAGCTTCCACCGGAACGAAGAGCAACACAAAGTCGAGCGTACGGATGCCAGTAAGGTTCTGATAGTCCTTAGCACTGAGTTGCTTTATGTGCTGGCGCAGTGATTGTATATGGGCGCCCAGCTCCGCTTCTCGAACCAATGGGTCATCTGCTGTGCAATAGCGCTCATAAGCGGTTAGAGACACTTTGGAATCGATGATCAGGTCTTTGCCTTCCGGAAGGTGGACAACGACATCCGGCTGTAGACGCCTGCCATCTTCGGCTTTCGCTGAAAATTGGATTTCATATTCACGCCCCTTGACTAGACCAGATTTCTCCAGAACTCGCTCAAGAATCACCTCACCCCAGGTACCCTGAGTCTTACTTTCACCTTTTAGGGCATTCGTCAGGTTGATCGCATCCTTGCTGATTCTGGCATTGATATCCTGCAGATTCCTGACTTCTTTGATCAGTGAAAACCGCTCCCTTGCCTCGTTCGAGTAGCTATCTTCTACTTTTTTCTCGAATGCTTGGATGCGTTCTCCTAGGGGTTTCAAAATACCATCAAGCTGAGTTTGGCTCTGTTCGGAGAAACGTTTTTGCTTTGCATCGAATATCTCGTTCGCGATATTTTTAAATTCCATATTGAGTTGAACTTTAGCTTCCTGAAGCAGGGCCAGCTTCTCTTCACCCTGTTTTTGCTGTTCAATCAGTTTGGTTTCCAAATGGGAAATGCGTTCGCGATAACGCGTGCTCTCAGCCTGAAGCGCATCATTCTTTTCAGCCAGCAACTGGGTTTGGGCCTGATCAACTTCGCGCTGTTCTTGAACCGCGACACGACGCACTTGCTGCTCAGCTTCCTGAATACGAGCAGCTTGCAACGCGCGTTGATGTTCGGTGAGTTGAGATTGTAACTGTGAGAGCGCCGCAGCATCATCCGTTGCACGCGCTTGCAGAGCTGCAAGGCGCTGACGAGAGACAAGGTGGACAACAAGGCCCACCACGAGACCGCTGATGAGGAAAGCGCCAAGAGCAATCAGGGACGCTCCAAACATAGTTACGTCTGCCATAGTTACGTCTGCCATAGCTACGTCTGCCCTAAGCGCATCTGCTATAGAAAAGCCTGCTATAAGTGCTTCTATCATAGGTCTCTCTATTCAAGAACTGACCCCAAGAATTCTACACCAGACTGTTTATCTATACAGCGTGAATCCGTGCAATTAGTGCAGGAAGGCAAACATCTTACGTCTGTACGCGGTGGCGACAGGGTCACCTTTACCGAGTAACTCGAACACATCTATCATGGTTTTCCGCGCTAGCTGCTCTTCAAACTCTCTGTCCTTTTGCATCACCACCAGCAGGTGTTCAAGTGCAACTTCTATTTGATCATCGACGACCAATCGAACGGCCAGTTGGTATCGAACCTGCAAGTCATCTGGCGAAGATATCACCAGGTTTTCTAACTCTACTAGTGGCGGCAACTCGGCTGCTTTATCGATAAAGTTAAGACGTTTGACCGGTTTATTGATGCCGTCAGTTTCAGCTGGCAAGGCGGCAATAATCTGTCGGGCCTCATCGCTGCGGTTATCCATAATCAGCAGATCCGCGAGTTCTACCTGCAGGGCGTGATTGGCTGGTTCCTGCTCAATGACCTGCTGCAACAATTCGATTGCCGCGGTGCGATCGCCCTGCTCGAGCAAAACCTGAATCTGTTCTTGAATTCGCTCGACCGGACTCATGGTTATTTGATCGATGATATCTCGCAGTGTGGCTTCTTCTTGCGGGCCTTCAAGATCTTGGACCATCTGACCCTGAAAAATGACCTTCACAGTGGGCAGCCCTTTAATGCCAAGTTGCTGAGCAACTTGGGGATTCTGCTGAACCTCAATTCGACCTAGCAGGAACTTACCTTGATATTCGGTCACCAGCTTGTTCAACAGCAGCGCTAAAGGCTGACATTGCTCTGCGCCCTCGATGTAAAATTCAAGCAGCACTGGGGTTTCCCGAGACTGCTCAATGACTTCCTGAAAATTTTGCGCGGTGATGTCGATGATGGAACTAGACGGGTTGATCAATTGATTCATGGACAGTGATGCCATTCAAAAAGTGCGTAGCCTACCCGTTTAATCGATATTTATCACCCCTGCCAGCCGCTCTTGTAGAGCTGGAGGCTATCTGTCTCGCCTTAGGTAGCCCGAGACAGAAGCGATACAGAGGCGATACAGAAGCGATACAGAAGCGCGACTGTCAGAAGAAACACCGGTTTACACTGACTGGGATAGCTTGCCTTCACGCTTAAGCGCTGCAGCGACCACGCTAGGCGAAACCCAGGGGCTGGTCCGACCGCGGTACAAAACCTTATTGCCTTTGCTTAGAAGCCAAATGTCGGTAGATCGAAGGTGGGTAACTTTCATGACTTGCTTCTCATAGGCACTGTGAATTCATACAGTACTGTATGTTTACCCAGCAGGCAAGACGATTTTAGAAAAACTACGCAGTGACATCAATCCAGTCAAAGCCTTCATTCTGATTCGAGATCTTGAGAGTGCCCTGCCAGCCCGACAGCATTGCCGTCACAGCAGCTTCTGCCAAATGAGGAGCGTTGTTTTTTTCACTCACGTGGGAAATGATCAGGTGCCGTAAGTGCTTAAGTTCAATATCTGCCAACAGGCTGGCCGCCTGCTCGTTATTCAAGTGGCCATGGGGACCCGCTACCCTTTGTTTGAGGGTATAGGGATAAGGACCCTGATCTAACATTTCAACATCATGATTGCATTCCAACAGCAAGGCATGGCACAGCGAATATTGCTCAGTCACATAGCGGGTAATGTGTCCTAGATCTGTCAGCACACCCACTTTTATTCCGCCAGAAGAGACCACATACTGACAAGGTTCTCGCGCATCATGGGGTACCGGTACTGGCTCTATTCCCAGTGTGCCAATCATAAACGGCTTGTGGCAGTTGATGGTTCGAAGATGGGGTATGACCCCTACCTTGCTGTTGCTATAGGTGCCCTGGGTGAGATATATCGGGCGCTTGAATTTGCGAGCAAAGGGCCCGACGCCATGAATATGGTCGGCATGCTCATGGGTAACCAAAACAGCATCAATATCCAGCGGCGACACATCGAGACGTTCAAGTCGCCGTTCGGTTTCTTTGAGGGTAAAGCCAAGATCAATTAAAACGCAGGTATTGCCGTCGTCAATCAGCGTCCCGTTGCCTTTACTGCCACTGCCCAGAGATGCAACGCGCATCTGCTAGGTAGACGATTCTTTAATGATCTTAAGCAGGCGTTCGGCAATAAGTGCATCCGCTGGCGTGGTCTCATCTTTTAGAATAGACACCTGCACCGCTTCTGGTCTTTCGTCGAGACGAATCAGATAACGGTTAACTTGCGACGCTTCTGTCTCATCGTCGAAGAATCTCGCCAGAAACCCTGGAGACTGATCAAAGGTCTCGTCGTAATAAACATAATACACCTGAGCGGTCCGATCGCGGTCAGCCACCTCAAGCCTAGCATTTTCAAGTGCGCCACCCACCGTTGCCCATGCACGCTCAAAGTCGAGTTTGTAAAGTAACAGCGGTTTGATGCGATCTGGAATAAGCTCAGCTTTTTCACCTCGGTTTTCAATCGCCATGACGGAAATCACGGGGTCGTTAATCGTTTCGCCAAGGTAATAGGCTATTTTGGTCAGCAATTCATTTTCCATTTCAAGGTTATCGGAATCACCTTGCCAATTCGGTTGGCTCGTACCACCGGGCAGAGCGTGCCGTTGGACCAGATAAACTTCGCTACTACCGCTACGAATACCAGGTTCTAGGGTGAGCTTAAACTTGTGCAATTCGCTTAGATCACCCGCGGTGTTAGCAGTACCGCTGATAATACTTTCCAACGCATCGGCTGCAGTTCCTGCCTGCGCAGTAACCCAGACCGACTCAAGAATACCCTGGCGAGGGTCAGCCGTTTCAATCTCGATATTGTTACTGTTCCAGTATTGAAGTAGCTTTGGCCAGATCACCGCAGGCGGTGCATCAAGAAATATCCAACGTTCATCACCCAGCTTTTTAAGTACGATTTGTTCAACGCCAAAAGTTGTGCTGAGCGCATCGGGCAATTCCAAATCTGCGCTTTGGCCGGCAATCCCGCGCGAATCGACCACATCAGGGATCGACATCATGTCGACAAAATCCGGCTCATCCAAACCTTCTGGAACCACAACTCTGGGGCCACTCTCTGCTTCCATGTACTTTTTATTGCGATCATAGTTGTCAACCCAGCTACAACCGGACATCAACAGAGAAGTTAGAATCGTTAACGTTATTGTTCTTATCACTACAGTATTTCCGCCTGTTGCATCGCTGCAACGATAATTTCATGGTATTCCGGTGAAAGCTCCGTCAGTGGCAAGCGAATACCGAGTTCGATCTTACCCATCTTCGCTAACGCCCATTTGACTGGAATCGGATTAGATTCCACAAACAAGTCGTGGTGCAAACCGATTAGACTTTTATTGAGTCGGTTGGCCAGTTCACGGTCACCCAACAGGGCCGCATTGACGACCTTGGACATCATTTTCGGCGCAAGGTTCGCAGTGACGCTAATGGTCCCTTTTGCGCCGTTCAATATCAAATCTACCGAAGTGGCATCGTCGCCGGACAGGATAAACATGCTATCGCCACACAGGGCCTGAATATCAAGGGAGCGCTGTAAATCACCGGTCGCTTCTTTGATGCCAATCACTTGATCGAGCTCGCTACAGCGAGCCACGGTGGCCGGCATCATGTCACAGGCCGTGCGACCAGGAACGTTATAAAGAATCTGCGGCACATCAACTGCGTCCGAGATCGCTTTATAGTGCAGGAAAAGCCCTTCCTGAGTTGGTTTGTTGTAATAAGGCGTCACCAATAGGCAGGCATCTGCGCCCACATCGCTGGCAGCTTTAGTCAATTCGATGGCTTCACGAGTGGAGTTAGCACCTGTTCCTGCGATCACTGGTACACGGCCTTTCACGACATTAACCGTGTGCTTCACAATGGCACAATGCTCCTGAACGTCAACGGTCGCCGATTCGCCGGTAGTACCGACCGGTACAATTCCGTCTGTACCCTGCTCTATATGCCACTCAAGCAAGTCACTGAGATGGTCCCAATGAACCGAACCATCGGCATGCATGGGCGTAACGAGCGCAACAATGCTGCCCGAAATCATTTTTCTATCACGCAATTGATTTCCTCACGTCTTAAGCCTTCTTCGTCAATAAATAGCTCACGAATAGATAGTCTCAAGAAAAGATTGCCCCACAAAGAGATTGCAAGCGGCAAAAGGCGCCAATCTTACTGGCGCGTAGCACTTATGACAAGATGCATAACAAGTCCGTCAGCCGACTTCCGCATTGGCCCGGGGCCATGCGTTCACAATCGATTTGACCAGTGTCGCCAGTGGGATTGCGAAGAATACCCCCCAAAGTCCCCACCAACTGCCAAACACTAGCACCGCACCGATAATGGCGATCGGGTGTAAATTGACCGCTTCAGAAAAGAGCATGGGCACCAGCACGAATCCGTCTAGTAGCTGAATAATGGTATGGCCGATCAGCAAATACATCAGCTCATCACTGATACCGAACTGCAAATAGGCAATGATCACTACCGGCACAGACACCGCGATTACGCCGACGTAAGGCACGATCACCGACAAGCCCAGAAGGAATGCCAACAGCGCGGCATACTCCAGCCCAAAGTAGGTAAAAAAGGCATAGGTGACGAGACCGACCACGATGATCTCAATCACTTTACCGCGAACATAGTTCGCCATCTGTTGATTCATTTCGCTAAAGATGCGATTCATCAGGGGCCGTTTCTCTGGCAAGTACGCGACACACCAGCTGAGAATGAGATCCTTGTCCTTGAGAAAAAAGAACACAAGGATTGGCACTAGCATCATATAAACACCTACCGTGACAATCAGCGGCAATTGCGATAGCGAAAAAGACACCAACCACTGGCCGATATCGCCTACTTCTGCATTCAGCATTGCACTCCAAGTGTCCACCTGACTCTGGGATACAAACCTAGGATAGCGGGTCGGTAGATCCGCCAATATTTCTTGGGTTCGGAGCGCCATACTCGGCAGTTCGTCAAACAAACGCTGCAACTGCCTCCATACGCGGGGAATCACTAGAAACAACGTTGTGACGAAGCCCCCTAAAAATACTAAGAAGGTCGCGGCAATAGAGAGCCCTGAGGGTACACCACTGTTGAGCAAAGCATTGATGATGCCCTGCATCACAAAGGCCAGCACAATGCCCGTGAGAAACGGCGCCAGGATGCCACCCATCCAAATAATAACCGTGAAAGACGCCACCAACAGTACGCCCAATAGCACAGCTTCTTCATCCGAAAGGAATCGGTCTACCCAGCTTTTAAGTACGTCATACATAGCTTCAGGCTTTTTTGAGTTCGTAATAGTATTTGCCGTCATCCTCCCGGGAGGATAACAACGCGTGACCGCTCTGATCAGAAAAGACTTGGAAGTCTCTGACTGATCCAGGATCGGTAGAAACAACCTGCAGCACTTCACCGCTCGACAACTTGTTAAGTGCCTGCTTAGCCTTCAGCAATGGTAGCGGACAGTTCAAGCCACAGGTATCAAGATTGGCGTGATTGGTCACATCTTTCTCTCTAAAAGCGGGTAGTATATCGCTTACAGCGCCCGGAAGCAGTTCAGCATTAATCTAATCGCTGAACCAACCTACAGGGATGCCTGTCGTAGATTATTAATACTAAATTGATACGAGTAAGTGGTGATTCAAGTTAGACCTTCAGAAACCCGCAGTGCGCCTTTAAAGAGCTTTCTATTCTTATTGATCTTGATGGGCTGCGGCTACGGTCCCCTAGCCTTTAGCGCCGACACCAACTCGAGCAATTTGCCAAGCCTTGGCGATCACACCTCAGGAATTATCTCGCTCGAACAAGAATATGATCTTGGTCAGTCATTCCTGCGCTCGCTACGTAGTCAGGCACCCCTGTTGTCGGATCCCGTTATGCAGGAGTATGTAGAACTGCTGATTTACCGGCTGGCATCCTTCTCAACACTCGAAGACCGGCGCTTAACGCTCGCCATCATCAACAACGAATCAATCAATGCCTTCGCCGTACCCGGCGGCGTGGTCGGGATCAATCTTGGGCTCTTCTTACACGGTGAAACTGAGTCTGAAACCTCCGCCATTTTAGCGCATGAAATCGCTCACTTATCCCAGCGACACTTTGCGCGACGCACTGAAGCGAGCCGCAAGGCCAGCATCGCGTCGATGGCGGGTCTGCTGGCCGGCATCGTCCTTATCGCAACTGCTGGGACTGATGCTGGGCTTGCAGCTATCTCAGCTTCCCAAGGTCTTAGCCAATCGGAACTACTACGCTACAGTCGCTCGCGCGAAAAAGAAGCAGACCTTGTTGGCATCGATACCCTGGCCGCTGCCGGACTGGATCCCAACGCCATGGCTTATATGTTTGAACGCCTGAGCCGATCACAGCGATTTTCTGGACGCAACGTCCCAGAGTTCTTGCTCACACACCCCGTGACCAAGGATCGTATTTCCGATTCCATTGCCAAGTCATCCAAGCTACCCACGCCAGAATTAGCAGAAAGCCTCGACTACCAGCTAATGAGAGCAAGAGCACAAGTCATTGTGTCTGATAATGCGCCACAAACCGTGGCTCAAATGAAATCCAAGTTGAATGACCCAAACCCGATCAGAAAAACAGCGGCAATTTACGGCTTGGCTCTGGCACAAATGGAAGCCGGCCAGTTCGATGACAGCATGCAAAATATTTTGCAGCTTCAATACAACCACCCTCGCAAGCTCGCGTTTGTACTCGCCGAAGCAGAACTACATCTGGCTGCAAATCGCTTTGAGGATGCACGAGACCTGATCGCTGAAGCGCTCATCATCACACCCCGAAACTATCCGTTAACCATGGCTTACGCTGATGCTCTAATGAAGAGTGGCGACCCAGAACTAGCAGCAGAAAAACTGGTCATCATGAGCCAGGAAAGACCAAACGATCACTTTGTTTGGTATATTTTGGCCGAGGCGCAGGGACTAGCCAACAACATTGTTGGGGTGCACGAAGCCCGCGCCGAATATTTCGTTAGGGTGGGCAACCTCGACCAAGCTATCAAGCAGCTGGGTTTCGCGACACCTCTGGTACGAAATAACTTTCAGCAGTCAGCAAAGATCAAACAACGTATCCAAGAGATCTTTGCCCTAAAGGCTAGCAGAAGCTAGCCGCGGTTCTGAAAATCCACCATGCGTTGCAGTGGGATTAACGCCTGCTTAGCGATGGCTTTATCCACGAAAACTTCATTGCTACCGGCTGCTAGTGACGCTTCCAAATTGTCCAGTGCGTTCATGCCCATCCAAGGACAACGTGCGCAACTGCGGCAAGTCGCGCCGCTACCCGCTGTCGGCGCCTCGATAAACGTTTTATTTGGCGAAGCTTGCCTCATCTTGTAGAAAATACCGCGATCGGTTGCCACGATAAACTTCTCATTGGGCAGCTCTTGGCTCGCGCGGATAATCTGCGAGGTTGAACCGACAACATCTGCCAATGCCACGACGGATGCAGGAGATTCTGGATGGACCAGAACCGCAGCATCAGGGTGCACGTGTTTTAAATCCAATAAGCCTTGGGCTTTAAATTCTTCGTGCACGATGCATGAGCCATCCCACAGAACCATGTCAGCTCCGGTCTCTTTTTGAATATAGCCGCCCAAATACTTATCAGGGGCCCAGAGAATTTTCTCGCCCTGATCCATCAAATATTCTGCCACTTCGAGTGCGATGCTGGAAGTCACGACCCAATCAGCACGCGCTTTCACTGCCGCCGAGGTGTTTGCGTAAACCACGACCGTACGATCAGGGTGGTCATCACAAAAAGTAGAAAATTCTTCAATTGGACATCCTAAATCAAGGGAACAAGTTGCTTCTAGGGTAGGCATCAGCACCCGCTTTTCAGGGCTTAGAATCTTGGCCGTTTCACCCATAAACTTGACGCCGGCAACGACCAACGTTTGGGCATCCACGTTCGCTCCAAAACGGGCCATCTCTAGAGAATCTGAGACACAACCGCCCGTTTCCTCTGCCAATGCCTGAATCGCATCATCGGTGTAGTAGTGAGCCACCAGCACTGCGTGCTCTTTTTCGAGCAGTGCGCTAATACGGTCTTTACTTGCGGCTATGTCGGCATCAGACATGGTGCGGTTCTGATGCGGAGGAATGTCAAATGCGATGCTAGCCATGATACGGCGATCCTTGGTATATCTGCAGGCATTATAAACCATCTCGGTGAGCTTGGAAGTGGCGACCGGTTTATATCGATATAGCGGATAGATGTTAAGCGGTCCCGCTCAGGGTAAACTGCCCGCTCACGCCCTCACTGACTCGCTATGCTACATATTATACTTCTGATCGCTGACACTGAGCTGGTTGAGGACACAAACTACTTGAGGCTCGGCAACGAACTACTAAAACGCGATGTGTCCGTGGATTGTTGCTTTATGGACTCTCTGGCAATGTGTAATTCCAAAATTGTTGCTGATGGCTTTCCGCTCGTAGAAGCCCTGCAAGCCAATCAACGTTTTCCAGCACGAACGCAAATTGGCCTTAGTAGGGCAGACATTGTGTGGACCCTGACGCTGGGCATGCGTCACAGCTTCTTGGACAAGATCCAGTTATTGAACTGCCTGAACGACTCAGCCCGGTTGATCAACTCTCTTGATGCGCTCATGCACTTCAAAAGTAAGTACTTTCTGGCCAGCCATCAGGATGTCTTCCAATACCCAAATAGCTATGCCTCGACTTCACCTAGCGATCTTTTAAATGTGATGAAAGAGGCAGGCGGTCGCTGGATAGCCAAACCACCGGCTGGCTCTTTAGGTCGAGATATTTTTCTGCTGACCCCTGAAGACCGCAACGCACGGGTTATTTTGGAATCAATGACCGGCCCGGAATCGGATCAATATTGTCTGATACAACCTTATGTAGAAGAGATTACTCACGGTGAAAAGCGCGTATTGATCGCGAATGGGAAACCCGTTGGACAATATTTACGTCAATCTAACGGCGATCACAGAACCAATGTCAGTGCAGGTGCCACCACCACACTGTGCGACCTCACCAGCGACGAAACGCAGTACTGCGAACGAATTGGCGCATTTCTAGCCGATCAGGGCGCTCTATTTGTTGGCTTGGACCTAGCTTATCCCTGGGTCATAGAATTTAATGTAGTGAACCCAGGCGGCATTCAAACCATCGTCTCTCTAGGCGGTATTGATCCGTCAAAAAGCATCATCGACGAAATCTTCAGAGATTACCTTCCAACAGCTTGAGTTTTTTAGCGGAATCGGTATCATGCGCCCTTCTTTAGAGGGCCGTTAGCTCAGTTGGTAGAGCAGTTGGCTTTTAACCAATTGGTCCCGCGTTCGAGTCGCGGACGGCCCACCATTTTCCAAGTCTTGTGAAATGGCACCCTCTAAAAGATCTCCTAGCAGTCCAGTCAATAATTCTAGTCCTTCTTTTGCCGAAAAAGATTTGCTGATGAAGCTTCACCAAAATGCTTCGGTAGACAGCTCTATTGATCCTTCTCGGTTGGTTGATGCTGCCCATTAGGTGCCTGCTGCAAAACCCACAGCGCTATCAACTTGTTCGACACTAGCTCAACGACCTGCGGCAGATCAAAATATGCCTTGGCACGCAACCGTCCGAGGCCACCCATCTGCTGCGCGCGCTCAGGATTTTCTGTGAGCTCAACAATTGCTTCAATCCAATCGGCTTCATTATCGACAAGAAAACCGGTTTGGCCTTCTGCTATGACAGTTTGATTAGCACCGCAGCGATCACTAACGACAGGCAATCCTGCCGCCATATATTGGATGACTTTGAGTGCACACTTGCCTCTGGTCCAGGCATTATTGACCATCGGCGCAATGCCAATATCACTCGAACTGAGTTCAGCGGCTTCGGTCTCTGCCGACCAGGGGATGTTTTCGACTGTCAGCGATTCAAGATGCAACTCAAAATCAGCAATGACTTTTAGCTTCAAGTTCGGCAGCCGCTGTGCCAGCGCATCTAAGACAGGGGTCAGCATATCCAGATACCGCCTGGTCGAACTGCTGCCGATCCAAACCAAAGTAGTAGCGGTACCCTTCTGCTGGTCAGATTCGTAGCGCTGAACATCAACAGCCGTGGGCGCCACTAGCACCTGATCCGAATATTGCCTAGCCTCAGCTGCCAAATAGTCATTACCAGCAAGCACGAGGTCGGCAGCACGGCAGGTAGCGGCAAATTTTTTATCACGGGCCGGCGATGGCTCACCGGAGCTCCTAACAAATATCGCATCATCAAAATCGAAAACTAATCGCCCTGCTCGCTTCGCCAGCCAATTCACAAACCATACTGGAAACAATTTCCGTTGTATTAGGACGACGTCAAACTGACTCGACTGGTGAATCATTTGGAGCTTGGCCGGCAGACTCATTTCGCTTGACCGAAAAGTCACCTGGTGCCCGGATTGTATTAGATAGTCCGCTAATGGGTTAATCCGGTAGCGCGTCGAAGCCTCGTCGGGACCTTTACCGAGGAACAGAAAATTCAAGCGGGTTTCTCAGCGACCACAGCAATCTGGTGGGCAAAATCAATACCGATGACTCGGAAGATCGGATAGAACAGAAATCTTTTGACGAACTTCTTGATCAGAGAGTCGTGATACAGGCGATATATCGCGGTTGGCCTAAACCCGCAAACTGCTAACAGCCCAGCTAATTCATCGTAGCAAAATGGCGTGACATGAGTGGCGTCACGAAGGAAACCCGGCGGATAGTAAGTATTGGGGGTGGTCAACATGATCTTGCCACCAGGTTTTATATGTTTAAAGCAATCCCGGAGCAGGTCTGCTGCGTCTTGCAAGGAGACATGCTCAATCACTTCAAAACCGGCGATCAAATCATAATGTCCCTCGATATCCCGAGATGAGGCAAAGTCGTGTGCGTAGGTTGGGTCAATATCACAGGATTTATATTCGAAGCTTTGCCAATAGCGCTCCATCGTAGTGGCGAGGGCACGATCACCCGCACCTATCTCCAGCATCTGGACACCGGTTTTGCCTAATTCAGCCAGCACCACGTGATAGCGTTTCTTGATCGGCAAATCCCAAATACTGCCGAAGCTTTTTTCGGCCGCCTTACGTTGCTCGAATAATAGTTGCCAATCAATTGCCATAATAGAACTGCCGCAAGAGTGCTTGTTTGTGCTGTGTAAGTGCTGTGTAAACGCCGAGATTTCGTCATCATGCAGTGTAGCGTTTTTATAGATGGCTTTGCGCTACTTGATTGCTTCCAACACGTTGTAACGGTAGAGACTATCCATCGCGTTCTTACTCGCGATGCCCGCAGCTCGGTTACGTAACCACGCACTGACACCAGACAAGTGAAATATCTTGGCATTCCGTCTCGAACCCTGTTGCACGCCGGCAGTGCGATCGCGCCTCTGATCCTCATATCGGCGCAGTCCGCTGGCAATATCGTTTTCCGCACATAGCGCTAATGCAGCGGCATCTTCAATTGCCATCGCCGCACCCTGTGACATGAACGGCAACGTGGGATGGCAAGCGTCTCCAAGTAATGTCACTCGACCCGAACCCCAACGATTCATCGGCGCCCGATCGAAGAGCGCCCACTTATAAAGAGACTCGGGAGTCACGTTCTCAATGAGCTGCCCAATGTCAGGGTGCCAACCTGAAAACTCAGCCTGCAGCTCTTCCTGATGACCAGGCTCGGTCCAAGATTCTATTTCCCAGCCAGACTTTTCTGTGACACAAACACAATTGACGAGCTCACCACCACGCACATAATAATGGACAAAGTGCTTACCTGGCCCCCACCAAACCGTAGCCATGGGCTTGATTAATCCAGGTGGTAAACGCGCGACCGGCACCAGTGCGCGCCAGGCAACATTGCCCGTGAAGCGCGGTTTCTCTTCACCCCACAAACTCGCGCGAACAACGGAATGGATGCCGTCAGCACCAATCAACGCATCGCCATAGTAAACAGTGTCATTGACAGGCAACGTAATACCCTCCTGAGTCTGCTGAAAACTGCCGACTATTGCCGATGTTGAAAGCGTAATTGAGGCATGTTCTGCTGCCGCAGCGACAAGCACCTTAAGCAGGTCACCACGATGAATGTGGTAGTAAGGCATTCCGTAGCGAGCAATAGCTTCTGGTCCAAGCGGTGTCTCGGCAATAATTTTACCCGTTTGCCATTGACGAATTTGAGTTGCTTCAGGGATGAATGCCTCTGTGCGCAGCGCGTGCTCAAGACCTAGCCAATGAAGGACGCGAGTACAGTTTGGCGACAGTTGAATTCCGGCGCCAGCCTCAACAAACTCTGTGGCCTGCTCAAACACGTGAACTTCATGGCCCTGCTGCGCCAGACATAGAGCCGCGGTAAGACCGCCGATCCCACCGCCGACGACAAGAAACTTCAGATCACTCGCAGGGCGCTCCAAAGTCACTAGTGATCCGAAAAATCAGGGGGTCGTTTTTCTTGAAATGCCTTCCGTGCTTCAAGATGAGCATCGCCTTGGAACAATTCACCTAAACGCCTATTTTCGGCCGCAATCGATTGCCGCATTTGATCTTTAAGAGGGTCCATCAAAAGCTTTTTCGTTGAGATTAAAGACACCATTGGCATTGCTGCGAGTACTTTCGCTCGCCGCATCACTTGAGGCAAGAAATCAGTATCGGGAAAAATTTCCATCGCAAGCCCTGCCTCCTTACACTGCTCGGCAGTCATCCACTCAGACGCCAACAAAAACCAAAAGGCGCGCTGATGACCCATTAAACGAGGAAACTGGTAGGTGCTTGACGCTTCAGCCGTCACCCCAAGGCTCGAAAATGGACAGCGAAGCCTTGCACTTTGCGCCATATAAGTAATATCCGCGAGCCCACAGATCGTTGCACCAATACCAACACCGAGCCCATTCACAGCGACTAGAAATGGTTTCGGAAAATCGATGACCGCATCTAAAAAACCCGAAAACCCATGCCTTTCTTGGTAGTCGCCCGTACTTTTCGATAGGTCAGCGCCCGCTGAAAAGGCCCGACCATTTCCGGTTAGTACCAACACCCTGACGCTCGGGTCCTTTGCAGCATTAAGAAATGCGTCTGCAAGGTCATCATTCATCTGAGCATTAAATGCATTTAGCGCGTCGGGTCGATTCATCTCGACAATACGAACAGCACCTTCATCCTGAATTCTGACAACAGACATTAAGTAATCGCTTCCTTGTTTAGTACGGGGTAGAAAATGAAAAATAACTTGGTTTAGTCTAGTGAAGCGCAAGCTTGATGGGATATGTTAGCAAAATCTGGCGTAAACCTCATCGGATTTTGGCCGCGCCCCTGATCCGCTTGTACCCTTACGCAAAGGACCTCAAAAGGACAATAAAGAGACAACAGAAGGACAGAAAATGAAAATTGGTGTTTCGTTACCGATTAGAGAGATGGCCGGAGACCTTGGCGCTATACGCGCCTTTGCACAATTGTCAGAGGATTTGGGTCTTACACACTTACGCATACCCGAGCAGATCATGCGGCCAGGCAATGGCTATTTGCATGAATCTATGACCCTTCTCGCGTGGATAGCGGGGTTTACCAAAAAGATCGAATTGGTGCCCTCAGTCATCATTTTGCCGAATCGACAGACAGTACTATTTGCCAAGCAAGCAGCCGAGCTGGATATTTTAACAAATGGACGAACTCGGATAGGTATTGGTGTTGGTTCGAGCAAAGAAGAATATGGCTATCTTGGGGTGCCATTTGAATCTCGCGGGCGCCGCTGCAATGAGCAAATGAAACTTCTCCAGGCGCTATGGACCCAAACAGAGGTCAATTTTGAGGGTGAGTTTGACCAGGTCAGCGGCGCAGGTTTAAACCCACTGCCAATACAACGCCCGATACCACTGTGGATCGGGGCCAGGTCATCACCTAGTAAACCGATAATCCGCCGCATCGGCCAACAGGCGGACGGCTGGTTTGTCCTTTGCGATCCCTCGGACTATCCAAGCATCAGCGAGGCTATCGGCAAAGAAGCCGAAGCGGTTGGCCGTAAGCCCGCAGACGTTGGCACTGAAGCAGGTGTCGCGGTGGTGGGCCCAAGAGCGCCTGAGTGGCAAGCACGAGTGGCCAACTGGGAAAAAGTCGGCCTCACGCATTTGTGCTTGCGAACATTGGGCGCAGATCTAAGCCCGGATCAACACCTCAAAAAGCTGCAAGAGGTCGTTCCGCAGATCCCACGAACCTAACGATAAACGTTGTAGAGAGCCTTCAGCGGTAGAGCCTTCAGCGGTAGAGAGCCTTCAGCGATGAAAGCCTTCAACGCTATGAAGAAGCCTTGCCCTGCGGTTTTTTGCCGTCACTGATGCCAAGCACCGCTAACTCGCCCTTCAGATTATCAAACTTAAAGGGCTTGGCCATGAATCGCGTATTGTCATCCATGTCGCTCAGTGGTGATACATTTCCGCTCATCAATATCACTTTTATTTCGCTTTTGATTTGACGCAATTGGTCAATCAATTCGGTGCCCTTGATCTGAGGCATATTCTGGTCGGTGATAATGACTTTATACACATCGGGTGTTGCTTTAAATTGTTCAATCGCTTCAGCGGGGTGCGTAAAAGCATGAACATCATGACCAAGTGAGGTTAGCAGTCTGGAGGTGATATCTACGACCCACTCTTCATCATCCACCAGCATCACTCGCTGTATGTTGGACGCCGGTGGCCGTAGTTGAATGATCACTGAATCAGAAGCCACTTCGCCTTCAGGCAAATAAACCCTGAACTGCGTGCCGCTGCCCACCACAGACTCAACATCGATATAGCCACGATGAGCCAGCACGATGCCATGCACAATGCTGAGCCCAAGCCCCGTGCCGGGCCGATTCTTTAGGCCCTGACCGTCGGATGAATAGAAGGGATCGAAGATTCTATTTTTGATGATCTCAGGTATCCCCACACCTGCGTCAATCACATCCAAAATGATGTGTTGGCCCACACTCAAATTAGACTCTTTGGGCACGTTTTCTTGATCGAAATCTCGTCTAGACAAAACGAATCTGAGTAAGCCGCCATTGCTGTGCATCGCATTAATTGCATTAGTACCAAGGTTCACAACTAGCTGATGAATCTGAGCAGGGTCACCATTGACGACAATAGGCTGCTCTGGATAACTTTCCTCGATACTAATGTTCGTCGGCAGGCTGCCGCGCATAAGACTCACCGCCTCACGAACAAGCGTTGTCATGTCGACAGGCTCAAACTGCCCTTCATCAAGCTGTGACACACTGCGTATCCGCGCGATTAACTCGACCGCACGTTCTGTGGCGCTCTCGATATGCCGAATAAAGTCTTCGACTTCACCCTGGCCTCGAACGCGTTCAAGTGCGAGGCTACTGTAGCCGGTAATCGCCGTAAGTATATTGTTGAAATCGTGCGCAATACCTGAAGAAAGCGTGCCCAGAACACTAAGTTTTTCTCGGAATCGGATCGATTTTTCCAGATGGCGTAACTCGGTAATATCCGTGCCTGAGGCCAAAATCATATTCGCATGACCACCGGTTTCAGAAAGTGGTGCAAAGCGCCAGATCATAGTCCGAGGTTCACCGTTAGCGGTGCTCATCTCACATTCCAGATGCTCGCCTGAACCTCCGCCATCAAAGACCGATAGAATTTTTTGTCGCAGAGCATTACGTTGTTGAACGTTGACGAATTCCAAAAGGTTACGACCGACAATAGGATCCACATCATTATTAAATGTGCCGTCCGCCTTCTCATTGACATTCAATACCGTGCCTTCAACATCCAATGCCACGAGCGCAACTTCAGCTACATCTAAGTAGCGTTGGTTGTTCTCCCGCTCGACATCGACCTGGGCTTCTTTCTCTTTGCGGACATCGACCTCAAGACGCAAGCGCAAGTTAATCGACTGAATTTCAGCGACATGCTCCAGCCGGATGCGTCGCGCTCGATACGTTACTGACATCAACAGGCAAACAGCGATTGCATAGCACACGTAAGCCCACCAGCTAAACCAAGGCGCAGGCGCGACATTTACTGCTAAACGAGCTGGCGTGGCACCCCAGATGCCATCACTGTTGGCAGCCAGAACCTCGAACAGATAACGGCCCTGATTCAGGTTTGTATAGCTGGCATATCGCCGTGTGCCCGCTTCTATCCAATCTTCATCTAAACCAATAAGTCGATAACGATAATGATTCATCGGCGCATTGGCGTAGTCCATACCGGCAAATCGAAACTCCAGCACATAATCCTGGTGCGAAAGTTCAATGCCGTCGTCGCCCAATAGTGCTGGAGAAAATTCCACACCCTGTTTTGCCACAGACGTAATCGCTACTGGAGGTATATGGCTGTTGGTTTCAACTTGAGTAGGATCAATTCGATTGAAGCCATTTATGCCACCAAACAGCAGTTCACCATTCGCCAGTTTATAAGCTGCGCCTAAATTAAACTCAAGATCCTGCAAGGCGTTCTTCAAACCTAAATAGGAAACTACTCCGGAAACAGGGTCATACCGATTAAGACCAGCATTAGAACTCAGCCACACTCTGTCAAAATCATCCACCAATAGACCGTAAACAATATTGCTGGAGAGGCCTTCTTGTTCTGTAATCGCATCAAAATGAAATTGGTCTACCGTCTGATTATCTGCGCCTAGTCGAAATAGTCCGCCGGCCTGCGTGCCAAAATACAATTCGCCTTCAGAGTCCTCCGCCACTGCTGTGACAAAGTTCGCTGTGAAGCCAGATACTTCATCGTTATGAAAATGGGTGAACTTCTCGCGGTAACGATCATAATACGCCAGACCTGCACCATCTGTGCCCAACCATAAATGCCCGGTGCTGTCTTCGAAAACCGTCATGATTCGATTTGACTGCAAGGCGCCCTCTTCTCGACCCGCTTGTGACGAGGTCACTTCTAGGCTGATCAGATCAATGCGATTAAGGCCGCCGCCAAAGGTACCCACGAGCATCTCGCCATATGCCGATTCAGTAATCGAGGTGATCGCGTTGGAACTCAATCTAAATGGAATGTCAGAGCTCTGATCAAATAATTTAACCAGACCTTGCGCGGAATCATATATTGCCAAGCCAGAGGACCGCGTACCTACCCACAGTCGATCTGCGGAATCAACGTAAAGAGACATGACCGTATCCTCAGGAATCGAGGCTGAATCATGGCTATCAAACCTATGGTGGAGAATACTACCGCCCGGTAGAATCTCGTTTAAACCTCCTCCAAATGTACCGACCCAAACAGTACCATCAGAACTTGCAGAGACTGCTGTTACCGCCGATGAACTCAGTGAGTTCGCTAAACGCTGATTGGCAGTCACATGTTCTGCTAGATACTCGCTTCTGGACCAGTAGCTCAGACCACCAAATGTTGCGATCCACATAACGCCGCCCTGGTCCTGAAATAAATCAACGACAAGGTCATTGCTCAAGCTGCGAGGATTTGCGGGGTCATAGTGGTGAGACACAAAACCTGATTCAGTAAAGTGGTCGAGGCCTCCTATCGTTGCCAGCCAAACGTCGCCACGGTCATCGAGTAGAAAACGCACAACCTGCATACCAGAGATACTTTCACTCTCCGCCTCGCCCGCAACAAAATGCTCAAAAGAGCCATCAGCCGCAATGCGGAATGCACCTTCGGTTTGAGTACCGACCCATAGTGTTCCATCGGGCTCTTGCAGGACCGCTCGAATGTGCAGCCCTGTGAGTCTATCGCCCGCTTTCTGTCCTGAAAAGGCTGGGGTCAATCCACCGTCCGAGCTAAGCTCAAACAGGCCTGAACGAGTCGCGGCCCATAGCTCACCATCTTTACCGGAGGCGATCGCAAAGATAGCTTGCTCAGCAAATTGAGGTGTCGCAAAGTAGAATTCTTTCAGGGTGGGATCAAACCGCCACAATCCGCCATCATCGGTACCTATCCATATCTGGCCGAGAGCATCTTCATGCAGCGCCCTGATTCGGTTGGTGGAAAGCTGGCTGTTTTCAGTGTTATAGGTCGTAAACGTTTCACTCTCAAAAAGGTATTGAGCAAAACCACCGTTGTCCGTGCCGACCCAAAGGCGACCTTGTGAGTCTGACAATAGCGCTCGAACGGTATCACCGGGCAGGCTGTCTTCAGACTCGCCGCGCGTAAAAACTTTGACTTCGTAGCCGTCAAATCTGTTGAGACCGCCCTGGCTACCAAACCACATAAAGCCATTTTTATCCTGCGCAACTGACAAAATAAAGGACTGCGACAAACCTTGCTGACGGGAGAGATGATTAAAGCGGATATCTGCCTGGGAGGCGATCGCGCTGACGGATGAAACCGCACAACAAAGCCCCAGCAACATGGCTGAACACGAGCAGCGAAGCGCCTTCGCTAGCGCTGCGGCTAGTCTAGTAAACGCGGCTGGTCTAGAAAACGCGGCTGGTCTAGAAAACGCGGCTAGTCTAGAAAACGCAGCTAATCCGGTTGATGTCAAAATCATTATGACATCAGTCTACATGAGAATTTCATTCAAACGTTATACGCAGCGAAAAATCGCTTCCCTAATTAAAATACCTCTCCTTATAAGCAAATCTTCGTCATATGTGGATTTAAACCCGATACTCGGCCCTCTCGACCGGACCGCTGGTAGCAGGCATGATGGCAGAGGCCAAACAATGAATGGCGTTAACTCTATGCTTAGCTGGCAAATCGGCAACGTACGCATTACCCAAGTCGTGGAACTTGTAACCGCAACCGTAGGCGCGCATATCTTGCCCGATGCAACCCCAGAAAGAATGGCTGAAATCCCCTGGATCGGCCCCTTCGTCGATGACGCTAACCGGCCTATTCTGAGTATGCACAGCTTAATCGTGGAATCTCGCGGCCAGACCATCATGGTCGATACCTGTATCGGCAATGACAAGGTTCGCCACTATCCTAAATGGCATCTGATGCAGTCAGACTTTTTACACCGACTGAGCCAGGCAGGTTATCAGACTGACGACATCGATACCGTACTTTGCACCCATCTACACGTCGATCATGTCGGTTGGAACACACGACTTCAAAACGACAAATGGGTTCCCACATTTATGAACGCTGAGTATTTATTTGCCGAGCCTGAGTTCAATTTTTGGCGAGCCGAGGAGCAGAGTTACGGGCCTGTTTTCGAAGATTCGGTGCAGCCTGTTTTTGATGCTGGGAAAGCTGTATTGGTGCAACCAAACCACCAGGTAACTGATGAAGTTTGGTTTGAGCCCACACCGGGACATACTCCAGGACACGTGAGCATACACATTCAATCAAGAGGTGAAGAGGCCGTCATCACAGGCGACCTTGCCCACCATCCTTGCCAGATTGCGCATCGAGATTGGCGTTGCACCGCTGACCACGATGCACAGCAAGCTTACGCTAGCCGCGATCGATTTGTGCGCACCTACGCAGATCGACCCGTTCTCATTATCGGTACTCATTTCGCTGGTCCGACTGCGGGTCGGATTGTTACCGACGGCAATACATTCAGGCTCGACTACTCGTGATGATTCAGTGAACGCTTCCAAATTAGAAATACCGCTGGCAAAACGAGCAGAGTCAAAACAACAGCAGTGACCATGCCACCCACCATAGGCGCTGCTACCCGACTCATGACCTCCGAGCCTGTACCGGACCCAAACAAAATCGGTAACAGGCCAATAGCGACTGTAAGCGATGTCATTAACACCGGTCGAACCCTAAGGCCGGCGCCTTGCAGAACGGCCTCCACCTGCTGTTGCTGCATCAGTGCCGAACCATTATGACCATCGACCGCTCTCTGCCAACTTTGGTTGAGGTACAACAGCATGATCACGCCAATCTCAACCGACACGCCGATCAATGCTATAAAGCCCACACCGACCGCAATTGAAAAATTAAAACCCAGGAAAAACATTAGCCAGACCGCGCCGATTAAGGCAAACGGCAGTGTTCCCATTAGAATCAGAACTTCTGCAACGTTTCGAAAATTCACGAACAGCAAGAACGCGATCAGCAACAAAGTCAGCGGAATGGCATAACTCAACCGTGCATTAGCACGCTGCATATACTCATACTGGCCCGCCCAAACAATAGAATAGCCGCTGGGTAGATTAAGCTCTCGCTGAACCACCTCGCGCGCACCCTCGACATAGGTACCCACATCAACACCACTGATATCTATAAAGGTCCAGCCATTGATACGAGCGTTTTCGCTTTTAATGGCAGGCGGACCATCCTCGATTCTGATATCGGCAACATCACCCAATGCAATTCGCTCGCCGATTGGGGTGACGATGGGTAACAGTTCCAACTGTTCCGGAGATTCACGATATGACTGCGGGTACCGAACGTTAACGGGATAGCGCTCTAAGCCTTCTACAGTTTGGGTAACATTCATGCCCCCTACCGCAGAGCCAATCACTTGCTGTACATCGGCAATGTTTAAACCATATCGTGCTGCCTTTTGCCGATTAATATCGATAGTGAGATACCGACCGCCCACCACGCGTTCAGAATAGACGGAGTCAGTTCCTTCAACGTTTTGTAAAATCGCCTCTAATTGTTCGCCGATCTCGCCTATGACTCGTATATCGGGACCAGCGATTTTGATACCGACAGGCGTTTTAATACCGGTGGCTAACATATCGATTCTGGTCTTGATTGGCATCACCCAGGCATTAGTTAGACCCGGAATTTTAACGAGTGCATCAAATTCTTTCCTCAAAGAATCGGTCGTCACGCCCTCTCGCCATTCGCTGCGAGGTTTAAGCTGAATAAAGGTCTCGATCATGGTCAACGGTGCTGGGTCGGTCGCGGTTTCGGCGCGACCGATTTTGCCAAACACTGTCTTCACCTCTGGGACTGTCGCGATAAGCTTATCGGTTTGCTGCAAGACTTCGCGGGCTTTGCCAATTGATATGCCAGGGTAGGTCGTTGGCATATACATAAGATCACCCTCGTCGAGGGTTGGCATAAATTCACTACCGATTCTCCCTAACGGATACACAATAGTGGAAAGTAAAACTAAACTCATGACGACAGTCGCTTTGGGAAAGCGCAAAACCGACCTTAGCGCCGGCAGGTAGATTGCTGCTAGAACACGATTGACGGGGTTACTGTGCTCTGGCCTTATCGTCCCACGCACAAAATAGCCCATCAAAACAGGCACCAGAGTAATGGCGAGAATCGCCGCAGCAGCCATCGCATAAGTCTTGGTGTAGGCAAGAGGCGAAAACATTCGGCCTTCCTGTGCTTCAAGTGTGAATACCGGCAAAAAACTCACCGTGATAATGAGCAGACTAAAAAATAGTGAAGGGCCGACCTCGCTGGCGGAATCAGCCACAATTCGCCAACGATTTTGAGCGGTAACGGTAGTTTTTTCCATATGCTTATGTAAGTTCTCCACCATCACGATCGCACCGTCTACCATGGCACCAATAGCAATCGCGATGCCACCAAGGGACATAATGTTGGCGTTAATGCCTTGAATATTCATGACGATGAATGCCGCCAAAATAGCAATCGGTAGACTCACAATCGCCACCATCGATGAACGAAGGTGGAACAAGAAAATTAGGCAGACAAATATGACAACCGCAAACTCTTCTAACAATTTCTGCCAGACGTTTTTGACGGCGCGTTCAATCAGCGCGGAACGATCATAAACAGCAACGATCTCGACGCCCGCGGGCAAACCCTGCTTCAACTGCTCTAACCTAGTTTTTACCCGTGCAATTGTCTGTGCCGCGTTTTGGCCCGAACGCATCACAACGATGCCACCCACAACCTCGCCTTCCCCATTCAGCTCTGCGATACCACGGCGCATCTGAGGGCCGATACCAATCTCCGCAATATCTTTCAGAAGTAATGGCGCGCCATTACGACTTAGGCCCAGAGGAACGTGGGCAAGATCCGACTCGCTGGTCAGATAACCTGTGACGCGTACCATGTACTCAGCTTCTGCCATCTCGATAACCGATGCGCCTATTTCCTGATTAGCACGCTGAATGGCGAGTTGAATATGAGACAGCGGCAAGTTGAATGCTCGCAACTTTTCAGGGTCCACCGTGACCTGATATTGCTTCACCATGCCGCCTACGGTTGCTATCTCGGAAACCCCGCTAACCGTCTGAAGCTCATATTTAAGAAACCAATCCTGAATGCTTCTGAGCTGGCTAATATCGTGCGCACCGGTTGGATCCGTGAGCGCATAGATATAGACCCAGCCGACCCCAGTCGCATCAGGACCAAGTTGAGGCTGAGCCGCTGCAGGGAGCGATGATGCCACCTGGCCCAGGTACTCAAGTACTCGACTACGGGCCCAGTACAAGTCTGTATCTTCATCGAAAATTACGTACACATACGAGTCGCCAAAAAAGGAAAAGCCACGCACTGTGACGGCGCCAGGGACCGACAACATCGCCGTTGTGAGGGGATAGGTGACCTGGTCTTCGACGACCTGGGGTGCCTGACCGGGATAGCTCGTCTTTATAATGACCTGCACGTCGGACAGATCCGGAATGGCATCGACGGGGGTATTCTTAACGGCGAAAATCCCAGTAGCCGTCAGCATGAGTGCGGCCAGAAGAACAAAGATACGATTTTTTACCGACCAACGAATTACAGATTCAATCATCGCCCGGCCCCTTTCTCTAGGGCATCAGTCCCTCCCTCTTCAACAGCATCTGCAATTGGCTCAAAACTCACAATCGTCAATGTGTTTTCGAATACCTCGAAAGTAAAACGAATATAATCGCCATCAGATAAGGCAGAAAGCTCGATACTACGGCCAATTTCAAAATCCATGGTGGCAGGTCCACGATTCCATTCGGGAATCGACTCACGGGAAAGGTTGACGACGCCCAGTGCGACATCAATCGTGTTAATCCTGCCATTAACGGTTGCTGTGGATACTTCCGCCTCGTCCCTACTGAACATCCGCTTAAAATCTGAGGACCGACTGGATTCGGAATCCAGGAGAAACTGCGCCGAGACAACGACACGATCACTCAAGCGTAGTCCGGCAATAACCTCAACCGCATCAGGGCCACGCTTGCCTGTTTTGACTTCGATGGATTTAAACTGGCCCTCGCCTAGATCCAGTACCACACGCTCCTGATGCCCAGTGCGGATAAGCGCCTCATTTGGGACAAGCAAGACAGGATCTGAACGCCCAGTACTGATTCTTACCTGCGCATACATATTCGGCTTCAGAAGATTGTCAGCATTACTGAACCTCATACGCAGCCTTATCGTACGAGTTTCGGCGTCCACCGTTGGATAGATATAGTCAACGCGACCCTGCCATTCCCGCCCAGGGACATAATTGAGGCTCATGAGCACAGCATCACCGACTCTAACGAGAGAACTTTGCCGCTCAAAGACCTCCGCTTCTACCCAGACTTCATCGAGCGCACCGATACTCATAATTGTCGTCCCTGGCTGGACGTAAAAACCTTCTCGAATGTTTAGGTTGTCAACTACACCGGTTTGAGGCGAATAAAAAATTGTTCTCTGTTGCACCTTACGACTCTGTTGTAGCTCACGGACAACCTCGTCTGAAATCTGCAGCGCGCGCAGTCTTGTTAAAGCGGCGTCCATCAGTAATTGGTTGGAGCGTGATAGCGCGATTAGATACTCTTCTTGAGCATTAACAAGCTCAGGTGAGTAGAGTGCGTAGAGTGGATCTCCTTTTTGCACAGCTGCACCAGAGGTTTTGACATAAAGCACATCAACCCAACCCGCGACTCGGGGGTGTACATGCACCAGTTTTTCTTCGTCGTACTGCACATAGCCCACTGTCACAATTTCAGTATTGAGTGATGCTTTTTCAACGTCTACAGATCGAACACCCAGGTTGTTAACCACGTGTGGTGATATGAAAATTGTACCCGGGCCGGCACCCGCCTCAACTTTATCGGCATAGATGGGTACGAGATCCATACCCATTGGAGACTTTCCTGGGCCGTCTCTGCGATAGTTTTTATCCATCGGCGCAACCCAGTACAGGGGCTGAGCTTGATCCGGTTCAACTGACGGTGCATGTCTCACCAAAAAAAACACTAGGACAGCGCCAAAAACAGTCCCTACTAGCGCAGCAAGCAGTAACGATCGATATTGTTTCATTTCACTTCTCCTACACCCAAAACTAAGGGAGGCTGCGCAGCGATCAGAAAGTAGTTCAGCGTCGCAATGGTTTTTTGGAATTCAACTTCGAGCTGCATTAACTCAATGCGCGCATTTAGCTGAGAAATTCTTGCACGGACGGCTTCAGCGAACTCACCGTCTTCGTGGGTATAAGCTGAGAGAGAAGCCTCCGCCTGATCAGTCATTTGTAACAGCAATCGCCGCTGATGAAGTTCGATCCGCGCAGCCAAACCCTTATAGCTCGCAACCGCCTCAAGAAACTGAGAGGTTAGCTGACGCAGAACTAAGGCTCGCTCTGTTTTGACGGCCTCACGATTTGCGGTGGCCGATTGCAAATCTTTGTCCTGCCGATTTGCTGTGAACAGCGGCAGGTCAACACTGACATTAAGTGAGAAAAGATCGGGTCGATCACCGCCTCCTACAGGATCATTGTCTCGATAACCGTAGCTCGCATTGACGCCCCATTGAGGCTTGTAATTTTGTTTCGCGAGTTCGACGCCAGTCGTGAGCGCGGCAATCCGCTTATCAATCTGGACAATCGCTGGGTGCGCAACCAGGTAAGGATACAACCGCGCCATATCCTGTCGCTCCACCAAACTCTGGTCGCGAACTTTAAGTGCCGGAATACTTTTGGAGATATTAATTTCATGCCAATTTCGCGCATCGATTCCAACCAGCCAGCCGTTTAACCCAGCCAACAACCGATCATTCTGGCGATTCGACATCAACAACCGATCTTCGATTCTGGTCAACTCAAGCTGGGCGCGCACAACGTCACTTTGACGAGCTTTGCTATCACCCGCCGCGTAGCTTGATTCAGAGATGTCGATCAGATACTGGAAGAGGCGTTTGTCGTCTTCAATCATTCGACTGATTTGCTGACTCTTAAAAATATCCAGCCAGAGATGGGACACTTCAACCGCTACGGTTGCGATGCGATTTTTCTGTGCCGCCATTTCAACTTCACTCAAGCGACCCAATCGCTTCCGATTCAGAGCTAAGGTCTGACCGCGCGGCAACATTTGCGTCACACCCACCTTAAATTGGGTCATCCGCTCTTGAGCAAAATCAAAGCTATCAACGGGTAAATTTGCAACCCCGAAATTCACGGAGGGGTCAGGCAAACTACCACGGCTAATACTTTGCGCCTGCAAGCTTTCTTGTTGAAACTGACTCTTTAGAATCCACGGATCGATTTCCTGGGATCTTTGGACGGCCTGCTCTATCGTGTAAACTTGGGTGGCTGCGCTGCTCCCAGCAGAGGCCGCGCTGATACCCAGCGATAGCAACGGAATGAACAATAACTTTGGCGGAAATGAGTGCGCTAACATACGAGTTCGTCCTCGCTTTATGGCAGATTCGCTGACCTGACCAAAAAATAAAATTTAACCTTGGGAGTATTCCCGTTCTCCGTTTTTCAGACGGACCAATCCTGTGTTAGCTCAGAATTGGGGGACGATAGACGACGCTGATTCGCGTTGAGGCTGGATCTACTTGTACTGTTGGCAATACATGAATGATGTTCGGTGAGGTCGAGTAACCGCTTGCGGCATCAATCACCGTTGCTGCTTGGCAATTCATCATCAAACAATTACCGTCGCAGCAATCGTCTGATGAGTGTTCTGATGATATACCGTCTGATGATATACCGTCTGATGAGATACCGTCTGATGAGATACCGTCTGATGAGTCACTTATTGAAGCAGTGCTTGCCAACGTCAATTCCTGACCGTGACAATCCATTTGCTCAGCCAACATAGACGTTTCCACTGGACCAGGCATTTGATTCGGCATCATCATGCAGGCAGCACCGAGCGACTGGAGGCTGAAACCCATCAGGGCCATCAGCACCACAAGTCGTCGTAACATTTTGCATGCTCTATCAGATGTTGAAAGAATCAAAATGTGCAGGTTCACCGGGTAGTTCCATGTCAGATGACAAATACTTTAACACTTTGCTCTGTCACTTCAATCTCTCAGCCCTTAAATGAAACCGTTTCGCCGATACTAGCTCGATCGGTTCTCGCTCCATTTGCGGCCACCGAGGTATCTTCATAACCAAAGCTGATACCAAACAGTACTTTCATTGAAGCCGGCAGATCAAAGGCTTCTCGCACTAAATCTGGATTATCGCGCATCGTGCCCTGTGCACAGGAACCGAGACCCTGCGCGGCCATTGCCAGCATCAAGGTCTGGGCATACATGCCAACATCGCACGCTGAGCCTATGCCGAAGCCTTCATCCATACAAAGAAACGCGACATGAGGAGCATCAAACAGCTCATAATTACGCAGCGCCGCGCGACCGCGACCTTCTTTATCTTCCCATTCAATGTCCATCGCACCATACAAAGCGCGGGCACAGTCGCGTTTACGCTCACGCCAAGGATCACCCATTTTGCCATCGCCCTTATAGTCATGAACGGGACGTACTTGATTTGCTTTTCGATCTAAAAACGCCAACCTTAGTTCATCTCGCACGACACCAGACGCAACGCAGGTATGCCAGGGTTGGACGTTTGTACCAGACGGTGCCCATCTCGCGGTTTCAAAAATTGCCTGCAAGACATCCTCGGGAACGCGCTTATCGAGAAAGCCCCGAACAGATCGACGCGTTTTCACGACCTGATCAAACACACTAATTTCATCCGCGGAGAAATCCCTGTTCAAAGCTTCACTCACATTTACTCTCCTGCTGCCTATGTCTCGACCCGTATACCCAAGGTTAAGTCGCGTCTAGATTGTGATAACAATTTTGCCAAAGTGCTTTTGTGCGGCCTGATGTTCAAAGGCGTCTTTCAATTGCTCGAGGGGAAATGAATCACTGATCATGGGCTTAATGCCATTCACTTCAATGCCACGAATCATATCCTCCTGCTCACGCTTAGAACCGACCGTAATGCCTTTCAGCGTAATGTTCTGCGAGAACAACTGTGCGGTTGGCACCTCTCCAGCAATACCTGCCAAAATGCCAATCAGTGAAATATGACCGCCAATTCGACATGCCTTAATAGATTGTCCGAGGGTACCGGCACCGCCAATTTCTACCACTTCATCAACGCCAATACCGCCTGTGAGTTCTCTGGCTTTTGCGCCCCAATCAGGGGTTTCTTTGTAATTTATCAAATGGTCCGCGCCAAGCTCTTTAAGCTTCGCCAGCTTTTCATTACTGGAAGACGTCGCAATGACTCTACATCCAGCCGCCTTGGCAAACTGTAGGGCAAAGATCGACACACCGCCGGTGCCTTGTGTGAGCACCCAATCTCCAGGCTTAATTTGCGCTTCGGTCATCAAAGCACGCCAGGCCGTGAGGGCCGCACACGGCAAAGTTGCCGCTTCTTCCATGGAATAGCCCTTGGGTGCATGGGTAAAGGCGCTGGCCGGCATTGCGACCAGTTCCGCAGCAAAACCATCCACATGATCTCCAGGCACACCGATCAGCTTCGAAAGCTCCGGACCGCCGCTTTCCCACGATGGGAAAAACAATGACAAGACCGAATCGCCAACCGCGAACTCCGTCACGCCCTCGCCCAGCGCAACCACCTCACCCGCACCATCGGACATGAGAATACGACCATCTTGATTTGGAATCATCCCAGCGGCGACGGCAAAGTCATGAAAGTTGAGAGAACTTGCTTTAATTTTGACCAAAACCTGCCCTGGTCCAGCTACTGGGTCAGCTCGCTCCTCGATGACAATTTTATCTAGACCGCCTGGCTGCTGAATCGCTGCTACCTTCATGCATCACTCCTGAAATCAATGATCAAAAACAGCAGTGTACCGACATCAGCCAGCGTCTGACACCGCGGTCGCCACCGTCGATGCCTCGCACACAGAAAATGACACACATTGCGTGAACACCTATGAAAACGGTTTTATTTATCGAGCCAATCGACCGATAGAGCGCTGCGCTAAAATCCTAGTGATGGGTATTACGCGCGATATCACGAAACGGCCCGGTGTCCGAGCGCGGCTCTTTCGGCATGCCAAGCACACGTTCCGAGATGATGTTTTTTTGTATCTCATCGGTGCCGCCAGCGATTGAAATAGCAGGTACGGAAAGCAGAATTTCTGCGACTATCCCATCCGCGGACGACGAGGGACCACTCAGCATGGCATCTGCACCCGTTATCAGCGTGTGCACGTGGGCGGCTTGACGGGCTATCTCACTTGCCGCGAGCTTGCCAATCGAACCAGCAGGAATGATCTCGTTCGAACCAGACTTGCGCTGCTGATTCGCCCCAAGGGCAGCCAGATCAGCACCCTTTTTCATACACAATAATTTGGCGAGTTCCTGGCGAACCACAAGATCCTTTATCGCACCTGTCTCCAAAGCCCTATGCATCGCGAGATCAACACGACCGGCACGCTGCGGATACCAGGTGTAAGGCTCAAGCGCGATTTTAAGTTCTTGACGAAATTCTTCGTAAACGCGGCCTTTGAGCTGAGATAGCCGCGCCAGCCCACCGTCATTGCGATTACCCCCAAACCCTTGTCGTTCTATCGTCAGAGTAGTTGCAGCAACAGCCCAGCCATTCCCTAGCCCACCTAACAAATCCGTTGGTGCCACTAGAGCATCAGTCATAAAGACTTCGTTGAAGGAGGCGTGTCCGTTCATCTGCCTAAGAGGGCGAACCTCAATACCAGGTTGCCGAATATCAATCAAAAAGTAACTCAAGCCCTGGTGCTTTGGCACATCCCAATCAGTCCTCGCCAGCAAGATGCCAAAATCTGCGTGATGGGCGCTGGTCGTCCAGACCTTTTGCCCATTGACGACCCAGCGACCCTCGAGTAATTCAGCTTTGGTGGTCGCGCCGGCCAGATCAGAGCCGCTACCGGGCTCACTAAATAGCTGACACCAAGCATGTTCACCGGTCAGAATCGGCCGCAAGTACTGAGTTTTTTGTACGTCATCACCGTGAACCAAAATCGTTTCCGCAGCCAACCTCCGAGGGCCCGACTGGGCTGCGCCGACCACTTCGCGCTCGGCAAACACGTCTCGAACCAAAGCAGCTTGCTCTTCTCCATAACCCCTGCCGAAAAAGTCTGCAGGCCATTGAACACAAGCCCAACCACCATCGACCAGCCGTTCGCGCCACAGTTTTAAACTCAAGTCTGGAGACCAATTAGTATCTAGCCAGGTATTCAGTTCAGTTTTGATTTTATCCAATTGCGGCATCTTGCGACTCCTCCAACAAACACATCATTCTCTCTCTGTGAACATGCGGCGCTCCGAGGAAGACCTCCGAACTCTTAGCGCGCTTGAACCAGAGATGGGTATCGTCCTCCCAGGTGAAGCCGATACCGCCTCGCAACTGCACCGCCGCTTTCGCTAGCGTTATGTAGACATCACTGGCCATCGCTTTAGCCATACTAGGCAAATAGTCCAGCTGATCATTTGCTGTCGTCGTCGCCAAAGATTGCGACGCAAAACGAACGGTACTCTTCGCCAGTTCAAGTTCCATTAAAAGTTCGGCACAGCGATGTTTTAAAGCTTGGAAAGAGCCGATTTGGCGGCCGAACTGCACCCTGAGCTTGGTGTACTCGACCGTCGAATCAAGTAAATACTGAGCACCGCCAATCATCTCGTGCGCCAGCGTTAGACATAGTCGATCCCAAAGAGATTGCAAAGCTCGCGCATTCACTTGCCCCAATAACTCGGCAGGCACGCAATTAAATTGAACCGAATAAAGCTTTCGAGTCGGATCCAAAACTTCGAGTGGTGCCATCGTCACGCCCTCGGCTAACGGCACGACTAAATACAATCCAAGCCCCTTGTCGTTTTTGGCAATCACCAATAACTGCCCCGCGATACCAGCATCCAACACCATTCCCGCGCGACCCGACAATTGGTTGTCTGTCACGTTCAAACTATGCCCTAGCTTAGATGTGTCGTTCAGATCATCCAGCACCAACGTCGCAATAAGGCTGCCGTCCGCGATCATCGGCAGCATCTGACCTTTTGCAGACTCGCTGCCCAGTTCTAGCAAAGCAAAACCAGCCATCACAGATGAAGAGAAAAAAGGACCACAGTACAAACGGCGACCCATCTCTTCAGCAACCAGACCCAACTCAACCGGACCAAAGCCGAAACCACCATAGGCTTCAGGGATGTGGCTTCCCGTGAGCCCGAGCTCACTACTCATTTGCTGCCAAACTGCCGGGTCGTAGCCGTCGCTGGTTGCCATCAGTTGCCTGACGGCAGAAGGCGGTGATTTGTCAGCAAAGAAACGCTGCACCACATCTTTGAACTGTTGCTGATCTTCAGTCAATTCCATGCTCACTACCCCCTTAAGTGCTCAGCGAGACAGATCTCACCCGTCCGCAACATTAAATGGGTTAACGAGGGTCTGTCCATAGTCGATCGTGCTGATCCCGTCAGAAAATGCGAACAATGCTTTTACATCTGAGCAATGACGTTAAACTATGCGGGTTTTTTGCTGATTCGATTCTGCTTACATGGATTTTAAAATTTCTCGGGCTGATAAAACTCGAACCCTCTGCCTGATTGGTGCCAACCTCATACTGATTTTAGGTTTGACGTCCCTTACCTATGCACTGGGTATGCAAAACGGCACCATCAATTTTGTAGATCTGATATTCGAAGCCGCATCCGGCGTTGTTGCCTTCCTACTGTTTGCCACGGCAGCCATGCTACGCGTCGCCGGCGCACGCATGAGTTGGCTACTGCTAGGTCTTTTTCTCTATCAGTGTGGGGCAGCTTTGGATGCCATGGACGAAGTTGTCTTCTTCGCTTTCTCTTTCTGGTCAGTGACCGGTGATTTGCTGTCGCTGGTTGGTGAGTTGATCTTGGCAGCCGTTGCTTATCACTTTGTCACCCTGACCCTCAATATCGCCAACACCGATCGCCTCACCGAATTGCAGAACCGTTCCTTCCACGAGCGATGGATAGACGAATATCTCAAACGAAATCACCACCCTTTGGCAATCATCGCCATTGATATGGATAATTTCAAAAAGGTTAACGACGAACACGGCCACGCATTCGGAGACCAAGTGTTGCGCCATATTGGTCAGTTGCTAAAAGGCTTCATTCGTCAAAAACGCGGTATCGCCAGTCGAACCGGTGGCGAAGAATTTGAGATTGCACTCAAGAGCGCCACGGAATCTGAAACACTCAAAACAGCAGAAGAACTACGGCAACTGATTGAGCAAAACCCACCAGCCGGGCTCGATCGCCTCACTGCCAGTATTGGTGTCGCCATCAGCCAGAATGAAGAGTCCACCTACAGCCTCCGCAAGCGAGCAGACGGAGCGGCTTACTTCTCGAAACAAAGCGGGCGAAATCGTGTGAGCCTCGCCGGTGCTAATCAGACCATTAACAACATCACACCTGACAGATAATCAAACATTGCTCTGCAGCGTAACGCCTGCACGATTGGCTAATCAACGCTGCCGCCCGTATGATTCGTCAACAAAAAACGCAGTTTTTAAAGTTAAGAGACGTAAAAAACCCTTAATCTTTAAGACCAAAGCCAAGATCGAAACTGCAGCTGCTCGAGTTGATCGGATCGAAAGTTTTAAAGAACGAACGAACACAGACCTTACTGGAACTTAAGACATGAACCTGCCTTTTGATATTGCATTTTCAGCACTCCTGCTCGCGCTTAGTATCGGAGTCAGTCAAATCGTTAGACGCAAACTCAGCAAGCTTGGTATCGACAAGGGTGCAGCGGCAGAGCGAACCGTATACATTTCAAAAGTATTTAATCTAGGCACTGCTATCCTTACGGCACTAGGACTTTGTTTCATATGGGGTGTCGATTACAGCAGTTTGATTCTATTTTCTTCCTCAGTACTCGCTATTATGGGCGTTGCCTTTGTCGCCCAGTGGTCACTGCTGAGCAACATCACAGCCAGTGTAATCATCTTCTTTAGCTACCCTGCTCGTATTGGAGACACTATTCGAATTGTTGACGGCGAGAATTCCATAGAGGGCAAAATTGTTGATATATCCCTTTTTCATGTTCTCATTGAAACAGCTAACGGCGAAACAGTGAACTACCCAAACAACCTCATCGTCCAAAAGCCTATGATCAGGCGCCCAGACCACATCCTGAGAAAAGAAAACACGAAGAACCGCCTCAAGCTACCCAAAAAACACTACTAATTTTTTGCGAGAAATCATGGAAAACCCTTTGTTAGCCACGTGGCATACGCCATACCAACTGCCGCCTTTTGCAGAGATTGAAGCCGATCACTATTTGCCGGCTTTCAAGGCAGGCTTCGCAGAGCAGGTGCAGGCGATTGAAGCAATCGTTAACAATCCAGAGGCCGCAACCTTTGCCAATACTATCGAGGCGATCGAGACTTCTGGCGAGACGCTGACTCGTATCTCACCCGTATTTTTCGCCATCTTGTCGTCTAACTCAGACGATCAATTGCGCGCCATTCAGTCCGAGGTTGTACCACTCAACAGTGCGCATTTAAGCCGAATCTTTGGTCGGCGTGACTTATTCGAGCGGGTCCAGCAAGTCATGACAGGGGAACTGTCTGATCTGAAAGGTGAACAACAGCAATTGCTACGCGAGATCCATAATCGCATGGTGAGGATGGGCGCCGATCTTGACGCCGGTCATGCTACTCGCATACAGGCGATCGATACTGAACTTG
>JBNMQM010000036.1:0-47775 GCA_051278195.1 Candidatus Azotimanducaceae bacterium
CAACTAGCTCGCGTAAGGCTGCGTTATTCCTAGCGGTATATTCCGCCAGCAGATCGTCATTCACTGCCCGAGATGCCATTCGTAAGATCTCTTTCAAATCCGACGGTAAAGTTTCAAACGCCTCCTTGTTAACGATCGCTTCAAGTGTGGGGCCAGGCTCCTGCCAGCCAGGGTAGTAGTAGTACTTCGCAATCTGGTGCAACCCAAAGGTTAGGTCGTTATAAGGTCCTACCCACTCTGTCGCGTCGATCACGCCAGTTTGCAAACTGGTAAAAATTTCCCCGCCGGGCAAATTGATTGCTGTGCCACCCGCGCGCTCGAAAACCTCACCTCCCAGCCCAGGGATCCGCATTTTCATTCCTTTAAGATCCGCTAGGTTGTTAATCTCTTTATTAAACCAGCCCGCCATCTGTGTGCCAGTGTTGCCGCACGCAAGTGGCACGAGGTTATATCGCCCGTACAATTCTTCCCAGAGCGGCATACCACCGCCGTACTGCAGCCAGCCATTCATCTCTTGCGCTGTTAGGCCAAAGGGCACTGCCGTAAAAAATTGTGCGACGGGCACTTTGCCTTTCCAGTAGTAGGCAGCACCATGACCCATTTCTACATTGCCAAGTGACACGGCATCAAAGACACCGAGGGCAGGCACTATTTCGCCAGCGCCGTAGACCGTAATGACAAGCCGACCGTTACTCATGATCTTTACTTTCTCCGCGAGCATCTCTGGCGCACGGCCCAGCCCAGGGAGGTTTTTCGGCCAGGTTGTGACCATTTTCCACTTAATGACTTTTTCGGGTGCGGCGCTCATACCAGCACTTATCCCAGTACTGCTGGCGTCATTTGTACTTTCGCCACCACAGGCAATGAGTCCAAGTGATAGTAGGGTGATACAAAATACTTTTAACATTGGTAGCCTCATAGAAAATTCTTAAGCTGGCTGCAAGTTCGCATATGCCAACATTAACCACTTACTGCCTTCGGAGTTGAAGTTCACTTGAATTCTGGCTTGTTTACCTTCGCCTTCATAATTCACCACCACGCCTTCGCCAAATTTCCCATGAACCACTCGCTGGCCAAGCTTAATGTCTGTGTCGCCAACCGTTATATCAAACCCAGCCTTTCTCGGGCGCATCGCCATTGCGGGCTTGGTCACCACGTTGGTCAGTCTCACTTCTTGTACTAGCTCTTGTGGAATCTCCGTCACAAACCTGGAAATACGATTGTAGTTTTCTTGCCCGTTGATTCGCCGGGATTCTGCATAGGTAATATAAAGCTGCTTCATCGCTCGTGTAATACCGACGTAACATAGGCGTCGCTCTTCTTCCAATCGACCCGGCTCTTCTAACGACATCTTATGGGGGAAGAGACCTTCTTCCAACCCTGCCAAAAAGACTAGCGGAAACTCCAGCCCTTTCGCACTGTGCAGTGTCATCATCTGCACACAATCCTGGTTAGGATCACTCTGACTTTCGCCGGCCTCAAGAGCGGCATGGCCGAGAAATTCATCAAGCAATGTCAACGGCGCCTGTGGCTCTTCAAATTGCTGAGCGTCCTCTTCAGGATCAAAAGTTCTTGCTGCAGTGACCAGCTCTTGCAGGTTTTCTAGCCGCGCCTGACCTTTTTCACCTTTCTCTTTCTCGTAATAGTATTTTAGCCCGCTGTGTTCGATCACAATATCGACCAGCTCGGCCAAGTTAGAATCTGAAGTGGCGTCATCCATCGTATTGATTAATTGCAGAAACCCCGTGATGGCATTCTTTGCTCGGCCAGCCATCTCCGGTGATTCCGCTAGGCGAGACGATGCCTGCCACATACTAATGTTCGATGAGCGAGCAAGTACCCGAATGTCCCCCAGGGCTTTGTCACCAATACCCCTGGTTGGCGTGTTAACGACACGCTCAAATGCCGCATCTGAATCCCGATTACTAACCAGGCGCATATAGGCCAGTGCATTTCGAATCTCTATACGTTCGAAAAAACGCTGACCACCATAGATTCGATAGGGAAGCTGAGAACGCAAGAGCGCCTCTTCAAGCACACGCGATTGTGCATTGGATCGGTACAATATTGCTGCTTCACGAAAGCTGTTACCTTGCGTACTCCAGTCCTTAATGCGCGAAACAATGTAACGCGCCTCATCTATCTCGTTAAATGCTGCATACAGAGTGATGGGGTCACCGTCTCCACTCGCCGTCCAGAGTTCTTTGCCGAGTCGACCTGCATTCTGACTAATCAGTCCATTGGCAGCGTTCAAAATGGTTCCGGTAGAACGGTAATTTTGTTCCAACCGAATCATCTCGCTCGCAGGAAAATCCTGACTGAACTTTTGGATATTCTCAATCTTCGCGCCGCGCCAACCATAAATTGATTGGTCATCATCGCCGACGACAAACAGGTTGTCGTTATCACCTGCCAAGACGCGCAGCCAGGCATATTGGATAGAGTTAGTGTCTTGAAACTCGTCCACCAATAAATAGCTAAATCTCTTTCGATAGTGCTCAAGAGTAGCCGCATTGTTGAGTAAAAGTTCGTGCGCACGGAGCAGCAGTTCGGCGAAGTCCACCATGCCGCCTCGTTGACAGGCATCTTCGTAAGCACGATAAATATCTAAGTGAGTTTTCACATAGATGTCGCCGAAGTCTTCAATATTTTGTGGCCGCAGGCCTTCATCCTTCTGGCTATTGATGTACGAGATGGCCTGTCTTACCGGCCACTTTTTCTCGTCAAGGTCGAGGCTATTAATGATGCGCTTAACCAATCTTAGCTGGTCATCAGAATCCAAGATTTGAAAGTTCTGAGGCAACTTGGCTTCTTGCCAGTGCATCCGCAGCAAGCGGTGGGCAATACCATGGAAGGTCCCAACCCACATACCTTGCACTGGCATCGACATTAAAGTCTCGATGCGAGAACGCATCTCTGCAGCCGCTTTGTTGGTAAAGGTCACCGCGAGAACGCTATAGGGAGAGATCCCCTCGGTCTGGATTAGCCAAGCAATTCGATTCGTGAGAACGCGAGTTTTTCCGCTTCCCGCACCCGCAAGTACTAAGTAACTTCCCGAAGGCGCAGCGACGGCTTGCCGTTGTGCATCATTGAGTCCATCAAGAAGACCGGAGACATCCATCTATTCTACCGTGACTGATTTGGCCAGGTTTCTCGGCTGATCGACATCTGTGCCTTTCATCACGGCAACATGGTAAGCCAAAAGTTGCATTGGAATGGTATAGATAATGGGAGAAATCAATGGATCACAAAAGGGCATGGCCACAAGGTTAAGACCCTCGGTTTCGGTGAATTGCTCTTCATTACCAAAGACATAGAGAACACCGCCGCGAGCGCGGACTTCTTGAAGGTTAGACTTAATTTTTCCCAACAGCTCTCCATTAGGTGCAACCGCAACCACGGGCATATCCTCATCTACCAGAGCAAGTGGGCCATGCTTAAGTTCACCAGCAGGATAGCCTTCTGCATGAATGTAGGATATTTCCTTGAGCTTAAGCGCACCCTCCATTGCGACAGGGAAGTGACTACCCCGACCAAGAAATAGCGCATGGTGTTTTTCAACAAAATGCTCTGCGATGGTCTCTATCTGGCTATCGATTGCCAGAACTTTTTCAATGAGTTCTGGCACCTGGTGAAGTGCTGTAACAATTGCTAACTCTGTTTTCTCGTCCATATCCTTCTGTTTTCCGATGGCCAGCACCAAGAGCAAAAGATCGACCAATTGGGTCGTAAACGCTTTAGTAGACGCCACACATATTTCTGGACCCGCCTTTATCATGAGTGCCAAGTCGGACTCTCTAACGAGAGAGCTATTGGGCACGTTGCAAAGACACAAGCTGGCAACGTAATGCTTTGATGTCGCGTCTCGCAGTGCGGCGAGCGTATCGGCAGTCTCACCCGACTGAGATATCGTGACTAACAGTGTGTTTTTAATGACAGCGACATCACGATAGCGAAACTCACTAGCGATTTCGACGCTACAGGGTAGGTCCAATATTTGCTCAATCCAATACTTAGCTACCATGCCGGTGTAATAGCTGCTGCCGCAGGCCACTATTTGAATCGCCTCAACACGCGCAAAAACCTCTCCGGCGCCAACACCGAACGCATCGACCAATATATGCTTATCGGTAATTCGTCCTTCGAGCGTTGCGCGAACCGTGCTTGGCTGTTCGTGGATTTCTTTCATCATGTAGTGGCGATAGTTACCCTTGTCGGCGCCGTCCTCTAGATCACTCAAAGTAACGACACGCTTGGAAATCTCTGCCTGCGTCACGCCCAAGATCGCGATTGCGTCCGCGGTCACATCGACAAGCTCACCCTCATCAAGAAAGATAAAACGATCCGTCACTGGCCTAAGCGCCTGAGGGTCTGATGCCACAAAGTTTTCGCCAATGCCAAGCCCAACAACAAGGGGGCTTCCTAGTCGCGCAGCGATAATTTGATCGGGGTAATCGGCGTGAATTACTGCAACCGCGTATGCCCCTTCGAGTTGGCTTAGGGCAGCCTGAACACCGGCACGAAAACCACCCGCCTTTTTGACTTCAAGATGGACCAGATGGGCTATGACTTCCGTATCGGTTTCAGATTCAAAAACATAACCTGACTTCTCAAGCGCGACTCGTAAGCCTTCATGGTTCTCGATGATGCCGTTGTGCACGACGGCGATAGTGTCCATGGACGTGTGGGGGTGGGCATTTCTTTCGATCGGTTTACCATGGGTTGCCCAGCGCGTGTGTGCAATTCCGAGCTGACCGTCAAGCCCAGATTCTGCTTGGGCATCACGTAATGCTTTAACCTTACCTACTCGACGTTCGCGCTTTAGGTTTCCCTTGTGATCGAGAATTGCAAAACCAGCAGAATCATAGCCGCGGTATTCTAAACGCTGCAGTCCTTCGATCAGGATGCCGGCGGATTTACGCCGAGTTGCCGTACCAACAATGCCGCACATTATTTATCTCTCGGGCCTTTCCAGCCCTCTATGTTTCGTTGCTTGCCTCGACCCACGCCCAGCGCCCGGCTTGGCACATTTGATGTAATGACAGAACCTGCGGCAATGGTCGACGCTTCACCTAACGTTACCGGCGCAACCAATGATGTGTTGCTGCCGACAAACACACCATCTTCTATATGCGTCTCAAATTTGTTCACGCCGTCGTAATTACAGGTAATAACACCGGCACCTACATTGACTCCTGTGCCGATTATCGCATCACCCAAGTAGCTCAGATGAGAGGCCTTCGCTCCAACGCCAAGGCGGGATTTTTTAATCTCAACAAAATTGCCGACCGCCACTGCAGATTCGAAATAGGTTCCTGGACGAAGACGTGTAAAGGGACCAATGCTACACCCGTCTTCAATCACGGCACCGTCAATGTGAGAAAAAGGTTTGATGACCGTGTCATCGCCAATCTCAGCATTACAGATGATCACGTTCGCGCCAATTTTGACGTTGTTACCCAGCTTAACCTGCCCTTCAAAAATGCAATTGACATCGATGAGTACATCTTGCCCCGCGGTAAGTTCGCCCCTCAAAGTGAATCGCTGTGGATCAACAATCTGCACACCTTCGGCTTGCAGGCGAGCAACTGCTAGCTTTTGGTAATACTGTTCAAGCTCGGCTAGCTGACTGTAATCATTTACACCCTGCACTTCCTGATGGTTACTGGCTTTTACGGCGACAACACGATGACCTTGCTGCCGTGCAATCGAGACAATATCGGTCAGCAGATATTCTTCTTGATCATTGTCCGAGCGGAGTTTCCCTAGCCAACGTGTGAGCAAAGCAACGTCGGCAATCATTACTCCTGTGTTGATTTCGGAAATGGCTTGTTCGTCATGACTTGCATCTCGCTCTTCGACAATCTCTTTGATTTGATCACCGTCGTGAATTATGCGCCCGTAGCTGAAAGGGCTCGGATGGTCGACCGTCAGTACGCCAAGATCGCATTCGGCGGCAAGTAAACGTGAGAGGCTTGCCGCGCTTACAAGCGGGGCATCACCTAACAAGATCAGGACACGATTAGCCGTAAGGTGAGGGAGGACTTGCTGGACTGCATGGCCAGTACCCAATTGTTCGGTCTGATCAACGAAGTTCAAATCTGATGTCGCAAAAGCATCACGAACCTGGTCTGACCCGGAGCCAACCACGACATGAGTTTGAATCGCAGACATAGAGTGAGTCGTGCCTAGTAGGTGCTCAAGAAGAGGCCGCCCGGCCAAAGACTGCAGCGTTTTTGGCCGAGATGAGTTCATTCGCGAGCCTTTACCGGCGGCCAAGATACAGATTTCAATAGATTCAGACATGGGCTAAGTTTACCTTGTCACGACTCGTTGCGGGCAATCCGACATAAACATTCGGCATAAACATTCGGCATAAAAAAAGACGGTCAATGCCGCCTTTCTTTACTTACGTCAGAAGTTGCTACTTTCGATACCTGCGAATCGTCCGAAGCATGGCAGCCGTCTCGCGAATATCCGCTTGAACGCGGCCAAAATCAATGGAGGACTTGTTATCAGACAATTCTCTTTCAGCTTTTTGCTGAGCCGCAAGCGCAGCCGCCTCATCCAAATCATCAGCACGAAGCGCTGTATCCGCTAGAACCGTGATGGACGTCGGTTGCACTTCAAGATAGCCGCCAGAAGCAAAGAAGGTCTCTTCTTCGCCATTTTCGAGTTTGAGTCGAATCGGGCCAGGCATTACGCCGGTCAAGAGAGGCGTGTGCCCGGGAAAAATACCCAGCTCACCCATCGTTCCCGTTGCGACAACCATTTGTACCTGGCCAGAGAAAATCTCCAGTTCGGCGCTCACTATGCTGCATAGTACTGTTGAAGCCATAATCTTTGCCTACCTATCTTTCGATACCCTTCTATGACTACAGGTTTTTAGCTTTCTCGATGGCCTGCTCAATATTACCGACCATGCTGAAGGCTGCTTCGGGCAAATCATCATACTCGCCGTCAAGGATACCTTTGAAACTACGGATCGTGTCAGCAAGAGAGACGTAAACACCAGGTGTGCCTGTAAATACTTCCGCCACGTGCATGGGCTGAGAGAAGAACTGCGACACTTTACGAGCTCGATATACCGTGAGCTTATCTTCTTCAGGCAGCTCGTCCATACCCAAAATTGCGATGATGTCTTTGAGTTCTTTGTACTTCTGCAAAACCCCTTTAACACCCTGAGCAACATTGTAGTGCTCCTCACCAACGACCAATGGGTCTAACTGGCGAGATGTAGAATCAAGCGGATCAACCGCTGGATAAATACCCAAAGACGCAATATCACGAGACAGGGTGACGGTTGAGTCCAAGTGCGCAAAGGTTGTCGCTGGTGAAGGGTCGGTCAAATCGTCTGCTGGCACATAAACTGCCTGAATCGAAGTGATCGAGCCGGTTTTTGTTGTCGTGATTCGTTCTTGAAGCATGCCCATTTCTTCAGCCAGTGTTGGCTGGTAGCCAACAGCAGAAGGCATACGACCTAGCAGCGCTGATACCTCAGTACCCGCAAGCGTGTATCGATAGATATTGTCGATAAACAACAAAACATCCTTGCCGTCGTCTCGGAACTTCTCGGCCATCGTCAAACCCGAAAGTGCAACTCTTAAACGGTTACCGGGAGGCTCGTTCATCTGACCAAAGACCATCGCAATCTTGTCAAGAATTCCAGCATCCTGCATTTCATGATAGAAATCGTTACCTTCTCGAGTTCGTTCACCGACACCGGCGAACACCGACAGGCCACTATGTTCTGTTGCAATATTGTTAATCAGCTCGAGCATGGTCACTGTCTTACCAACACCAGCACCACCAAACAGACCGACCTTACCGCCTTTCGCGAAAGGACAAATCAGATCAATCACTTTGACGCCGGTCTCAAGAAGATCACGGCCGCCAGCTTGCTCGTCATAAGTGGGGGGATCGCGGTGAATCGGCATGCGGACGGTCTCACCGATCGGCCCTTTTTCATCAATTGGCTTACCAAGCACATCCATCATTCGGCCTAGGGTCGCGTCGCCCACAGGAACCGAAATAGGCGCATTGGTGTTACTCACCTCTAAGCCACGGGCAATACCATCAGAGCCACCCATCGCAATGGTACGAACAACACCATCACCAAGCTGCTGTTGGACTTCTAGTGTTAGTTCGTTGCTATCAACAGTCAGCGCGTCGTAGATACCCGGTACTTCGTCCCGGGGAAACTCAACATCAATAACCGCACCAATTACCTGTACGATACGTCCGCTACCCATTCTCAATTCCTCTTAAAATTTAGGGCCAGAGTAAAACTCAGACCTAGATCATTAAATTCTGTTACGTAAGTGCCCGCATTGGTTAGACCGCCGCAGCACCACTCACAATTTCTGACAATTCTTGCGTGATAGCCGCTTGTCTTGCGTTGTTCATCACGAGTTCAAGTTCATCTATTAGATCACCAGCATTATCGGTCGCACTCTTCATCGCGATCATCTTTGCGGCCTGTTCACAGGCGACATTCTCAACAACGGCTTGATAGATTTGGCTTTCAAGAAACCGCGTCAGTAACCCGTCTAGTAGTTCACGAGCATCGGGCTCATAAATGTAATCCCAACGGTGCTGCATCTCATCATCCGATTCCGGATCGAGCGGGACCAGCTGATGAACTCTCGGTGATTGGGTCATGGTGTTAACAAACACATTGTTCGCCAAGAAAATCTTGTCGACCTTGCCAGCTTCAAAAGCATCTAACATGACCTTAATACTGCCGATCAAATCACCCATCGCCGGGTTATCACTAGTGTGATTGGTGGCTGCAACCACATTACCACCATAGCTTTTGAAAAACTGAGCACCCTTGTTGCCGATCAGGCATAGATCAACTTCAGCACCGACCTCAACCCAGGTCTTGATATTTTTTACCGTTGCTTTCAGCAGATTGATATTGAGACCGCCACACAAACCTTTGTCTGTCGTCACAATAATGTAGCCAACACGCTTCACTTCGCGCTCAACCATAAACATATGGCGATACTCAGGAGAGGCATTAGCTACATGACCAATCACCGATCGGATGCGGTCTGCATAGGGGCGGCCACGTGCCATACGTTCCTGCGCCTTGCGCATCTTACTAGCAGCAACCATTTCCATCGCTTTGGTAATCTTAGCGGTGTTCTTGATACTACCAATCTGTTTTCGCAGTTCTTTGGCATTTGCCATATTGCTTAACCTACCAGGTCTGAGTGGACTTGAACTTGTCCAGAGCTTCTTTCATTGCGCTGATCACTTCTGGGCTGTAGGCGCCGTTGGTGTTGACGTCTTCCATAAAAGCGGCATGCTCAGAGTTCATGTAAGAGATCAACGCTGCCTCGAAATCGAGCACCTTGGCGACGGCAACGTCAACCAAATACCCTTCGTTAGCGGCGAACAGAACAATACCCATCTCAGCTACTGACATTGGTGAGTACTGCTTTTGCTTCATCAACTCGTTAATGCGCTCGCCATGCTCAAGCTGTCGGCGAGTCGCGTCGTCAAGGTCAGACGCGAACTGAGAGAATGCAGCCAGTTCTCGATACTGCGCTAACGCTAATTTAATGCCGCCGGAAATTTTCGACATGAATTTGACCTGGGCATCACCACCAACACGAGAGACAGAAATACCTGGGTTCATCGCTGGGCGTTCACCTGCGTTGAACTTGTCGGTTTCAAGGAAAATCTGGCCATCGGTAATCGAAATTACGTTGGTCGGAACAAAGGCCGAAACGTCACCGGCCTGGGTTTCAATAATGGGCAACGCCGTCAAAGAGCCAGTCTTGCCTTTCACTTCGCCATTGGTAAAGTTTTCAACATAATCGGCATTGACTCGAGCGGCGCGCTCCAACAAACGAGAGTGCAGATAGAATACATCACCAGGATACGCTTCTCGTCCTGGTGGTCGACGAAGCAACAAAGAAATCTGTCGATAGGCCCAGGCTTGTTTAGTTAGATCATCATAAATAATCAGCGCGTCTTCACCGCGATCACGGAAGTACTCACCCATTGCACAACCGGCATAAGGGGCGATGTACTGCATTGGCGCAGGGTCTGCCGCGCCGGCCACAACGATAATGGTGTTTTCCATTGCGCCGTGCTCTTCCAGCGTACGAACCACGTTCGCCACGGAGGAAAATTTCTGACCAATCGCGACATAAACACACTTAATGCCAGATTTTTGCTGGTTGATGATGGTGTCGATAGCAATGGCGGTTTTACCCGTCTGTCGGTCACCGATAATCAGCTCTCGCTGACCTCGACCGACTGGAATCATCGAATCGATACATTTCAGTCCAGTTTGAACGGGCTGGTCAACGTGCTTTCTAGCAATAACACCAGGTGCTACCTTCTCTACGGGAGAAGTGGTCTTGGAATTCAAAGCCCCTTTGCCATCTATCGGGTTGCCCAGTGAATCTACGACACGACCCAGCAGCTCAGGACCAGTCGGTACCTCTAGGATTCGACCGGTGCACTTGGCGGTCTGGCCTTCGCGCAAACCTTTATAGTCACCCAATACAACAGCACCGACAGAGTCGCGCTCTAAGTTCAAAGCAAAACCAAACAGGTTTCCTTCAAATTCAATCATTTCACCATTCTGCACATCGGCAAGACCATGAATTCGGACAATACCGTCAGATACACTGACGATCGTACCTTCGTTTCGAGCTTCTGATGACACATCAAGCTTTTCAATTCGCTGCTTGATGATCTCACTGATTTCGGAAGGATTCAGTTGTTGCATGTTCCGTTCCTCGAGGAATGGTTAATTAAATTAGTTAAGTGCTAAAGACAGCTTATTCAGTTTTCCGCGTACGGAATTATCAGTGACCGTATCTTCTGCTCGGATGACGACGCCACCCAATAAAGTCCGATCGACTGTGGTCGTAATGCTGATGTCGCGCTGAAGGTTTTTCTTCAGCGCTGCTATCAAAATTTCCTTGTCGGCTTCTTCAACCTCGAACGCACTCGTGATCTGAACTTCCATGGTCTTTTCATGGTTCGCTCTAAACATCTCGAACATCCTGCATATATCTGGCAGCAGTGCGATACGGCCGTAGTCCGCCAATATATGGACAAAGTTTTGGCCGTGGACGTTGAGCTCTTCACCCATAATGCCGATCAGTAGTGCTGCTTCATCCTCAGCAGAAAGCCGGGGATCTTCGAGCGCCATACTTACAACGTCATCCACCACGGTCGCCGCCAGTTGATTCAGCATTCTTGACCAGGTCATTAGCCCGGACGCCTCATCCAGCGCACTTGAAAAAGCCGCGCGAGCATAAGGACGAGCGGCAGTTGAGTTTTCTACTTCAGCCATGCTGCACCTATAGTTGCTCTGAGAGCTTGTTCAACATCGTTTGATGTGCACTTCGGTCAATAGTCGCTTCAAGTATCTTTTCAGCGCCTTCAACAGCAAGTTCACCAACACGGCCTCGCAACTCTTCGCGCGCTCTCGTGATTTCCTGATCAATTTCAGCTTGAGCGCCAATCTTTACGCGGTCAGCTTCTTCTGTGGCCTGAACCTTGGCGTCTTCAACGATTTGCGAAGCCCGGCTCCTGGCTTGAGTCAGAAGTTCGCCTGCTTCTTTTTTCGCTGCGGCGAGTTCTAGTTCGACAGCGTTATTAGCTTCTTCAAGCTTCTCTTCTGCCGCGGCTGCTTTCTGCAAGCCTTCTGCTAAAGCGGCTTGTCTCTCTCGCAAAACAGTAATTAATGGTGGCCAGACGTACCGCATACAGAATAAGACAAACATCACAAAAGCGATCATCTGCCCGATCATAGTTAGGTTAATTGTCACGATTCACCTCTCTCTCTTTGGAGTAACTGCTTATAGAGCGAAGATCATGTAGAGGGAAATACCCACTGCGATAATCGGTACCGCGTCTACCAGAGCTAGAGAGATAAACAGCTGTGTCATTAACATAGGCTGCAGTTCAGGTTGACGAGCAACACCTTCGATATATTTACTGCTCAAAATACCAATGCCAATACTACTACCAATAGCGCCCAAGCCCATTAGCAGTGCACCAGCCAACAAAATCATTGGATCCATTTTTTCCTCCTAGGAAAGTTCTTAAAGGTTAGTGTTCATCAACGGCGCAAGCTTGTGTGAGAAATACGATGGTCAAGACCATAAACACAAAAGCCTGCAAACTAATAATCAAAATATGAAAAATTGCCCATGGCAGTGAAAGCGCCCACTGCGCGTAAAAGGGTAACAAAGCAATCAGGATAAAAATCATCTCGCCGGCATACATGTTGCCGAACAGACGCAAGCCGTGAGATAGAGGCTTACCTATCATGTCGACCGTCTCGAGAACGAAGTTAAATGGGTATGCGAGCGGGTGATTAATCGGATGTTGAAACAGGCCTGCGGTAAATTTGACTGGGCCCTTGATCTTTATGCTGTAGAAAATCACCAAAAAGAACACGCCCACTGACATGCCAAGTGTCACATTCGGGTCTGTGGTCGGCACGATCTTAAAATAGGGGGCGCCAAAGGCCGCGGCGATCGATGGAATCAAGTCGATTGGTATCAGGTCCATCATATTCATCAAGAATACCCAAACCAAAATCGTCAACGATAGTGGACCAATGACGGCATTTGGCCTTGTACCAAAAATTTGCTGGATATTGTTCTCGACAAACTCCACCACAAATTCACAAAAATTTTGCAAGCCACCGGGCACACCGCTGGTGGCTTTTTTGGCACCAAACATAAAGATAGCAAGGAACACGAACCCCAGCGTCACAGACCAGCCAAGTGTGTCGACGTGCACGGCATAAAAGCCCATCGCAGAGACTTGTTCCGCATTTTGTGCGATACCCCAGGAACCATCCGGAAACTGACCATAGGTCAGATTCGTAATGTGGTGCTGAATGTACTCGCTCGAATTTTCTGCCATTTTACAAAAACCCTACTCAAGCATCTTTCTTTGTCTACTAATCACTTCATGGTAGTAAACCACACATGGCGCGACCAGAAACCCAACAAACATGACTGAAAAAAATATAATTTCTTCTATCGATGCAACAAATTTAAATACTAGCGCCATTGATACCGCTGCTAGCGAATATTTAGCAAACTCCGACCTAATGACATTCAATGCCGCAATGCCCGGGTTCGCTGTAAATCTAAAACCCACCCAAACCGACGCACTTGTGGCCAATGCCGCGATGCCGCCACCTAAAAAGGCTGAGTAACCGGCTGACCAGCTAAATATCGAAGCAATCACTGAAGCTGCTAAGACATACGACAAAAGCCCTTGCAAAATTTTTCGACCCATCTTTCGACCCGCGCTTTCAAAGATCACCACAAACTGTGAGGGCACATAAAGCGGGGAAACTTTAAGTGAAAATCACCCTGAAACCGGGCCGCATTATAGTGATTTCAGTATTCAGGTTCAACTTAGATTACCGCTAACTACCAAGGTTTTCTCGAGCTTAGTGTCCGGCTTTTTTGTTTTCTAGTTCAAATCGCCGAAATGATGAAGAATACCGTCCAGCTCATCAAGACTGTTATAGGAAATAACGAGCTTTCCTTTCCCTTTGGCCGTATGTTGAAGATTGACTTTTTGCCCCAGTCTCTCTCCGAGCTTGTTTTCTAGCGACCGAGTATCTGCGTCCACTTTAACGTCGGGCTTGGGCGGTTTACCGCTTAGCATCTTCCTGACCAGCGCTTCTGCCTGCCGAACATTGAGGTGTTGGGCGGCAATCTCTCTAGCCACAAAGCCTTGCTGCTCAAATGACAGACTCAGTAGCGCCCTGGCGTGACCCATTTCAATATCGCCATGAGCCAGCATTTGCGAGACTTCAGGACTCAAATTGATCAGTCGGAGGAAGTTAGTCACAGCGGTACGGCTTTTCCCCACGGCGTCAGCAACCTGCTGATGCGTCAGATCAAACTCCTCGATGAGCCGCTGCAATGCCAGCGCCTCTTCCATGGGGTTCAGATCTTCTCGTTGAATATTCTCGATAAGCGACATGGCCACCGCCGCCTCGTCGTTAACCTCTTTGATGACGGCCGGAATTTTGTCCAGACCGGCTAACTGCGTTGCTCGCCAGCGGCGCTCACCAGCAATAATCTCATATCGATTTTCGCCGACAGATCTCAAGACAATCGGCTGCATAACGCCCTGCGCCCGGATAGAGGCCGCAAGTTCCTGGAGCGATTCATCGTCCATTGTCTTACGTGGCTGATACTTGCCCGGTCGAATCCACTCTATCGGTACTTCTTCGAGAATGCTTTTTGGCGGATGGCCGGCATCTTGATGCACAGAGCGCTTCTCCGCGCCCAACAAAGCATCAAGCCCACGACCCAAACCACGCTTCTTAGCCACCATTATTGACCTGCTCCTTGCAAGACGCCTGCTGTCTCGTAGCGTCGATTAATTTCGCCAGCGAGCGCCAGGTAAGCCTTCGCACCACGTGACAAACGATCATAATACAGCACCGGCAAGCCATGACTCGGCGCCTCCGCAAGGCGAACATTTCTCGGCACCACGGTTCGGTAGACCTTGTCGCCAAAGTGCTCCAAGAGCTGCAGAGATACGTCTCGGGTCAAACTGTTGCGCGGGTCATACATAGTGCGAACGATGCCTTCAATCTCAAGCCCGGGGTTGAGGTTTTCTGTAATCCTGCGAATGGTTGTGATGAGCGCCGATAAGCCTTCAAGCGCATAGTATTCACACTGCATTGGGATGATGACCGCATTGCTGGCAACAAGACCATTAATCGTGAGCAAGCTGAGAGAGGGCGGACAATCCAAAATAACAAAATCGTAATCAGCCTGACATAGGCTTAAGGCTTCCTTCAGTCTAAATTCACGCCGCTCTAGATCCATGAGATCCATCTCGGCCGCGGTGAGATCGACGTTCGAACCCACCAGATCATATTTACTATTATCGGCATAAACCTTGGCATCTGCTATCGACGCACCTTCAACCAACACGTCATAAATCGACAACGCTAGCTCTGACTTATCGACGCCGCTACCCATCGTGGCATTACCTTGAGGGTCCATATCAATCAGCAATACTTTTCGGTGAGTCGCCGCGAGAGAGGCGGCCAGATTGACGCTGGTCGTGGTTTTCCCCACACCACCCTTTTGGTTTGTAATTGCTAATACGATTGCCAAAACAGCCTCTTATGTTGGTTCGCTGGGTCCTGTTCGCTGCAGCGCGATCAGATGCCTGTCCGCGTTAAGCGCCGGTACGACGAGCTTATGTACCTCGCTAACGGTAAATGTACCCGGCAGTGAAGCAAAACCATCCGGTGATTGGCCCTTCATTGCCAATAGCTGACCGCCTTCCGCAACCAGATGTCCTGCCTGAACGACGATTTCATCCAATGCCGCAAAAGCTCTACAAATCACAACATCAAACTGCGCGGCGTAGGATTCTGCACGTGACTGGACCACGACACAATTAGTCAGGCGATGATTGATTATCATTTGCTGTAAGAATCGGGTCTTCTTTCCGTTACTGTCCAGCAGCGTGAATTGTTTGTCTGGCATTATCATAGCGAGTGGAATGCCGGGAAAACCGCCGCCCGTACCGACGTCGACAATGGTCTGGCCGTTAATGTAAGGGTGAACGCTAAGAGAATCAAAAATATGCTGAGGGATAATCTGTTCAATCTCTCTAATCGCTGTCAGATTATAGACCTTATTCCATTTCACCAGGTCCGCGACAAACGCGCCGAGCCGCGCCTCCAAGTCAGGTACAGAGTCAAGGTCAAGCTGGCCGAGGCCCTTTAGCAACAAATCATAAGCGATCATGCCCGACGGCGATCATCTAGCTGTCGGATTTTCTTCAAGTAGATAAGCAGCAGGGAAACCGCCGCTGGCGTAACGCCGGAGATTCTACCGGCCTGACCAATACTTTCTGGGCGTACATCCGACAATTTTTGACGAACCTCGTTAGAAATCCCTTGAATGAGACTGTAATCTAGATCAATCGGAATCGGCACTTCATGCTGAGTCAGCATTCGATCGATTTCTTCCTGTTGCCGAACGATATAGCCTTCGTACTTAAAATCGATTTCGATCTGCTCATTCACTTCATCGTCATCCCAATCCAAACCGACGGCATTCAGCAAAGGAGAAATACTCACCTTCGGCCGGCGTAGCAAATCAGAGAGATTATATTCACGGCTGAGTTTTTGCCCCAGATACACCTCGACGGGATCATTAGGCCGACACAAGTGATGGGTCAGAATCGCTTTGCGAGCTTCAATGCGCTCGAGTTTCTCATTATAACGTGACCATCGCGCGTCACCGACCAGACCCATTTTACGACCCACCTCAGTGAGACGGCGGTCGGCGTTGTCCTGACGCAACACGAGCCGATATTCAGCCCGGCTGGTGAACATTCGATAGGGTTCTTTCGTTCCCATCGTGATGAGGTCGTCAATCAGGACACCGATATACGCTTCATTTCTAGCAGGGCACCAGGATTCAAGACCTCGTGCGGCACGGGCAGCATTAATACCTGCTACCAGCCCTTGTGCGGCGGCTTCTTCATAGCCGGTCGTACCATTGATTTGGCCAGCAAAATACAAACCTTTCATATGCTTGGTTTCAAGTGACGACTTAAGATCCCGCGGTTCGAAATAATCATACTCAATTGCATAACCTGGACGCGTAATTACCGCATTTTCAAATCCACCGATACTGCGAACCAAAGCCAGCTGAACATCAAATGGCAAACTGGTCGAAATACCGTTCGGGTAGAGCTCGTGTGTATTTAAGCCCTCCGGTTCAATGAATATCTGGTGACTATCTCTATCCGCAAATCGAACAACCTTGTCCTCAATCGAAGGGCAATATCTCGGGCCGACACCATCGATTTCACCGGTAAAGAGAGGTGATCGATCTAGCCCCGCGCGAATAATGTCGTGGGTTTCCGCTGTCGTGTAAGTGATATGGCAGTCTACTTGAGCCGGGTGCTGATCCACATGACCCAGGAAAGACATCACGGGTCTAGGGTTTTCACCAGGCTGCGCTTCCAAACCCTCAAAATTAACGCTTTTGCCATCAATTCTAGGCGGTGTACCAGTCTTCAACCGACCCACGCGGAAAGGTAATTCTCGTAATCTATCTGCCAATTTATTAGAAGCGGCGTCTCCCGCCCGGCCACCGGCTTTCTTCTCCATGCCAACATGAATAATGCCGCCCAGAAATGTGCCGACGGTTAGGACAACTTGTCCTGCAGAAAAACGGATGTTACCGCTCGTGACAACACCCTGCACGACGTCTCCGGCAACGATTAAATCATCCACGGACTGTTGGAAAATATGCAAATTCTTTTGATTTTCAAGGGTTTGACGAACGGCTGCTTTATATAGCTGACGATCCGCCTGGGCTCTTGTCGCCCTAACCGCTGGACCCTTACGGCTGTTCAATGTTCTGAAATGAATACCAGCCGCATCAGCAGCACTGGCCATGACGCCACCAAGTGCATCAATTTCCTTCACTAGGTGACTTTTACCAATACCACCAATCGCAGGATTACACGACATCTGTCCAAGCGTATCGATATTCTGTGTGACCAAAAGCGTTAGTGCGCCAGACCGCGCCGCTGCCAGTGCTGCTTCGGTGCCTGCATGTCCGCCGCCAACAACAATCACGTCGTAAGTCGTAGGGAAATCCATTGTGACTCATTCTTCCGCATGGGAGGGTATAAAGGGCTCGCAAGTATACTCAACAAGCATCTATTGTCCATTTGAATCAGTTACTTGCCGATACAGAAGGTCGAAAAAATCTCACCCAGCAAATCGTCACTGGTAAATTCGCCAGTGATTTCAGTCAGGGCTTCATGGCAGTAACGCAACTCTTCGGCAAACAATTCGCCTGCCGACTGCTCAAGCAAAACCTGCCTACCGGTCATCAAATGTTGTTCGGCACGTGTCAGTGCATCAACATGTCTTGATCGGGCAATGAAATTACTTTCCGTTGTCACATTGGGTGCAAACTGGTTAATCAGCGCAGCCTTAAGCTCACTAATCCCGGCACCCGTCATCGCTGAAACCCTGGTTGCATGATAGGGACTCGGTACCGGCTCTTTAGGTACTTCGGTCGCAATATCAATCTTATTGAGCGCAACGAACACTGCGGGCTTAGACTCTAATCCGGCCAGTAATTCTGTTGTTTGGCTCACCCAATCAGAGTCCTTCGCCGCATCGATCACGACAAGAACACCGTCAGCAGCTAACATTTCTGCTCGGGCGCGCCTGACTCCTTCGGCTTCGATTTCATTTTCAGCCTCGCGAAGTCCTGCTGTATCGACCAGCTTAAGTGGTACACCGCCCAGCGAGATGTACTCGCGAATGACGTCGCGAGTGGTGCCAGGCATTTCCGTAACGATTGAAATATCCTCGCCGGCAAATTGATTCATTAAACTTGATTTACCCGCATTCGGTTTACCAACCAATACGAGCGTGATGCCCTCTCTCAGTATCGCGCCCTGGTTAGTTTGTTGGGTTAATATGCGCATTTGCGCTAGCGCAGACTCAAGATTATCGACAAGACGATCGTCCGAAAGAAAATCAATTTCCTCTTCTGGAAAATCGATTGCCGCTTCGACAAACATTCGGAGCTTCACTATGTCGAGGTCGAGGGCCCGCACGCGGTCAGAAAATACACCTTTGAGTGATCTAACCGCGCCTCGTGCAGCCGCTTCTGTCGTGCTATCAATTAGATCAGCTACCGCTTCGGCCTGAGATAAATCAAGTTTGTCATTGAGAAATGCTCGCTCAGAAAATTCTCCGGGCCTAGCCATCCGAGCACCCAAACTCATCACTCTCGATAGCAGCAAAGACATCACGATGGGCCCACCGTGGCCTTGTAGTTCTAATACATCCTCACCAGTGAACGAGGCTGGTGATTTAAAATATAACGCGAGCCCTTGATCAATAGCTTCGCCAGACGCATCCAAAAAGTCTGTAAAGGTCGCCTGCCTTGGCACAAGTGCTCGATCTGTCATGGCATGAGAAATTTTGCTAACGGCAGGACCAGAAACCCGCACAATACCAACACCACCTCGACCTGCCGGGGTGGCAACTGCCGCGATGGTGTCTTGATGATTCATTGTCGTTATTTGCTAGCCTTATCAAGCTGCCGAGTCACGTAATACTGCTGCATAATCGAGAGCAGGTTGTTGATAAACCAATACAGCACTAGGCCTGACGGAAACCACAAAAAGAAAAACGTAAACATGATTGGCATAAACTTGAATACTTTTGCCTGGATAGGATCGGGTGGCTCCGGCTGTAGCATCTGGGTCACAAACATTGATATCCCCATTAAAATGGGCAGCACGAAATAAGGATCCATCGCTGACAAATCATCAATCCAAAGAATAAATGGAGCGTGACGCAGCTCAACACTTTCCATAAGCGTCCAATAAAGTGCTAGAAAAACTGGCATCTGGAGCAGAATGGGCAAGCAACCGCCTAGCGGGTTAGCGCCTTCCTTTTTATATAATTCCATCATCGCTTGAGAAAACTGTTGCTTGTCATCGCCATAGCGATCTTTCAATCGAGCCATCTCTGGCTGGAGTTTTCGCATTTTGGCCATCGATCGAAAGCTGGCTGCGGACAAAGGATAAAGGCAAGACTTAACGATGATAGTGAGGACGATAATCGACAATCCCCAGTTTCCAACAATACCGTGTATGAAAGTCAGTAGATGAAAAAGCGGTTGCGCTAACCACCATAAGAATCCGTAATCGACTGTGAGGTTAAGTCCCTCGCTGATTTCTTCTAAGCGATATTGATCCTTTGGTCCAATATACAACTGAGCACTCAATTGGCCAGTAGATCCTGGTTCAATTTGTCGAACAGGGCTCGTAAAACCAAACAGATAGATATTGCGATCTTTTAACTTACGCGCCTGATAAGCATAAGTGCCTTCTGCATTCGGCACCCAGGCACTAATGAAATAGTGCTGAACTACAGAAATATAGCCACCTTCAATTTGTGCCTTGTAGCCGTCTTCGGCAATGTCATCAAACTCTAACTTTGTATAAGGACCTTCTTCGCTAAAGGTCGCTCCACCAACATAGGGCTGCATCCCCATGCCTTGGGTTTCAGACGCAAAAGGATCATCTCCGTCTCGCTTCAACTGAGCAAACATGGCAGCTTGCCAGGGTTCGCTTGATTGATTATTCACCAAATAGTCGACCTGGATGAGATAGTCGCTTCGATTAAATGTGAATCGTTTAGTGATGCTGATACCTGCCGTTTCAGGCAAAAACAGATCAACGACTAGCGTATCTTTGTTGCCAATATCAAAGCTGTCAGATGACACTTCAAATATTGGCCTACCAGCAGCGGTATCTGTGCCATTACGCCCGATCAAACCGCTTTGGGCGCTATAGCTGTTATGTGGATCCAGGAGCAAAAATGGCACATCAGGTTGTTCTATGAGCGCGGGAAAGGCGGGTAATGCCCCGCGAACAACATCACCACCCTCTAGATCAATTTGTAGATCCAGAACGTCTGTTCTTACATGAATCAATCGCCGTGAAGAAGCATCAGCTTGATTCGGTACGACAACAGCATCCCCTACCGTTGGAAGTATGTCTGCTCCACTCGTCGCGTTTGATGAGGTCGCTGTCGGCAAGTCATTAGTGTTCGATAAGCTCGGCGCAACATTATCAATTGCCTCTGCTGCTACGGATTTTTGCCCATAGTCGTCGTTCCAGGCAAGAATCAGCAGGTACGCCGTTACTGCCAACCCAAGAATGATAAATATTCGTTGATAATCCATGGATCAAGCCTTGTGATCGGATAAAGAAGTATCGGGAACGGGATCAAACCCGCCTTCACAGAATGGCTGGCAGCGAAGGATCCGACGTGAACCCAAACCAACACCTTTTACGGGACCAAACCTTTGAATCGCTTCAACTGTGTATTGCGAGCAGCTGGGATAAAAGCGACAACGGTTACCTAGTACAGCACTTAAGGTGAGCTGGTATAGGCGGACGATAATAATCAATGCTCGGCTAAACATTTGTTTAAACATGAGGGGCATCATCAAGTTTCTTCTGAAGCTTTAGCATCAGAAACGCTATCTGTTCGTTCATTTGGATTTTATCGTGTATTTGGATGCCCCCTCTCGCCACAACGACAAGATCGATGGCTAAGGCGGACACCTTAAAGTTCTGGCGAAAAGATTCTCTAAGCGCCCGTTTAACACGACTTCTACGGGTGGCTAGTTTAACGTTCTTCTTGCCGATAACCATACCAAGACGACTGCAATCTAGATTATTTTCAATTGCTAAGAAAAGGAACGCCGGGGAGGAAACTCGGTAACGATTGCCTTTGAAAACCGAATCGAATTCACCGGAGTTTCGCAAGCGGTAGCGAGAGTTGCTCACCGTCGCGAATCACATCTTTAGTACTAGGCGGTGAGTACTTTGCGGCCTTTGGCTCTACGTCGCTTCAGAACCAAACGACCGTTTTTTGTGGCCATTCTGGATCGAAACCCGTGCGTTCGTTTGCGCTTGATTACACTGGGTTGAAATGTTCGTTTCATTTTATAACCGTCCGAGGGTAGAGCAAAAAAGAGGCGCGATTCTAATGAAGATGTGGTGTTGAGTCAATTTTAATACATCCTGTCTGATCAATCCTTTATTTACGGCTCTATGTATTAATTACTTATCTTATAAATAGAACTTACTATTATTATTACTTATTAAGAGCGTGATTTCTGTGTACATGTCCGTTTTAGCATTGTGAATCAGAGGCTTACGCAGGAAGAAAGTCTGTGTGGATATCTTGTATTGGATGCTTCCAACCTGTGAGTAAGCTGGTGAAAAAACACCGAGTTATCCACAGGCATTTTGAGATTGAGAATCATCAAAAGTTATCCACAATATACACACAAGTTACTCAGTGGTTGTTGACCGGTATTAAGGATAACTTATTGATATTTAAGCGCTTTGTTTGTTAGTTTTTTTGTTTTAGCGGTTGGCTTGTTTGGCCTATTAGCGTTACTATCTGTTTCAGGTCAGGCACGCCTCGAATCGAGCAAGATCTTCTAAAATTAGCAATATGAAAAACCCGAAAATTACAATAAATTTTCTAATAAAACATACCTGACCGGAGGGCCTGTGGGGGCTACAACTTGGCAAAAGTGCCTGCATAGGCTGGAGCAAGATCTTCCTGATCACGAGTTCAGCACGTACATCCGACCTCTGCAAGCTCATGATGCAGATGGTGTAATTCGTCTATTAGCTCCAAATCGATATATCTTAGATCAGGTCAACTCGATGTTTCTTGAACATATCAAGCGGCTGGCAGCAAACAATGGCGCTGATTCCGTTAGCCTACAAATAGGGTCGTCAGACTTCGAGTCACCTAGTGCAAAACGCTCGCCTCGGTCTCAGGGCGGTAATGCATTTGCAGATCGCGAAAGTTTTTACCCACTGCTGGATCTGAACAAAGACTTTACTTTCGATACGTTTGTCGAAGGCAGATCTAACGAATTTGCACGCGCTGCAGCTGTCCAAGTATCTGAAAATATTGGAAAAACTTCAAAATGCCTGTTGCTTTACGGTGGCGTTGGGCTCGGTAAAACACACCTGATGCACGCGGTCGGCAATGCAATTTTGGAGCGATATCCTGATCTGAAGGTCGCCTATATGTATTCGCAGCGCTTTATGGAAGATATGGTCAAGGCCATTGAGCGCGGCGCAATGAGCGAATTCACCCAATATTATCGTTCGGTTGATGTGTTGCTGATGGACGATATTCAGTTCCTCGCTAAAGGCATGAAGTCCCAGGAAGAGTTTTTTCACGTGTTTAATCGGCTCCAAGAGAACGGTAGTCAAATTGTTCTCACTTGTGATCGTTACCCAAAAGAGATTGAGGGTTTAGAGGAGCGACTTAAAAGCCGGTTTGTTTGGGGTATGACTGCGCCGGTAGAGCCCCCAGAACTCGAGACGCGCATGGCGATTCTGATGAAGAAGGCGGAAGGCGAAGGCATTGAGATTCCTAGCGAAGTCGCATATTTTCTTGCGGAAAAAATTCGTTCCAACGTTCGTGAGCTTGAAGGCGCGTTGAAACGCGTGATTGCCAACGCATCCTTTACCGGTCGTGAAATTAGCATTCAGCAAGTTAAAGAAGCACTGAAAGATTTGCTTGCCATTCAGGACCGCCAGGTGGGTATAGAGAATATTCAGAAGACGGTGGCTGACTACTACAAGATCCGTATTGGAGATATGCACGCTAAACGGCGTAGTCGTTCTATTGCTCGGCCACGACAACTGGCTATGGCACTTTCTAAAGAGCTTACGAATCATAGTTTGCCTGAGATTGGCGACTCTTTTGGTGGCCGTGATCATACGACTGTTCTTCATGCTTGCCGTAAGATCGAAGAGTTAAAAGAGAGCAACCGCGAGATTCGAGAGGATTATAACAACCTCCTACGGCTGTTGACGGCCTAGCGCCCTTCATGAAGTTCTCTATTGATAGGGGCGTCATTTTAGAACCGTTGCACTTAATGATGGGCGTTGTCGACCGCCGGCACACAGTGCCTGTGCTGTCTCACATCTTGTTTGAAGTAGAGGATCAGAACTTGGTTATGACGGGTTCGGACCAAGAGCTTGAAATTACCGCACAGATGCCACTCACGGCGTCTCTGGAGATCGGTGAGGTCACGTTGCCCGCACGAAAGATGTTTGATATTTGCAGGAATCTTCCCACTCAAGCGGTGTTGGATGTCGAGGAGTTGGACCATACGATTCAAGTTCTGAGTGGTCGGTTTCACTGCCAGTTAAAAAGTTTACCGTCTCATGACTTTCCGCGTGTCGATCTCGGTGAGCCTGAGCATAGTATGGTGGTAGACGCGGCGCAGTTGTGGGAGCTGATTAGTCGCGTCGATTTTGCAATGGCGCAGCAGGATGTCCGGATCTTTTTCAATGGTCTCCTGTTAGAAGTGATGGAAGGTAAGCTCAGGGCGGTAGCGACGAACGGTCAACGCTTAGCCCTTGCAGAAACGGCTACAGACAATCAGGAAACAGGTACACTACAAGCCATAGTGCCTCGTAAGGCCGTAGCCGAACTGCTGCGAGTCATAAAGGGCGAAGGTGATGTGCAACTCAAGTTGACTCGACAGCACCTTAGCGTCGAGAGGAATCAAGTTAGACTGACGACAAAACTGATTGATGCGACTTATCCAGATTATGGTCGAGCCATTCCGGTTGGCGGAGATAAGCATTTGATGGTAGATCGTCGAATGCTAAAAAACGCTCTGATGCGAATTTCGGTACTCTCTAACGAGTTGTATCGAAACGTCAGGTTACAGTTGTCATCAGGGCAATTACAATTAAGTACCAACAACCCGATGCAGGAAGAAGCAGAGGAAGTATTGGCGGTCGATTATGAAGGCAGTGTGTTTGAGATCGGATTTAATGTGGGATATTTGGTTGATGTATTGAACACGATCAACGGCGATCAAATTCAGATAGTTTTGTCTGACTCCGCCAGCGCTGCACTATTTCTTGATCCTTCTGATGAGAGTGTGAAGTACGTCATTAGTCCGATGATCTTATAGTTGGTCTTATAGCTAGCCCCATAGATAGCCTTAGAGAATAAGCGCGTTTTATTGTAAGTAAGTACCTACTAATTTGGAAAGCCAATGAAAATTAAGATTAACCGTGATGCCCTTATCAAGCCGTTGCAGCAGGTTGCTGGTGTTGTCGAGCGTCGGCAAACATTACCAGTATTGTCTAATGTGCTGTTGCAGGTAGAGGGAGAGCAACTTTCAGTCACGGGGACAGATCTCGAGGTTGAGCTGGTCGCTAGAATTCAGGTCATTGATGCCGAACCTGGTGAGGTAACTGTTCCGGCTCGAAAATTAATGGATATCTGTCGTGAGCTGCCGGATGGAGCAGATGTAGAACTTACGCTTCAAGACCAGCGTCTTACCATTGTTTGTGGTCGTTTTCGTTCGGCACTCTCCACCTTGCCAGCAAGTGACTTTCCTTCGGTAGAGAAGGCGTCCTCGGAAATGAGTTTGACCCTTAACGGCAAGAACCTAAAGCGGTTGATAGATAGAACTAGCTTTGCGATGGCACAACAAGACGTGCGCTATTTTTTGAACGGTATGTTGTTTGAGATCAGCGGGGACAGCGTTAGAACTGTCGCAACGGACGGTCATCGTTTGGCTATGTGTAGTATCGATGGCGCCAGCACTGGAGAAACCCAGCAGGTCATTGTGCCCCGAAAGGGCGTCTTAGAGTTGCAGCGGTTATTGAATGAACTCAATGGCGATGTGAATGTGGCAATTGGTTCTAACCATCTCTGTCTCGAATCAGATGAGTTTACACTGACCACCAAGTTGGTTGATGGTCGCTTCCCCGATTATGATCGAGTGATTCCAAAGGACGGTGACAAGGTCGTCTACGCTGACCGGATTGAGTTGCGTCAGGCATTGAACCGAACGGCAATTCTTTCGAATGAGAAGTTTCGTGGGATACGGGTCAATCTCTCCAACGGTTCGCTGCAGTTGTCGGCCAATAACCCGGAGCAGGAAGAAGCAGAAGAAACGGTCTCCGTGGACTATGAGGGCGAGGATCTGGAGGTTGGCTTTAACGTCAGCTACATTCAAGACGTCTTGTCGGTGATTGAGGCGGATAAGGTCAAGATTACATTACACAACGCCAATAGTAGTGCGCTCATTGAAGAGCCAGAGAATGAAGACTCTGTCTATGTCGTTATGCCGATGAAGCTATAGGGTGACCTGAAGTTATGAAGCTGATACAGCTTCAGGCCAGTAACCTGCGCAACCTCTCAAACGTTTCCTTGGACCTCGATCAGGGCCTGAATCTGTTCTGTGGGCTCAATGGAAGTGGTAAAACCAGCATATTGGAGTCAGTTTACTATCTGGGTACCGGGCGTTCTTTTCGCGGCACCCAGATCGACCCCATCATTCAGAGGGGCCAATCCCAATGTTTAGTGACAGGCACCGTGCTCGCGCTGGATCAGCAATCGGTCCGCCTTGGTGTTCAAAGGGATGAGGCAGGAAGGCGGTTGATTCGAATAGATGGCGAAACTTGTCAGCACGCATCGGATTTGGCGCGGTACTTACCGTCGCTGTTGCTAGGCCCTTCCACCGTAGAGCTGCTGACCGGTTCACCTGGACTTAGGCGAAACTTCCTGAACTGGGGAGTGTTTCACGTGAAACCTCAGTTTTCAGAATTGTGGCGCGAGGGCACTCGAACACTGAAGCAACGAAACGCGGTCTTGCGAGAGGGCGGATCTCCGGCGGAGTTGGAGGTTTGGACGACAAGGCTGGCTGTGATTGGTGATCAGATACACCAGGCTCGACAAGATTATTTTGATAAGTTTTTACCAGTATTTTCTGACACTTACCGTTCTCTAATGCAGCTTGAAGGCGTAAAATGTCGCTACCGTAGGGGTTGGTCAAAAGAAACGCCCTTGCTTGATGTCTTCAATGACCAGCTTGGATCAGACCGGCACCGGCGATTTACGCAAAGTGGTTTTCAACGGGCGGATATCCACCTGACGATCGAGGGCAGCCCGGTCGCACAGACCTGTTCACGTGGAGAGCTAAAGCTTCTATCCTGGGCAATGGTGCTGGCACAAGGTGTCGTGCTGAGTCAGAAAGAGAATTCGAACGCTATTTTTTTGGTTGATGACCTGGCAGCCGAACTTGATGAAAGGCACCAGGCGGCGATTGCTGAACTATTGGTTCAGCAAGGGGGTCAGGTGTTGGTGACAGGAACAGACAGTAAACGCCTGAAAGGCTTGTGGGGAAAGGTCTCCAGAAAGTTGTTCCACGTGGAACAAGGTGAGATAAGAGAGCAGGAGTTGAGCGAATGAGCGACGACAAGATCTATGATTCGAGTAGCATCAAGGTCCTCAAGGGCCTCGAGGCCGTTAAGAAACGACCGGGTATGTACATTGGCGACACCGATGACGGCACCGGATTACACCACATGGTCCAAGAACTGGTGGATAACTCAATTGACGAGGCGCTTGAAGGCTACTGTAGTGACGTCAAGGTAGTCATACATCCTGACGAGTCGGTGAGCGTATCTGACGATGGCCGCGGTATTCCGACGGATATGCACGAAGAAGGTCAATCCGCAGCTGAGGTCATTATGACGGTCTTGCATGCTGGCGGAAAGTTTGACGACAGCAACTACAAGGTCAGCGGCGGTCTTCACGGCGTTGGTGTCTCGGTCGTGAATGCCCTCTCTGAAGAATTGAAGTTGACGATCTGGCGTGACGGTAAGGTCTGGGAACAGATTTATCATGATGGTGTTCCTGATGCGCCTCTTGCCGTGGTTGGCGAGACAACAAAAACAGGCACGTTGATGAGGTTTAAGCCCTCCCCCGAGACCTTTAGTAACATCAAATTTCATTACGACATACTCGCGAAACGGCTACGCGAACTGTCTTTCTTGAATTCAGGCGTCAGCATATCTCTTATGGATGAACGTACTGGCAAGACTGATAACTTTCATTACGAAGGTGGACTGAGAGCGTTTGTTGGATATTTAAACGAAAACAAGACTGCCCTAAACAACACCTTCCATTTCAACATACAAAGAGAAGATGGCATTGGCGTCGAAGTCGCCTTGCAATGGAATGATAGTTACCAAGAAACATTGTTTGCCTACACCAACAATATTCCTCAGGGCGACGGTGGGACGCACCTTCAGGGCTTTAGAGCCGCCCTCACTCGAACCCTCAATAATTATGTTGAATCCGAGGGAATGACCAAAAAAGACCAGGTCAATACCACCGGTGATGACGCGCGCGAAGGCTTGACCGCCATTATCTCGGTAAAAGTTCCAGACCCTAAATTTTCGTCTCAAACCAAAGAAAAGTTGGTTTCATCCGAGGTAAAGACTGCCGTAGAGCAGGAGATGGGCGCTCATTTTTCCGAGTATCTGATAGAGAACCCTACCGAAGCGAAAGCAATCGTGCAGAAGATGATTGACGCCGCACGTGCACGCGAGGCTGCCCGAAAGGCAAGAGAGATGACTCGCCGAAAAGGCGCGCTGGATATTGCTGGCCTCCCCGGCAAACTCGCCGACTGTCAGGAGAAAGACCCCGCGAAATCAGAGATATACCTGGTGGAGGGTGACTCTGCTGGTGGCTCAGCCAAACAAGGACGAGACCGTAAAGTACAGGCGATACTACCGCTGAAGGGCAAAATTCTAAACGTTGAAAAAGCCCGCTTTGATAAAATGATATCTTCGCAGGAAGTTGGCACCCTTATTACAGCACTAGGCTGTGGCATCGGCCGAGACGAGTTCAATCCTGACAAGCTCCGCTACCACAGCATCATTATCATGACCGATGCCGATGTAGATGGTGCTCACATTAAGACGCTTCTCCTAACCTTTTTCTTCCGTCATATGCCAGAGCTTATTGAGCGGGGTCATGTCTTGATTGCGCAACCGCCTCTCTACAAAATGAAGCGGGGTAAAAGCGAACGATACATTAAGGACGAAGCAGAGCTGACCAGCTATATCCTTGAAGTCGCTTTAGAAGATGCGAAACTGATCCCCTCCTCCGGCGCTGAACCGATTACGGGTGACGCGCTTCGCGCGATGGCCGAAGACTACTACCAGGTTCATAACCGTATCGACAAGTTAAAACGGATCTTTCCAGCTGAGGTGATGACTAAGATTGTGTACCTCAACAGGATTACAGCAGAAATGCTTGATGACCGTGAACAGGTGCAAACTTGGGTCGACAGTTTAGATGCCGCAATGGCTGACAGTCACACCTCTCAACAACAATATCAGTTTGATGTTATAGAGGATCCTGAACGACACATTTTCTGTCCTCAGTTTAGTGTTATTAACCATGGTGTTAAGCGTGACTATCTGCTGACCAGAGACTTTATTCAGTCTGCCGATTATCAGCGCTTTTCGCAGTTTGGCGAACACGTCTCGAGCTTGGTTAAGTCAGACGCGTCTATCGTGAAAGGCGAGAAATCAGAATCGGTCAAAAACTTTGAGGAAGCCCTCGAATGGTTGCAGAAGGAAGCGCTACGAGGTCACTCGAGACAGCGATATAAAGGACTGGGTGAAATGAACCCAGATCAACTATGGTCAACCACCATGGATCCCCGAGAGCGAACAATGCTTAGAGTCACCATCGAAGATGCGATCGCTGCAGACCATATGTTCAATACGTTGATGGGTGACAACGTGGAACCGAGAAAGAACTTTATCGTTGAGAACGCACTGTCAGTCTCCAATCTCGATATTTAGATTGGCCTAACAAATCTCTTAAGCTTGAGCCAGCGAGTACAAGGTTGATACCTTGCGTTCATACCACTGTAAAAGAAGCATAAGTGCAGTCTGGAAGTGAAGTGTGGCCTGGTGATTTTAGTTCACCCTAGCGCATCGAGAAGCAAAGCATTGAGAGTGTTAAAATTAAAGAGCTTCAAACATAGTAGGCCGCTTATATGCGGTCTACTATGTTGTTATATGCCCAAGCACAATTTTCTTTCCCAGGTATAGCAGTGCTCACAAACCTCGAAATTGCGATTCGCCAAAACAACACTGCTTGACGTCGAGTTTAGCGCTCGCCTAGGTAGTGCGGCCTTGTCAGCAACACCCATCCTGTTTCATTAGAGCTACATTGTGCTTCGTGTTTTTTAACCATGTTGGCTTCGTCATCAATGAGGGGTAATTTTCCAATATCTTTTGTTATTCGTTGTGCCACTTAACATGTTCCACAAGTCATTCCCTTCGCTCATTTGGAAGCCCCGCGGCCGCGCCACGTCCCGCCACTTAGCAAGGTGTTCTAAGCCTGCGAGAGCAGAAACGTGAGACATTTTTGCTTAGCCACATTCCTATTGTTCGTTGTGCGTTGTACCTCCATCGATGTTGACAAAATTTTTGATCAGCCGGGATGGCCAGGCTACATAGAAACGATGACCGCCGAATTCTGCGGCAAAAACTAATAAATTTGGGGCCCGCATACTTAGCCGATGCGTCCCCCCTATTTAGGCTTGGCCTGCGTTGGCGTAGTGATTTTCTTAAGGACAAATATTTGTTAATTGCAGAGTACGCAGAAGCAATGTAAGCGCCTAATTATCCGTGCCTTAACCTGATCTCAAAAATCTGCGACCTTGCAGTCTTCCATTATCCGGAGGCATTCATGTCCAGAACAGAAGTCAGACAACAGTGGCGAGCCATACTTGCCGAGGATGAACAGTGCGACAGTTCCATCAGCGAGTATTGCCGACGCCACCATATAAATCCCGCATCGTTCTATCAATGGCGGAAGAAGCTGGCTGCTGCTCAACCGGGTCGGTTCTTAACCGTTGTGATCGAGCAACGCGCAAACCCTGTTCGAGTTTGCTTTAGCAATAACGCGATACTTGAAGTGCAAGAACACGGTAGTCTGGCAGCCTTGCAACTGGCCGTTGCCGTGCTGTCATGATTAGACCAGTCAACACGATACCGCGAGTCTATTTATCAGCACAACAACGCTTTAAGCCGCGTCAAATACACACCCGGCCGCTCATTGACGATCTCGCTGCCTGGCTTGCGAAGTCACTGGCCACCATCGCACCGAAGTCCCAGCTTGGGAGAACCATGCTCTACATGCACAGGCAATGGGACAAACTCACGGTGTTCCTTGAATCGGGACAGGTGCCGATCCATAACGATCAGGCCGAGAATAAGATCCGGCCATTTGTGATCGGGCGAAAGAACTGGTGTTCAGTGACTCGGTTAAGAGGGCTGAGTCTAGCGTTAGCAGGCAATCCACCCGAGTAACAGATACGGATAATTAGCCGCTTACCTACTATCTGCCCAGATACATCGAATTTGGGCTAAATAATCAAGAAGACTGGGTGTTCGAAAGCTGCCTTTATCATTTGTCTGCAAAAGAAAATAATGGATATTATCAAGAGAGAATCAATATTTTTACAGACGCTGAAAAGGCAGTGCTTAGAGCGTACTTGGCGTTTTGGCGAGAGATTATCAGTGTGGGAGTTGACGAAAAAGAAATCGCAAGAGAATTAGAGGTCCGGGTATAACAAAAGCAACTCGGCATCTTTGAACATGTGCTTTAGTAACTGTTCTCACATACAAAATTCCTCTTAGCGGTTATGAGATTAAGACTATCTGCCTAGCGAAGGCAGCGAGATCGTCGTAAACATCGACGTAGAGGCTGTCTAGTTGCGTTTCGGTGTTTTTGCCATTGCCAGTACGAACCAAGACAGGTTTTGCGCCGATTGCCACTGCAGCCTGAATGTCCTTTAGAGAGTCTCCGACGAAGGGCTTATTGATGAGTGAGACATTGGCAGATTCTGCAATCTGTTCCAGCAATCCAGGATTTGGCTTTCTACATCGACAACCGTCGTCTGGATGATGGGGGCAAAAGAAGATGCCTGCTATCTTGCCGCCGGCAGTCTCGACCAGACTCTCTAGTTTTTGATGCATTTGTTGCAGGTCCGAAGGCGAAAACAGACCTCGCGCCAAACCAGCCTGATTGGTGGCAACGTAAACCTGGTAGCCCTTTTTGCAAATCATCGCGATAGCGTCGATGCTGCCGGGTAGAGGTTGCCATTCTTCAGCGGACTTAATGTAGTCAGCTGAGTCAACATTAATCACACCATCCCTGTCTAGAACAATGATCGTCACACTATTGCTGCAACAGGGATATGTCTGCGACTTGCAAAAACAATGAGCGCATCTTCGTGAGCGTTGCAATTCTGTTAGTTCGGACTGCTTCGTCATCCGCCATGACCATCACCTGGTCAAAGTAGCTGTCGATGACTACCCGTAACTCGCCTAACGCTGCTAAACGCTCTGCATCATCCGCCATCGAACGCAGTTTCACTTCTGCCTCGCTAATTGCAGTGAGTAGTAATTGTTCGGCAGGCTCTTGGAACAACTCTGGTTTGATTTTTAGGTCGGCGGTTGTGTCCACTTTCTTCAAAATATTGGCCACTCGCTTGTTCGCCGCGATCAGCGCGTCCGCCTGATCGCCAACGCGAAATGCTTCTAGCGCCATAATTGAATTGTTGGTTTGGTGCAGATCGGCGTGCCAATTATCGGCCTTTATCACGGCATCAACTGAGTCGAACCGAACACCTTGATCCTGGTACCAACTCTTGAGCCGTTCCGACAAATACTCATAGACGGGGGCTGGATCGAATGCTTTGCCATGCAGGTCGATTGCTTTGTCGATAACTGAATGAAGGTTGATATTCAAATTGCCTTCCACGCACATCCGAATAACACCTATTGTTTGTCGCCTTAGTGCAAAGGGGTCTCGAGATCCCGAAGGCGGTTGACCGATCCCAAACATGCCAGTGAGCGTGTCGAGCTTATCGGCCATAGCAACGGCTTTTGACTCTAACGACTCTGGCAAGGTGCCACCTGATGAGCTCGGCATATAGTGCTCGCGAATTGCAGAAGCAACTGTCTCTGATTCACCATCATGGATTGCATAATATCCACCCATAAGGCCCTGAAGATCCGGAAACTCATTGACCATGTCGGTGACCAGATCCGATTTACAAAGTCTTGCCGCTCTGGCTGCAGCAGCAGAATCTGCACCAACTGAATCAGCGATAAAGGACGCGAGTGATTCTAGTCGCTGGGTCTTGTCTCGATAGCTACCGAGCTTGGATTGGAATACGACATTGGCCAGTCTTTCGAGTTTTGATTCGAGGCTTTGCTTTTTGTCCTTTTCAAAAAAGAAACGAGCATCCGTTAGCCGCGGTAAGATGACGCGTTCATTACCGCTGATGACGGTCTGTGGGTTTTTACTCTTAATGTTCGCGATGGTGATGAATCGAGGTAGCATTGTGCCGCTGTTGTCGGTCATGTGGAAGTAACGCTGGTGCTCTTTCATTGCAGAAATAAGCGCCTCTTCTGGTACTGCCAAAAACGCTGGATCAAACTTGCCCATCAACGCGGCCGGCCATTCAACGAGTGCCGTGACTTCGTCCAATAAAGCCTCGTCGATTTCCACATTGGCTTTTTCTGTCTCGGCAATTGTTTGTAGCTGTTCGGTTATCAATGTTCTGCGTTCCGTAAAATCAGCTATGACCGATGCTTCTTTCAATAGCGCTTTGTATTGCTCGGGAGATGTAATAGTGATGTTCCCGGACGACATAAAGCGATGGCCCCTGCTCTCACGACCAGCGTCTATATTGAACAAGCGTGCAGGCAGGACTTGCTCGCCATATAAGAGCACAAGCCAATGTACCGGCCTGACGAATTCAACTCGGTTAGCACCCCAACGCATGCGGCGTTCGATGGGGAGTGCGGCCAATGCTTTTTGTAGCAGTGGCTGGATTAGTGACTCAAGCGCAGCGCCCGGTTGTGCCTGGCGAAATACCAGCCAGGTGCCCTTCTCGGTTTCCACTTTTTCGAGTTTATTGATGTCATCAATGCCGCAGGACGACATAAAACCCTGCGCTGCCCTGGTCGGATTGCCATCAACATCCAAAGCCGCTTTCAGCGACGGACCGCGTTTTTCTAAATTCTGAGTCGGTTGGCTTGGTGCTAGCCCGTTCACCTTCAAGGCTAATCGACGCGGCGTTGCATAAGCGTCAATGCTCTCGAACTCTAATTGAGCATCCTTCAGAGCCGATGAAAAATTAGCCCGAAAGCTTTCCATCATGGCCTTCAAATTTTTGGGTGGTAGCTCTTCGGTACCAATTTCGACCAGCAGATCCTGTGGCGTTTCACTTGTCACCGGCAACCTCCTTGAGATAGATGGCGCGGGTTTGATCTTCTGCCAAGGGGAATCCAAGTGCTTGGCGCGAATCCAGATAAGCTTTTGCTACGCCTCTTGATAACGTGCGAACCCTCAAAATGAAGCGCTGCCGTTCCGTCACAGAAATTGCGTGTCGCGCATCAAGCAAATTGAAGGCGTGTGATGCCTTCATGACAAACTCGTAGGCAGCCAGCGGAATTCCGACTTCCAACAACCGGTTAGTTTCGGATTCACAAAAGTCGAACTGGGCGAAAAGCGCTTCGATGTTTGAGTGGTCAAAATTATAGGCGGACATTTCGACCTCATACTGATGGAAGACGTCTGCGTAGGTGATCGTTTGGTTGCCGGACTGACTCCAAACGAGCTGTTGAAAATCATCGACGCCTTGAATGTACAAAGCCAGACGTTCAAGGCCGTAAGTGATTTCCCCGGTCACTGGATAGCACTCTAAACCACCCACTTGCTGAAAATAGGTGAACTGGGTGATTTCCATTCCATCCATCCAGACTTCCCAGCCCAGGCCCCATGCGCCAAGTGTGGGGGATTCCCAGTTATCTTCGACGAAACGAATATCGTGTTCGAGTGGATCAATTCCAAGTGTTCTTAGAGAATCCAGATATAATTCCTGAATGTTGTCGGGGGATGGCTTCATGACAACCTGGAACTGATAGTAGTACTGGTAGCGATTGGGGTTTTCACCATAGCGGCCGTCTGTTGGTCTGCGGCATGGCTGGACATAGGCACTGCGCCAGGTTTCTGGACCAATGGATCGCAGGAAGGTGGCAGGATGAAATGTGCCAGCACCTACTTCTAGATCATAAGGTTGCATCAGCACGCAGCCTTGATCAGCCCAAAAGTTCTGAAGTGTTAGAATCAGGTCCTGAAAAGTTTGACTGGCCATTCGAGACTTTGCCCCCGCGAAAAAGTGCGTAAGTATACATTAAGCTTTTATGAAAGGAGTCTGGGATTGCCAAAGCAAATTGATCAGCGCTGTGATTGGTGTCAGGGAGATCCGCTCTACGAGGCATATCATGACGAAGAATGGGGTGTGCCTCTTCGCGATGACCAGAAACTGTTCGAATTTATGATTCTAGAGGGCGCACAAGCCGGTTTGAGTTGGATTACTGTCTTGCGGAAACGCGAGAACTATCGCCATGCCTTTTGGGACTTCAACCCCGAGAAAATCGCGACTTTTGACAAGCGAGCAAAGCATAAACTGCTCAACAACGAAGGGATCATCCGTAATCGACTGAAGATAGATAGCGCCGTTAATAACGCTCAGCGGTTTCTTGAGGTTCAATCGAAAGGCTCTTTCTCCCAGTTTCTCTGGCAATTTGTCGACGGACAGCCTATTCAAAATCAATATGAGAGCATGTCCGATGTGCCTGCGACGACTGATAGGAGCGACTTGATGGCCAAAACTTTGAAAAAAGCAGGGTTCAATTTCGTCGGCTCAACGATCTGTTACGCCTTGATGCAGGCGACGGGGATGGTCAATGACCATCTGGTGACCTGCCCGCGGCATAAACCCTGTAAGGCACTCGCATGACGGGATTGCTCCGTCTTGTGCTCGGTCTAGTGCTGCGATTGCAGGCGCTTATGCCCCTGGTTTTTAGCCAGTGGTTCGGCAGCTGCTTCGGCAGTTTGAGCTACTATTTCGGGAGCCGCTCGGCGCGAGTCACGAAACAGAACTTGCAACTGTGTTTGCCTGAACGATCCGCTGCCGAAATTAAAATACTGACTCATAGATCAATGCGGCATACAGGCATGACGGTATTTGAAACCCCTGCTGTTTGGCTAAGCGATTTGTCGAGAACCAGCGCTTGGATTGGTCGAGTAGAAAACGAGCAACTTTTAGATGACGCGATGGCATCAGATCACGGCACCGTAGTGTTATTGCCTCATCTGGGCAACTGGGAGATGTTTAATGTCTACTTTGCCAGCAAAGGAAAAATGACCGCGCTTTACCACCCGCCGCGGCAGGATTGGCTGAAACCCCTGATGGCGAAAGTCCGTGGAGACAATCTGGTACCGACCAATCGGCATGGCTTAGCGACCTTGTACCGCGAACTAAAAAACGGCCAAGTGGTGACCGTGTTACCTGACCAGGTGCCAGCGACGGGAGAATTTGCACCCTTTTTTGGTCAGCCTGCACTAACCGATCGGCTGGTGCCGAGGATGCTGGGCAAAACAGGTGCCAGGGCGATTATCTGTATCGTCTATCGCGAATCGGGCAAGTTCCACCTTCGCTTTGATGAAGTGGAGCCTGACGTCTATGACGGTGATCTTTCAAAAGCGCTAGCCGCACTCAATCTGTCAGTTGAAAAAAGCATCCGGACAAAATTGATGCAATATCAGTGGGAGTACAAGCGGTTTCGAGAACGTCCAGCTGGCCTGAAAAAGCTCTACAAATTTAATGGCCAACCCGAGTTGTATCACCAGTAACCGACCCTCTCTGAAAAAGGGTCTCTCAAACAGCTACTTTCGCCAAAACATAGGCGTGAACAGTACCAGCAAGGTGAAGATTTCGAGGCGGCCGAGAATCATGGCGAAACAGAGAATGATCTTTGCTGAATCGCTAATGTCAGAGTAGTGATATGCCACGCTGCCTAACCCTGGTCCTAGATTATTGATAGATGCAGCGACGGCTGAAAAGGCACTTAAGAAGTCCATGCCGGTCGCGACCATTGCCAGCAACATAAACAGAAAAAGAATCACGTAAACTGAGAAAAACCCCCACACCGCCTCGACCACCCTGTTAGATATCGGGCGTTTGTTCAGTTTTATTGGAAATATTGCGTTGGGGTGAATCAGTCTGTGGATCTCGCGTAAGCCCTGTTTGGCAATCAGCATCACGCGCATGACTTTCATGCCACCGCCGGTAGAGCCGGCGCAGGCGCCAGTGAAAGCGCCAAAAAATATCAGGTATGGCAGCATGCTCGGCCACTCGCTAAAGTCTGCCGTCGCAAAACCCGTGGTGGTGAAGATCGACACCACTTGAAACGTTGCGTATCGAACAGCCTGCAGGCCGTCATATTCTGCAGAATGATAAAGAAATCCTGACACGATGATGGTTGTGGCCATGAGCATCGCCAGATAAAACTGAACCTCATCATCTCGTAAATAATGTCCAATCGTTCGCTCACGAAAAGCAAAGAAATGTAGACCGAAATTCATGCCCGCCAAGACCATGAAAAAGACGGCTATGGATTCGATCAAAGCTGAATCAAAATATCCAATACTTGCATCGTGGGTAGAGAACCCGCCAATGGCGACTGTCGAAAAGCTATGACAAATTGCGTCGAACAAGGACATGCCTGCCAGCCAGTACGCAAGCGCACAAATTACTGTTAAGCCTAAATAGATGGACCAAAGGGCCAAAGCGGTTTGCTTAATCCGCGGGGTGAGTTTTGAATCTTTCACGGGGCCAGGGGTTTCGGCCCGATAAAGCTGCATGCCGCCAATACCCAGCATGGGTAAGATTGCCACGGCCAATACAATGATTCCCATGCCACCCAACCACTGCAGTTGTTGACGATAAAACAGGACAGATTTTGGCAGTGTGTCTATCTGCGTCAGTATTGTTGCGCCGGTTGTTGTTAAGCCAGAAAAAGATTCGAACAGCGCGTTAGGCCAGGACAACCCGATAGCAGACTCTTGAATCAGCGGGATTGCGCCAACACTACCTAACAACAAATAGAACATGGTCGTGATCAAAAACCCATCTTTTATGCGCATTTCCGCTTTGTGGCGCAAAAAAAGTATCCACAATATAAAACCGGCTATCAGGGTCAGGGCGAAGGTGTCGGCGAAAGCAATGAGTGCACCGTCATCGTAAATCAGAGAAACGGCGATGGGTGGCAGCATGGTAATACTGAATACCATGAGTAGGATGCCGAGTATTTTTAGGGCGATTTGTAGATGCATAAATCTAAAAGAAACTAAATGGTGCCTGGAATAGTTTCTCAACATCAGAAACCAGGCTTTTGTCGACCATGAAAAGAATGAGGTGGTCATCCGGTTCGACCACGACATCGTCGTGAGCGATGATCACATCTTTGCCGCGAACGATAGCGCCGATCGTGGTGCCTTTGGGTAAGTCTATTTCCTGCAGTTGGCGCCCAATGACTTTCGAGTTTTGGCTGTCGCCGTGCGCAATTGCTTCCATAGCTTCTGCAGCACCACGGCGCAGTGAATGAACTCGCACGACATCGCCGCGGCGAATATGCGTCAGGATAGAGCCTAGCGTAGCCTGTTGTGGCGAGATAGCGATGTCGATATCGCTACCTTCAATCAAATCCACATAAGCAGGGTTGTTGATGAGCGTGATGACCTTTTTTGCACCAAGGCTCTTGGCTAACATTGATGACATGATGTTAGCTTCATCATCATTGGTAACCGCACAAAACACATCTGTGTCTTCAATATTTTCTTCTAACAATAACTCTCTGTCTGACGCGTCACCGGCGAGCACGATAGCACGATCGAGTGATTCAGATAATTCGTAACAACGTTGGCGGCTTCGCTCGATGACGCGAACGCCATACTTGTGCTCTAACGATCGAGCTAAGCCCCGCCCAATGTGTCCACCACCAGCAATAATGAGGCGTCGGTTAGGACGTTCCGTTCTACGCATTTCACTCATCACAGCCTGGATATCTTTAGCGGCAGCGATAAAGAAAACCTCGTCATCCGCCTCTATGATGGTGTCACCGTCTGGCATGATCGGGCGGTTTTTTCTAAAAATTGCCGCAACACGAGTATCAATAGTCGGCATGTGTTGTCGCAGATACTTCAATTCTTGATCAACCAAAGGTCCGCCGTAGTAAGCCTTAATACCGACCAGTTGAACTTGGCCGGCAGCAAAATCCATTACTTGTAGCGCGCCCGGGTTTTCAATGAGACGTATAATATCGTCCGTTACTATTTTTTCTGGATTGACGATAAAGTCGACGGGCATTGCTTCATTGCGAAAGATGCTAGTGTGTTCGAGATATCCGGTGGATCGTATACGAGCAATTTTTGTCGGCGTGTTAAAGACGGAATAAGCAACCTGACAGGCGACCATGTTGACTTCGTCACTGTTGGTCACGGCGATCAGCATATCGGCATCTTCAGCACCGGCCTGGCGCATGACATCGGGATGAGAGCCCATGCCGCGCACCGTGCGAATATCAAACCGGTCCTGTAGTTCTCTCAATCGATCTGCGTCCTGGTCGACGACAGTGATGTCACTGGCTTCTTTGGTTAAGTTTTGAGCGAGGTTACCGCCGACTTCACCGGCGCCAAGAATGATGATCTTCATGGCTGAACTTTCTGTAATCTGGAAAAAAAGAAACCGTCGCTACCACCGGTTGTGGGCAGCAGCTGTAGACCTTCTGGACTAGAGATACCGGCATCACTATCGATCGGTAGGATACGGGCGTCCGTATGACTTTGAACAAATCGTTCGACGATACCCTGATTTTCGTTGGGTAGGATCGAGCAGGTGGAATAGAGGAGTTCGCCGTTTGTGCAGAGCAATGACCAGGCCTTTGCTAACAATTCTTCTTGGGTGGCTGCAAGTTTATCAATATCTGAATCGAGACGCAGCAATTTAATATCCGGATGACGACGGATGATACCGGTCGCAGAGCACGGTACGTCCAACAATATTCGATCATAAAGCTCGTCAGGCTGGTGCTGAAGTAAATCGCCCGCCTTGACGTCACAGGTCAATTTTAGTCTGCGCAAGTTGTCGTGAATAATGGCGGCACGTTTGGCTTCTTTATCGAGTGCTGTCAGCTGGATATCGTCATGGGTTTCTAAAATTGCACAGGTCTTACCGCCCGGAGCAGCACAAGCATCAAGCACGCGTTGCCCACCCTGCAGGTTAAGCAGGCCCGGAATCATCTGACTTGCCTCATCTTGGACGCTGGCTAACCCGTCTGCAAAACCAGGCAGCGCATCTACTGGTCTTGGTGTCTCAAGATAAATGCTGGTCGTCGCAAGTTCTCCTGGGCGCGCAGCAATGCCGGCACCCGCGAGTAACTCAAGATAGTCGTCGCGGTTGGTCTGGCGAACATTCACCCTTAGCGTCATCGGTGGTTCGACTTGATTGGCTGCGACAATGTGCTCCGTCTGATCTGCATAAGCTGCCTCGATCCGATGCAGAAGCCATAGAGGGTGATTCGTTACGGCTTCTCGGTCATCGCTTATTTTATCCAGCAACGTCGATTTTTGACGCTGGTAATTTCTCAGAACGCCATTGGTTAACTGCTTTGCCCAGGGCTTTTTCAACCCGACGGCTGCATCGACCGCAAAGTTCACGCTCGCATGTGCTGGACGGTTCAGTGAGTCGATGCTGTAGATACCGGCCAGTATCAGCAGCTCAATATCCTGATTTTTTTCGGCGATAGGTTTTTTAACCAGCTGTTCAAGGCAAGCACTGAGCGAATAGAAGTTTCGCAATACACCATAGGCGATCTGACGACTTAGCGGCGAATCGCCACTGCCAATCGCGTAATCAAGACTTCGCCCAGAAGCGACCTTGAGCAGAACGTTGACTGCTGAAACGTATTCTTGCATAGCTTATCGCAGCCTCTCGTTGCTTTCTGTCATTGGAACTTTGCGCCGACATATAGAATATCTGTTCGTGAATTTAGGACGTCTCTACCGTCCAAAATACGACCTTTGCCGAGCGGCAGCTGAAGTCGCTTGATCAGCACCTGGTTTGTTCCTGCGGCAACAGTGACTCCTTCCGCTGAGACGTTAATGACGGTTCCGGGTGTTGCCTGATGTCCAGTGGCGACAATCTCACTCTCGTATACTTTAACCCGAATGTTTGAATCTCCGTGGGGGCACTCAGAGAAACATACGGGCTCGGGATTAAACGCCTGAACCTTGCGTACTATTGTAGATGCTGGCTCGGCCCAGTCGATTTTGGCTTCTTGTTTTTTGATTTTTTTGGCATAGGTGCCCTCGTTTGGCTGGGGCTCGGGTTTCAGCTGTTGTTGCTCGATTTGAGTTATTACCGTTATGAGCCCTTCGATACCGAGCAGCGTGAGGCGCTCGGCGACCGTTGCCGCCGTGTCGGTCAGATCGATTGTTGTTTTGGCTGCCAGTAAAACGTCGCCGGTATCGAGGCCAGCATCCATTTGCATAATACAGATACCGCTCTCCTGGTCACCTGCTTGGATCGCTCTTTGAATCGGCGCTGCGCCCCGCCATCGGGGTAAGAGTGAGCCGTGCACATTGATGCAGCCGTGGGTCGGTAGATCCAAGAGGTCTTGCTTAAGAATCTGTCCGTAGGCGACGACGATCAGAAGATCTGGCTTGCGTGAAGCGAGATCTTCCGCGGTAATTTTGAGTGGTTGAAGCACGGTAAGCCGGTGATCCAATGCAAGGGATTTTACCGGGCTCGGTATCAGCTTCTTGCCTCGTTTGCCAGGCTTGTCCGGTTGCGTGATCACAGTGCTTATGGTGATGCCGGCCTGGATCAAACCTGCCAGATGTCGAGCCGCAAATTCCGGCGTACCAGCAAATACGATATTCAATTGTTGAGCTTTTGCTGTTTCAGCAGGCGCTTGCGAATAAGCTGGCGCTTGGTGCTCGACAAGTAGTCAACGAACAACTTACCTTCTAGGTGGTCCATCTCATGTTGAATGCAAATAGCGAGCAGATCTTCAGCGTCGAGGACGAATTCGTTGCCGGCTTTGTTTAGCGCCTTGACCTGTATTCTCTCGAATCGATCCACGGGTTCGTAAAACCCAGGTATCGACAGGCATCCCTCTTCTGACTGGATCTGACCCTCCTTGAAGACGATTTGGGGGTTAATAAAGACCATAGGTGCCCGTTTGTCGTCTGATACATCCAGAACAAGTAGTCTCTGGTGTACATTAACTTGGCTGGCAGCAAGACCGATCCCTGGTGCTGCATACATTGTCTCCAGCATATCGTCAGCCAGTTGGGCGACCTTGCCGGTGACATTGTGAATGGTTTTAGCTTTGGTCCGGAGCCGGGGGTCCGGGAATTCCAAAATGTCTAATAAGGCCATATGGTTTTGCCTAATACCTCTAGTAATAGAGCAACTTGTGCTGCTAAGATGATGATCATGTTGAATATATTGACGAAAAGACTGCTTTCCGCGACGGCGCAATTGTACTCTTTTTAACGCAGGGATTCGCCCCATGAAGACAACTCTTCTCGCGCTAGTGCTCAGTTTAGCTCTTGCAAGCACCGCAATGGCTGCTGATAGCATCCTGCGATCGGATCATCCTGAGCGCTATACGGTTAAAAATGGCGATACGCTTTGGGATATTGCGACGATGTTTTTGACCGACGCATGGCTTTGGCCAGAAATTTGGCAAATCAATCCTAATATTGAAAACCCTCATCTTATTTACGCTGGTGATCTGATCACTCTTGAGTATGTTGACGGTCAACCTCTGCTCACAGTTGCCCGCGGAGAAGCAGCTCGAACAATAAAGCTCAGTCCAGCACAGCCAATCGCCGCCGGTGATCGCAATGTGAAGGTTGTCCCACGGGTTCGCAGCAGCGCACTCAGCAGTGCGATTCCTGCCATTCCGCTGGATGCAATTTCGAGTTTGCTGACCACCGGGCGAATTGTTGAGCAGGATACGTTGAAAACAGCGCCGCATATTCTAGCGGGCACCTCCGACCGGCTAATTTTTGGTCCGGGTGATGAATTTTATGCACGGGGTACGACCTGGACACCTGGTACCAATGTTTATGGTATTTTCCGTCAGGGCGAAGTTTATCAGGACCCAGAGAGCCGTGAAGTGTTGGGTTTCGAAGCCCGTGAAGTGGGTACGGCGCTGGTGGAAGCGCGAGATGATGATGTTTATACCTTGACCCTGACCGCCGTTAAAGAGGATGTTCGAATTGGCGATCGATTGCTGCCGACTGAAGAGCGGCGAGTAGAATCGACATTTTTTCCGAGCGCGCCTGGTACTGAAATTGATGGTGTGATTATGACTGTTCTGGGCGGCGTGACTCAGGTGGGTCGAAATGATGTCGTGGCGATCAATCGTGGTGAAGCCAACGGCCTTGCGGTTGGAGACATTCTGGCGATTTATAAGGCCGGTAAGGTTGTTAGAGACCGCGTTAATAAGGATCGTGTGCGTTTACCGCCAGAACGTGCCGGCATCTTGATGGTGTTTCGTAGTTTCGAAAAGATGTCTTATGGGTTGGTTTTGGAGACCGAAGAGCCGCTTCGAGTGGGCGATAGCGTACGAAACCCCTAGCGATATTCGGTAACGTGCGTGCCGCAAGCTCGTTTAGCCTGCCACCATGCATGCGCATTTCAGCCTCCACCGACTCACTGCAGGCCACCCGGGCCTTGCCCAAAAGCTTGTTCACTTTTATGGCAACGCTGACCTGGCGTTGTCCGAGTTTGATGCTCGCCTCACGCCATTGCGCCCCGCGATGGCTCGGTCCCTGACAGAAACTCGCAACACAGCTGAGCATCATCGTGCACTTGAGGCTGATCTGCTTTGGGCGGAGCAAGATTCGCGTCATGTTCTCACGGTTAGTGATGCCGCCTACCCGCCAATACTCAAAACGTTATCCGATCCGCCATTCTTGCTGTTTGTCTGGGGTGACCCGAGATACCTCAGCGAGGAACAAATGGCGATTGTGGGCAGCCGAAAGCCGACATCAACCGGTCTTTCGGTTGCATCTCAAATGTCTGCCGAGCTCGCGGAATTAGGGTTCACAATCACTAGCGGACTGGCTTATGGCATTGACGCGATGGCTCACCGGGGTGCGCTAGACGCCGGTGGCGTGACCATCGCGGTTCAAGGTTGTGGTGCAGATCTGATTTATCCTCGAAGCCATGAGCGCCTTGCGCTCAGAGTATTACAGCAGGGTTGCTTGGTAACTGAGTATCCAACCGGGTTTCCCGCTCATGCTCGCCACTTCCCGCAAAGAAATCGTATTGTGACTGGCTTGTGTCGTGGCACGTTGGTCATTGAGGCTGCTGCTAAAAGTGGCTCATTGATTTCTGCGCGTCTCGCTATGGAACAGGGCCGTGAGGTTTTCGCGGTGCCGGGTTCGATCCATTCTCGCCAAAGTGAAGGTTGTCATCAATTGATTCGTCAGGGTGCCACCCTGGTGACGTCAGTTGCGGATTTGGTTGAAGAGTTTCACGACTTTAGTGTGGATCGAAGTAAGCGGCAGGTGAGCTTCAGTCTCACCGAAAAATTGATATTGGCTGCGCTTGATGATGGTCCTAGGCATGCCGATCGACTCCATGAAGTCACTGCCGTTCCGGTGCCTGAATTGATGGCGGACTTGATGGGCCTTGAGATAAAGGGTGAAATTTCGTCTGGGCCGGAAGGCTACATCAAGTGTCGTCTATCTTGAAAGGGTCCCTGTACTACTGTAATTTGCGTTTCTTTTGATCTCTGGCACTGGTCACCTAGGCAGACCGTCACAAAACAAGAACTTGAAACCTTAATTTTGAAACTCTACTAATGAACAATCAACGCTGGCGCTATCGACTCATTGCGAAAAAACTTCGGCAAGGGGCTGTCATTGCTTACCCTACCGAGGGTGTTTGGGGTTTAGGCTGCGTGCCGGAAAATCAGGAAGCAGTGGCACGTTTGTTAAAATTCAAATCCAGGCCCTGGCAAAAGGGATTGATTTTGGCTGCAGCGAACATCGATCAAATTCTGCCTTACGTAGATTCTTTGCAGGACTCGGAACTAGCTGAGTTGGAATCGACATGGCCTGGCCCTATCACCTATATATTGCCCCGATCGAACCTAACACCGCTTTGGGTTTCTGGTGAACATGACAGTGTTGCCATTCGGGTTTCGGCACACCCAGTGATTCAAGGGATTTGCAGCGAACTCGGTCAGCCGATCATTTCTACTTCAGCGAACCCTTCCGGCAAGCCGCCAGCCGTCAGCCAGTTGCGGCTAAAACAGTATTTTGGTGATCAGTTGGATTATGTTGTTCCGGGTGCGCTCGGTGGTCTTGTTGGTCCGACACAGATAAAGGACCTAAGAGCGGGGAGTGTCTTGCGTGGTGGTGAGTCATGACGCATCGTCTTGCGGTTTTTGGAAATCCAGTTGCCCATAGCCGGTCGCCAGAAATTCACCAAATGTTTGCCGCTGAGGCTGGCATTGATGTCACATATGAAAAAGTGTTGGTGCCGCTAGGTGGCTTTCGAGCAGCAGCGGATGACTTCTTTCAGCGAGGTGGTACTGGTATCAATATAACGGTGCCTTTTAAAAAAGACGCATTCAACTTCGTTGGTTCTTTGTCTGATGGCGCCAGAGATGCCGGCGCCGTTAACACAATTCTTCGTATGCCTAACGACTCGTTGAAGGGGGATAATACGGATGGTGCTGGTCTTGTATCAGATCTGCAAGATAATTTGGGTTGGCCGTTGGTTGATAAGTCTATTTTGCTGCTAGGGGCTGGCGGCGCAATTCAGGGTGTCATTCGAGATATTTTGAATGCTAGTCCAAAAAATATTGTGGTCGCGAATCGTACTGTATCAAAAGCGGAAGAACTGGTGCGTCTTTTTGAAGATGAACGGGTATCGTCTTCCCCCTTAAATGAATTGTCGGGGAATTACGATGTCATTATTAGCGGCAGTTCCGCCGGTTTAACAGAAAACGCAGAGCCGCTGTTATTGTCGTCGACCTTGTTAGGGCCATACACTTGCTGTTACGACATGATATACGGGAAGGCCACGCCGTTTCAAAATTGGAGTTCGTCTTTGCCACTTGCTCAGCGTGCAGATGGACTTGGTATGCTTGTTGAGCAGGCAGCCCGCGCCTTTGAATTGTGGTTTGATGTTGAAGTAGACGGAGGATCCGTTCTGGAACGCCTGCGTAAAAGGTTAAAACTGTTGGGAAGTGAATTATGAATAACCCGTTATTAGAAACACACGAACTGCCTCCATTTGGATCGATCAAAGCTGAGCACGTGATGCCGGCAATCGATACGATCCTCGCAGAGAATCGATCTGCCATTACAGCACTGCTGGGGCAGAGCGTTTTCTCCTGGGACAGTCTGATACGCCCCCTTGAGGAATTGGATGATCGCCTTGCGCAAGCTTTCTCGCCGGTGAGTCATATGAATTCCGTCATTAACACACCTGAAATGCGGGATGCTTACAACGAAGCGCTGCCCAAGTTATCCGAATACCATACTGAGATGGGACAGAACCCAAAGTTGTTCAAGGCGTACGAGGCGATCAAAGATAGTGCTGAATATGAGGCTTTGGATCAACCGCAAAAAAAGACCATTCTTAACGCTTTGCGCGATTTCAAATTGTCCGGTATCGATTTGCCAGAAGCAGACAAGAAACGGTTTGCGGACATCTCCTCTCGCCTTTCAAGCCTATCGAGTCAGTTCAGTGACAATGTTTTAGATGCCACGATGGCATGGAAAAAACACATAGAAGACGTCGCTCTGCTGAAGGGCCTGCCTGAAAGCGCGCTCGATCAAGCGCGTCAGTTGGCCGAGCAAAATGACCTGGCGGGGTACTTATTTACCCTAGATGTTCCTAGCTACGCGCCTATCGTGACCTATGCCGACGATTCGGAACTACGTCGGGAATTCTATGAAGCGTTTACCACCCGCGCCTCAGATCAGGGGCCCAATAAGGGCGAGTGGGATAATTCCTCGGTTATCGAGGAGATTATGCTGTTAAGAAAGGAAATGGCTGGGCTGTTAGGTTTTGAGAATTACGCGGAGGTTTCGCTTGCGCCTAAGATGGCCAAAGATACTGATCAGGTACTCAACTTTTTAAGAGAGCTGGCAGCTAAGTCAAAAGCTGCGGCCGAAAGAGAATTCGCGGAAATCTGTCAGTTTGCGTTGGAGCAACATTCGGCCTCAGAGGTGAATGCCTGGGATGTAGGTTACTTTGCTGAGAAACTGAAAGAGCACAAGTTCAGTATTTCCGAAGAGACACTAAAAGCGTACTTCTCCGCTCCCCGCGTTATTGACGGTATGTTCGAGGTTGTACGGCGTTTGTATGACATTGAAATAAAACAAGTTTCCGACATTGAGACATGGCACTCTGACGTCCATACGTACAATGTATCAAAGGATGGTGAGCTAATCGCTCGTTTCTATCTCGACCTCTACGCCAGGAAAAACAAGCAAGGCGGTGCGTGGATGGATGACTGCCGGGTGCGCAGACTGAAATCAGCGGGTGAGATCCAGCTACCGGTTGCCTACTTGACCTGCAACTTTAGTGGCCCCCTGGGAGACAAGCCGGCTTTACTCACCCACAACGAAGTCGTCACCTTATTCCATGAGTTTGGGCACGGCCTTCACCATATGATGACCAAGGTCTCGTGTAGAGATGTTTCGGGTATTAATGGTGTTGCTTGGGACGCGGTTGAATTGCCGAGTCAGTTTATGGAGAACTGGTGCTGGGAACCGGAAGCACTCCAATTTATATCGGGTCACTTTGAGACTGGAGAGAGCCTGCCGGCTGACCTGCTTGATAAAATGATGGCGGCTAAGACGTTTATGGCCGGGATGATGTACGCGCGTCAACTTGAGTTTTCACTATTCGACTTCCGCCTCCACGTTGAGTTTACGCCTGATCATGCCGGGCAAGTCCAAGAAATTTTGAACGAAGTACGTCAGGAAGTTGCCGTTATTGCGGCGCCTGCAACCAACCGGTTTCAGAATGGCTTCTCGCACATTTTTGGCGGTGGCTATGCGGCGGGGTACTACAGTTACAAGTGGGCGGAAGTGCTATCTGCCGACGCGTTTGCCCGTTTCAAGGAAGACGGTATTTTCAATCGTCAAACCGGTGAAAAATTCCTAGCGACCGTCCTAGAACAGGGTGGCAGTGTAGATGCGATGGATTTATTCGTTCAATTTCGCGGCAGAGAGCCAGAGATCGAAGCATTGTTGAAGCAAGATGGCATCTTCTAACCAGCACGTAGGTCGCAGGCGTTTTATTGCTGGGGCGTTATGCCCCGGTTGTGGCGTCGAGGATAAGGTGTTTGTCGCGAACGAAGAAAGTGGCATATATCGTGGCTGTAGCCAGTGCGGTT
>JBNMQM010000037.1:0-45766 GCA_051278195.1 Candidatus Azotimanducaceae bacterium
TTGTTGCAAGCTTCATTAAGGTTCTCCATCCCATCTCGGCCCATTCCACCAATAGGCATCCAGCCATCACAATATTCCGCCACGCGGTCGAAGGTCCATTTGGAATTGGCGCCAAGCCATACTGGCGGTCCGCCGGCCTGGAGAGGTTTCGGCCAGCTCCAGATGGGGTCGAAATCGACGAACTCACCATGGAACTCAGCTTCGTCTTTGTTCCATATTTCACGCATGGCGAGTATTTTTTCTCGGACTATCTTCCAGCGATTTTTGAAGCTTGCGCCGTGATTTTCCATTTCTTCAACATTCCAGCCTGCGCCGATACCGAGGATAAAGCGGCCATTTGAGAGCACGTCTAGCGAGGCACATTCTTTCGCCAATACGATGGGGTCGCGTTCAATGACAAGGCAAATACCCGTGCCAATCTTGATTCTGCTCGTAACGGCTGCTGCTGCAGTCAGTGCTACGAATGGATCGTGGGTCCGCCAATACCATTCTGGTAGATCAGTACCACCGGGGAAGGGCGTTTTTCGTGAGGTGGGTATGTGCGTGTGTTCGGGGAAAAATAACGAATCGAGCCCGCGTTCTTCAACTGCTTTTGCCAACTCGATAGGACCGATAGTCTGATCGGTCGGGAATATCTGGACGCCGAAATTCGTCATTGGGTTCTCCTCTTTATTGAGGACAGTGCCAGTGTGGTCGACTAATGTAAAGGGCTGCGAAGCAGCCCTATGGGTAAAACATGAGAGGTGATGAAGCGGCTAGGTTAAAACTCCTGCCACTCATCGTCGCTGCTTGAGGGAGGCAATGATGCCGTCATAATTCCTTTCGATCTTGTTGCTACCTGTGCCGTAATAATCGTACCGTCAAGATTAAAATCGATGACGGCCTGTGACTTAGCAATCGCTTCTACCTTACCTTGTATGTCACCCAGCATTTCTGGGTCAATCGAAGCCTTATCTGACTGGGGGTGAAACGCCATCCAGATTCCAGCGACGCAGGGAATGAGTGCGCCGCCGATTATTATGGCAATTGCACCTGTCCCGGATATGAGACCCGCCACCACCGCCATCAGACCTAATGTTGGTAGGCCCGCTGCGAGTAAAATTTGTTGTTTCTTGGAAAGATTGTCCATCGTGCTCGACTCGAGGCGTTCAGCCGCAGCTGCATCGCATAGTCTTTTTGAGTCGGTGCGTTATAAAGCCAGTACCTGTGAAAAATTATAGTTCACGAAATTCAGTTGTATAGGTTGCTCGCACACATTTCTCCAATAGCGTTAGAGTTTGACGCTGGGAGAGCGCCGCACTTGCTTTGTCGAAAAATCAACTACACTCAATAGTGGCAGCAACAGGCCCGGGTACTAGTCAATTCACAGGGAAAGTAAAATGAATCAATCGATTTTTGAAGTAGCGACCAAATATCTTATCGCGAGTGTGGTCGTTAGTATCGGACTGCTTGGCGCAGCTCATCTTTACACGCCATTAACGTCCATCGTGGCAGGTTGGGTTCTAGTCGGCAATATGTTGTTCACCTACGTGACGGTGTGGATGCTCCACTCAAATTATGCTGCGGCTGTCGATCAGAATAACACCGACACCAGAGGCGCTCATGCCGATCAAATGCTCCTCGTAGAGCGAGTGGAGAGCGTAATTTCAGAGCTCCGAAATCAGTGTGATGAGTTTACCATTGAGGTCGAGCAGGACTTCGGTAGCAATATTGAGGAAGGACTCGTACGAATCACGAAAGGGATAGAGTCCACGCACGAGAATTTTGCAGAGGATGCGGGTCGTGCTAGGGGTCTTGTTCTGGAAACCACACGGTTGGTTTCCGGTGGGCAAGGCACGATGGTCGAGACAAGAAAGTCCATGGAGGAACTTTCACAAAGTGTCGCAGGCGCCGAGATTTCAATCGTAAAAGTCGCTTCTGACAGCGAGAACATTGGCGGTATTCTTGAAGTGATTCGAGGTATCGCAGACCAAACAAATTTGTTGGCACTGAACGCGGCCATCGAAGCCGCCCGCGCTGGCGAGCAGGGTCGAGGCTTTGCGGTTGTTGCGGACGAAGTGAGAACGCTCGCTCAACGTACTCAGGAAGCCACAGGTGAAATTAATGAAATGGTAACTGAGCTTCAATCTGGCGCTAGCCAGGCGACGAGTGTCATGAAACGTGGCCGAGAACTCACCACTGAAATGGTTGATCGTCTGGAGAATGCACTGGGAAATTTTAGTGCTATTAGTGACTCTGTTGCAGAAATCGAAGCGATTAGCGAAAAATTGGTCAGCGATAGTTCAACTCAGTCCGTTCAGACTAAAACAGTTACTCAGAATATTACGCAGTTGGTCCAACAGAGTGATAGTGGTGCCGGTGTCCGGAAGGTGGGTACTGCATTCGCGACCACAGTCCAGGGGTCGGTCCAGTCGATTAGGTCCTTGTTTCCCTCAGCCCAATAAGTTGATCTGGCGCAGTAGTAGTGCTTCACTGTCGGAAAAGGTAGTGGATTAACAGTTTGTCAGACTCATCGGTGGATACTGGGGACGCTTTACCCCCAAGCCGCTGGCCTCGAACTTTTGTCGCTTTTAGTGATGCTAATTTCCGTTGGTTTTTTGCATCACTGGTCGGCAATTTCGCATCTATGAACATCCAGATGTTTGTTCGTGGCTGGCTCGTTTATGAAATCACTGGCTCTTACGAAAAGCTTGGGTGGATGTCGGCTGCCGGTGGTCTCATCGGATTAGTGGCGGCGCCAATCGGCGGAGTCGTCGCCGACCGGGTCACTCAAAAAAAACACGTCATTCAAATCGCGCAGTTCTGCAATGCAATAATCGCTGGATCAGTTGGGTTGCTGATTGCCAGTGGTGAGCTGCTGTTTGTTCACCTCCTCTGTGCGGCTGTTTTGCAAGGTCTTGTGATGAACATTATGATGCCGGCCCGTCAGGCCCTGACTGTTGATGTCGTTGGATTGGAGCGCTTGACCAATGCCATTGCGCTCAACACCAGTGGGATGAATGCGTCGCGCTTGCTGTTGCCAGGCCTTGCTGGATTCATGGTGGCAGCGTTAGGTGGCGGCAATGGTAACGTCGATCCAGCCAAATGGGTCTATCTCGTCATGATGCTGCTATACCTTTCTTCGGTCGTGCTGCTGTATAAGGTGAATGTAGCCGATCGTATGGCGCGAGTTGGGATTGCGCCACCCTTTTTTGATGAGCTGAAGTCTGGCTTTGACTATGTTTTTCGCACTCCCACTATGCTTATGTTGTTGGTTTGCAATTTCGCCATGGTCTTCTTCAGTTTGACGTACTTCATGTTGTTGCCGGGATTTGCTAAGGATGTTTTGAGCGCTGGTCCGGAAGACCTGGGTTTGTTGATTTCAATATCTGGCATAGGTTCGCTGATAGGTTCGTTGCTGGTGGCTTCTATGCCAAATCGAAAGCGAGCAAAAACGCTTTTGGCCGGATCGATGCTGTTAGGGGTCGCATTGCTCGGGTTTGCCTGGTCCACCAACTTTTGGTTGAGTGTTTTCTTGCTGACCTTCGTTGGGTTTGGTCAGGCAGCACGCATGTCCTTATCGAATGTCTTGATTCAGAGTTATGTCGAGGACGAATTCCGCGGTCGAGTGATGAGTATTTATATGTTGGAGATGTCGATTCTAGGGATCGCCATCTATCCAATCAGTGTTTTGGCCGACACAATTGGTCCGCAATTAACCGTAGGGCTCTCTGCTGTCTGTTTGATTTTTCTTATTTCCGCTTTGTTTTTCTATCCTCGTTATCGAGATCTAGACTAGTCAGGGCCACCTTGCCGATTCGGGATAATGCGCATAGGTTTTCGAGAGGCTGACAGTTATGCTGGAGATATTCCGAATCATGGGGTTTAGTCATGACTACAAAAAAAGCAACCGTGCTCGTTGTCGACGATCAGACAACGGTAATCAGGGTCATGGAAAGGATGCTCAGTGACGAATACATCGTGTTAACCGCAAAATCTGGGGCGGCTGCGCTCGAGATTGCGCGCGGTAAACGACCTGACCTGATCTTGCTGGATATGGTAATGCCAGAAATGAATGGCATTCAAGTGTGCAAGCACTTACGCAAAGACCCGCTTACGGCCAGTATCCCCGTCATATTCGTGACTTCTATGGACGATCGTCACAATGAGGAAACCGGGTTTCGCGCCGGTGCAGTCGATTACATCAGCAAGCCCCCATCACCGGGAATTGTGCGCGCCAGAATCAATGTGCATCTTGAAAAGAATCGCCAGGCACGTTTCATTCAGGCCATTGCAACGGGTTATCTGAATGACCCCGAAAAGATCCGTGAAGAAGCCAAAGCATTGATCGCGATTGTCGATTAACGCGAGGCACTTGAATTGGAGCGGGTGATGGGAATCGAACCCACGTGATCAGCTTGGGAAGCTGGAGCTCTACCATTGAGCTACACCCGCTTGCTACTTCTTCTCTTTACGCCTTCGATGTTATCGCTCGGATTCGCCATTTACCATCAAAAAAATCCAACAAAAAGCCCGCCTGAAAAATCCAATTGAAACGTCCAGTCAAAAAAGCCAATTGAAATAACCTTCGAAAGTAGCCAAAGTAATGCTTCTTTTTCACCATAGGATCCGCGTGATGTCACAGTTCGATCTGATTATTCGCCACGGTAATGTTTATGACGGCACTGGGTCACCTGCCCAGCAAGTAGATGTTGGCGTCCGAGGGGGCAAGATTGTTGCCGTCGCCGAGCATATTGAAGGTGAAGCTGCCCGTGAAATTGATGCGACGGGCAAAATAGTGACCCCCGGATTCGTCGATGTACACACCCACTATGATGGTCAAGCGACCTGGGATGTGCATTTAAAACCTTCTTCCAGTTTAGGGACAACGACCGTTGTCATGGGCAATTGCGGCGTCGGCTTTGCTCCTTGCCGTGAAGAGGATCGCGATGTACTGATTAAGTTGATGGAGGGTGTAGAAGAAATCCCTGAGACTGCAATGAACGAGGGGCTCAGTTGGAATTGGGAATCGTTCGCTGATTACTTAGATGAAATTGATAGCCAACCCCATGATATTGATTTGGCTGCACTGGTGCCCCACGGACCGCTTCGTGTTTTTGTGATGGGTGAACGGGGTGTGAACCGAGAACCTGCAACGGCCGACGATATTGAGCAAATGAAAACGCTTCTAAAACAAAGCGTGGATGCGGGCGGCGTTGGCTTTTCTACATCGAGAACTCTTGTGCATCGGAGTAGCACCGGCGACCTTGTGCCGACTTTCAAGGCGGCAACCGAAGAATTGAAACAATTGGGCGAGGTTTTATCGGGCGATGCCGGACACGTTTTTCAGTTTATTTCTGACTGGGAAGACCCTGTCGACGAGTTTGAAATACTGCGTCATACCAGTGAGAAAACCGGTGCGAAGGGCACGTTCACATTATTGCAAATGGATCAGCAGCCAGAACTCTGGCAGCAACAATTGCAAATGTTGGAAGATGCCCAAGCGGCGGGGCTAGATATTCGTGGCCAGGTGCTGTCTCGTCCCGTTGGCATGATGATGGGTCATCCCGCATCAATGAGTCCGTTCTATCACCGACCAACTTATGTCGCGCTGGAAGATTTACCTGACGCTGAGAAATTGGCGCGGCTGCGTGACCCTGAAGTTAAAGCGAAAATACTGGCGGAAGCCAACGACAACCCTCATATTTTTGTCAAAATATTTAACAGCCGGTTTGACAAGATGTACCCGCTAGAAGAGCCAATTGAGTATTTACCGGCACTAGAGACTTCTGTGGCCGCTCGTGCGCAAGCCGCCGGTGAGCATCCTGAGTCTTGGTTGTATGACTACCTGCTCGAAAATGACGGCCAGACGTTGGTCTATATCCCGGCGACTAACTTTGCCGAAGAGGTGATCCCGCAGTTGCTCGTCCATCCTTATACCGTGAGTGCACTTGGTGACGGTGGTGCCCACGTGGGTTCTATCTGCGATACCAGCGCCAACCTTTATGTGCTCACGAAATGGGTTAAGGATCTGGGTCAGATCGAGCTGGCTAAAGCGATACACTTACTGACAAGGCAGCCTGCTGAGCTTTACTCCATGTATGACCGCGGGCTAATTTCGGAGGGCTATAAAGCGGATATTAATATTATTGATCTGGATGCTTTGAAGCTGAAAACACCTCACATCGTGTTCGACTTACCTGCAGGCGGTAAGCGCTTTCTCCAGAATGCCGACGGTATATGCGCTACCATAAAAGCTGGTGAGGTCATCTTTGAAAATGGCGTCGCGACAGGTGCTTTGCCTGGCAAACTGTTGCGAGGGATGCAAGCTGATCCGAATGCTCTGGTGGGCTAGGCGGTTAGAGTCGTCTCTGTCCGATCTGGGTAAAATGAGATGTAATCTTTGAGGGGGGTGACCTCCTCGTATGGGGTCTCGTAACTCCAGACAATGTTGTCTTCGGTTACGCCATTCATGCTCAAACGCCAATAGTTTGCATTGCCCTTAAAAGGACAATAGGTCGTGTGGTCGGTCGGGACGAAGTATTCCGATTTCATCGCCGACCTGGGTAGATAAACCACATCTGCGTGCTTGGTTTCTCTAATCAACAGAGCCGCATCGGATTCAGCAATCACGGTGCCATTATAGCTAACGGTCACAGACTTTTTGATCGGCTCGATGTCGACCGCGTAGTTGGGGATGCGAGCGAGAATCTTTTCCCGCGAGGGGATTATCTTGAACTGTGGCATAGGGCGCGCTCTCTAATGTTTAACAAGCTCTAATATTCTATCGGAATTCTTCTGGAGGTAGTGGGTGTTCTTTGCGGTGCATTAAGGCACAGTGCTGAACGCGTGGAGAGAGGGGGGTGCCGAGCCACCTTAGGCTCTCGACGGGGCGAAAATTGGCTGATTGCTGATTAAAGTTGCATGTGCGCTCGTCGGCCATGCATCATGCTGATTCAAATTATACGTCAGGAATAAGTATGACTATTGGTGTCTGGGAGCCTGCCAAGCCAGTTTCCGTCAGTGGGGAAAAGCTCGCAGAGTATTTGACTGTCTTACAGGGAATTAATCTTGAGGCGCTTGCCTCGGAATTGCCTGATATTATGCAAAAGTCCGATTCAAGCTTAATGAAGTTGACTGAAGATCAGTGGGGTGAGGCGGCCAGTCTTGATGATGCGGCTTTAGAATTGCTCATCCGATTTTTTACCCTTGCGGAAATGAAACTGGCGAATTGGGATGCGGGCCAAACTTCGCCCGTCATTTACCTTGTCAGAATCATGAAGCAGCGGGGCAGTTTTGGTGCTGACTTGAAACGCTGGATCAAAGCCAATACTGACAATCGTTACCTGCCAAATGGCGCTGTCATATTGTGATGGTTTTTCAATTATGTTTTTCGCGTATAATATTTGGCTTTTAAATGGCTGGCAGCGGCCGGGATGTAATTTCTTCCATGACTGATCTCAAACAAAGAATTGCGAGCGTGCAACGCGATACGCTCGAAACCAAAATTAGTGTGGAATTGAATCTAGACGGCGAAGGCCATGGTCAGTTTGAAACCGGCTTGCCATTTCTTGACCACATGATGGATCAGATTGCCCGCCACGGCATGATTGATCTCAACGTTAAAGCCGATGGTGACCTGCAAATTGACGCCCACCACACGGTTGAAGATATCGGCATTACGCTCGGCCAAGCGATGGCCAAAGCGGTCGGTGATAAAACAGGGCTACAGCGCTATGGCCATGCCTATGTGCCTTTAGATGAAGCCTTATCTAGGGTCGTTATCGATTTTTCCGGTCGACCGGGGCTCGAGTTCCATGTTGGCTTCACGCGTTCGCACGTTGGTGATTTTGATGTAGACCTGTTTCATGAGTTTTTCCAAGGTTTCGTCAACCACGCCAATGTTTCTCTGCACGTGGATACGCTACGCGGTGAAAATGCGCACCACCAAATTGAAACCGTGTTTAAGGCCTTCGGTCGAGCGCTGCGCATGGCGATTACACCAGACCCACGCATGGCAAATAAAATGCCATCGACAAAAGGAACCCTGTAGTGCAAATTATTCCGGCCATCGACTTTAAGGATGGCAAGGTTGTTAATCTCAAGCAGGGACAGTTAGACAAGTCCACCACTTACTCCGATGACCCGATTGGCACAGCAGAGCGATGGGTGTCAGAAGGCGCTGAGCGGCTTCACCTGGTTGATCTGGATGGTGCCTTTGAAGGCAGGCCTGTCAATCAGGCTGCAATCAAGCAGATCGCTAAAAATCATCCGGAGCTAATTATTCAATTGGGCGGAGGTATTCGCTCGGCTGAAATCATTGAAGGATATCTAGAAGCCGGCGTTGACTATGTGATTATTGGTACTAAAGCGGTCGATGAGCCAGAATTTGTTGGCGAGATGTGCAAAAAATTCCCGGGCCATATTATCGTCGGCCTCGATGGCTTGCACGGTATGGTCGCCAAGAACGGTTGGAAAGAAGTCACTGATATTAGTGTTAAGAGCCTTGCGATGTTGTTTCAGGCCGATGGGATTGAATCGATTGTCTACACCGATATTGGTAAGGACGGCATGATGGGTGGCGTTAATCTCAGAGCCACTAAAGATTTAGCTGAAAGTATTTCTGTGCCGGTTATCGCATCTGGCGGTGTGACGGATATGAAAGACATCGAAGCGCTGCTAGATGCTGATAAGAAAGTGCATGGCGGTATCTCTGGCGTGATCACGGGGCGTGCCATCTATGAAGGAACGCTCGATCTAGCAGAAGCGATTCGTTACACCAAAAACAACTAGTCCGCGATTGCAGCCGCCAATGCGGCACGATGTTGGGACAGCCGAATGGCGATCAAGTGAGAGGCCGATACGATTTCTATGCCGGCCGCCTGTAAATCCGGTAGCGCGGTTTGCAAATAGCGAAGCGTTTCAGGGTACGGGTGACCGATCGCGATAGCCGTACCATCTTTTTTCGCCTTTGCAATCATGCGTTGAAAAGCGGCGTCTATGGCGGCATGGCTGCGGTCATTGTCCAGAAAAACGTCCCGGCTCGATGCAAAAACCTCATGTTGTTCGGCAACTTCTAGCGCAACAGACTTGGCCGTAGTACGGGAGTCGACAAAGAAAAAGCCCCGCGCTTTAATATTGGTCATCAACCAACCCATTTGTTGGTGCTGCTGAGTCAAGTAGCTCCCGGTATGATTATTGACGCCACTGGCATAGGGGACGCCGCCAATGGCCATGTCTAAAGCTGTCATAAATTCTACTTGGGGTAAGTTGGCAGTCAAACCACCAGGTCCGATGGGCGTGTTGGCAAGATTGGCCATGGGTAAATGCACTATGACTTCTTTGTTTGCTTCGTGTGCTGCTCTGGCAATCGTTTTTGCGTGCAAGGTATGAGGCAGTACGGCAAAGGTGAGTGGTGCGGCTAAATGAATAAAAGCCTCGCCTCGTTTTAGATTATTCCCCAGATCATCGATGATAATGGCGACATGGGCGCTAGTCCCCCCAGCGGCGTAAGCGGTAGAAGAGGCGTAGACGTGCACCAGCAGACTGGTTAAGACCACAACCGCGAACCTAATAGGTTGGTCGATCAACTGACTAGCCCTTTGGTTTTGTTCGACTGTTCAAAATCTTGAGGCCTTTGAGCAAGGTCAACGCTTCATTGAGCTGGTAGTCGGTGCTGGCGAGATCGACCGCCTGATCCTTGCCTTTTTCCTGCTCGTTCTCGTCAGTTGGTTTATCTTTAGCCGCAACGTTGCCGTTCTCAAGATGCTTGGCTAAATCACGCTCTTTAACGCGGAATGGGTTACTTTTGATCTTTGTAACAGTGCTGCGATCAACCCAGATGTCAGGGACAATGCCCTCAGCCTGTATCGAGCGACCGTTCGGCGTAAAGTAGAGTGCTGTGGTTAGCTTGATTGCTTTTTCATTGTTGAGCGGTAACACCGTTTGCACTGAGCCTTTACCAAAGGTGCTAACGCCCATGACAACGGCCCGGTTGTGATCTTGCAAAGCCCCAGCAACGATTTCCGAAGCAGACGCACTGCCTTCATTGACGAGCACGACCATGGGTACCCCATCCGTTGCATCCGGGGTGGTTGCACTGAATCTGAGGTCCGAATTTGCGAGTCGACCGCTGGTATAGACGATCAGACCTTCACTAATAAATATGTCCGAGACTGCCACAGCAGACTGGAGAACGCCGCCTGGGTTATTGCGGAGGTCGAGAATCAAACCCTCAAGTTTGCCATTCTCTTGCATTTCGTCAACGGCCTTTTCGACCTCGGGGCCAGTGCCGCTTTGGAACTGAGCGATACGAATATAGCCAACATCATCTTCTAGTAAGTTTGAGCGAACGCTGGCGACCTTTATGGCTTCTCGCACTAGTGTCAGTTCTTTTGGTGCGGACTCGCCTTCGCGAACAATTGTCATGGATATTTCACTGCCAGGTGCGCCGCGCATATTAGCGATAGCATCGCCTAGTGACATGCCCTTGATGGGGGAGTTGTTCAGTTCGATGATGAGGTCGCCGGCTTGGATGCCTTCTCGCTCTGCCGGTGTGCCGTCCATTGGTGAGATAACCCGAAGGAATCCACCGTCCATCGCGACTTCTAGACCAATACCACCGTAATTGCCCATGGTATCTTCCTGCAAGTCAGAAAAAGTTTCGACATCAAGGTAAGCGGAGTGTGGATCCAACTGCGAAAGCATGCCTTTGATCGCATTTTCTAATAGCGTGCGGTCGTCAATTTCTTCCACATAGGCGTCGCTGATTCGATCAAACACCTCGGCGAAAACTCTCAGTTCGTTGAGCGGTAGTCTTGGCTCAAGCGTTTCTTCTTTTTCTGCTGTGTCAGAGGCAAAGCTATGGCTACCCATTATCACGCCCAACAAAAATCCTGCAATCCGACCAGTGTGAGTCGTGCGATTATTTCTGAAGAAATTCATGTGGTACCTCTGTCGTATTGGGAGCATATTCGTGTCATGTTGCGGTCGTATTGTGGTTAGGCTGCCCGGGTACTGGATCTTATTTGACACCAGAGTTGCGGGTCGAACGGTTTACCTGCCGAGCGAATTTCAAAATACAGACCGAAACCGGTCTGGCCACCGGTATTACCGACGCTGGCGACCATTTCACCTGCTGCAACCCAGTCACCTGTCTCTCGATAGAGTACCTGATTATGGCCGTACAAGGACATATATCCATCGCCATGACTTACGATCATGAGCAAACCGAAACCACGTAACCAATCCGAAAAAACCACGCGGCCATAGTGCACGGCATGGACTGGATCGCCTTCACTCGCTTCGATCAGCAAACCGTTCCAGCGCAGTTTCCCGTCTGCGCGTCTCGAGCCAAAGCTTTGGGTCACGCGACCTGCTACTGGCAAGTACAAATCGCCCTGCATTTGGGCAAATGGTCGTGTGTCGGTTTGCGATGCGAGGTTGGTGATCCCGGTGGTGATCCGAACGAGCAGATCATCGAGTCGTTGCCGGTCCGCTATGCGCTGTTCTAACTCGTTATCGGTCGATTTGATCTCTTGATTGAGCAGTACTAGCACCTGTTCTTTGTCCTTTCTTGCTTCAATGAGACCGTCTTGTTGGGCGCGAAGTTCCACTCTTTGGTCGAGTAGCGTGTGATTTTGTTCCTCGATCAATTGGCTCAGATTGGCCAGCTGTATGATGGTCGATTCGTAGGCCGTAATTTCGGCTCGGCGAGCATCTGTAATATGGGAAAAATAGGTCAGCATTCGTTCCACTTTTTGCGGATCTTCTTGGTTTAGAAGCACTTTGAGGTAGGGTTGTTGGCCCAGTTCATAGGCGGCGCGTATTTGTAGTGCGATCTGGCCCTGCTGGGCGATTTTCTGTTGGTCGAGTTCTCTTTCCTTGCCAGAAAGAGATGACAACTTGTCTTCGCCTTTCTTTAAATCGGTTTGTATCGAGTTAATTCGATTGAGAATCTGGTTGATGTCTTTCTCGTTGTCTTCGAGTGACGATTCTAAATTAGTCCGTTCACCTTGGGTTCGCTCAAGCATCCCCCTGAATTTTTGAATTTCAGCCTCGAGTGCATCCAGTTCCTGTCGCACTTGAGCGGGATCCCTGGCTTCTGCGGCAAATAGCGGCGCGGCGAAAAAAAATAACAATAGGGTCAGGATGACTTTCATGGGTTTGCCGCCTGTTCAGTTTGCCATTCGCACAGAGATTTACCCGTCATCTCCGTCGGTTGGGGGAGCGACATCAGATCGAGTAGGGTCGGTGATACGTCACTTAGCGTGCCGCCTTGTTGTCTTAAATTAGGTGCTTTGCGGCCAACATAAATCAATGGCACGAGTTCGCTGGTGTGCGCGGTATGGGCCTGTCCGGTTTGATGATCGCTCATCTGTTCGACATTACCATGGTCCGCCGTGATGAGGCAGTGACCGTCGGCCAATTCAAGCGAAGATAGAATTCGCTCAAGACAATGGTCAACACATTCCACGGCTTTCATTGCCGCTTGAAGATCGCCCGTATGCCCGACCATGTCGCCGTTGGCGTAGTTACAGACGATGAGATCGTACTGGCCGCTTTCTATGGCAGCGCACAGTTTGTCGGTGAGTTCTGGCGCGCTCATTTCTGGCTGCAGATCATAGGTTGCCACCTGCGGTGATGGCACCAGAGTTCGGTCCTCCCCGACAAATGGTGTCTCCTGCCCGCCTGAGAAGAAGAAAGTGACATGCGCGTACTTTTCAGTCTCGGCAATTCGGAGCTGGGTTAATTGTTGGTTCGCAACGTACTCGCCTAGACTGTTTGTCAGATCTGTGGGTCCATATGCCACCTCAGCATCAATATTAGCGGCGTATTGCGTCAAAGTGACATAAGCCGACAAGGCGGGCCGTGTGGGCCGCTCAAAGCCACTGAAGTCTGGCTCGGTGAAGGCGCGGGTAATTTCTCGCGCGCGGTCCGACCTGAAGTTCATAAAGAGTACCGCGTCACCTTCTGCCATTTTGATACTTCTGCCGTTGGTTTGGATGGCTGTGGCCTGAACAAATTCATCTGACTCGTCTCGGTCATAAGCGGCTTCAAGTGCCGTGATGGGGTCTGCAAATTGATAAGCTGCCTTGCCGGTGCTGATCAACTGGTAGGCTGCCTCAACACGGTCCCAACGATTGTCGCGATCCATAGCAAAGTATCGACCGATAATAGTGGCGATCCCACCTTCACCCTTGTCCTGAATATGTTTTTGTAAGCGGTCAATAGAGTCTTTGGCCGATCGCGGCGGTACATCGCGCCCGTCTAGGAAAGCGTGAATGTAAACTCTCGCAACACCTGCCTTAAAGGCAAGGTCCACGGCAGCATGGATGTGATCTTCGTGGCTGTGCACGCCCCCGGGCGACAACAGACCAAAGATATGCAGTGACTTGCCCGTCTGTTTGAGGTCGGTGACGAGCCCGGCTAGGGTCGGGTTTGCGTAAAAGCTGCCGTCATCAATCGCTTTGGTAATGCGGGTGAAATCTTGATCGACCACTCGCCCGGCACCAAGATTCATGTGTCCGACCTCAGAATTGCCCATTTGTCCTGCGGGTAGGCCCACGTCCACCCCAGACCCAGAAATCAGGCAATGTGGCCGATTTTGCCAGAGATTATCCCAGTTTGGCGTCTTAGCTAGAACAATGGCATTGGCATCGGCGTCTTCGCGATGGCCCCAACCATCTAGAATAATGAGCACATGAGGCGTTTTTGCTGACGTTTCTACTGACATAGATAACTCGACAGAAATTAAAGGGTCGATTTTACCGAAATCGAGAATAGGCTGGCGAGAACAATTTTGTGTATACTCCGCCTCTTATTTTTCCCCGATATAAATGCGCTAAATGATCGAGCAAATTTTTGAGTTCATCGTAAACCATCCAATTCTTGTGGGAACCTTTGTTTTCCTGCTTGTGGCCTTCTTAATTAACGAAGGAAAGCAGGGTGGTGCAACTGTAAATACGTCAAAACTGGTCAAGATGGTCAATCACGAGGATGCAGCGATTGTTGACGTTCGTGATAAGAAAGAATTTGGTCTAGGCCATATATCAGGTGCCATTCACATCCCTTTCGGCAGTATTGATCAGCGCGCAACCGAGTTGAGCGCTGACAAACCTGTCATTTTGGTGTGCAAAATGGGCCAACACTCGAGCGCTGCAGGTAAAAAGCTTAAAGCGCTTGGTTTTGAAAACGTACGACGTTTGTCTGGTGGCATGGCCGAGTGGAATGCCTCTGGGTTACCGGTCGTTAAGAGCTAGCCATGACTATTGACACTAAAGCGAATAATTCTGTCCTGTTGTACACCACCCGGTTTTGTCCCTACTGTGTGCGAGCCAAATCCTTGTTGGATCACAAAAAAGTGACCTTTGAGGAAATCTCTGTGGATAGTGACCCCGACAAGCGACGGGAAATGATGACAAAAGCTGGCCGACATACAGTGCCGCAAATTTGGATTGGTGACACCCACGTGGGTGGCTGTGATGAGCTATTTATGCTCGAACGCGCAGGAAAATTGGACGCTCTCTTGCAGCGCGCCAGTTAAAAAGTAATCAAGGACTATCATGAGCGAACAAGAACCAGCCACTATCGAACAAACCGGCGCGCAATTCGCGTTGCAGAGAATTTTTGTCAAAGATGCGTCTTTTGAATCGCCCCGTGCGCCTGAAATCTTCCGTGCCAAATGGCAGCCAAAAGTGAATATGGAGCTCAATTCCAGTCACAATAAGATTGAAGAAGATCTGTATGAAGTCGTGATTCAGTTAACGATTACTGCCCGCAGTGAAAATGATGAGGTGGTTTACCTCACTGAAGTCCAGCAGGCAGGCATCTTTCTAGTCAAAGGTTTGGAGCCAGAAGCCTTGCTCCAAACGCTGGGAGCATTTTGTCCCAGTGTTTTGTTTCCGTATGCGCGAGAAGCTGTCGACAATCTGGTCATCAAGGGCAGTTTCCCTCCGCTTATGCTTGCGCCGGTCAATTTTGATGCGATTTATGAACAAACTCGTCGCCAGCAGCAAGAAGCAACGCATTAACCTGCTCAACCCCTCAGCGACAAGCCTAGCCAGCACCGCGGAATTCCATCTGCCGCCAGACCTCATAAACAAGGACTGCTGCAGCATTAGATAGGTTTAAGCTGCGGCTTCCTGCTTGCATGGGAATACGAATTCGTTGCTCCGGCGGTAGTGTGGACAGTACGTGTTCAGGTAAGCCGCGCGTTTCTGGTCCAAATAGCAACAAATCCTCTGCTTCAAATTGCACGTTTGTATACGGCTGTGACCCTTTCGTTGTTACGCCAAATACCCGCCCAGAAATAGTGCTGAGCAGGCTATTCAGATCAGGGTAACGCTTTACCGCTGCCCATTCATGGTAGTCGAGGCCCGCCCGGCGCAGGCGCTTGTCGTCCAGTTCAAACCCCAAAGGCTCTACCAAATGCAGGCTGGCACCCGTGTTGGCGCATAGGCGAATAATGTTGCCCGTGTTGGGTGGGATTTCAGGTTCGAACAAACCAACGTGAATCACTCGCTACCTGCCTTTTTTATGGTTTTACCTTAGTGGCCGCGGGCGAAAATATGCTCTTGGTCTACACTTTTCAACATAAGGTCAATTCTATCACTCCTCCAAGGTGCGATAGAGAGCCCGCGTGTTTTTAATTGAGGTCAGTTTTGAAGCGGCTGTTTAAAAAATCGATACCCGGTAGTCTAGGTCTTGAAGTTAGTCCCTTCGGGGTCGCGGCCGCTTATCTGTTCAAAGATAAAGCGGGTGATAAGGACGAGGTCATCTGTCGCTACTTTGAGGGGTCGATTGAAAACAGTCGTGATGAACTTGAAAAATGGATTGTGGCGCTTGGTGATCAGCGGGTGGAAGCCCAGGTGGTGCTGCATCCAACTATGTACTCCGTTTATTTTGTCGATCGGCCCGAGGTCGAAGACGCAGAGTTGAGTGATGCCGTACGTTGGAAAATCAAAGACCTAGTTGATGCGCCACTAAAGGACTTAATCGTTGATGCCTTCGTGGTGCCGGAAGATGCTTATCGAGGCAATCAGAAAAAAGTGTACGCGTTTGCGACAGACAAAAGCCTACTCGAAGACATTGTGGCGCAATTGCGCGAGTTACCCATCACACTACTCGGTATCACTATCAGTGAACTTGCCGATCTTGCGCTGCTGAATCGTTTGCACGACGACCGCGGTGGAGTCGCACTTCTCAGGCTGCGCAGTGCGAATGGCACCATTAACTTGATCGATGGCGGTGATTTGTACTTAACCCGTAGTATCGATTCTGGCGTGTCTGCTCTCGAAACCGCCACCGAAGAAAACCGTCAGCAAGTCATGGATCAGCTGTTGTTGGATGTGCAGCGTTGCCTAGATTTCTATGACAGCCAACTGGGTAAAGGGGCGATTAGGAATATCTTTTTAGCGCCTACCCGGCTCAATCAAAACTTTTTCGACGAACATTTGCGTGGTCACTTGGATCTTAGTGTCCATCCGCTGGACTTGAACGATTCCTTCTCGTTCAAAGAACCCTTGACGGGTGACCTACAAAGTATTTGTTTTGGAGCAGTTGCTGCCGCCTGCGATGGAAGCTTGCGTGAGGGTCGTATCGCGTGAAACAACAGATTAACTTTTACGCCAAACTTGAACCGCTAAAGCCCCGGCCGAAAGCATTGTTGGGTATCGCGGCGGTCTCTGTTGTCACCCTAGTAGGTTATTTTGCTGTGGCACTGTATCTCTATAGTTCTGGTCAGTCACTGCAAGCGAATTTGGTCGTTGCGCAACAGCAGAACACGGTGTTGCTGCGAAAAATTGAGGTACAGAAAAGAGACGACTTGAAATTGGACCTGGCGCCGCTGGAGGCGCGTTTAGCAGAGTTGCACTTTCAAAAACGTCGCTTGGAGGCGCTGGTAAAAAACTTGAGAGATCCTGCTTTTAACAATATGACCGGATTTTCTGCGGCGATGACAGGGCTTGCGCGTCAGCATGTCCAAGGTGTCGCCATTGAGAAATTTGAACTTACACATCGAGGCAGGCATTTCGTTATGGCAGGCAAAGTGCTTCGACCAACATCATTGCCTATTTACATGGCTAGGCTAGGCTCAGAAGCAGCGTTTAACCGCATGACCTTTGAAACAATCAATATTACTGAGACAGATGGCGAACTCGATTTTGAGATCGCTTCTCTCTCACTATCTCAGGGGGAAGACGGCTCGTGAAATTCGTCTTCCACCTTACAGCCTACCTTGCCGTTTATATTGATCGGCTAGAAGCGCTATCCCTAAGAGAGCGGCTATTGTTCGGCGCTACCGTCATCGCATTTTTAGTGTCGATGCTACAAATTCTACTGATTGACCCGTTAGTGGCGAACCTAGACCGCGAGACATCGAAACTAAAGGCTCTGAACACTAGTATCGAGCGCCAAGAGCGACAACTAGAAATTGAGTCTCCTATAAAAGCCCGTTACGCGCTGATGGAGGCAGAAGTCACAGCTCTCACACAGCAACTCGCGACAGATAGTAAAGACATTAAATCTTATACGTCCACTCTAGTGCCTGCGCAGAAAATACCGGCACTGCTGCAATCGTTACTAGAGCGCGACGCGGTTCATTTCGTCTCACTGAGGAATCTGCCGCCGGTGGCAATGATTGAGTCTGAACTTGGTTTGGGTTCAGGCGGCGAATTGCAGCTATTTAGGCACGGAATTCAACTTCAGCTACGTGGAGACTTTCATACGCTGCGTCGCTACTTGATAGCGATCGAACAACAACCCTGGAAGTTGTTGTGGCAATCAGTGCGACTCGAAACGAAAAAAAACGGCGAAAGTGTCATGGAGTTGCAACTGCAGACCCTAAGCACCGATAACGCTTGGTTAGGAGTATAGCTATGGAAGGTTTTAGATCCGATAAGCGGACATTTCACTGGGGTCTTAGTTGGACTCTAGTGCTCTGCGCATTCTTCTTGTCCGGGTGTACATCGTCGCGTCCAAGTCAAAATGAATTTCAATCAAAGGTGAGTGCCTTGCAGGCCGAGATCGAGTTTGGCGGCGAGCAGCAAACTGTTGCCCCGTTACCCCAGGTTGAAACGCCGTTCGTTGAGGCGGTTGCTGCACCACGATTTGATGTGTCAGTCGAAGAGACGCCCATTAAAATGTTTCTAACAGGTCTGGTTATTGATAGTCCGTTCAATATTGTGGTGCATCCGGATGTTGCGGGTACAGTGACTTTGAATCTGAGCAATGTCACTGTTGTGGACGTGTTAGAAATTTTGCGTGATGTCTATCACTTGCACTTAGAAGTGAGCGGGAATTTGATTCGAGTCATGCCTGATGTACTTCAAACAGAAGTTTTCTCCATGGATTATGTCTCGTTGTTACGTAAGGGTAGCTCGGATATGAGGGTCAGTGCCGGCAGTATTAGGGATGCGGGCGCCCAGGGTGGGAGTGACGTTGACGGTCAATCTACCAATTCGAGTCAGCAGAGTACTGAAGTCGTTGGTTCTCGCGTCACGACAGAAAATTCTGTTGATATGTGGCGTAACCTCCGAGCGGCGATTGAGTCACTAACAGCCGGTGGAGAGGGTCGCCAGGTGATCGTGATGGAGCAGGCAGGCGTCATTGTCGTCAAAGCACTGCGCAGTGAATTGGTTGCGGTTAAGCACTTCTTGCGAGCGTCTGAGATTTCTCTGCAACGCCAGGTCGTTTTGGAAGCAAAGATTCTTGAGGTGGTTCTGTCTGAACGGTTTGAGCGGGGTATTGACTGGCAGGCGCTCGATACGGTTGGCGGTGCAAAGGGTGGTAGTGTTGAGATAGGGGTAGGTGGCGGTAGCGTCAGTAATCCCGCTGGCATCAATGGCGTGTTTACAACGACGGTGTCGCTGCAAGACTTCACCGGTATTATTAGCCTGCTGGAAAGTCAGGGCGAAGTGAAGGTGCTCTCTAGTCCGAGAATTGCGACTATCAATAATCAAAAAGCGGTCATTAAGGTGGGTACCGATGAATTTTTTGTGACGAATGTCACGTCGACCACCACAACTGGTACCAGCACGACGACGACGCCTAGCGTAACGCTCACACCTTTCTTTTCTGGCATTGCGCTGGACGTGACACCTCAAATTAGTCGTGAAGGTGATGTCATCCTACACATTCATCCAACTGTTAGTCAGGTAACGGATCAAAACAAGGTGGTCACGATTGGTGAGGACATAGTGACGCTGCCGCTCGCACTTAGCACGATTCGCGAGAGTGACAGTATTGTTCGAGCGAAAAATCGTCAGGTGATCGTCATTGGTGGTCTCATGCAGAACACCAGCCGACGTTTAAAAGCTGGCTTGCCGGGCATAAGCCGCTTGCCTTTAATCGGCAAAGGGTTTTCACAGGAGCGAGACGAAATCGAGCGTAGTGAGCTTGTCATTTTAGTCCGTCCGGTAGTGAGCGGCCTTGGAGATGAGCAGGCTGATACGTTAGATAGTTTGCGACGAATCCGCGGGATGGAGATGCCCGGTGACTGAACAAAAGAAAGTCAGAATTGGCGACCTGCTGGTTCAATCTGGCGCGATTACCGAGCCTCAGTTAATGGAGGCGCTCGCTGAACAAAAACAGAGCGGCCAGAGATTAGGCCGGGTGCTCACAGATATGGGGTTTGTTGATGAAGATCAGCTGCTCAATCTGTTGTCTAAACAATTGTCGATACCTTTTGTCGACCTAAAGCACTTTGACTTTAATATATCTTTAGTAAGACGTTTGCCAGAAACGATGGCGCGGCGATTTCGTGCGATCGTTTTAAGTGAAGAAGGTGATGAATTCGTCGTGGGAATGATCGACCCCATGGATATCTTCGCCGTGGATGAGTTGTCTCGCGCGTTGAAAAAGAATGTGCAGCAGGCTGTGGTTCGCGAAGGCGAGTTGTTGAATGCGCTGGATGTGATCTATCGTCGCACCGAAGAGATTGCAAGTTTCGCCGAAGAGCTTGAAGAAGAACTTGGTGAAGAAACGGAAGTGTTCGATATTGGTGAACTCTCAACGGATGGCGAAGACGCTCCGGTCGTAAAATTACTTCGTTCAATTTTTGAGGACGCGGTCCAGATTAAAGCGTCAGATATTCACATTGAACCTGGTGAAAAAGAACTGCGCATCCGTAACCGTGTCGATGGTGTGCTGCACGAACAGGTGATGAAAGAAAACCGTGTGGCCGCGGCATTGGTACTTAGACTGAAGTTGTTGTCGGGCCTCAATATCGCTGAGAAGCGCTTGCCGCAAGATGGCCGTTTCAGCATTAAGGTAAAAGATCGCAATATTGATGTTCGATTGTCGACGATGCCGTTGCAGTATGGTGAAGCCGTGGTGATGCGACTGCTCGATCAATCTAATCAGCTCACAGATCTGAACAGTGTGGGTATGCCGCCGGTGATTCTGAGTGAGTTCCGCCGAGTCATTCATAAGCCCCATGGACTTGTATTAGTCACAGGCCCTACTGGTAGTGGTAAAACCACTACGCTTTACGGTGCGCTCTCGCATCTAAATACGTCTGAGCGAAAAATAATCACCGCCGAGGATCCTGTCGAATATCGCCTGCCCAGGATCAACCAAGTTCAGATCAAAAATGATATCGGGCTCGATTTTGCCAGTGTCTTGCGAGTTGCACTCCGCCAGGACCCAGATGTGTTGCTCATCGGCGAGATTCGCGATGCCGAGTCTGCAGAGATTGCTCTGCGAGCTTCGATGACAGGTCACCTGGTGTTTTCGACTCTACACACCAATGATGCGCTGTCAGCCACCCATCGGCTTGTGGATATGGGTGCTGAAAGTTATTTGGTCGCTTCGGCTTTAAAGGCTGTGCTGGCGCAACGACTCATTCGAAAAAACTGCAGTTACTGTTTGACAGACTATGACCCTGATCCAGCGGAGCTCAATTCGGTCATTGATAAGAATCAAGCCGATAACCTCAATCCTAAACGGTTTAAAAAAGGAGCGGGTTGTTCACGCTGTAACAAGACTGGCTATAGCGGCAGGATTGGTATTTTCGAGTTGCTCATAATCAACGCCGAGATGAGCGCGGCGATTCGTGATCAAGATCATGCTCTATTTTTAGAACTTGCCCAAAAAGATAAAGGTTATCGACCACTTTTTAAGAGCGCATTGGATTATGCGTTGCAAGGGTTAACTACTCTTGAAGAAGTCGGGCGAGTCGCAGAGCAAATGGAAGAGCAAGAGCACGGTGCTTCAGTGTCGCGTCCGCCTCATTCTACAAAGCCAACGCTTATTGAGCGTATTTAGTGACTGCCTACCGTTATACCTGTCGTAAACAAGGCGGTGCCACCGTGCAGGGTACTCTTGAAGCTGCCAATGAGGAAAATGCTGCCAACGAATTGATGCAGACTGGCTTGACGCCAATATCCATTAAAGAAGTGCAAGCGAGTGAGGAGCCAGTTGTAGACTGGCAACAATGGTTTGAACCCGGCGTTAAGCTTGAAGATCAGATTCTGTTCAGTCGGCAGATGTATAGCCTGTCAAAGGCTGGAATTCCTATGATTCGCGCTCTGAGCGGGTTGGCCGAGTCCAGCGTGAATGTATCCTTGCGCCGCGTTATAGAAGCCATTCAAAGTGATTTGGAGGCTGGGCAACCTCTATCTCAGGCGATGGCAAGACAGAAAAATGTATTCTCTGATTTGTATATCGCCATCATTCATGTGGGCGAAAACAGCGGCCGTCTGGATGAAGCCTTTGCCCAGATTGCGACCTACCTTGAGTTGGAAAGGGAAACCATCAAACGAATCAAGTCTGCGACTCGCTATCCCACCTTTGTACTGGTGGCGATGAGTGTTGGCCTTTTGATCATCAATATATTCGTTATCCCAGCTTTCTCTGGGGTGTTCGAAAAGCTGGGCGCCGACTTGCCCTGGCAAACACAATTGCTGATCGGCTTCTCGAATTTTGTGGTGTCCTATTGGTATGTATTGCTGTTTTTTGCCCTGGCGGTTGTCTCATTGGTTAGAACTTGGGTACGAAGACCTGAGGGACGTCTTCAATGGCATCGCTGGAAGTTAAAGCTGCCAGTCATCGGTTCTTTGTTTGAGCGTATTCACCTTGGTCGTTTTTGTAGATCCTTTTCTATGATCTTACGGTCAGGTTTACCGATTGTTCAGGGCCTGCACATTGTGAGTCAGGCGCTTGGCAACGAGTATATGTCAGTCAAGATTCGGGATATGCGACAGCACATCGAACGGGGGGGTAGTTTTTTGCAGTCCGCCCTCAGCTCAGAGCTATTCACGCCTCTCGTCCTTCAGATGATTAGCGTCGGTGAGGAAACCGGGGCAATGGATGACATGTTGGGCGAGGCGGCCGAGTTTTATGAGCAGGAAGTTGACTACGAACTGAAGGGTTTGGCAGATGCCATTGAACCCATCTTGATCATTGGCATTGGCGCTATGCTGCTTGTGCTAGCCCTCGGCGTCTTTCTACCACTTTGGGATTTATCCAGCGCCGCGGCCAAATAGATGCCGCGGCCAAATAGATGCCGCGGCCAAATAGATGCCGCGGCCAAATAGCGCAGCAAAAGTCATTAGAACGGTTAAACAGCATTAACGCATTTTTTATTCGCAATTCATCTATTTTCTAAGCTGCAGATTAACGGCGCTTGTCTAGACTAAAGGAAGGAGCGTGAAGCAATTGGCTAGGCGCGCTTATGATCTATTGGAGAAAAGGTCGATGAAGAAAGAATCGATAAAGAATCAATCAGGTTTTACGATCATTGAACTGGTGGTGGTCATTATTCTACTCGGCATTCTGGCTGCGACTGCTTTACCGCGCTTTATGGATGTGACCGACGAGGCGCATGACTCTGTTGTTACGGGTGTTTCTGGCGGGTTGCAGACTGGTATGTCGCTATATCATGCTCAGTGGGTCGCAGAAGGCCAACCCGCAGCAAGTGTTCAGATGACTGACTTTGGTAGTCTGCGGACTACGCCTGAGGGTTATCCATACGGAACTGTGGATAATTCAGGTACCGTTGATGATGTCGTGAATGATGCGGACTGCTCGGCAATTTTTACTAACGTGCTGCAATCGGGTGCGCCATCCATTTCTGCCGTAGCGGATGCTGCTGGCGTGGTCGGTGCGGCGACAGATTTCGCTGCTCATGAAGACTCGGATGACTGTTTGTACTATTACACGGCGGCGAGTTCTGCCACTGGTGCGGTCGTCCCAACGTTAAGTTATGACTCGGAAACAGGGCAGGTCACTCAATCAACTGCGACGTTGCCGTAACGGCAGCGTAACGGTATCGCAGCGTTAGGATTGCGTGTCATTCGTGATGCGCCGTTCAGAGTGGCGAAGCCGTGCAGTCGTGGGTTTACAGTTGTGGAGCTGGTCGTTTCGATCGCTCTGCTCGCGATCGTCGCGGTAAGTACCAGCAGTCGTTGGTTTTCTGCCGACACTTTTTCTGCCGCGACACTTAGATCCCAATTGCTAGGCGAGGCCCGGTTGGCCCAACGCGCTGCTCTGACAAACAATCAAGTTGTGGTGCGTCTTGTTGTTTCGCAGTCTGCTGACAACTGGCGGTATCAAATTTATCAAGATGCAACTCTTTTGCGCGAGATAAGTGCCGACGTCGACAATGTGTCGATTCAAGTGGTGGCCGGTATTACGTCTACGCTTGGGCCAAGTGTTGATCTGGATTTACAGTATGACAGTCTGGGTAATCTCTCTGCGGTTGCTCTCGGTGGCGTAGCGGGCGCTGTCACTAGTGGCGTTAGCGTTGTGCTTGCGGGAGACCGACCGATGTGTATTTCGCCACTCGGGTTTGCCCATGATGGCGATTGTGTTTAGGTTGCAATCTGGCGCCACTTTGGTGGAGTTGGTCATTGCTATTGTGATCCTCGGCATAGCCATTGTGCCGCTCACGATGACATTGTCGTTTTCTGCCAGTCACAGCGCCGATTCAATGATCGAAGTTAAAGTGATTGAGCTCGGTCAGGCCTACATCGAAGAAATAGTCAGTAAACGTTACGACGACAATACCGCTCAGGGTGGCTCACCACCTTGTTCTGCGAGCGGCGTACCTTGCGGCACCATTGGCGCTGAGGCTGGAGAAACTCGAGCTCTGTTTGATGATGTTGACGACTATCACGGTGTAGATGACTCACCTCCACTAGATTCTCTGGGTAGTGCGCGTCTCGGCTACGATCGATTTCGAGTCGAGGTAGAAGTTAGTTATGCCGATGCGTCAGAAGTAACAGCCTATGGGCTTGATAGTACCGCGGATGCAAAAAAAATATTAGTCAGAGTTCATCCACCGGTTGGAACACCAGTCACCTTTGATGTATATCGGAGTAATTTCTGATGCGGCGCAGCAACGGGTTTACGCTCATTGAATTGGTGGTTGTAATTGTGCTGATGAGTTTGATTTCCTTGGCAGGAGTCGAGGTGATTCGCCAGTCGAGTCAATCTTATCTCAAGATGTCCGACCGACAGGCGTTGGGCAGCGCTGCGAGGTTTGTCATCGAGCGAATGAGTCGTGAGCTTCGCTCGGCCTTGCCTGGCAGTGTCAGAGTGAGCGGCGTTTGCGTTGAATATATGCCAGTCAAGGTGGCGGGAGCCTACTTTTCTGCGCCGATTGAATCGGCTTCAACCTCCATGACCGTGGTGCGTGTGTCCACCGATCTTGAGACAGAGACGGGGCGCATTGCGATTTATCCTGTCGGTGATGATGTATACGATTCGAGTAGCGCAATACTCTCGCCTGATGCGAGTATCGGTGCACCTAGTGCCGATAATGTCAGTACCATTAGCTGGGTGGGTAACCACACATTTCCTTTCCACTCACCGACGCGACGTTTCTATATGATCGATAGTCCTGTCAGTTACTGCGTGGATGGCGAGTACCTGTTTCGCTATACGAACTACGGCATCGCTGCCGTTCAGCCAGTTGTTGTAGATTTGCCTACTGCATTGCCTGACCGGGCGTTGCTAGTGAACCAGGTGACGGGCGCTGTAACGCCGTTTAGCGTTGCTGAGGCTGGCCTTACCCGCAATGCCATCGTCATGCTCACTCTGACGTTCTCTGCGGCAGGAGAGTCTATAGAGGTCACTCATGAGGCGCATTTACGCAATGTACCCTAAATCGCCTTCTAACAGCCGTCATCAACAGAGTGGACTCGGGTTGGTAGGTGCCATATTTGTGATTGTGGTGGTATCGCTATTATCGGTCGCGATGTCTCGTATGTTGGAAGCTGACAAGCTTGCCCAGAGCTATGAGATTTTGGGCCTTAAGGCCTTTCTTGCAGCGGAGAGTGGTGCACAACTGGGGGTAAACCGGTTGATGCCGCCAGATAGTGCTGGCAGCTGTAGTGACCTTACCTTCTCACTTGAAGCTGAGAGCCTTAGATTCTGTACTGCTGTCGTGACCTGCACCCTCACGACAGCGAATGGTGAAAACTTTTACACGCTCTCCTCCCTTGGGCAGTGTGTTGCGGGTGATTTCACTGCCAGCCGGAATGTGGAAGTTCGTTTATCCCCCTGAATTTTCATTCTTGATCATCAACGTTAAGTCGAGTTAACTTCAGTTCCTTCTGCGCGACAGGTTTCTGCCGAAAATTGTCAATATTACGTACTCAAATACGTCCCAACGGTCGTTTCGGGGCCGGCTCTGCTCGTCCATTTAGCGGTCATAGGCGTACTTTTTTCGAGCGATCGACTGCATATCCTGTTGATTAAATTAGGGGGAAATAATTTTTCTCGGGGCGCGCCACAAAATTGCTCTGACAACCGCTATCGCTGCTTCTCTTTTTTGCAGGCCAGGCTTTTGCCGCAGACCAGGGAACACTCGGTAGTGACTCGACAGGCAAGAGCGTCGTCAGCCTGACAATCAATGACCAAGTTCAGATCACAGGCGTAGACGATATCGCCCTCGGCGCTGGTGGTTACCAGATGACGCTGATGCGTCTAGCGGTGCAGCGATTGTTCATGCAGCGACCAGTGGTGCTTATGCCGGCAGCACCGCAATTGATTGTGGCAGCAGTGACAACGCTGCCGTGGCACTGACGTGCTTGGCCAATTCGGCGTTTCCTGCAGCGATCGTTTTGTTTGGCGCACTCACGAGTGCATAAACGATGTGAGTGTGACGACGTTGCCGGGGTATCGTGTTGTTGTCTTCGTCCCGCACTACCTTATTCACCTCTACATCGATATAGGCATCTTGCGCGTCACCGCGAATGTCTAGTACGACTGCTGCGCGCACCCAATAAGACTTGCCAGTCACCGTTGTCACGGCGTGCTTGCAGGTTTGTCGAGATCATTTGGTCATGGAATGACACGCTTGGAAATTCGTGCCGCAGGCCGAAACTAGATAGGGATGACCCAAACCACTTGTTGGCCGTTTGACTCAGTAGACTCGTTACCGGCGAGATTCAGCGCGCAAGTAATTTGGTCTGGAGTGCCGTCACGAGTGGTGCCCGGAGCCATGTCCGACGCGAGCGCGCAGGTTACGACTCGCGCTTCTTTAGCGCTATCTGGGCCGTCATCTGTGCTCAGATTCACTGAGATCGGGACCGTAACCGACACGCCAGCGTCGGTAACGCTGACGTTAGGCAAAAGCAAAATAGCAATTAGACTGGCAGTTGATGCGATTATCTTCATCGGTGAATTAGAGAATGAATGACGGTTCGTTGCAGCTGCAGTCTGTCGAGTCAGGGCTCATTTGCTTCTAAGCCAAGATCATTTATTTTACGCGTCAGGGTATTTCTGCCCCAGCCTAACAAGATCGATGCGTCGTTCTTGCGGCCACCGGTTTGCTTCAATGCAGTTTCAATCATGATTTTTTCAAAACGCGGTAGAGCCGTATTGAGAAGCCCTTCATCGCCGGGTTTTATCTGGGCAAGTTTGCGTGAAGCCCAGCTTCGTAGCGATTTTTCCCAGTTCTCACTGTCGCTGGTTTGGTCTCTGTCTTCCAGCAGTTCCGGCGGCAAATCATCGACAACGACTTCATTGCCGGTCGCCATCACAGTGATCCAGCGACAGAAGTTCTCGAGTTGGCGGACATTCCCAGGCCAAGGCAAATGGGTAATAAACTGCATAGTCTCGGGTTTCAGTAGCTTGGGTTCCTCGTTCAACTCCTCGGCAGCCCGAGCGAGAAAGTGGCCGGTTAAGACAGGAATATCTTCACGGCGCTCAGAAAGTGTGGGAATGTGAATGCGGATGACGTTGAGGCGGTGATAGAGGTCCTCGCGGAATCGATTTTCAGCGACCAGTTGTTCAAGGTTCTGGTGTGTTGCGGCGATAATTCTCACGTTTGCTTTGAGCGGTTGATGACCACCGACGCGATAGTACTCGCCATCGGACAGTACCCGGAGCAATCGGGTTTGGGCTTCAGCGGGCATGTCGCCAATTTCATCTAGAAATAAAGTGCCACCTTCTGCTTGTTCGAAGCGACCGATTCGTGAAGCATTTGCGCCGGTGAAAGCCCCTTTTTCATGGCCAAACAATTCTGACTCGATAAGGTCGTTTGGAATCGCGGCCATATTGAGGGCGATAAAAGTCTGTCCCGCTCTGGGACTGTGCTTATGTAATGCCTGTGCAACTAACTCTTTACCAGTACCGGACTGGCCGTTGATCAAGACGGTTACATTCGACTTTGAGAGGCGACCGATCGCGCGGAAAACTTCCTGCATGGCCGGTGCTTTACCGATAATTTCTGAGCTAATGATCTGGGCTTGACGTGGTACAACGACTTCGTTTTGCTTCTTGTGCTCAATTGCGCGACGCACAACGGCAACCGCTTCGTCGACTTCAAACGGTTTGGGAATGTATTCAAATGCGCCGCCCTGGATCGAGGAAACCGCGCTGTCCAGATCAGAATGTGCCGTCATGATGATTACAGGTAACTCTGGGTGCCCAGCTTTGATCCGCTCTAGTAGATCAAGGCCGTCGATACCTGGCATGCGGATATCGGTAATGATGGCATCAGGTGGATTGTGATCGATGTCAGCGAGTAGCGGTTCACCCGTTTCATAACACGTAACCTCCATACCTGCTTGGCTGAGTGCCTTTTCTAGGACCCAGCGAATAGATCGCTCATCGTCCACTACCCAGACATTGCTTACAGAATTCATGATCATGACTCCAGTGGGAGGAAAATTGAAAAAACTGTGTTGCCCGGCCGACTTTCAAATTCGATCCGGCCCTGGTGCTGGTGCACGATAGATTGTGCGACAGAGAGCCCAAGTCCAGTGCCATCAGAGCGGCCAGTAATCATGGGGTAAAATAAGTGGTCTCTTAATTCGACCGGAATGCCCGGGCCGTTATCGATAATGTCGATTTTTGCGACCAACCGGTGTTGAGTGGCGCCAATCGTGAATAACCGATCGACCCGCGTGACAAAGGCCAGGCTTTGGCATTTGTTATCTTTGACAGCCTGCATAGCGTTGCGTGCGATGTTGAGCACTACTTGGACCATCAATTCGGCGTCGATGCTGACCTCCGGGATGCTCGGGTCGTAGTCGGCTCGGATTTCTAAATGTGGCTTTGATTCCAGCTCAATGAGCGTGCGAACGCGTTCCAGAACCTCATGAATGTTGGTAATAGACGGTTTCGGTAGCGAGTTTGGGCCGAGCAGACGATCCACCAAAGCGGTTAGCCGGTCGGTCTCATCAATAATGATTTCCGTGTAAGCGCGTAGTTCATCGGTGGGTAATTCTCGCTCGAGTAGCTGTGCTGAGCCACGGATACCGCCCAATGGGTTTTTAATCTCATGCGCTAATCCGCGAATCATCTGGCGAGTCACCAGTTGTTGGTTGGAGATGTTTTGATCCCGGTCGATTTTGAGGTAGCGGTCCAGCGGGTAGAGTTCAATGAGGACCGTTGAGCCTTCTTTGATCCGCACCGGCGTAATGAAGTAATCGCAGGTAATCACATGGCCGCTAACCAGTTCGAACTTAATCTTACGACCCGTAAAGGTTTGTTGGGTTATAAGCGCTTCCAGCAGGATGCTTTCTAATTCGTTTGCAATCTGAAAAATATCGCCGATATGTTGGTCTCTCGCCTGATTGCCAGAGACCTCCAATAAATGTTCTGCGGCGGCATTCAAAAATAGCAGGCGCAGTTGGTCGTCTAGCTCCAAGATGCAGATATTGAGGTGGTTAATGATGTCTTCGTTCATGGTTCAATCACACCGAGCAATGGAAGACGCAAATCGTTCAAGAAGTCTTCCCCTCATCCTGTTTCAGCGTTGTGCATAAAAAGATCAGGTCTGATCAAGATAAGCAAAAACCAAACCACAATCTGAAAGCTTTAGAAATGCGGGCTCTAGCGAATAAGTCTAGAGGATGGGTGGTATAAATGCATCATAATAGTGCGTGCAAGTGGCGTGCGTACTTAGTTGGCGCGACGAATGACGGAAACTCGTAGGATGGTAGTGGAGACAGAATTGCTGGATTGAAGAATTTCGCCAGACTCGTCTTCAATGATCTGCGCTTTTAGCTGATGGGTACCTCGATCTAGATTGGCGAGAGAGATAGGCCCAGCTGATTTTCTTTCGCTGTGGAGTTTGCCGTCTAAGATCAGCTGAAGACTGTGATTCGGCTGTAGCGCAGGGTCGAGTGTAAATCTTACGATCAGATTGCCAGCGTTGTCGCGGACAGCAATATCGTTTTCAGGGCTGACAATACGCAAGCTCTTATACGCAGGTCCTGTTTCGACTACGGGCTCTGGTTTACTGGGTTGAAAAAGTCCGCCTGTCGGTTGGGCTTTAAAGGTCTGTGGCGCATCGATCACGATCTCTTCGGCTTCTTCTGAAGCCTGGTCACTAAACACCGTGTTGCCCTCGGCGTCCTGGGATTTAAAGACGGTATTCTCGGCGCTGGTCGCCGAAGTTGCCCATAGGCTTGCGATGGTGAATGTCATAACGAGCATCAAGCGAAACATAAGCTCTCCTTCAGGCTTTATTGTCCCATTAAAACAAAAACCCCGATCAATTGACCGGGGTTTTAGGCAAACAGCAGCGATAAGCGATGCTGTTAGGTGGAATAGTACATTTCGAACTCGATTGGGTGCGGTGTCATGCGCATCCGGGTCACTTCTTCCATCTTCAGGTCGATGTAGCCATCGATCTGGGAGTTGGTGAAGACATCGCCGGCGAGCAAGAACTCACGGTCTGCATCGAGTTCATCAAGGGCCATCTCAAGAGACGAGCATACCGTAGGAAGATCCTTAAGTTCTTCTGCGGGCAGGTCGTACAAGTCTTTGTCGAGTGGGCCGATTGGCTCAATCTTGTTCTTTATGCCGTCAAGACCCGCCATCATCATGGACGAGAACATCAGGTATGGATTAGCGGTTGGATCGCCGAACCGAACTTCAACTCGTACGCCTTTAGGGCTGCCGCCTTGCACGTATGGAATACGAATAGAAGCAGATCGATTGCGTGCTGAGTAGACCAGCGCTAAAGGTGCTTCAAAGCCTGGTACCAAGCGTTTATAAGAGTTGGTCGACGCGTTAGAAAACGCATTGATCGCTCTTGCGTGCTTGATAATGCCGCCGATGTACCACTTAGCATCCTGTGACAGGTTGCCATAGCCTTCGCCTGCAAACATGTTAGTACCATCTTTCCACAGCGACTGGTGGCAATGCATACCGTTACCGTTGTCACCAACCAGTGGCTTGGGCATAAATGTCGCCGTCTTGCCGTAAGCATGGGCGACATTCAGTACGCAGTATTTGTAAATCTGAACTTCGTCAGCTTTTCGGGTTAGCGTGTTAAAAGTCACGCCAATCTCGCACTGGCCAGCCGTACCGACTTCATGGTGATGTAATTCAACATCGAGACCCATGGCTTCCATCGCGGCGCACATTGAATTTCGAATATCGACTAAGGAATCTACCGGAGGAACAGGGAAATATCCGCCTTTGACGCCCGGTTTGTGTCCTAGGTTGCCACCCTCGGTGTGCGAACCTGTCATCCAGGCTGCTTCTTCTGACTCAATCTGATACATCGCGCCGCTCATGTCGGACTTATACTTGATGTCGTCAAAAACGAAAAATTCAGGTTCTGGACCGAAGTAAGCTGTGTCAGCAATGCCTGTTGTGATCAGATAGGCTTCGGCACGCTTGGCGATAGAGCGTGGGTCACGCTCGTAACCTTGCAAAGTGCTGGGCTCTACGATGTCGCAGCGCAGGTTGATGGTCGATTCTTCAGTGAAAGGGTCAAGTACCGCGGTTGAATCATCAGGCATCAGAATCATGTCGGATTCATTGATGGGCTTCCAACCGGCGATTGAGGAGCCGTCAAACATTGCGCCGTCTTCGAAAAAGTCTGCATCGATTTTGGTTGCGTTGTTAGTGACGTGCTGTTCTTTACCACGCGGGTCTGTGAATCTGAGATCCACCCACTTAGCGTCGGCATCTTTGATCATCTTCAGAGTTTTCTCTGACATTAATGGGTCCTCCGGTAGTTTCGTTTTGGTGCGAGTTTTTTATCAAGCGTTAAAAGAGGAGCAAAGAATATGCCATCACTCGGCAAAGATAAACTGTTGATTCTTGGGGATCTAAGGAGGTTTGGTGATCACGCTTCGCGTCAATATAGAGCGTAAATTATCTTACCGCACCATAATAGTGCAATAGGCTGCTGTATATTGTCGAATCTCCCGCCGCGGGCCCAGCGCTTTCCGCCCTTCACTTAAACCCTGAAACTTGATGGTACATCATCCGTTGGCATTGATGTTTGGGTCCATTTCTGGGTCCAGTTTCAGAACTATCGCCAATTTATTCAACAGCCTTGTCCTGATTGTTGCTGAGAGGCGCTGCCAGCATCAGAATCGGACCCGCGGAAACGGTGGGTGCGGCGTGTCTTGGCGTTATAAATAGGTGTATGAAAATGTTGGTAGCGCTCACTGTTATGCGGCCCGGAACGAATGGGCTCAAATTCTCCTTTAACCGTGGAGCTGGATAGGTATAATGCCGCGCTTCACGTGAGACCCCACTTATGACCCAAAAGCTGCGAAATATCGCCATTATCGCGCACGTTGACCATGGCAAGACCACTTTGATCGACAAGATCCTGCAACAGGCAGGTGCGTTGCAGCGTGGGGAGGAACAGGTCGAGCGCCTGTTGGATTCCAACGATATCGAGAAAGAACGCGGTATCACCATTCTTGCCAAGAACACGGCGCTTGATTGGCATGGCCACCACATTAATATTGTTGATACGCCCGGACACGCCGACTTCGGCGGTGAAGTCGAGCGGATCCTGTCAATGGTTGACTCGGTGCTGCTGATTGTTGATGCGGTGGATGGGCCAATGCCTCAGACACGCTTTGTGACAAGCAAAGCCTTCGCCAATGGTTTGAACCCTATTTTGATGGTCAATAAGATTGACCGTGAAGGTGCGCGTCCAGATTGGGTTGTGGATGAAGTTTTTGAGTTATTTGATCAGCTTGGCGCGAATGACGAGCAACTGGATTTCCCTGTGGTTTATGGATCTGCCATTGAAGGTCGTGCCGGTCTATCTATGGACGCGATTGAAGATGATATGACTTGCTTGATGCAAACGATCCTTGATCACGTTCCGGAGCCTAAAGTTGAACCTGATGCGCCTTTGCAAATGCAAATCAGTGCCCTTGATTACAATAGTTATGTAGGCGTTATTGGTCTCGGTAGAATTGCGCGCGGTACGGTTTCTAAAGGTGAGCAGGTCGTGATTGTCGACAGCGAAGGCCATAAGCGTAAAGGCAAAGTTCTACAGGTCATGGGTTATCAGGGGCTAGAGCGTGTTGAAATCGATACCGCCGAAGCTGGCAACATCGTTTGTGTGACCGGTATCGAAGGCCTGAAAATTTCAGATACGATTTGCGATCCCGCACATCCGGATCCTTTGCCACCTTTGATTGTCGATGAGCCAACCATTTCGATGACCTTCCAGGTCAATACCTCTCCCTTTGCTGGGAAAGAGGGTAAGTTTGTGACCAGCCGCAATATTAAAGATCGTCTTGAGCGTGAACTTATTCACAACGTTGCGCTGCGCGTTGAACCCACTGAGCACTCGGATCGATTTAAGGTCTCCGGTCGTGGTGAGCTGCATTTATCGGTACTGATTGAAAACATGCGTCGGGAAGGATTTGAACTCGGCGTATCACGACCTGAAGTTATTCTGAAAGAAGGCGAGAACGGTAAACTGCAAGAGCCCTTCGAAAACGTTTTGCTCGATGTCGAAGAGCAGCATCAGGGTGGCGCCATGGAAGAAATGGGCCGGCGTAAAGCGACTTTGAATAATTTGATGCCCGATGGCAAAGGCAGAGTTCGACTGGAATACGTTGCACCTAGCCGCGGTTTAATTGGTTTTCGTTCTGAGTTTCTGACCGTGACTTCGGGTACTGGTATTATGACCAGCACCTACTCGCACTATGGCGATATCGTCAGTGCCGACATGGAAGGTCGTAGCAATGGTGTCCTCGTTAGTATGGCGAGTGGTAAGTGCCTGGCGTTCGCCCTGTTTAATTTGCAGGCTCGCGGTCGGATGTTCATTGAGCCGAATCAGGAGATTTATGAAGGTCAGGTTATCGGTTTGCATACTCGTGGTAACGATCTAGTCGTCAATCCGCTCAAAGGTAAGCAGCTGACTAACGTACGCGCCTCCGGAACAGACGAAAGCATTATTCTGAATGCTCGAATTCGGCATACGCTCGAGCAAGCCATTGAGTTTATCGAGGATGACGAGCTGGTTGAAGTTACACCGACGAGTATTCGTATTCGCAAGAAACTGCTGACTGAGAACGAGCGCAAGCGCGCGGGTCGTGGTGCAGTTTAATTGCCTGTGGTGTTTAGGTAGCCTAACTCTTCTGGAAGTTAGGCAAGAATACAGGCTTAAGCTGACTAACTTGTTGGCTGATTAGCAAATAAGGAACAACATGCTGCCACTGTATCCGGAAATAAAACCTTTCGCGCGCCATATGGTGGAAGTTGACGAAACCCATCAAATATATGTTGATGAGAGCGGTTCAGCAGACGGCATTCCGGTTGTGTTTGTTCATGGTGGTCCGGGTTCCGGTTGCGAATACGATAGTCGTTGTTTCTTTAATCCAGAAAAGTATCGCATCATTCTTTTTGACCAACGTGGATGTGGGCGCTCCAAGCCGAATGCTGAAATAAAAAACAACACACTGCAGCACCTGATTGAAGATATGGAAAAGGTGCGCGATTTTCTAAAAATTGATAAGTGGATGTTGTTTGGTGGTGGTTGGGGGTCGATGCTTAGCGTCGCTTATGCCGAAGCACATCCGGATCACGTCTTAGCACTTGTCTTGCGCGGCATTTTTCTCGGCCGTCAAGCAGATATCGATTGGATGTATCAGGATGGCGCTAGTCGCTTCTATCCCGATCACTGGGAAGATTTCATTGCCCCAATTCCTGAAGCAGAACGACATAACCTTGTCGAAGCCTACGCTAAACGAATTACTGGCGATAATGAATTGGCGCGCATGAGTGCTGTTAAAGCGTGGTCTCGCTGGGAAGCAGATTGTTCCAGCATGCATCCCAATGCGCGCCTGGTAAAACACTTCAGCGACCCCCATCGAGCCATGTCACGCGCGTTGCTCGGTATGCACTATTTCAGACAGGGTTGTTTTCTTGAGGACAATCAATTACTAGAAAATGTTGAAGTGATCGCAGAAATTCCGGGCATCATCGTGCACGGTCGTTACGACATGCTTTGTCCGCTCGTCAACGCCTTTGATCTGCATGAGGCTTGGCCGATTTCCCAAATGTATATCGTGCGAGAGGCGGGGCACTCGGCTACCGAGCCGGCTCTGATAGACGCGCTGATACGGGCGACCCGCGATATGGCCCTTCGCTTCGAGTCTGATTTTGGCTTTTAGCCTCTAGCGCTGCGGTGCAAGGATTAATCCAGCGGGTCAAACACGCGAGTGTTGTGGTTGATGGTGAGATAGTCGGCGAAATCGAGGCGGGCATCTTGCTCTTTCTTGGTGTCGAAAAGCCCGACGACAAAGTGAGATCAGACAAGTTGTTACATAAGGTTCTGAACTACAGAATCTTCCCCGATGATGATGGCCACATGAATCGCAGTTTGCTGGACGTTGGCGGTGAGCTCCTAGTGGTATCGCAATTTACTCTAGCGGCGGACACTCAAAAAGGTTTGCGGCCTTCTTTCTCGTCGGCGGCCTCCCCGGATATTGCAGAATTGATTTACGAAGATTTTGTCGCCGAAGCCACGATTCGAATAGGTAAAGTTGCCACAGGCCAGTTTGGTGCAGATATGGCAGTTAGTCTCTTGAATGATGGGCCAGTAACGTTTTTACTGAGCGTATAACCAATAGTAATGCACAAAGGGGGGGTCGTGAGCCGAATACTACTAGTGGGTGTCGTACTGCTGCTTGGTGCTTGCAGTAAATCTGGCAACGAAGCCGTCGCAATTGATTATCAAAAGCGATTATCGCGGCAACTAATTATGGCGCAACCCGGCGACCTCATAGAAATTCCAGCAGGTACTCATAGCATTAGCCGCAGTTTGTCGCTCAAGGTCGACGGCGTAACGTTACGTGGCGCGGGTATGGATCAGTCGATTCTGTCTTTTAAAAATCAGACCCAAGGCGCTGAAGGTTTCATCATAACCGGCGATGATGTTTTGCTCGAGGGCTTTGCCGTCGAGGATACTAAAGGTGATGGGATCAAAATCAATGAATGTCGCAATCTGATTATTCGTCAGGTGCGGGTTGAATGGACTAACGGGCCGGATGAGGCGAATGGAGCCTACGGTTTGTATCCCGTGCAGTGCAAGAATGTACTGATTGACGGCAGCGTTGCGATTGGCGCGTCGGATGCTGGTATCTACGTGGGGCAATCTGATCATGTGGTGGTTAAGAACAGCCGTGCTGAATTTAATGTGGCGGGCATCGAGATCGAAAACACGACCAATGCTGATGTGTTCAATAACGTCGCGACCAATAATACTGGCGGTATTCTTGTCTTCAATATGCCAAATTTGCCTCAGCCGGGTGCCAAAACGCGGGTCTTCAACAACCGGGTTTTTAATAACAATACTGGTAATTTTGCCCCAGAAGGCACCGCAGTTTCTAGCGTGCCCGCTGGTTCCGGCATTGTTATTAACTCTAATGATGAAGTGGAAGTGTTTGCTAATGTCATTAAAGACAATGCAACCGCCAACATCATCATTTCCAGCTTTTACGCCTCAGGTTATTCGGACAGGGCTTCAACCGATACGTTTGATCCTTATCCAGAGGCTATATTCATCTACGACAATGAGTTTGTTGGCGGCGGCGAATCTCCTGATGGCGTTGATTTGCAGGCTCTGCGAATAGCCACGTACGGATTGGCGGGGACGCTTCCAGATATTCTTTGGGATGGTTATGTTAACGCAGACTTGTTGATAGACGGTCAACTTCCCCCTGAAAAGCAGATATGCGTTCAAAATGGCGATGCAAAAGTGCTCAATGTAGACATGGCTAACGACTACGCTAATGTGACAGATGAGTCCAGTCAGTTTGACTGTGAACTCCCTAAGTTGGCCGCTGTGACGATACCGCTTCAGTAACATGCGATATTTTTTGGCGATTCTTTTCTGTTCGCTAGTGGGCTGCTCGCCGATTAGCCCAACACCCACCGTGACACTTTTTGAGAAAGGTAGCTTTCCGGACACTCTAGACGCCTGGGGGTTGCTCTTTATATCGGAAGGTGAGCTAGTGCTCAATGACCGAGTCATACCGTACGATTTGAAAAGTGCACTGTTCACCGATTACGCACACAAATTACGAACGGTGTATGTTCCTGAAGATAAGGTGGGTGTTGTCAGTGACGGTATCGCATTGCCTGTCGGGTCTATTCTGAGCAAAACATTTTATTATCCGAAGGGTGCTGTCGGTTTGCTGAAGACCGGTGCGGTAACCTCCTCATATGGTGAAAGAGGGTTGCGCCTAGACCAGGTGCAGTTAATTGAAACCAGGCTGTTGGTCCGCTTGGATACCGGCTGGGTGGGTTTGCCTTACGTATGGAATGAAGAAGGTTCCGAGGCTGTGCTTGAAATTACTGGCGCAGTGCGGAACCTTACGCTGAATTCTGCTGCAGGTGCGCAAGAATTCGATTATGTCGTACCGGACTTTAATCAATGTCAGGGATGCCATATTGAAAACCTAACGTCCGGCGAGATGGCGCCAGTGGGGTTCAAACCTCGACACCTAGACAAGGGTTACAATTATTTCCATAAAGCTGGGAACCAATTAGATCATCTGGCGACTCTCGGCATCATCGATCAGCCTCCGGCAGAGGATTTCTCTCACACAGTTGATTGGCATGATCCAAAGCAGACTCTGGAGGATCGGGCTAGAAGCTATCTAGATATTAACTGTGGGCATTGTCACAACCCGACGGGTCCAGCGGACACTTCTGGTATGTTTCTGACTCGATCTACAACGGCAGCGCTTAGGCTCGGTGTATGTAAACCTCCAGTTGCAGCTGGCCAAGGTACCGGTGGCCGGCCGGTCGGCATATATCCAGGGCATCCTGAAAAGTCCATCCTAGCCTTTCGGATGGGCAGTCTAGATTTGGGTGCGATGATGCCCGAACTCGGTCGTAGCCTGGTCCATGACGAAGGTGTCGCCTTGGTGTCCGAATGGATTGGGCAGTTAAAAGGAGACTGCTAGGCGTCGTCTGGCGTTGTTTCTGTCTCTGGAGGTTTGCGAATCATCAATGCGAACAAAATGCCAGCTTCGAACAAAACCCACATCGGTATGGCGAGCAACATCTGCGAAATCACGTCGGGTGGTGTCAGCAGCATCCCCACGACGAAACAGCCAACAACGACATAAGGGCGTTTTCGACGCAGATTTTCAACGGTGGTTGCCCCTGTCCAAACCAGCAGTACCGTTGCAATCGGGATCTCGAAGGCAATGCCGAAAGCGAAAAACAGCTTTAAAACAAAATCTAGATAACGATTGATGTCAGTCATTACGGTGACGCCTTCCGGTGCGGCGCTGGTGAAAAATCCAAATACGAGTGGAAACACGACATAGAATGCGAACGCGATACCCCCGTAAAACAGTAATACGGATGAAATCAGTAGAGGCATGGCGATGCGCTTTTCATTCCCGTACAAGCCTGGCGCAATGAAACTCCAGAGTTGATGCAGGATAAAAGGGATCGCAATAAAGATGGCCAACACCAGGGTTAATTTGAATGGAGTGAGGAATGGTGATGCGACCTCCGTCGCGATCATCGTGGCACCTTCTGGTAGGAATGCGCGCAGCGGCTCAGAGATAAAGACGTAAATATCGTTAGCGAAATAGAACAGCGGGGCGAAAATAATCAGTATCGCCAGAATGCTATGTAGCAGACGAGTTCTGAGCTCTAAGAGATGCTCGACGAGCGGTTGGCCCTCATCAGCGGGTGCGTCGTTCTGGGTCATTGTTTTGTCTTATCGTCGTTTGTGTTTTGGACTGTCTTAAGGACTGTGGAGCCGTTGGTGCTCGCTGGTTGAGGCTCGTCGATTTCGCCTTCGCTCGCTTGGCTGGGTTTTGTTACATCAATTTTTGCAGTATCAATTTTTGTGGTATCAATGGATTCATTAATCGAATGTTTGAACTCGTCTATAGACTGGTCGGCTTCTTTTAGCGCATCAGAAATTTTCTCTTTTGATTCTTTGATGTCCTTCATGATGGTTTCATTGTGGAGCTGGCGGCGAATTTCATCGACGCCGATCTCTTGTTCCAGTTCGTTTTTGATATTGGTGAATGCGCGGCGAATTCTACCTAGCCAAAGCATGATGCTCCGGATAGTCTCTGGTAGACGCTCCGGGCCGATGACGAGTAGAGCCACTATGCTGATCAACATCAGCTCCGGGAAACCAATATCAAACATCGGGGTTTAGGATTCTTCTTTTTTTACGATGGGCTCTTCTGTTTTTGTGGTTCCTGCTTCTGGGATAGCTGCCGGTTCGTCAGCTTCCAGCTCTGCTGGTTTTTCGTCATCTGTCACAGCAGACTTAAAACCCTTGATAGCAGAGCCCAGATCGGACCCCATATTTTTCAGTTTAGATGTGCCAAACAGTAATAGCACGATGACTGCAATGATGATGAGTTCAGTTACGCCAAAAGACATGAGATACCTCTGCTAGTTTCGGTTTGCCTTCTCGGTCAAACCAGATGTTCCAAATCGACTTTCCAATTCTGCCAGCACTTCTTGCTGGTTAATATCTAGATGGCTCAACATAACGAGTGAGTGAAACCATAGGTCAGCAGTCTCTTTAATCACTTCGGCTTTGTTGCCATCTTTTGCAGCAATAATTGTTTCCGTGGCTTCCTCGCCTATTTTCTCCAGAATTTTGTTAATACCCCGGTTGTGCAGGGACGCGACATAAGAAGACTCAGGATCATCTTCGCGACGTTTCTGAATGACGTCGAAGAGTGTGGCCAGTACATCAGTCATTTGAATAGATGTCCTCTGGAGACTTGATGACAGGATCTACGGTTTGCCAAACGCCATCCTGTAGTTTGCGATAGAAGCACGATCGTCTGCCTGTATGGCAAGCGATGCCGCCTATCTGCTGCACGAGTAATGTTATCACATCACCGTCACAGTCTAGTCGGAGTTCCTGAACCAGTTGAGTGTGGCCGGAGGTTTCACCTTTTCGCCACAATTGCCCCCTGGATCTTGACCAGTAGGTGGCGATACCAGTTTGTGCGGTTTCAGTGAGGGAGTCGCGGTTCATCCAGGCCATCATCAGCACGTCATGTTGTTCTGCATCCAGCGCGATCGCTGGTACCAGACCATCTGAGTTAAAGGCAATGTCATCGAGCCAATCGGCCATTCAGATTCTCCTGTGTGCCCTGAAAAAAGGGGCGGACAATAGCATGTCAGGGTTTGATAAACAGCCAGTAGATACCCAAGCTACCCAGTAATGACGCGCCGATCAGAGCATCCCCCGGGCTTGCGACACCACTTAATGGCAGTAAGGCACCGAGCAGCGCAGCGATCAACGCATAGCCACCAAGGCGAGAATAGCGTTGATTTTTTGTTTGCGTCATTAATGTACGATTAAGTTCGCCGAGCAGCTTGGTTTGCTGACGATTGTGCTCGCCGAGCTTGTGGATTTCAGTGAGGGCAGTCATGGCAAGTTTGGGCAGTTCTGGTAATTGCGATACCAGTTGCGGTGCTGTTCTACCAAACTGGCGCATAAAACCAGTGATTCCCATTCGGTCCCGCATCCAGTCTTCCATATAGGGTGCTGCGGTTTGCCAAAGATCCAATTCTGGATAGATTTGGCGGCCCATGCCTTCAATGTTTAGTAACGTTTTTTGTAGCAGTACCAGCTGTGGTTGCACTTCCATATCGAAGCGTCGGGCTGTTTGGAATAGGCTCATCAATACCCGACCAAAACTAATCTCGCTAATCGGTTTTTGGAATATTGGCTCGCAAACAGAGCGAATCACGCTTTCAAATTCTCTGATGTCAGTGTCTGTCGGTACCCAGCCGCTTTCGACATGAAGGCGGGCGACCTCATGATAGTCCTGATGGAAAAATGCCAGCAGGTTACGAGCGAGGTAAGATTTGTCGTCTTCTGTTAACGAGCCAATTATGGCGCAGTCGAGGCCGATGTAGGTTGGGTTTTCAAGATCGCTGGTGTCGATGAAGACGTTGCCTGGGTGCATGTCCGCGTGAAAAAAGTTGTCCTCAAAAACCTGAGTAAAAAAGATATCAACGCCCAGATGTGCGAGCTTTTGCATGTTGACGCCGCTGGCCCTAATTTCTTCTATTTTTGCAGAAGAAACGCCATAGATTCGTTCACTGACCATGACGTTTTCACGGCTATAGTCAAAGTAGACTCTTGGAACATACAGTTTGCCGGAATCCAGCCAATTCTCACGCAGTTTGTGGGTGTTAGCCGCTTCGAGTTGCAGATTTAGTTCGTCGAGAATGGTGCGTTCGTAATCCTTGACGATTTCAACCGGGTGCAGGCGTTTGGCATCTCCCCAGAAGGTCAGTAACAATCGTGCGAGCCAGTACATCAAATCGATGTCCTGCTGAATCACCTTCTCAATGCCAGGACGAATGATCTTCACGACAATGTCTTCGCCGCTCTTCAGTTTCCCGGTATGCACTTGTGCGACCGACGCTGATGCAAGAGGCACCTCATCAAAGTCATCGAACAATTCGTCGATGGGCGCATCGAGGCTTGCTTCAATCAGCGCGCGAGCTTGGTCGCCAGGAAAAGGTGGGACCTGGTCTTGTAGCTTTTGTAATTCGTCGGCGACATCACCTTCGAATAGATCTCGTCTGGTCGACAATATTTGGCCGAACTTGACGAACACAGGGCCAAGCTCTTCAAAGGTCAGTCTAATTGCAGCAGCTGAATCAGCTTTGGGTTTAGGGACGAGTTTAAGTGGCGCTAATAGTACGCGTGCCCAGAAGGGGATGTGTTCTTTAGGCAAGAGGCGGTCTAGCCGATATTTGCAGGCGACCAGAATAATTCTAAGAAAGCGCAGACGACCCACGTTAGCCTCGCTGCTTTCTGCCGACGTGAATGGCTGCAACACCGCTCAGCATGTTGTGGTACAGGCACTTTACAAAGCCGGCTTGTTCCATCATGTCTTTCAGTGTTTCCTGGTCCGGGTGCATCTTGATGGATTCCACTAGGTACTGGTAGCTGTCCGAATCCTTCACTAAGGACTTGCCAATTTTTGGCCAGAGACCCGTGAAACGATCGAAGCCTGATTTAATGATCGAATTTTGGGGTGTCGAAAACTCTAGTATAACCAAACGACCACCGGGCTTAAGGACTCGTAGCATTGATTTCAGTGCATCTTCTTTGCGGGTGACGTTGCGCAAGCCAAATGCGATGGTAATGGCATTAACGTGGTCATCAGGGAAAGGCAGTTGCTCAGCGTCGCCTTGAACGTATTGGATATTTTGTACTAGACCTCGGTCCAGCATCCGGTCACGGCCTTCATGGAGCATTTCTCGATTGATATCACACAGGATGACTTGACCTTCGGTGCCCACGAGCGGTGATAGCCTGGCAGTCAGATCGCCCGTGCCGCCTGCTAGATCCAAAATGGTGTGGCCCTTACGCGCCGCCGTCAGCTCTACTGCGAATTGCTTCATCAGACGATGGCTGCCAAGCGACATGACGTCATTCATCAGGTCGTACTTTTCTGCCACGGCACTGAATACGCCGGCCACATGCTTTGCTTTCTCCGCAATGGGAACCTGTTTGAAACCGAAATGGGTGGTTTTATCGTCGCTCATGTTGGCATTCTACGTGGTCAAACCTGCATTGGGATAATTAATTTGCCGCGCCAGAAGCGTCGCCGCTCAAGCGTGGGCTTCTTTTTTGAAGAAGTGTTGCCTGCATACTGAAACATAGCGATCGTTGCCGCCAATTTCGATTTGATCGCCTGCTTCAGCGACCGCGCCGCTTTCGTCTAGGCGCAGCACCATGGTGGCTTTTCTGCCGCAATGGCAAATTGCTTTGATTTCTTTTAGGTTGTCGGCCCAGGCCAGCAGGTATTTGCTGCCCTCAAACGGCTCGCCCATAAAATCGGTGCGCAAGCCGTACGCGAGAACAGGGATGTTGCATTCATCGCATAGCTGGCTGAGTTGCTGGACCTGAGTGCGAGTTAAAAACTGGGCCTCATCGACCATCACACAGCCCAGATCCGCGGTTTCCGTTTCGGCTGTGACCATTGTAAACAGATTGCTGTTGCTGTTGAACGTCGCGGCAGTTGCCTCAAGACCAATTCTAGAAGTGATTTTGCCAACCTCGAAGCGTGCATCTATTTCCGGGGTGAGCAGAAACGTGCGCATGCCGCGCTCTTGGTAGTTGTAACTAGATTGGAGCAAAGAAGTGGACTTACCCGCGTTCATGGCCGAATAATAAAAGTAGAGTTTGGCCATGGTTTACTGGCTGACGGCGATAAACAGCGGCTCACGAGTTTTGCCGGCCTTTTCAAGTTTGGCGAGATACTCTTTCCAGAGAATGTCCTGTTGGCTTCCCAGTTCGTGTAGGTACGCCCAGCTAAAGATGCCGCTATCATGGTCGTCAGAAAAGTGAATTCGAATGGCGTAGTGGCCTTGGGGAATTATGTCGCCAATCTTGACCATCTTTTTGCCATGCTGGAGAACCGCCTGTTCTCTAGAGTGGCCTTGAACTTCTGCCGACGGAGAATGCACGCGTAGATATTCGGCCGAGAGATAGAAGATGGTGCCATCTTCGTAGCCGAGTTCTAGAATGCCTGAAACTTGGTGTAGTTTGACGTCTGCTGGAATCATTGGCTAATTCTAGAGGATATAGCGGCTTAGGTCTTCATCTCCAGCCAAGTTTTCGAGCTGCGAATCAACGTAAGATTTGTCTATTGTAATCTCATCACCTTCAAGACTATCGCCTGCGGCGAAGCTGATGTCTTCCAATAGCCTCTCCATGACCGTATGCAGGCGGCGCGCGCCGATGTTTTCGGTTTGCTCGTTGACTTGCCAAGCAATTTCGGCAACTCGTTGGATACCATCTTCAGTAAACGTGATATTCAGTTTCTCGGTGCCCAGCAGTGCCTGATACTGTTTGATCAGTGAAGCATCCGGTTCAGTCAAGATGCGCACGAAGTCCTCAATCTCAAGTGCTGATAACTCCACTCGAATCGGCAGTCGGCCCTGTAATTCTGGTATCAGATCCGATGGCTTGCTTAGGTGAAACGCGCCGGATGCAATAAATAGGATATGGTCGGTTTTGATCCAGCCGTATTTGGTCTGCACGTTGCAGCCTTCGATCAGCGGTAGCAGATCTCGTTGTACACCTTCCCTGGAAATGTCAGCGCCACCACCTTGGTCAGCGCGCTTGGCGACCTTATCTATTTCATCTATAAATACGATCCCGGTTTGCTCGACTGCTTCGACGGCCTGAGATTTTAGTTCGTCCTCGTTGATGAGTTTGCCGGCCTCTTCATCTGTGAGCAGTTTAAAGGCTTCTTTAACCTTTAAAGTTTTAGGCTTGGATTTGCCCTGATTCATTGATGAGAACATGTTTTGCAGTTGGCTGGTCATTTCTTCCATACCTGGTGGCGCCATGATCTCGACGCCTGCGGCAGGTGTCTGTACATCGATGCTGATTTCTTTATCGTCCAAATCCCCTTCGCGCAACTTCTTGCGGAATACCTGGCGAGTCGTCGAGTTGTTACGGTCTCCAACCGAGTCTTCTGTGCGAGCAGGGGGCAACAGCGCATCAAGAACGCGATCTTCTGCCGCCTCGATTGCTCTGGGTCGCGCCTCCTTGATCTTCTTCTCCCGAAGTAACTTAAGGGCTGCTTCAATGAGATCTCGAACAATGGATTCCACATCGCGGCCGACATAACCTACTTCGGTAAACTTAGTGGCTTCGACTTTGACAAAGGGCGCCGCTGCAAGTTTAGCGAGGCGTCTGGCGATTTCAGTTTTACCAACACCTGTTGGTCCAATCATCAGAATATTTTTAGGCGAAATTTCACCGCGCAAGGTTTCATCTAACTGCAAACGGCGCCAGCGATTGCGCAAAGCAACAGCGACAGCCCGCTTGGCATCGCTTTGACCAATAATATGTTTGTCCAATTCGTGGACAATTTCCCTGGGGGTCATGTTCGACATTGGCGTGTATCTCAGGCTAGTTTGATTTCTTCGATGGTGCGGTTGTGATTCGTGTAGATGCAAATATCACCAGCAATGGTGAGACTCTTCTCGACGATATCGTGCGCTGACATGTCAGTATTTTGAGCTAACGCCCGCGCTGCAGATTCTGCAAAAGGACCGCCAGAACCGATTGCAATAATGCCGCCCTCTGGTTCAATCACATCACCATTTCCTGTAATGACCAATGATGTTTCTTTATCGGCAACGGCCAGTAAGGCTTCTAATTTTCTTAGGGCGCGATCACTACGCCAGTCTTTGGCAAGTTCGACGGCCGCGCGCGTGAGGTGACCCTGATGTTTTTCGAGTTGACGTTCAAAGCGTTCGAATAGGGTGAAGGCGTCCGCAGTACCGCCAGCAAAGCCGGCGAGAACCTGATCTTTGTACAGGCGACGCACCTTGCGGGCATTACCCTTCATGATGGTATTTCCCATTGTGACCTGACCATCACCGCCAATGACGACGGAGCCGGCTCGGCGCACAGATAGTATGGTGGTGCCTCTGAATTGCTCCACTTACAGCATCCTTCTTTACTTAGCGCTAGAACAAGGATGTGGGGGCTGGTGTCGGGAATTTCAAGCTATCTTTTGACCCGGAGTTGAATCGATTCTATGTCGGCTTCTGCAAGAATGTTTCGGGTGCGATTCAGCGCGAGTTTGGTGTCAAAAGGTCCCACCATAACCCGGTGCCAAGCCCCGCTGGATTGCTCTACTGACCGGACAAAAACATCAAGACCTTGCAAAATCAGCTCGCCTCGAAGCCGGTCTGCATCCTCCTTTTTTCTGAATGATCCAGCCTGTAGTAAATAAGCAAACTCTTCTTCGACAACCACTTTCTTGCCGGATGTTGAGTATTCCTCAACAACGGGTACTTCCGCGCTCGGAAACAGGTCATAGAAGTCGTAGTCCATCTCAATGATCTCTTTATCAGAGATCACCTGGGCAGTGGGGGTGTCCGCTCCAGCGCTAGGATCTGCTGGGACGAACTGCCATAGATAAAACAGAAATGACGCAAAGACACCGACCAGCATACCGCTGGCGAACCAGGCGATTTTTACTCCACCACCGCCGTTACTGTCAGCCGGAGCGGGCGTGGCGGTGCGTTTAGCGAAGTCCTTGGCCATGGTTTGAGTTCAGTTAGA
>JBNMQM010000038.1:0-42273 GCA_051278195.1 Candidatus Azotimanducaceae bacterium
ATTTAACCGATGATGCACGGCTGGTTATCGCAAATGTTCGGGCCGGGATTCAAGCTGGCGGCAAGGCTATTAATAAGCTCAAAGTGACGAGCATGCATAAAGAGAAGGGACGTGTGCGCGGTGTGGGTGTGGCGTGCCAGCTCACCGGGGCGACATTTGTGATTCGCGGGCGCGGTGTGATCAATGCGGCGGGACCCTGGGTGGAGCAAATTTGCGCCTTCGATGGGTTGCCAATGCCAAAATCTATGGTGTTGTCTAAGGGAATTCATGTCGTGGTTTCAGCGGAAAAACTTCCTGTGAAGCAGATGACCTTTGCCGTGGGCCTAGATGATCGTCCTCTCTTTGTCGTGCCGAAAGGCCAGACAGCTTACCTCGGTACAACCGATACGCGGCACGATGGTGCTGAGGTTTGGCCAGAGGTCACCACGTCAGAAGTCGAGTATCTGTTTGAACCCATAAAACGCTATTACGGCATTCAGTTAACCCTGGCAGATTGCCTGACAAGTTGGGCAGGGCTCCGACCGCTGATTCATGAAACCGGTAAATCTACCAAAGAGATTTCTCGCAAGGATGAAGTGTGGTTGAGCGATTCAGGGCTCGTGACGATTGCCGGTGGAAAGCTCACTGGCTATCGAAAAATGGCCGAAGACGCTGTGAATAAAGCCTGTGAAGTTATCGGCTTCAAATTTGAAGCGCTCGATCTAAACGATCCATTACCAGGTGGGGATATAGGCACATCCTTGCGTCAATGCGCGCTCGATCTCACCCAGGCATTTCCGATGGACGATGATCAATCCGAGCGACTCGTTAAGCTTTATGGTGCTGAAAGCCGAGATGTCCTGAGTCGTGGCAAGCAGGCGCTGTTACCAGAAGGCACGGTATTCGATGGTGAGGTTACCTGGGCGATTGAAGAAGAAGGCGCTCAAAGCCTAGAAGATGTGTTGTATCGCCGAACTCGAGCGGCGCTCTATTCTCCTGAGGAAAGTATCGAGTTGGTCATTCCTGTTGCAGATCTTATGGCCAGTCATCTCGGTTGGTCTGCGGACCGACGCGATCAAGAAGTGGCCAATATGAACCGACTTTTAGCTGCGGATTTGTCTTTTCGCGCCTAATTAATCAACGGGCAAAACGCCGAGGATCCAGTCAACGGCGGGATCAGATTCATTCACTCGATACTTTCGGAGTGCATAGTTGATCTGAGGCACTTCAACCCTTACCTTCTCAGCAAAGTCCGCTGTCAGACAAATGAAGGTAGTGTCGGTCTTCGCCGTGACAGTGCAAGGATTCGGTTTCGATAGTGGTTTAGCGCCATATTCGGTGCCAATTGGTTCCCCTGATGTCAGTTCCCCTGTTGCCAAAAGATACCAGTTGTCCTGGTCGAGTTTGACAGATTCCCCTGCCGCAATTGTCTTTGAAAATGCATGGCGACCAATAATTTCAAGAGAAGTCGAAGACAGTGCAGAAAATTGCGGTAACGGTCTTAGGGTGGGGCGCAATTCCCAGCGGCGCAGCAGGTCAGGCTTGAAACCTTCGTTTTCGATAAATGCGACAAAAGTGTTTTCGGAGAATACGCCAATGGTGACGGGAGACGAGGCGACGACACTGGCATTGCGATTGCCGGATCCCGTGACAACAGCCATTTCGCCAATAAGATCTCCGGCCTGTAGTCGCGCAATAGTGCGTGATTCAATACCGTCATGTTGGACGACATCACAGTAGCCCGTCAGTATTAGGTAGACAAAACCACGACTATCAGCGCCCTGCACCACAATGACATCGTCAGCATTATAACGCCTGATTTCTTCTTGGGCGAGTAAGCTTCGCATCCAGCGGTTAGGAAAAGGTTTGCCGAGCCACGAGGAAAGATAGTGATTCACTTGTGACGTGTAGATGCTTTTGTCGCCCTCAAAAACCGTATAGCGCTTGCCAGAACTGGCGAGCGAAAAAGTGTTACTAAACTCAGCGGGAAGATCTTCGACATGGACAAAGACAACCCGTTCAGCCTTGGACTCGAGAGCATCGGCTGGATTGCCGTGGATGGCACCAGCGCCACCATCGGCGAACAGCATATGGAAGTCATCTTTGAAAAGCCGTTCCAGGTTCTGCAAAGTTTCGCTGCGAACGTGGCCGGCGTCGTGAAGTTTTCGAACCGAGCTTAAACTGTCGTTATCGCCGACAATACACAATCTTCGCGAACCATCTTTATCGCGAATACTGAATGTCGCACCAATCGTCGGGATGCTGTGTACGGTTAGGTGTGGTTCGATAAACAGTCCGTAGTAATTTAAGGCTTGGCCCGGTACGGCCTCCTTGAGAATAAAGTGTTCTGCTATTACGTCGGCAGACCAGCCAAGCTGGCAAGCCAGTTTCTCCATGGCCATCAAGTAGATTTCCTTTGTGGAAATAACTTCGACTCTATGGGGCATGAGCATCAGCGGGAACATGGCGCAATGATCATCATGCAGGTGGGTGAGGAAAACGGCTGATATTTGGTTTTTTGATATGCCTCGGGCGTAGAGGTGATGGTCAAGAAACGGCAGTGAGTCGATCAACATATATTCGCCGTTGTAGCAAAGCGCAAGGCCGGTGCAAGGTTCGTCGACGCTAAACCCTGAAGCACCACCAAGCACTTCAATCCCAAGCTTCACGAGGCCGCCGGGTACGTAGTCTGAGGTCACTGAATAAGGGGGCTCAACGATAATGTCCTGCGGAATATCACATTGAACAGTGCCCTGGCTGTTGGAAAATTTATATTGGTCGCTGCCGGTATGATCGATCTGCAGCGTACCGACCTGGGCGCGTCCATTTACGAATGGAATAACTTCGAAAAAGCCTTCAATGGGAATGGGGGTACCGTTGCTATCGGCCACGGCAAGTGCATTAGATACGGCTAACCACTCTTCTTTGATGGCTTCATCAGTACCCCAAGAATCTAGCTCTGACCGGGTTGGACCCATCAGGGTTAACCGTAATAATCGCAGAGCGTGACTAATGTCGGCTTCTTCGCCCACCAATTTGATCTTTCTACCCTCTGCAAGGCCTTTCGCAACGAAAACGAAAAAATAGAAAGGAAACTCGAGGTTGTTCAGCAACGAGCCGTCTTTTTCTTTGATATCGGTCATCAACATAGCGTCGAAACGCGTAATATTGTTTAATAAAAGGTTTTTAAGCACTTCCGGCGGCTGTCCGATGAGGACGACAGTTTGGCCGTCCTGAACAATGCGGCTGGCTTCTGCTGGTATTAGTACGTTTGGTCGAGCCATTGGCAGACCTTTGTTATTATCAGTCACTGAGTGTAACGAAAGCCCCCCCGGGGGGAAAGCATGGGATACCCATGACTTTGTGAGTAATCGTTGTCGAAAATTGGCGGTGAAAGCTCTAAAATTAGCCTCCCGAGTCTTTAGCCCAAAAACAGCGATAGAGTGAACAACATGAGTGAAGCGATTAAGCTCGACGACGCCGAGAAAGAACTATTTCGTGACAGTGTCACCAAGTTCCTAGAAAAGGAAGTTGAGCCAGATTATGAGGCCTGGGAAGATGCCGGCATCTGGCCAAGGGACCTTTGGAACAAGCTTGGCGATAACGGCTTTTTGTGTGTTGACGTACCTGAGGCCTATGGCGGCTTCGGCGCATCCTTTGAATTGAGCTGTGTTGTCATTGAGGAGATTTCGAAAGCTGGATATGGGGCTCTCGCTTCTGGTGTATCTGTTCACTCCGACATTGTGGCGCCCTATATTCAGAATCTAGGCTCGGAAGCGCAAAAAGCGTACTGGTTGCCAAAAATGGTGTCCGGCGAGGCGGTGGGAGCCATCGGTATGACGGAACCTGGCGCTGGTAGTGACTTACAAGGTATGAAGACCTCAGCGGTTAAGGATGGCGATGATTTTGTGATCAATGGCCAGAAGACTTTTATCACCAATGGTCAGCATGCAGATGTCATTGTGCTCGCGACCAAAACCGACCCTAAGCAGGGCGCGAAGGGCATGACGCTCTTTACTGTCGACTGCCATTTAGAAGGTTTCGATAAGGGGCGTAATCTTGAGAAAATGGGCCTGCACTCGGGAGACACCTCGGAATTGTTCTTCAATGATGTCCGCGTTCCAGCCTCCGACATTCTAGGCGGCGAAGGCAAGGGCTTCTTCAATCTGATGAATGAACTTCCTCGTGAGCGATTGATTCTCGGCGTGGGTTGTGTAGCTGCAGCAGAAGGCATGCTGGACTGGACGATCGAATACGTTAAAGAGCGCAAAGCCTTTGGCGAGTCGATCTCGAAATTCCAGAACACCCGCTACGTTCTTGCCGATATGAAGACAGAATTGGAGTTGAACAGGGCGCTCGCAGAAAAATACATTGTGAAATTCGTGGATGGCGAATTGAGTAACGAGGAAGCTTCTATTTGTAAGCTGGCCGCCAGTGAAATGCAGGGGCGTGTTGCTGATAGATGCGTTCAGTTATTTGGTGGTTATGGCTATATGAAGGAGTATAAGATCTCCAGAGCTTTTGTAGACGCGCGAATTCAGCGAATCTACGGTGGCACTTCGGAAATCATGAAGGAGCTTATTTCTCGAAGCCTTGTCGGGCGCTAGAAAGCAGGCATTCAAAATCCGAACCAACGCTCAATAAAAATTCACCATAGAAGAAAGGGGCGCAGAATTTGCAAACGAATATCGGTCAACTACTCCACCGCAGGGCCTTGTTAACTGGCAAGCGGACTGCCTATGTCGACAGTGCGTCAGCTGAGCGTCTTGATTTTGCGACGCTTAATCAGCGTTGCAATCAGGTAGCCAATGGTCTGGTCGAGGCTGGCGTGAAGCCAGGTGACCGGGTCGGTTTGTTGATGGTGAACGGCGCGGAATTCATTGAGTCCTATTTTGCCATTGCCAAATTAGGGGGCGTAGTAGTCCCTTTGAATTGGCGCCTCGTTGCCGATGAGTTGGAATTTATTTTGAGAGACAGTGGCGTCACAACGCTGATCTTCTCCGACGATTTTATTGATCTGGCGACTGAACTCTATCGCCGTGGAGACAAAACCGATATTCATCGTTGGTTCCAGGTGTCCGCCAGCGGAGCCGGCGATACCCATTTTTGCCAGGATTATCAAGCATTCAAGGCGAACTCAGATGTTTCTGAACCCGCGATCGAAAGTGGCGACGATGAACTGCTCTATATTATGTACACGTCTGGCACCACCGGCTTGCCGAAAGGCGTGGTACATACACATAACACAACCATGTGGGCACTGTTAACGATCGGCGCGACCTGTGATATTCGGGACGGCGATATTTCTCTTGCCGCATTACCGATGTTTCATGTGGGTGCGTTAACGCCAGTGACGCTGAGTATTTACCGCGGCGCCACCAGCATTGTTATGCGGGATTTTAACCCGGTTCGAGCCTGGGAATTGATTCAAGAAGAAAAGATCACGGTGGGCCTTCTGGTACCGGCGATGCTTAACTTTATGATCCAGGTGCCTAAATTTGAAGAGTTTGATTACAGCAGTATCCGCTACGTGCAATCCGGCGCGTCGCCTTTGCCGGTCAGTTTGATTCAGAAATTTTTCGACATCGGTATTGAGGTGCAGCAGATTTATGGCCTAACGGAAACCTGCGGACCGGCTTGTGCGATCGATGCGGAAAATGCCATGAAGAAATTAGGATCCACCGGCCGTGCTTTCTTTCACACCGAGGTACGTATCGTCGGCGAGGATGGCGTTGATTGCGCCGTCAACGAGCAAGGCGAAGTCTGGGTTCGTGGTCCACATGTCATGAAAGAGTATTGGAACCGACCAGAGGCTACAGCCGAGGCGTTGATCAATGGGTGGCTACGCACGGGTGATGTGGCGTCGATGGATGAGGAAGGTTTTGTCTATATCCAAGACCGCATCAAGGACATGATTATCTCCGGTGGCGAGAATGTCTATCCCGCCGAAATCGAAAATGTGATTCTTGAGCACGAAGATGTGGCAGAAGTTGCGGTGATAGGCCAACCTAGCGAACGCTGGGGGGAGTCCCCTTTCGCCGTTGTCGTGGCCAAGAATGACAAGGTCACTGAAGCTGACATTCTCAAATTCTGTGATGGCAAGCTGGCTCGATTCAAATTGCCAAGAGGTGCTGTATTTGTTGATACCATCCCCCGCAACCCAAGTGGTAAGGTACTGAAAAGATTGCTTCGGGAAGATTTTCCTGGCCCGGCACCCAGCTAGATTTAAGAAGGAACCTTATGCCTCGTTACGATTATCTTTGTCACGCCAACGATCGAGTTGTTGAGGTTATTCATCCTATCGCAGAGAAGCTAAAAACCTGGGGTGAAGTTTGTGAGCGTGCCGGGATTGAGTCTGGCGAGGTTGCCTTGAGTGAGCCAGTTGAGCGCATCATCACAACACCGCCGATGGCGAACACGCCGCTCGGTAATGTGGGGATCAAGGACCTGGGATTTACCAAGCTGGTCAAGCGCGATGATGGAGTCTATGAAAACGTCACCCGTAGCGGTACTGAAAGTCGGTATACCATCGCCGGTGACCGATCGACGATGCCGCATTTCAGCAAAAAAATTGGCGACTGAGTTGCTTCGTGCCGCACTGCTATTGTTGGTATCCTTGTCTTGTTCTGTTCAAGCCGCAGATCCTACAAAACCTGATCGCCAGTTTTATGTCATCACCTTTGAGAAGGGCTCAGCTTGGGTTGAGGGTCTCCGGTACGAACATCAGCCCGATATAGACGCACATCTAGATTATTGGAAGGTCCTCTATTATCAAGAAACCCTGCTAATGAGCGGTCCCTGGCAAGACGAAAGCGGTGGCATTTTTGTTGTTCGATCAAGTGATCGTAGTGCTGTGGACGGCATCGTTGAAAATGACCCCGCGGTCTCTACTGGGATCATTAAAGCCAACATTCACCAGTGGCGGGTGCTTAATTCTGCCATGCGCAGTGCTAAACCATTTCAAATCGAAATAGCACCAGATGAATCATTTCGTCTCGAGCGACTGGATCCTGACTCGTCGATCAACCTGCGCAATAAGTAGTTAGCGCAGGGGCCCTAGGTTCGTAAGATGAGTTACTAAGGTGAGTTACTAAGGTGAGTTACTAAGGTGAGTTAGACACTAGCTATCGCCAACTACAGTTCTGTTGTACTCGTTAGCGTTTTATCGGTTTTTTCAGCCAGTTCTTTCTGAATCAAGAAATCGGCAACATCCAGCATCCTAGAAAACCCAATGCTGCCAGTCACTCTGATGTGATACTTGCCGTGAACCACTAAGCTGGGGACCGTCGCGACTTTAAAGCGGCGCGCCATTTGGTCTGCACGGACGAGTTTCTGCTCAGTCGCGCGATCTTGAAAAGTACGGATGAACGCCTCTTCAGTCACGCCATTGATGGCGAGTACGCCGGCGATATCCTCAGCACTTTTTAGATTGCGCCGGGCATCATGGACCTGTTTAAACATCAATGTGTGGCCGTCCTCTAGGATGCCGAGGCTTTCCATCGTGTAGTAAGCACGACCATAGTTGCGCCAGAGTTCATTTGCGACAGCAGGCGTTTGTTTAAAACTGACAATATCTTGATGTTCAGCAGCCCAAGCTTCAATCTCATCATCGAAGTTGTAGCAGTGAATGCAGCCGTAGGAGAAGAATTCCATAACTTCAATTTTGTCGCCGCGAATCCTTTGCGGGTCATCAATCAAGACGTAATGTTCTCCTTCGACAAAACCTTCAGAGCTTGATTCGGTTAGGACGAGTGTCGTTAGGTAGCCGAGAATACCAATGGCGACTATGGCGATCCCACCAACAATCAATTTCTGCTGCTGAACAAACTTTGCGCGACGATTTACCATAAGGCTGTAGGTGCTCTCAAAGGGCTTGAAGTTAACACAATTATAAACTGATTCGCCTCCCTATGTGCCATTGTGTAGACTCGAGAAAAATCGAGAGGAATGCCTAATATGACCAGAATGCCCGCCTTAAGCCTTGCAGCCGTGCCCGGTCGACGCAAAGCAACCATTGAACTCGCAACTGAAATTGAAAGAAGAGGATTCAGTGGAATATATGGTCCCAGCCTCGGCGATTCGTTGGCTTTATGTGAGGCATTGGCGTTTGCCACCAATGAAATCACCTTTGGCACCAGCATCATGCCGATCTACTTTCGTCAGGTCGCCGACTACGCCCAGACTGTTTCGTTTATCCATGAGATTTCCGATGGACGTTTTCGGTTTGGAATTGGTGTTAGCCACGCTCCAGCACTCAAACAAAGAGGGATTAGTGGTGGTAAGCCACTCTCAGATACTCGCCAATTCGTCGAAGACTTGAAAGCCGTCCCGCGCGCGGGTGAGTTGCCCCCGATTGTGCTGGCGACGTTGCGTAAGAAGATGATCGCATTATCAGAAGAAATAGCAGGGGGCATGGTGTTTGCCAATGGCGCTCGAAGCTATATGAGTGAATCTTTGACAGCTATTTCCGAAGACGCCCGCACGAATGACGATTTTTTTATTGGCGATATGATTCCGACCTGCATCTCTGACGATATTGAGGCGGCTAAGGCAGTCAATCGTAAGACGCTGAGTTCCTATGCGATGTTACCGAACTATCGAAATTATTGGAAAGAAGCAGGCTACATGGAAGAAATGACGGGGATCGAAAAAGCGATTGAAGCCAAAGACTTCGATAAGGTGCCACATTTTTTGACCGACAAGTGGTTAGCTGACACCACGCTGTTTGGCTCTGCTACTGAGGTTCGCGATGGTGTCGAAGCCTGGTTTGATGCGGGTATTAAAACGCCCATTCTTGTGCCGTCATCAGCAAATGGCGGTCAGATGAAAGCCTTTGAAGAGCTTCTTGCGATCTACTAAGCCTTTTAACGGCCTCCACTGAGATAGATAGAATGGTATTCGGGGTTGAACTGGATGGTGTTCGGAGTGAGCTAGGGCGAAGATTCTCAGTAAAAGAGAACGATAGAGGTAAGGTAATGACAAAACTACTCATGATGGGATTGCTGTCTATCCTGATGGCGATATGTGGCCAAGTGTTTGCGGATGACCTTGATGATGCAGTCGCAAATACAGGACGTTTAGATGCAGAGAAAAAGCTGGACGAACGCCGTCACCCAGATGGGGTGTTACGGTTTCTTGGGGTTGAGCCGGGCATGGCCGTATTCGATGTATTTGCGGGTGGTGGTTATTACACGGAAATCCTGAGCTATCTCGTCGGCCCTGAGGGTTATGTTGTGCATTACAACAATGCACCCTGGGAAGACTTTGTAAAGAAAGGCACCGAGGCGCGCTTTAAGGGTAATCGTCTTCCGAATGTTGAGAGGTTGGTGGCGCCACCCGAGGCGCTACGGAATCATGCTGCTGAATTTGATGCTGCGATATTCGTGCTTGGTATGCATGACATCTATTATGCAGACCCTGAAACGGGGTGGGTCGCGATAGATGTGGCCAAGTTCGCTAGCGGTATCTTTGATCTACTAAAACCGGGCGGGGTATTGGGGGTGATCGACCACAATGGTCTGCCAGGTGCTGATACAGCAGTAGCCGCGGAGCAACTTCATCGGGTTGATCCGGCCATTATCATTGCTGATTTAACGTCTGCCGGGTTTGTTTTAGAGGCGTCATCAGATCTGCTGGCCAATGCGGAAGACGACAAGAGCACCAGTGTGTTCTTGCCAGAGAATCGCCTCAATACCGATCGGAGCTTACTGCGATTTAGAAAACCGTAGTCGGAAAACCGTAGTCGGAAAACCGTAGTCGGAAAGCAGTAGTCGGAAAGCAGTCGTCAGAAAGCGACGTTGCGAGAAACGATCTGATCGTAGAAGTCGCTGTCTAGTCGACAGTAGCATTTACTGCCGGGTTTCATGACCAATAGGTCATCTGTGACCTTCTCGAGATGGTAAGCACTGTCCCGCAGATCATTTTTTTGCAGTTTGTGGGTCGACGTTGTCGGCAGTTTTTTGAGCATCCGGATAAAGATCGGTCGTGAGTACGAAGGCAGGCTATTCGCGATGTGTTCGCTCAACGCTTCGAGATCCAAATCCTTTAGTTTCAGGCCTTCGCGCAGCACGATCGCCGCCATACCGGCACGGCCATCAGCACCGGGGATTTCTACGCCATAGACGTTAGTAAAAATGACTTCATCAAATTCGTTGATGAGTTCGGCAATCTCGTTGGTGGATACATTTTCGCTTTTCCAACGGAATGTATCGCCGACTCGGTCGACAAACTGATAGTGATCTTGTCCCCACGCGAATCCTACATCGACGGTTTTCATCAGGTCGCCAGTATTAAAGTAGATGTCTCCATCCGCAAAGGCATCGCGGACGATTTTCTTTTCGGAAGCGTCGTTACTCGTATACCCTTCAAATTTTGTGTTTTCCGTAATTTCCATCATCAACAAGCCAGTGCTCTCGATGTCATTCACTTCGACACATTTGCCGTTTGTATCTCGAACAATCTCATCAGCGGCAATGTCATACTTGACCAGCTTAGCGGGCACTGACCCCATTCCCACCGTGCAGTCTTTGTTAAATACATTGGCGAAGCTTCCGTTCCCTTCACTCGCGCCATAAAGCTCGCCAATTCGTTCGATATCAAAACGTTCTTTAAACGCCATCCAGATATCGGGTCGAAGTCCGTTTCCAGCGATGGTTCGGATGGGATTGATCGCATCGTCTTTATGCGCAGGTCTACTCATCAAATAACGGATAAATTCACCTATATAGATAAAGCAGGTGCAATTATTCTTGCGGATATCATCCCAAAATGCGCTGATGGAAAGTCTGCGTCTAATCACCGAGGACGCCCCAACTGAGAAAGCAGCTGTCAAACCCACAAGCAGGCCGGTCGCGTGGTACAGCGGTAAACAATTGTACATGCGGTCGTTGTGATCAATTCGGAACAGTGCTGTAGCGGCCATCATTGAGTTAGGCAATATTCTGCGGTTTGAAACAATCGCAGCCTTAGGTAGTCCGGTCGTTCCGGATGTGAATATGTACAGGGCTCGATGACCCATTGTGATGGTCTTTGTGACGGGTAAGTCTGTGTGGTCGGTTGCAGGATCTGTGGAGTCCAGAGTCACACACCAGTTTGGCGGCGGACCATTTTTGAGCTGCGGGTCACGTACAAACAGATAGTCTTGGCCGTCGGCCAGGTTCAAATCTGCGCGAACCTGCTCTAGTGGTTCGACCAGTTCTTCGCCAAAGATGCATTTTTTTGAATCAATCAGGTTAATGCAGTGTGTGAGCTGTTGCTTCGTTATGTTGGTGTTAATCATTCCGACGGTTGCACCCAGCTTCTGCACACCCAGCATACAAACAACAAATTCAACGCGGTTTTGCATAAATAGGCTTACACAATCGCCTTTTTCGATGCCCATCCCACACAGAGTATGGGCAACACGGTTGGCGCGGTCGTTCAGTTCTACCCAGGTCACATCTTCGCCTTCGCAGATGAGGGCGATGTCATTAGCGTACTTCTGAACGTTGTTTTGCACGAGTAACGGGATACATCCGATCGCATCGATGGTCGGTGGTTTTAATGTCGCGGCTTTGTACAGGACCTTGAGGTCGCCGAGAAAACTTCGGATGCCCATATGTGAGTGCCGTTATTTAGAGAGTTATGATGTGGAATGATAACGCCTGATCACCTTGATGCACAGCGGTACCGGAGGGCTGTCGAGCACTAATTAGTCGTTGAGTGATGGAAGGCATCTGTTTGAACTGGCTGACGAGGTAGGCATCGATTGGCTCGGTCGAATCGGTGTTGAGTTGCAGTTCGATCTCATCGGTGTAAAAGCCGACCAGGTTGATGGTTTGGTTTGCACGGTTCTCAATAACCCGGCTTTCGAAACGTTGGCCATTGATTAAAAAGCTGCTCAGGCCAGCGTCCATAGGCAGATAAATTGCCGTTGCCGATACGTCTTCTGGCACGGAAAGATCTATGCGGATAGTTGCACCAGTTTGGGTTTCAGAACGAGAGGTGTTCACCACGACCGAAGCCAATCCTGGAATTTGCTGATGCTATTGGCAAAAAACAGACAGGCAATAACGCCATAATAAAACTGTTGGCAGCTTCGGGCATGTAAAGCGTTAGAGCCGCTGTTAGTATTAGCCACCAGAGCCAACCGGCAAAGAGTAGGGTTGTGGGGTCAGTCCAGCGCTGCAGCCACATCAGCAGTAGAGTGGCGCTAAGAAACGGAATCCCAACCAGTGAGAGGCGAAAGCCCACGAGATTAGCCGGCCAATTTGGCATGGTGCCGTTTTGCCATTTGATGAATTGAAAAACAGCGAATCCGGCGGCACAGAAGGTGATGATAATTGCTGTTGAAACACCGCTAGAACGCAGCAACTGGATAGGCGATAGCTTTTGAAGAATCGCAGCGATGGCGCAGATGAATGCTGCTGCTGCGACAAGCCATGGTTGGATCGGTGCTGGCCACTGCAACCAGACACCGTAGGGGTCGCTATACACCAGAGGGTGGTCTCCCGGCGTTAGCGTATCGATAGAAATTAGAGTGCGAACCTGCGGCAGCATACTATTGCCATGATGCTGGAGAGTACGAAGATCCAAGTTCGCAATATTGTCGTTGGGCGTGTGGTAGTGCGAGCGTTCGTCGGCAAATGTAAAATCAATACCCGCTAGGCCCTTATCCTTACCCGATAGCGCATGTCGATTAACAACAGAAAAATCCATATCATTTGGCATCCGCTTAAAGACTTCATTGCTGAGCGAATTGCCGGTTGGTGGTGTTGCAGTCGCCTGGTATGCGGTCATTAAAATGTCATTCGCCGTCGAGGTTCTAAGGACCCCCGCCGCACCTCGTGAGCCGCTACTTTCGTAATTTAATACCACCGCAAGGCCAGCAGCTTCGGGTGCTTCATTGAAAAATGCCTGAGCACCGAACAAGCCGCGTTCCTCCGCATCTGTTAGAACCAATAGTACACCACGATTTAAAGGTTCTTCTGCTGTTAAGGCGCGCTGTTTCCAGTATAGCGGCGACGGCGGTGCCATCATCGCCGGCGCCGACGCTGGTAGGTACCGAGTCGTAATGAGCCATTAATGCAATTTAGTCTTTTGCAGGGTCTCCAGGGATTTTGGCGATGAAGTTTTCAACCTAGGCACAGTGGTTGGATTGAAAACGACATGACCAGGTGCGCTGAATGCCGTGATCGATGCCGAGCAAATTTTAACTGTTGCTCGATTTTGGACCTGACGAATTGGTTGGCGGCCGAACCGACTGGATGAGGCACATTCTGCTGTAGTAGGTCTGCCAGAATTTCGCTGGCGCGTTCCGCAGAAAACTGATCCTGTGGCGCAGACTTTGTCACCACTGTCGGCGGCTTGGTCAGTCAAATGTGTGCAGGGTTGAGCACCAGGCTGAATGCTAAAGCGAGGTAGGCGAGTCGCGAATCGGATGTTAGTCTCATAGGGAAAATTCCGTCCGAAATTGAACATGAGTCTAATAAGGGAGTGCTGCAAATGACAGAGGTAATTGTGCGACATAGTGAAGGTGTTGGTCAGTTGATATTGAATCGCCCAGCACAAAGAAATTCACTGACTGGGCCGTTGGTTGTCCAATTGAAATCAGGTCTGGATTCGCTTTTGAGTGAGCCAGACTGCAAGGTAATTATCATCAGTGGCGCAGAAGGATATTTCTGCGCCGGGCTAGATCTAAAAGCATTCTCTGCAGACCCCGAACCTCTATGGAAAGCGGAATTTTCTGACCGATGGGCAGACTTTCATGAAACGGTTTATGAAGCAGATTTGCCAATTATTGGTGCCCTACAAGGCTTTGCGATTGCTGGTGGTTCCTCGTTAGCACTGGCTTGTGACTTCCTTGTCGTCGGAGAGTCAGCTTTTATGCATGTCTCTGAAGTCGAGCGCAATATGTTGGCGCCGCTCAATGTCTTTTGGCTTACCCGGCGATATCCATACCAGGTTGCGCTACGGATGGCGTTGTTAGGTAGACGGTTAACTGGGTCAGAATTGGTTGATGCGGGAATTGCCGAGTGTTGTGTTGCCGATGCTGAGGTGTTGCAAACGGCACAGCTGATGGCAGATCGATTTGCCGGGTTTGAGGTCTCGAACTTGAAGGCGCTAAAACGAAGTATAAAAAATAGCTATGCTGGTGATTCTTTTAGAGGCTCACTATCTGCGATCAAAGCAACAACCGCTTTATGATGCTCGTTGGTGCCTAACATGACATCTGTCATGGTTTTTTCTAGCGCGTCATTTGCCCCACTAAATCAGGGGTTATGCTCGGCATTGCTGGGGTCAGATGTAGAGTTTTCGACGCTAGCCGGGCTGTTTCCACTGTAAATATAGTATTAAGAGCCAATTCAAGACCTGACTTATGCACACGCGGGCCGGGTTGATGTTGTCAACCCCAAGATAGGTGGTTATTTACAAGTGGATTCTCCAAATATTTGCATAAGTTGTTGATATATATAGAGTAGTATTGAAATTTTTAATATAATCCTTCTGTGCCCTGCAACATAAATTATCTGTAGCCCGGAATTAGCCAACGAAGTTATCACCACACTTATCCACAGGCTGGAGCGAAATCTTGTGGATAACGAGTTATCCACAGGTTGTCTGCGGCCAGCGGATAAAGGATAAGCATATCGAGGCCAGGTTGGGTCTGTGCTACATTGCCCCAGTCAAAAATTTGAGCAAATCTAGGGGGAGTGTTGTGGGGGCGTCAGTAGAGATTCAGGGGCATTGTGACCCGCGTTTCGGTGCGGTTAAAGAGGTACTCGCCGCGAGTATTGAGAGTGGGACGGACATTGGCGCATCATTTGCGGCCTATATCCACGGCGAGAAGGTCGTCGATATCTGGGCTGGACATTTGGATGTAGAGCAGTCGACTCCTTGGCAAGAAAATACGCTCATCAATGTCTATAGCACGACTAAGACGATGTCTTTCCTTTGTGCCATGTTGCTGGTCGAGCAAGGTCGTTTGGACTTTGATGCCAATGTCTCGGACTACTGGCCAGAATTTGCTCAGAATGGCAAAGAAAACGTCAAAGTCTGGCATCTGATGAACCATGCTGCCGGATTGTCCGGCACGGATGCACCGTTGCAGGGCGAGGATCTATATGACTGGGCAAAAGTGATTGCGGCGCTTGAAAAACAGGCCCCTTGGTGGGAGCCAGGTTCAGCCACCGGTTATCACGCCCTGACACAAGGGTATTTGATCGGCGAGGTCGTTCGTCGCATATCTGGTAAGTCCATTGGCCGGTTCTTTGCTGATGAAATTGCTGGTCCGCTGCAGGCGGATTTCTATATAGGGGTGCCCGAGGCAGAGTTTCCGCGGATCGCAGACCTGATTCCGCCGGGCGGAGACGCGGCGCTTGGTCAGGGTGGAGATTCGGACACGATAGCGTCCCGAACCTTTCGTTATCCTGCGACCACTGCGTTGACATCTAGAACAGCGGGCTGGCGAACAGCGGAAATTCCCGCTGCGAATGGTCATGGCAATGCGCGAAGTGTTGCCAAGATACATTCCGCGTTAGCAAATATGGGAGAGTCACAGGGTATCCGACTGTTCTCTGAAGATCTTGCTAAGCAAGTGATGGATGTGCGCATCGAAGGGACAGATATGGCGCTCGGTGTGCCTATGGCTTTCGGGCTTGGCTTTGGTGTGAATACCGCAAAGCTGTTGTCGCCTAATCCCAATACTTGTTTCTGGGGTGGTTGGGGCGGTTCGCTTGCGCTGATTGATCAGGATGCTGGAATGTCGATGGCTTATGTGATGAATAAGATGGATGTTGGTCTTACCGGAGATGTTCGGTCTTATAACTTAGCCCAGGCGATGTATGCGGCACTATAACCTGCGCGATAGATCTACTCGCACTATCCGTTTGTCCGACATGACCGTGGTCAACAGGTTTGATTGAATTTGTCGTTCGAGCTCGAAAAACGCCAACTGAAGCCAGCAAGTTCCTGGGCGAAGCAGGGCGCGAGGCACACGTAGAGTACCTAGCACAGATTCTGGTCAACACCTTGTTCGTTAGTAAAGGGCACCGAGAAGACGTTTGTTTAACCTATGTCTTTGAGGGAAGCGCTGATTTCTCTCGTGCGATATCGTTCCGTGGGGATACCATCGGCATGATTGGCGATCAAACTGAGAAAGGGTTGTTGCAGCTAATTGCCCGATGTTTGGCAGCAGGCGCCGGGCTATCAAAGGATGCATCCACAGAAACAGAACAGGGTATCCTGATTTCTGCCACTAGCTTTGAAAGGTTGATAAAACAGTATCAGGAAACCCGTGCTGTTTATCTGTTGGATAAAAAAGGCTCTGATATCAGGCAGGTGGAATTGCCTGATGACGCTGTTTTCTTGCTGACTGACCACATACCGATGCCGCCCAAGGCTGCTAAATCATTGGTTCGACGTGGTGTGACGCCATTGTCTCTGGGCCCCGTCATGCTCCATGCTTCGCAATGTGTGGTGCTCATTCAAAATGAATACGATCGACTGGGCTAAATCTCGTATTGTTTGCGTATAACGATTCGGGAATAATCAGCCGCAACTTTAAAGGTGAAATATTATGACAATTGAATCCATCGCAATTCTTGGTGGTACAGGTGATTTAGGCGGTGGTCTTGCACGGCAATGGTCTCGTGCTGGCTATAAAATTTTAATCGGCTCTCGTACTGACGAGAAAGGCAAGGCAGCCGCGGCAGCTTTGCTGTCAGAGTTTCCTGACCTGAACGTATCGGGTCATGAAAATCTTGAGGCCGCGACCGCTGCGGACCTCGTCGTATTGACGGTTCCTTTTGACCATCAGATAAGCACCCTCGACAGTGTTAAAACTGCGCTGGCAGGTAAAGTCCTAGTCGACGTCACCGTCCCTCTGAAGCCACCAAAGGTCGGTACCGTACAGTTACCTGAAGGTGGGTCTGCTGGTCAAATGGCGCAGAATTTTCTCGGCGAAGATGTTCATGTCGTGTCGGCGTTTCAGAATGTGGGTGCAGTTCACTTGCAGGAAGACCACCAGATTCAGTGCGATGTGCTGGTCACAGGAAACAAACGTGCTGCCCGTGAGGAAGTCATTAAGCTGGTAGAAGCAGTAGGTCTTAAAGGCTGGCACGCTGGCCCGATAGCCAACGCAGCGGCTGCGGAGGCATTGACGTCTGTTTTGATCACGATCAATCGACATCACGGTATAAACGGCGCGGGTATCGTGATTTCCGGCGAACCGAAAGCTTCATAGATGGACCTTCGACTGTTCGGCGTACCCGGCCTGCCTATGGTGGAGCCGGGTGACGATCTTGTGGAGATGATTCTAGCGGCGCTTGCTGAGCAGGCAGAAACGCTCCAGCAGGATGACGTTTTGGTCATCGCGCAAAAAATTATCTCTAAGGCAGAGGGGCGCTATCTTGATTTGCGAGAAGTGGTCCCATCTCCAGAAGCAGAGCAACTAGCACTCGAAGTTGATAAAGATCCGCGTAAGGTTCAGGCGATCCTAGATGAATCTATAGAAGTGGTGCGTAAGCGTCCCGGCGTCTTGATTGTGGAGCACAGGCTCGGTTTTGTTCAAGCCAATGCCGGTATCGATCAGTCCAATATTGATGCGGACGGTGAGAACCGATGTTTATTGCTGCCGCTCGACTCTGATGCCAGTGCTGAACGCATTCGTGTGCTGCTAAAAGAACGCCTGGGTATCGACGTCGGTATCATCATCAATGACAGTATCGGTCGCGCTTGGCGAATCGGCTCGCTTGGGCTTGCCATCGGTGTGGCTGGATTTACCGGGCTTGAGGACTATGTGGGACAAACCGACTTATACGGCAATGACTTGAGGGTGACTCAGGTCGCTGCGGCTGACGAATTGGCGGCCGGTGCATCACTCGTGATGGGCCAAACGACAGAGAAAACACCGGTTGTACTGGTTAGGGGCTATCGCCCTCAGTCACCAAAAGATCCTGCGCAGCGTGGTGTAAAGCCATTGCTACGCCCCCGTGAAATGGATATGTTTCGATAATGAATTGTCTAGCGATCTCAGGTGGTGTGGGCGGCGCAAAGCTTGCTTTGGGTCTATCGAAGGTCCTGTCACCGCCAGAGCTCACCATTGTCGGCAATACTGGCGATGATTTTGAGCATCTGGGACTGAAAATTTGTCCCGATCTGGATACTGTCATGTATACCCTCGCCGAATTAAGCAACCGAGAGCTAGGGTGGGGGCAAGCAGGCGAAAGCTGGCAGTTTCTAGATGCCCTGGAACGGCTTGGCGGTGAGAGCTGGTTTCGTCTCGGTGATCGAGATATGGCCACTCACATTCAGCGGTCTGTTCTGTTGGCATCGGGACAGTCACTTTCCGCGGCGACGACTTCATTGTGCGAATCTCTGGGTATTCAACATCCGATAGTGCCGATGAGTGACGAGGTGATTGCGACCCAGGTCCATTTGAAATCAGGCGAAACCCTCGCGTTCCAACACTACTTTGTTCGGGATCGATGCAAACCCGAGGTTAGTGGTTTTGAGTTTGCCGGAATCAAAGCAGCAAAGCCCTCGGCAGGGTTTGTCTCTGCACTAGAAGATGAGGCTCTAGGTGTAGTGCTAATTTGCCCGTCCAACCCTTTCGTGAGTGTTGATCCAGTGCTAAAAATACCGGGTATTGATGCGAGGTTAAAAGCCAGTCACGCGCCCGTCTTGGCTGTGTCGCCGATTATTGGCGGTGAGGCCATAAAGGGCCCTGCGGCAAAAATGATGGCAGAATTGGGTATGCCGCAAACCGCACTCGCGGTTGCGAAGCATTATGTTGGCCGCATCGATGGCTTTGTCATCGATCAAGCTGATGAGGCTATGGCCGAGGAAATAGAGCGGCTTGGAATGCAGTGCCTGGTCACTAAAACACTGATGTTGACGCTTGAAGACCGAATACATTTGGCAGAAAGCTGTCTCGGCTTTGCTGCTGAAATTTCCAAAACCTGAGCCCATCACTTAATTGAATTATGCTGGCGCTGGCCCAGTGGGTGTCAGGACCAAATCAGTCGTGATAGTGTACCGAACTCGTGATTATACCTATGGCAGCTATGCAAGTTAATCTGGTCATTCCGATCAAACAGCTCGAAGACGCTAAGCAAAGGTTGGGTGGACTGCTGGACGATGCTCAGCGCCAGTCTTTGTTTCGCGCGATGGTAGAAGACGTGCTTGAAGCAGGCACGACCTGTGACCGCATTGATCAGGTTGTTGTCGTCACCGCTGACCCGAGGGTTGGGGCGCTCGCGATGCGTTATGGGGCGCGTGTGATGGCGGAGCCAGAAGTGCCAGGTCTCATCAATGCGGTGACCCATGCGGCGAAAATATTTAGTGCGGAAGGCGTCGATGTCATGATTTTTCTGCCGGGAGATACGCCTTTAGTGAGCGTTGAAGAGCTCGAGGTGGTGCTGGATGGCATTGGCCAAAAGAATGAGGCTGAATTTTTGATTGTGCCGGCGTCAGATTTAGGTGGTTCTAATTGCGTAGTGTGTTCGCCGCCAGATTGTATGACTTTTGGGTTTGGCGAAGATAGTTTTAGGCGCCACCTAAAGCTTGCAAAGGAGCGCGGCATTGAACCCATGGTCGCAAAGTTGCCAGGTATTGGGCTCGATATCGATACGCCAGACGATCTGCAGGAATTGGTCAACGAAATTATTCGACAGGGTATTAAATCTCATACTTATCATTGTTTGCTGGCCAACGGACTGTTGTCCAGCACAGAACAAGGCGGCATTGTCGCGCTTGCTAACCAAAGGTGATTCATGACACAGCTGGATGAATTGTTAGGCCAAGCCCTAACGCAACCATTAGAAAGTTCTGAGGTTTTTGCGCTTGCGAAAACCAATGACACGGCCAAGCTAATGCAAGTGGCGAGTCAAATTCGAGACCGGGGTCATCAAAATGCGGTTTCATATTCACGAAAGGTATTCATCCCGCTCACACACCTGTGCCGAGATGTTTGCCACTATTGCACATTTGCTCAAGTCCCAAGAAAACTGAAAGCGCCGTATATGACGCCAGAGGAAGTCCTGAAGATCGCAAGTGATGGCGCGAAAGCTGGTTGTAAAGAAGCCTTATTTACACTGGGTGACAAGCCAGAAGCTCGATATAAAGCTGCACGCGACGGACTTAAAGCCCTTGGGCAGGAATCGACTCTGTCGTATTTGCGAGACATGGCTGAGCTAGTATACAAAGAGACGGGTTTGTTTCCCCATCTGAATCCGGGTTTGATGAGTGCTGACGACTTATCTGAGCTGCGAAAAGTATCGATCTCAATGGGCATCATGTTGGAGAGTTCGTCAAACCGATTGTTAGAGAAGGGTATGCCTCACTATGGTTCGCCTGACAAGATTCCGGAGCGTCGCTTTGAGACAATGCGTTTGGCCGGCGAAGCTAAGGTGCCATTCACCTCCGGGATTTTGATTGGCATAGGTGAAACCCGCACAGAACGCATTGAGTCTCTATTAGCGCTCCGTGAAATTCAGACGGATTACGGCCACATCCAAGAAATCATTATTCAAAATTTTCGAGCCAAACCAGAAACGCTCATGGCCAAAGCGCCAGAGCCGGATCTTAATGAGTTGCTCTGGACCATCTCTATGGCGCGTATTATTTTTGGTGACAAAATGAATATTCAAGCCCCGCCAAATTTGAGCCCGGGTGTTTTGGAACAAATTGTCGACTCTGGTATCAATGACTGGGGTGGTGTGTCGCCGGTAACGCCAGACTTCGTTAACCCCGAGGCGCCCTGGCCGCATCTGAGCACGTTGGCCAACGAAACAGCCAATGCCGGCAAGGTACTGATTGAGCGTTTAGCGATTTATCCAGACTATGCTGTCGATGTCGAAAAATGGATAGACCCGCAATTACAGACTGGCGTGCGCCGGGCGATAGATGGTCAGGGCTTCGCTCGAATGGAAGACTGGTCAGCTGGAGATTTGATAGAACCGCCTAAAGCGGACATTGCGAAAGTGACTGCTATACCAAAAGCACCGCCAAATTCAGATATCGCCGCAATCCTTGCCAAGATTACAGATGGCAACGTCTTAAATGAATCTGACATTGTCAGACTGTTTAAAGCGCGGGGTGATGACTACACCCATGTGTGTCAAATGGCGGATCGGCTTCGAGCAGAAACGGCAGGCGAAACCGTCACTTATTGTGTGAACCGCAATATCAATTACACCAACGTTTGTTATTTTAAATGCCAATTTTGTGCCTTTTCAAAAGGCAAAATGAGCGAGAACCTGCGTGGCAGACCTTACAATTTGTCCCATGAAGAAATCATGCGCCGAACTGCAGAGGCATTCGAGCGGGGTGCGTCAGAGGTATGTTTGCAGGGCGGCATTCATCCGGAATATACGGGTCAGACTTACATCGATATTTGTCACAGTATCAAGCAGGTTGTACCAGAAATGCACATCCACGCTTTCTCACCATTGGAAGTCTGGCAGGGTGCTGAAACGTTGGGTATTCCCATTCAGGAATTTTTGGGTCAGCTAAAGGAAGCAGGTCTGGGTACGTTGCCGGGTACTGCCGCTGAAATCCTTGATGACGAAGTTCGCGCCACGCTTTGCCCTGACAAGATTAATACGTCGCAGTGGCTCGAGGTGATGGAGGCATCCCACGCGGTTGGCTTTAATACTACCGCTACGATCATGTATGGTCATATTGAACGCTATGAACATGTGGCGCGACATCTGTTGCGCGTTAGAGCATTACAAGAAAAGACTGGTGGCTTTACAGAATTCGTTATTCTGCCGTTTATTCACATGGAATCGCCTTTGTATTTGAAAGGCAATGCGAGAAAAGGACCCACTTTCCGCGAAGCGATCTTGATACATGCTATATCGCGATTGGTTCTGCACCCAGTGTTTACCAATATTCAAGCGTCATGGACCAAGCTCGGTCATGATGGTGTTCGCGCTTGTTTGAAAGCGGGCGTGAACGATATAGGAGGCACCCTGATGAATGAAACGATCACACGTGCAGCGGGTGCCGCACACGGTCAGGAAACGTCGCCCCAGGAAATGGAAGAGATTATTACCAGTATTGGTCGTATCCCGAGGCAACGTAGTACGGCTTATGGTGAGGTGACCGAACTCCAGCGGCAGAAATCATATGGTGCTAAAACGCTACTTGAACCTACCTATACGGCTGCGAAAAAATACGAGCGAAAAGGCCCGAAAGTAAAGAGAGATCTAGTGCGTCCAGGGCTATCGAACAGCTCAGACAGTGATGAAAAACTGACCGGAGCGGACATTATTTAGGGCCGTTGTTTAGGAGCAGTGTTTAAGAACAGTGTTTAAGAACAGTGTTTAGGAACAGTGTTTAAGAACAGTGCTTAGAGATGGCAGTGATGGACGTAAGGCGGTTTTCAGCGGCAAACATGGCTAATCCCAGGTTTGCCGATAGCGGGTCAGCCAACACATTCAAATGAACCAAACCCCAATTATAAAATGAGGAAACACCATGCCTGTGCCACAAAGAACCGCACTTACGCTTCCAGATCCGCGGGGCGTAGCCCAGACCATCGAAATCGCAAAATGGGCAGAGGCTGAAGGCTATGACGATCTTTGGTTTGCTGATGCCTCAGGTGTTGATGCGTTGACGACAGCGGCCGCGGTAGCAGTTCACACCGAACGTTGTCGTATTGGTACCGCCATCATTCCAGTGTTCTCTCGGACGCCTGCCGTGCTGGCTTCAACTGCTCACGTCTTACACGAACTTTCCGGCGGGCGATTTATTTTGGGGCTTGGCTCTTCTAGTCAACCGATGATGGAAAACTGGCACGGTCAGAAATTTGAAAAACCACTCTCGAGAGTTAAAGAAACCACGCAGTTGATTAAGCAAATACTCAGCGGTGCAAAGACGGATTTCGATGGCGAGACAGTCCATAGCCACGGCTACCGTCAGTTACCGCTTGAAGACGGGGCTCAGCCGGTTTACATGGCGGCATTGCGTAGCAAAATGCTAGAGACGGCGGCCGAGTTTAGTGATGGCGTTATTTTGAATTTGTTTCCAAAAGACGCACTGCCAAAGATGATGGAGCACATTAAGATTGGTGCCGAGCGTGCCGGTAAGAAACTAGAAGATGTCGAGGTTGTGTGTCGCCATCAGGTGATCGTGACGGACGATAAAGAGAGCGCGCGCAACTTTATTCGTTCCGGTTTCGCGCCTTATTATGCAACGCCGGTTTATAATGCGTTTCTTGCCTGGGCGGGCTATGAAGATGTCGCTAAGGCAATTAGTGAAGGCTGGGCGGCAAAGGATCGAGCCAAAACCACCGGTGCATTGGATGACAAATTGGTGGATGACATTGCGATACTAGGCTCAATGGAAGAATGTCACGACCGTATTCGAGAGTACGGCGAGATGGGCATTACGACCCACATTATTTCCTGTGTATCGCCTAAAGAAACCACAGCAACCTTCGAGGCGTTTACCGCCAAGAATTTTTCTTTCTGACAAATTTAAAAAGGGAATTGGTATGAAATTAGGTATATTAAGCGGCTATTCCGGCAAGGTTGTGAACCTGAACATTGACGGGATTAAGCGGGCCGAAAGCATGGGCTATGACTCGGTCTGGACGGCGGAAGCCTATGGATCTGATGCGGTAACGCCTGCGACTTGGATCTTAGCCAACACGGATAAGATTAAAGTGGGCACGGCGATTATGCAGATGCCGGGTCGGTCTCCCGCCTGTACAGCTATGACGGCAATGACATTGAATCAACTCTCTAACGGCCGGTTCATTCTCGGCCTCGGTGCATCGGGTCCTCAAGTTGTTGAGGGCTGGCACGGAGTCGCATACGGTCGCCCGGTTACACGAGTTAAAGAGTATGTTTCTATCGTGAAGCAAATCATGGCCAGAGAAGCGCCGGTTGAACACAAGGGATTCCATTACTCTTTACCCTACGACGGAGAGGATGGTACTGGACTGGGCAAACCGCTGAAAAGCATTCTGCAGGCAGATAAGTCGATCCCCATTTACACCGCTTCCATAACACCAACAGGGCTCTCTGCAAGTGCAGAGGTTGCCGACGGTGTATTCCCTATCTGGATGGACCCAGACCGTTTTGATGTGTTGGCTGGGCCTATTCAAAAGGGTCTTGATAAAGCGGGTAAGACGTTAATGGAATATGACATTGCGCCATTCGTTTCTTGCGTCATGGGTGATGATATCAATGCTTGTCGCCAGCCTATTAAAGGCAATTTGGCACTTTATATTGGTGGCATGGGCGCAAAAGGTAAGAATTTTTATACTGACTACTGCGCAAAGCTCGGCTATGAAGATGCAGCAGTGAAGATTCAGGATCTATACCTTGCGGGGAAAAAGGACGAGGCAATGGCCGCTGTCCCTGATGAGTTGGTTGATGCTGTGCATTTGGTCGGTCCTAAAGAGCATATTAGGGAACGACTGCAAGCATGGAAAGCGGCAGGGGAAAAGGGTTACGTCAGTAGTATGCTGATTGGCACCGGTCAACCTGAAGCATTGGAGCTTATTGCATCTGAGATGCTGTAATCATTCTTAACCACTCTTAACTATTCTTAGCGACTATCTACAGCAAGACAGAAGCAACAGGGACGACGAACCAGCGTTATATGGCCTATTCCATAAAAGCAGTCAGTAGTATCAGTGAAATAGGCCAGTCCTGCTGGGATGCCGCCGCCAATCCGTTTCTCATCGATCCGGATTGCGGCGTCCCGTATGATCCCTTTGTTTCCTATCACTTTTTGTCCGCGCTAGAAGAAAGTGGGTCGGCGGCCGCAACCACTGGCTGGGCACCCTATCATCTGATGCTTGAAGAAGATGGTGAGACCCGGGGGGTTGTGCCGATGTATCTGAAAAGCCATTCTCAGGGTGAGTATGTATTCGACTACAACTGGGCAGATGCTTTTGAGCGCTCGGGAGGGCGCTACTATCCGAAGTTACAAATTTCGGTACCTTTTACGCCGGCGACCGGACGACGCATTCTAACCCCGCATTCAGAGAAGCGTGATGAATATGCTGAGCACTTGATCTCTGGTGTCATGCAAGTGGCCAAGCAACTAGAAGTTTCGTCAGTGCATGTCACATTCGCAACCAAAGATCAGTATGACCAGATGGGTAAGCTCGGTTTCTTGCAGCGAACTCATCAACAGTTTCACTGGCTCAATAATGATTATGAATGCTTCGATGACTTTCTAGGGGCTTTGAGTTCTAAGAAGCGAAAAAATATTCGCCGCGAACGCCGTGGCGCCATTGAGCATGGTGTTGAGATTGAACGCCTGACGGGCGCCGATATTCAGGAGCAGCACTGGGATGCTTTTTACCAATTTTACGTTGATACTGGCAATCGGAAATGGGGTTCGCCCTATTTGACGCGTGAGTTCTTTTCACTCATTGGCGAGCGGATGAGTGAGGATCTACTGCTAGTGATGTGTAAGCGCGAAGGGCGCTATATCGCCGGTGCAATCAACTTTATCGGTAGCGATTGCTTGTTTGGTCGTAACTGGGGATGTCTCGAGCATCATCCGTTCCTGCACTTCGAAGTTTGCTATTATCAGGCCATTCAGTTTGCTATCGAACGTGGCCTCAAGCGTGTTGAAGCCGGCGCTCAGGGCACCCATAAACTGGCGCGCGGTTATCTGGCGACTCATACCTACAGCGCCCATTGGATTGTAAATGAGTCTTTTAGCGAAGCCGTCGGCAACTTTCTACAACAGGAGCGTTCCTACATTGATGAGGAAATTGACTATATGGAAGAGCATTCGCCGTTCAAAAAGTCCGATTCCTGATTCACCTTGCCAACGGCAGGCAGTTCTATGAGCCGAAAATATTACATTACAGAAGTGTTTTGCGAAGGTCCTTACAGTGGCAATCAATTGGCCACTGTTGTTGATACCGAAGGGTTAACGGCTGCAGAAATGCAGCAGATTGCTAGGGCCTTTAATTTTTCTGAGACCACATTTTATTCAGGTGGCTCTGAATCTGACGGCTTTGATGTGCGTATATTTACGCCGGCAACGGAGTTGCCCTTTGCGGGGCATCCAACATTGGGGTCTGCATACCTGATTCGAAATCATATTGTTGGCTTTGAAACGCTAAACCTAACCCTCAATCTTGGGGTCGGACCGATTTCCGTCTCATTTGCTGAAGATGGCGTTGTGTGGATGCAGCAAAATCAACCTAGTTTTGATATGGGCCCAGACAAAGAGAGCGCAGCAAGCATGATCGGTGTTGATCCGGCTGATTTGGCCGCGGATTTCGACCCGCAGCTAGTATCTACTGGTCTAGAATTTTTAATCATACCGCTTAAGAATCTGGCAGCCTTGCGCAAGGCAAAGCCGATTGCGGGAATGAGTCAAACTGGCATATTAGCGTTTTGCGCGGAAGGTTATCGGCCTAGCCATGCATTTGCTGCGCGGATGTTTGCACCGGATCTAGGGGTCAGCGAGGATGCTGCCACGGGCAGCGCGAACGGTTGCCTCGCAGCATACCTGGTCGAGCACGCCTATCTAGGAAAGGCCGAGGTCGATGCGGTTGTGGGCCAAGGTTTTGAAATTAGTCGACCTTCTGCATTGCATTTGCGCGCATCGAAGCAAGAAAAATTTATCGTAGAGGTTGGCGGGCAGGTCAATCTTGTGGCACAAGGCGAATGGCTGCTGTGAGGACCCGTACAACTGTGCTTTTGACTCTTGCCATATTACTGATTGTGGGTTTTGTTTTCGGTTTGCCACTGCTATTAAAAGGTCAGATCGAGAAAGAGTTAAAGGCTGTGCTTGGCTTGCCTGTCGCAATTGAACGTCTGTCCTTCAACCCGGTTGTCGGATCCGCGCGTATTGTCGGCATGGAAATTGGTAGTCATACATCACTCAAAGAATTCGCGTTTGATATCAAAGTATGGGCTTTGCTGGACCGGCATTTACATATTCAAAACCTTGCAGCATCAGAATTCGTTCTGCCAATTAAGATTGCTGACACGGGCTTCACCGTTGCCGGATATCAATTGCCGCAAAACATGAGTAGCACCACAGATGCGCCGACAAAACCTCTAGCAGAGCCGTGGCGGGTAAGTGTTGATCGCCTGGTACTAGAAAGTGCCGAGCTTTATGTTCATTTTCAGGGTGATCTGCAGCAAGTTTCGATCCAGGCGCTGTCGCTGGGGCCCTTTGATACCAAAGGCATTGCGGAAACACCCATCAAAGTATCGCTTAAATTTAATCGCGCCCCGGTTCAATTTGACGGTAACTTTATAGTGCAAGCTGAAGGGCAGCATCTCTCTGGAGACCTCAATGTAGAAAGACTGGACCTTAGTAAGTTGCCGAAGACTGTTGCTGGCCTCGCCGGTTTGCTAAATCTACAACAGAGCATTCAAGTTGATAACGATGCGAGTGGTGTTCGGCTGAATGCAAGCGGTGACCTTTTGGTCACAGAGACATCGATTGATGCAGGTTTTAGCGCAGCATCACTTCAGCATTCAGGTAATGTTGTATTGGATTTGAGTCAGCCTCGACCAGGCATGAAAGCGGAAAGCCAGCTGACGGTAGAGGGTCTAGTCAGTCGCGACTTTGGGACACTCGGAAGTGCTGATTGGACCGGTAGTGTTGATGTTTACTCAAGCTCTGATTACCGCGTCAACGGCGCTGCAATACTGACGAGGGTACGTCCTCTAGGAATGGGCGTGATCGATCGTGTCGCAGCTAGCAGCCTCGCTTTAGATGAAGCAGCGCTGTCCGTTGAATTGCTGGAGATATCAGGACTGGACTTTACCGTTGAGCGAGCCGCCAATGGTGAACTTGTGATGTTGTCGAAACTGCTGGCGCGTGAACCTGCCAAAACAGCTGGGCAAGACACCGCTGTGCTGCCGGCAATCAAGGTTAAGGCGTTTCAGCTTCGCGACAGTAAAGTTGAATTTATAGATCGGTCGGTTGACCCTCTGGTTGATATCGGTCTGAGTAATATCAATGCAAATGTGCAGAACTTCTCATTGTCTGAGTCTTTCGCTTTCGATTTTGTAGGTGATCATCAAACAGCAACGGGTCTCGATGCTGAGCTGAAAGTTAAGGGTGATGCCGAACTTCAAAGCCTAACCGGCGCCTTCGACATGGCGCTTTCTAACTTTGAGTTGCACGAAATTGCGCCATATCTAGGAAGCGGGATTCGTAGCGGTCGGATGCAAATCAGTTCTGGCGTCAAGATGAATCAAGGCCGTCTGGTTGTTAACAACAAGGTGCACATCCAGAACGTCAAAATCGATGACCGACCGCAAGCTGCCAGTGGTGACCAGATGTCTCTCGCCACGGCACTCTTTCTGCTGAAAGATAAAGATGATGTGGTCGAGTTTGAAATACCGATTGAAACTGACTTCGACAATTTTGAAATTGGTGTTGGCAATATCGTGCAGACCGCCATGCTGAAAGCTGCCAGAACAACCGCAGTCACTTATGCTCAATATGCATTGCAACCTTATGGCAGTCTGCTCCTAGCGAAAGATTTATTGGGCGTGATATCCCGTCCTAGATTTGATCCGGTGGGGTTTGATACAGCGACTGCTGTCCTTAATAGCAAGTCGCAGGCCTACGTCGAAAAACTGGCTGGCTTGTTAGTGAACAAATCAGAACTAACCGTGACGGTATGCGGTTACGCGGATATGAGTGAATTGGCACAGTTACGAGAAGCAGAAGCTGATGCCAATGTAGCTAACGAGGCGAGTGATGTTTCTCAGATTAAGGCGCTCGCGCAGGCACGTAGCCATGTGGTGCGAGACGTTTTGCAAGCCGGTGGCGTTCAGAGTAAGCGACTCTACGCTTGTACGGCGACAGCAGAAACCAATGGTAGCCTTCCGCGTGTAGAGATTGCCTTATAGTGAATGTCTGCTAGATAAAGACTGTCAGTAAAGACTGTCAGTAAAGTCTATGAAAAAGAGGTAATCAGAATGAGCCTAAAAGTCATTGGGGCAGGATTTGGTAGAACCGGTACCTTGTCGTTAAAAATTGCCCTGGAAAAGCTGGGCTTTAGTCCCTGTCATCACATGATGGAAGTGTTCGGCAAACCTGAGCATATTGCGCTTTGGCAAGATGCGGCAGACGGTAAGCCAGCAGATTGGGCGGCGATCTTTAACGGCTATGAAGCTGCAGTGGATTGGCCGGTGTGCGCCTTCTGGGAAGAGCTTGCCGATGTGTATCCAGATGCAAAATTTATTCTGAGTCAGCGTGACGCAGACAAATGGTTTGCGAGTGCTTCAGCGACGATATTTGCTGGTATGCGTTCGGCAAATGAACATGATCCCCACCGAAAAATGGTGACGACGCTCATTGTTGATAATACCTTCGGCGGCGATATTGAAAATGCCGAACATGCAAAACAAACATTTGAAACCCATAACGCCAAGGTACAGGCGACCTTGGCACCGGAACGGCTGTTGGTCTTCGAGGCGTCAGATGGCTGGGAGCCGCTGTGTGAATACCTCGGGGTGCCAGTACCGGCTGAGCCCTATCCGCAGACGAATTCAACAGAAGATTTCAACAGAAGGTCAAAAAGTGGATCCTTTTCAACAAAAAATGACTGAGCTACCGCCATTCGCGCAGGCGATTGGTATGGAATTATTGGCGGCGGGCGAGAGGTACTGCACAGTGCGTGTACCCTATGCACCTCATCTGGTCGGAGATCCCGACACCGGTATTCTTCATGGCGGTGTGATTACGGCTACTCTTGATAATGCTTCCGGTTGGGCGGTTCGCTGCCATGAGGACTGGGCAGAAGGCGTTAGCATGGCGACCCTTGATATCCGGATCGACTATATGAAAGCTGCGACGCCGAAACTGGATCTTATTGTCGAAGCAGAGTGTTACCAGATGGGCCGGTCGGTGGCGTTTGTTAGAGCGTTAGCGCATCAAGGCGACCGCGATAAACCTGTGGCCACCTCTATGGGCGCTTTCATGCTCGGTACGTCAAATGTACAGGGTAGAAACTTGTGAAAATTTTACAAAAGCTGAAGCAAGAAAATCGCGCCGATGATATGCAAGCTCTGATAGAGCAAATCCCTTATGCGCAATTCCTGGGTATGGAAGTCGAGCGAAAAGGCAATGAACTCACGACCGTGTTGCCTTTTAAAGACATGCTCGTTGGTAATCCGAATCTACCCGCAATTCATGGCGGTGTGCTCGGAGCATTTCTTGAACTGACTTCTGTCATTCAGTTGTTGTTTCTCACCTCATGTGAAAGTTTGCCGCGCACTGTCGACATCTCTATCGACTATTTGCGTTCTGGAAAGCCGCAAGACATGTATGGTCGAGCCATTGTGACGCGCCAGGGTAGACGCGTGGCGAATGTCCGCGCTGAGATTTGGCAAGAAGAAAAAGCTAAGCCGATTGCCGCGTCACACGGAAACTACCTGTTGACGCCGAGTGACTCGTAGTGCGCGTGCGTGACCTGACACAGGTGTCGGGGCTCTAGTTCTATCTCTAGTCCTCGTTTGCCACCGCTAACGAATATCGTCGTGTATTCTAGAGCTGAACTGTCGATAACCGTTGCTATCACTTTCTTCTGGCCGATGGGACTGACGCCGCCCAGCAGATAACCAGAACTTCTTTCGACTTGTTCTGGTTTTGCCATCTGCGCCTTTTTGGCTTTTAGGCTTTTTGCCGCTGCTTTTAGGTTCAGTGTCATGTTGATGGGCAGAATGGCGGTCGCCAGATTACCGTTATCGAGTTCTATCACCAGCGTTTTGAAAATTCGACTCGAAGCGATACCCAATTTCTCTGCAGCCTCGTCGCCATAGTGGGTGTTACCAGCGTCATGTTGATATTCGTGGATCGAAAAGGGCAAATTTGCCTTGTCTAAAGCGGTTACAGCCGGGGTCATATTGATGTTTCAAATCAGTCTTGGATGCCGCACATTAGCATGACTTTTTGTATCGAGTGGTACGGGCATTAGTCGATGCCAAGTCTCCCATCGTCAGAGAGCGGCTGTTATGCTGCTACGCTGAAATTCGTGTTTAAAATTCATACTAACTGGAGAGGATCCCCTATGGGAGATGTATATATTGTCGAGGCTTGTCGGAGTGCAATTGGCAAGCGTGGAAAGGGTCTGGCTGGCTTGAAACCGGCTGACCTGCTCGGTGCGGTTCAGAAGGCAGCGATTGAGCGCAGCGGCATTGATGCCTCAAAAATAGATCAGGTTATTGGTGGGTGCGTGTCTCAGGTCGGCGAGCAGACATTTAATATCGCCCGTATCGCTTGGCTTTCTCAGGGGTTGCCGCTAGAAGTTGCCGCAACAACCGTTGATAGCCAATGTGGTTCCTCTCAGCAAGCGACCAGTATGGGCGCCGCAATGGTCGCCGCGGGTATCGAAGAAATCGTCATGAGCTGTGGTGTCGAGATGATGAGCCGGGTGCCACTAGGCGCTGCGATGAAGGACGGCAATCCAATGGGTGTAGATTATGCCAGCCACTTCCAACCGACCAGCCAGTTTGCCGGTGCGGCGATGATTGCTGAGGAATATCAGATCACCCGTCAGGATGCCGATCAGTTTGGTCTCGAAAGCCAGCAGAAGGCCATCAAGGCCTGGGAAGAGAATCGATTTGAACGTGAAATTGTGCCGGTTGAAGCACCGATGTTGGGCGAAGACTTTAAACCGACTGGAAAAACTAAAATCATTGACCGTGATGAGGGCCTTCGAGCCACTGATCTTGAATCACTTGCCGGCCTCAAGCCTGTGCCGACTCAAGAGATTCACACAGCAGGAACATCCTCTCAGGTATCGGATGGCGCTGCGGTCGTGATCATGGCTTCAGATAAGGCTGTTAAGGAACACAATCTCAAACCTCGCGCCAAGATCGTTGCCACCACATTGGTCGGCGTGGACCCTGTGACCATGCTTAAAGGGCCTATCCCTGCGACACGCAAGGTTTTGGCGCGCGCAGGCTTAACCATCGATGACATCGATGTATTTGAGGTCAATGAGGCATTTGCATCGGTTGTGCTGGCTTGGCAGAAAGATCTCGGTGTTGATCCGAGCAAGGTCAACGTCAACGGTGGTGCTATCGCTCTAGGTCACCCGACTGGTAGTACCGGTGCACGACTTATCACGACTGCGCTGCATGAGTTAGAGCGTACCGGTGGTAAGTACGCACTTATTGCGATGTGCTGTGGTGGTGGTCTTGGAACGGGTACCATCATTGAAAGACTAGACCCGTGATCCTCTGTTTGGTTAACAAAGGGGTATAAAGCGGCTGTTTAAGAAAGGGGACCTCGGTCCCCTTTTTTGTGGGCGACTGTTACTGCTTCTACTGCTTCGGTGTTCTTGCTCGATAAAGGGGCGGCGCCTGTGCGTGCGCATCATTATTGTGCGTTACGTTGGTGCGTTAGCCAGCTAGCAGGTTCGCCTGATTTGTCCAATGCCTTATTTCTAAAGGGCTGAATGGGTATTTCGAAGGGTTTTTGGCAGTTTGGCACTAAGTTTGCTCTCCACTAAGTGAAATTACACAAACCATAAAACCTGTGGAGGGGCTCAATTGTGGATCAAGTATTAGAACTTCAATATGCGATGGATACGTTTTATTTCCTCGTGTGCGGCGCGCTAGTCATGTGGATGGCAGCGGGCTTCGCAATGCTGGAAGCCGGACTGGTGCGGTCTAAGAATACCGCGGAAATTTTAACCAAGAACGTCGCACTGTTTGCGATTGCAAGCATTATGTACTTGGTCTGTGGTTACGCCATTATGTACGGCGGCGGCATATTCCTTGACGGTATTGCTTTAGACGGCGCCGACACTGCGGATGCGATAACTGCAACAGTGCTAGCCGAGTCAATGGAAGCAGGGTTTGACGGCGGTGCTGTTTATTCTGATGCTTCAGACTTCTTCTTCCAGGTGGTATTTGTGGCAACTGCCATGTCTATTGTTTCTGGTGCAGTTGCTGAGCGAATGAAGCTCTGGGCTTTCTTGGCGTTCACCGTCGTTATGACTGGGTTTATCTACCCCATGGAAGGTAGCTGGACATGGGGCGGTGGTTCTGTCTTCGGTCTGTATACGCTTGGTGACCTTGGTTTTTCTGACTTCGCGGGTTCCGGTATTGTTCACATGGCGGGTGCCTCTGCGGCTCTAGCCGGTGTCATCCTTCTGGGTGCTCGAAAAGGTAAGTATGGCGCAAATGGCGAAGTCCACGCGATTCCCGGTGCAAACTTGCCCCTGGCAACCCTGGGTACGTTTATCCTCTGGATGGGCTGGTTCGGATTCAACGGCGGCTCAGTACTGAAATTGGGTGATATCGCAAACGCCAACGCGGTTGCTATGGTATTCCTAAACACCAATACAGCTGCTGCTGGTGGCGCGATTGCTGCGCTGATCGCATCACGAGTCCTGTTCGGCAAGGCTGACCTCACCATGCTTCTAAATGGTGCGTTAGCAGGTTTGGTGGCTATTACCGCTGAACCTTCAACACCTACGCCTTTGCAGGCCACCATCTTTGGTGCCTTAGGCGGGATTTTGGTTGTGTTCTCAATCGTCGCTTTAGACAAGGTGAAGATTGATGATCCAGTAGGTGCTATCTCGGTTCACGGTACTGTTGGACTGCTCGGTCTTCTGCTTGTGCCTTTGACCAACGACGGTTCTAGCTTCTCGGGACAGATCATTGGTGCACTGACGATCTTCGGTTGGGTTTTTGTGACCAGTTTGATTGTCTGGATGATCCTCAAAGTGACCATCGGTATTCGTGTTACGGAAGAGCAGGAATATGAAGGCGTCGATGTAAGTGAGTGTGGCGTTGAAGCATATCCTGAGTTTAGTTCTGCTAACTAAGCTCTTGTAGCAAAGCTCTCTTAGCCAAGTTCGTTTGGCTAAGTCCCTCAAGTTGAGAGCAATTAAGAAAAGCCGGGTCTGCAGAGACCCGGCTTTTTTTTGGGCGGTAGCGTCATCGCTGCAATTGTGATGCAATAACCGTTGCATCCCTCTCCTACTTGCGTTTCAACCGGATCGATTGATGACTAAAATTCCTATGTCCCCGCGTCGAACCTCGATAGCCTATTTACTGGCAATACCACCGCTCGGCTGGCTAGGTATGCACAAGTTTTACCTGCGTCGCCCTTTGCTGGGGGTCGCTTATTTTTTTACGGGTGGATTGTTTATTGTTGGCTGGCTCTATGACCTATTTACCATGGGGGAGCAGGTCGCCAGATACAATATGAAGAATAGCCTTGTGCTGGATATGCAAGAGGTTCTGGAGTCTGAGATTGACGAACTCGAGGAGGAGCTCGAAGAACTCCATGTTGAGTTAGAGGCATTGCGAGCGGGTAACATTGATGTCGGCCTGTTGAAGAAAAAAATCGAAGAGCTAGAGCATCAGTTGAGAACACACAACGAAAGGGCCTAATTAAAGGGTCCAAATTGAGGGTCTAAATTGAGGGAATAGCCATGACCGACTTTGTGACGACGCCAGACGAGAATTTCGAAAATCTCGCAAACTTCAACTTCAAGCCCAATTATCATCATTGGCAAGATATGAAGGTGCATTATCTTGATGAGGGTCCAAAAGATGGCCCGGTCATGCTGCTCATGCATGGCATGCCGAGTTGGAGTTATCTTTATCGCGATATCATTCCGTTGTTAGTAGAGGCGGGGTTTCGTTGTATAGCACCAGATCACCTTGGATTTGGTAAGTCGGATAAACCCACGGACATCCACTGGTACACGATTGCGAGGCATACCGAAGTGCTCACCTCGCTGATTGTCCATCTCGATCTGAATGACATTACGTTACTCTGCCAAGACTGGGGTGGCCCAACCGGTTTGGCTCAGGCGGCGATGATGCCTGCGCGCTTTAGTCGTTTGGTAATTATGAATACCTGGTTGCACCACGAAGGCTACGAGTATTCAGAGGCGATTCATAACTGGAATCAGAACTGGCATGAGGGTGGACTGTTTTGTCGTGAGACACCCAATGTCGGTTTGCTGATGGCAATGAGCGCTGGCCTCATGTCCCGCGAGGTGATGTTTCCTGCGTTGGTATCAGGGGCAACGCCAGAATTTGAATCTGCAGCAGCGAAAGATATGCATGATGCTTTTCTAGCTCCGTTTAAAGGCATGGTAGACGAAGCCTATAATGGCGCGAGGCGTTTTCCTTTATCCATACCGCTCGACAGTTACGACAACGGTAATGCAGCGGCACAAGAACACCACTATGAGGTGTTATTGCAATGGGATAAACCGGTTCACTTTATATGGGGCTGCAGCGACGATGTGTTCACGGAAGCCTGGGGGCGAGAATGGGCGAAGCGAATGAATGCGACCTTTGATGCGATTCCAGAAGCCGGACATTTCTTGCAAAACACCCACGGCAAAGAAGTGGCAAAATTTGTACTGGCTAAAATTTAGGCACAACTCCTAATTTCAACTCTCAGACATAAATCTAAGTTATGGCACTTAGTCAAAAAAGGCGGCAAAGGCCGCCTTTTTTTGACTGGATCCAATCTACGCGACAGCCTGTTTAGCTTCCTCGAGTCGTGCTTTCAATTGTTTGACTTCTTCGCGCAATTCGATCGGTACACGATCACCATACTGATCGAAGTAATCTTCTATCAGAGGAATCTCGCTTAACCAGCCGTCAACTTCAACCCGAAGTAATTTAGCCTTGGTCTCATCTGTTAGGTCAAGCCCATCAAAGTTGATGGCGTCCAGTGTTGGCAGATTTCCGATCGGTGTTTCGATCGCTTCACCTTCACCATTGCAACGCTTGAAGATCCATTCAAGCACGCGACTGTTGTCGCCAAAGCCAGGCCACATGAACTTGCCATCATCATCTTTGCGGAACCAATTAACATAGTAAATTTTTGGTAGTTTTGCGCCGACTTTTTTACCCGTGTTCAACCAGTGGCCCCAGTAGTCAGCCATGTTGTAGCCGCAAAAAGGTAGCATCGCCATAGGGTCGCGGCGTAGTTCTCCGATCTTGCCTGCAGCAGCAGCCGTTTTTTCAGAAGATACGATCGAACCAAAGAATGTGCCTTGGGTCCAGTCTCTAGCCTCGTTGACTAACGGCACAACGGTGGCACGACGGCCGCCAAACAAAATCGCACTGATCGGGACACCTTTCAGATCCTCCCATTCGTCAGCAATAACTGGGCATTGAGCCGCAGATACCGTGAAGCGAGCATTTGGGTGGGCCGCTGGTGTTGTCGACTCTGGTGTCCAGTCATTGCCTTTCCAGTCAATCAAGTGAGCAGGCTTTTCACCCATGCCTTCCCACCAAATATCGCCGTCATCTGTTTCCGCGACATTCGTGAAAATACAATTGCCGGTCATGCTTAACATGGCGTTGGCATTACTATCCATACCGGTTCCGGGAGCAACACCAAAGAAGCCGGCTTCTGGGTTTATGGCGTAAAGCTGACCGTCATCGCCAAACTTCATCCAGCAAATATCGTCGCCGACGGTTTCCACTTTCCAACCCGCCGTTGCAGGTTCAAGCATGGCCAGATTGGTTTTTCCACAAGCGCTAGGGAATGCACCTGCGATATATTTGGCATCACCGTCCGGGCTCGTAAGCTTTAAGATCAGCATGTGTTCGGCGAGCCAGCCTTCATCGCGTGCCATCGCCGATGCGATTCGGAGCGCGAAGCACTTCTTACCGAGTAGTGCGTTGCCACCGTAGCCGGACCCAAAAGACCAGATCTCACGGGTTTCAGGGAAATGCGCAATGTATAGATTGTCTGGGTTGCAGGGCCAGGCGACATCATCCTGCCCTTCTGACAGTGGTTGGCCAACTGAGTGGACACAAGGGACAAATTTACCCTCTTCACCCAACTCTTCGAGTACTGCTGAGCCGACGCGAGTCATAATATGCATGCTGACTACGACGTAAGGCGAGTCGGAAAGTTCTACGCCAATATGGGCAATAGGTGATCCTACTGGACCCATGCTAAAGGGAACGACATACATGGTGCGGCCCTTCATGCAGCCAGTGAATACCCCATTCAATGTGTCACGCATTTCTTGCGGTTCGACCCAGTTGTTGTTTGGGCCAGCATCGATCTTATTCTCAGGGCAAATATAGGTTCGGCTTTCCACCCGAGCCACATCGGCCGGGTCCGAACGAACCAAGTAGCTGTTTGGACGTTTCTCTTCGTTTAACTTTTTAGCAGCACCGGAGGCGACAAGCAGTTCCCACATTCGGTTGTACTCATCGACGCTACCATCGCAGATCACAACGCTGTCAGGCTGGCAAAGACTTGCCATCTCGTCGACCCATGCCTGTAAATTATTGTTTATTAACATATTATCGAACCTTATTGGCAACCCGTGGGGGGGAGTTTTAGCGACTTTTTAAGGTCGGCTAGGATAACCGAAAACCATTCTCAAATCGACTCAGAATCTTTGAATGACACCATTGATAAAAACGATTGATACACCCTGGTAAATCGGTTGTATCCTTTCTAATTCAGGGGCGTATCATTAGCCCCCCTGATTTCAGTGCGATTGTTGATAGACTGCCATGACCACCATAACGCCCATGACTAACAATACCGACCAGCCCAAAGTGATCAACTCTTATCGTCCGTTCTGGGCGGAGTGTTTTGGTGTCGCGCCATTCTTGCCGACGTCGAGAGAAGAGATGGATGCGCTTGGCTGGGACAGTTGCGATGTAATCATCGTGACAGGTGATGCTTATGTCGATCACGTTAGCTTCGGTATGGCAGTGATCGGTCGAGTTTTGGAAGCGCAGGGCTTCCGAGTTGGCATCATTGCCCAACCAGACTGGCAATCCAAAGAGCCCTTCCAGGTCTTGGGCAAACCTAATCTGTATTTCGGTGTTGCCGCCGGCAATATGGACTCAATGATCAATCGTTACACTGCGGATAAGAAGCTGCGCCATGATGACGCATACACACCCGGAAACGTGGGTGGCAAACGACCAGATCGAGCGGTCATTGTATACTCCCAACGTTGTCGAGAGGCTTATCCCGACGCGCCTGTGGTCATTGGCAGTATTGAAGCCAGTCTCAGACGAATTGCCCACTTCGATTACTGGAGTGAGAAGGTCCGCCGATCGGTTTTAGTGGATTCTAAAGCAGATATTTTGTTGTATGGAAATGCCGAGCGCGCGATTGTTGAACTCACTCACCGGCTAGGGGCAGGGGAGTCTGTCGAGGAACTTCGGGATATTCGCGGCACTGCATTCATGCTCAGTGAACTGCCTACCGACTACCAATCAATTGACTCCACGTCCTTGGTGGATGAAGCGATCGATCAGCCGGTTCGGATGATGCAAGAAAAAAACAAAGCCTATATCCGCATGCCGTCCTTCGAAGCGGTCCGTGATGACGAGGCGCTCTATGCTCACTCGTCGAGAATTCTTCACAGAGAAACAAATCCGGGTAATGCTCGGCCATTGGTTCAAGCCCATGGCGATCGCTATGTTTGGTTGAACGAGCCGCCTATTCCGCTCACGACTGAAGAGCTAGATTGGGTTTTCGAGCGGCCTTATCAGCGGGTACCTCATCCCAAATATGGCGATGACAAGATTCCTGCCTACGACATGATCCGTTTTAGTGTGAATATCATGCGAGGTTGCTTTGGCGGTTGTACTTTCTGTTCGATTACGGAACACGAAGGCCGAATCATTCAAAGTCGTTCAGAAGATTCAATCCTGAATGAAATCGAAAGCATCAAAGAGAAGACGCCTGGTTTCACTGGCATCATTTCTGATCTCGGTGGGCCGACCGCGAACATGTGGCGACTCAACTGCAAAAGCAAAGAGATTGAAACTAATTGTCGGCGTCCGTCATGTGTGTACCCCAATATTTGCAAAAATCTGAATACTGATCAGACCCCGTTGATTTCTTTGTATCGAAAAGCCCGAGATATCACTGGGGTTAAAAAGGTTCTGATTGCCTCAGGCTTACGCTACGACTTGGCGGTGAAGACCCCAGAGTATGTGAAAGAATTAGTCACAGAACATGTCGGCGGCTACCTCAAGATCGCTCCGGAACACACCGAAGGTGGCCCGCTGTCAATGATGATGAAGCCGGGCATCGGTACTTACGATGAGTTCAAAGCACTGTTTGAGAAGTACACCAAAGAAGCTGGTAAAGAGCAGTATCTGATTCCGTACTTCATCGCAGGGCACCCCGGCACGACAGATGAGGACATGATGAACTTGGCACTGTGGCTAAAGCAGCATGGATTTCGTGCAGACCAGGTGCAAAACTTTTACCCATCGCCGATGGCGACTGCCACGGCGATGTATCACTCGGGCAAAAACCCTTTAAAACGTGTATCCCGAAATAGTGAAGAAGTCCCGATTACTAAAGGCGCCCGAAAGCGCCGATTGCATAAAGGTTTTTTACGCTACCACGACCCAGATAATTGGCCGATGCTTCGTACCGCTCTGAAAAAGATGGGACGCAATGATCTGATCGGAAACGGCAAGCACCAGCTTGTACCGTTAACGTCACGGTCTCGCAGTCCTATGGCTGGTAGAACGTTTCGCACCCAGCACACCGGGTTGCCCTATAACCCGAAACCCCGCAAACGAAGTTAATCTGCCGGCACTCCTTACGCGTATGTATAGATTGTCGCGTCTACCTTTTAGCCTGCGAGCTACACTGGAGTTTGCTTGAACTTATTCGAGTATCTACGTCACCACACCCTACTTATCATTGCTGCTGTCGTAGTATTAGGTATTTCTGCTTGGTCTGTGGAAACCTATATAAGTAACCAAAATCAATCCAAAGAACGCCGTGGCGGTGGTGCCGTCGCTGTTGTTGCGGCAGAAGTATCGCTTCAGGAGTTTATCGACCAGGTTGAGTCGATTGGCACTGCGTTGGCCAACGAGTCTGTGTCCATCACAGCTAAGGTCACTGAAACGGTGACTAAAGTAAACTTTGAAGATGGTATGTATGTAAAGGCTGGCGACGTGCTCGTTGAGCTGACAAATGCAGAAGAGACCGCCATGCTGAACGAGACTAAGGCGAATGTGGCAGAAGCGACGCGGCAGTTTGAGCGAGTGCAAAACCTGATCAAACAAAAGCTCGCGGCGGAAACCCAATTGGATGTCGAGCGAGCGCGAATGCAAACCGCTGAAGCGAGACTCGATGTTATTCTGGCTCGTCTAGATGACCGCCTGATACGAGCTCCTTTCAGCGGTAAACTTGGATTCCGCAATGTCAGTCCGGGGACGTTACTTAGCCCAAATGTATCTTTGACGACCCTCGATGATATTTCGTCCATTAAATTGGATTTCACGCTGCCGGAAAGCTATTTGGCTGCCATTGAACCGGGTCAGGAAGTCATTGCCCTGAGTATTGCTTATCCCGGACTCAGTTTTATTGGCTCAGTAACCACAATTGATTCTCGCATAGATCCGAACACCCGTACGATCAAGGTGCGCGCTAAACTGAATAACGATGAGTTATTGCTGCGGCCCGGCATGCTGCTAACCGTTCGACTCATTCAGGAGCGCCAGCAGTTCTTGGCAATTCCAGAGTCGGCCGTGATGCCTGTCCAAAATAAACAATTTGCCTATCTCATCATCGACGGCAAAGCCGAGCGCCGCGAGTTCGAGGAGGGCCGGCGTATACCTGGTTTTGTCGAAGTGCGGTCTGGTCTCAAGGCAGGAGAGCAGGTCATCACAGAAGGCGTTATCAAGATTCGCCCTGGGAGTACCGTACGTGTGAAAAACGCGATGCCCTTGCCCGATGAAGCAATAGCAGGTGAAGCGACAGCCGCAATCGCTGAAGGAGATTAACCATGCTGATTTCCGATCTATCTGTTAAACGACCGGTTTTCGCCACCGTTGTGAGTATTTTGATTGTCGCCTTCGGCGTGTTGGCATTCCGCGACTTGCCGTTACGCGAGTATCCAGAGACCAGCCCGCCGATTGTATCGGTGTCCACCTCCTACATTGGTGCGTCTGCGAAGGTGGTTGAAAGTAAAATCACTCAGATAATCGAAGACCAAATCAGTGGTGTAGAGGGTGTTGAGAGCATCAGTTCGTCGAGCCGCGATGGGTCGTCTAGAATATCGGTAGAGTTCAGTGTGGATCGAGATATTGATCAGGCGGCGAATGATGTTCGTGACCGAGTGGCGCGGGTGTTGAACCGATTACCTGAAGATGTAGATCCGCCGCGAATCGCGAAAGCCGATAGTGATGCCAGACCTATCCAGTGGTTTTCGTTACGTAGCCCTAACATGGATAGTATGGCGCTAACGGACTATGCCGAGCGCTATTTGGTCGATCAATTTACATCGATCGATGGCGTGGCGAATATTTTTGTCAATGGTGCTGGACGTTACTCTATGCGGATTTGGCTCGATCGACAAAAACTCGCCGCAAGAAATTTGACCGCCGATGATGTAGAAAGCGCACTACGCCGTCAAAATGTCGAGCTACCTGCTGGTCGAGTGGACTCTATAGATCGAGAGTTTACGGTACGAATTAGCCGTTCTTACGAAAGTGCTGAGGATTTCCGAACCTTGATCGTTGGTCGAGGAGATCGTGATCAATTAATTTACCTCGGTGATGTTGCGCGGGTTGAAATTGGCCCGACCACTTATCGCGATGAGTTTCGTGGGAACTCTAAACCCAATATCGGTCTCGGAATTGTTAAGCAGTCGACGGCGAATACCCTTGAAGTATTACGCGCGACCAATTACAAAGCTGCCATTATTAACTCATCTTTACCAAATGGTATGACGCTGGTCGCGAGTTCAGATGATTCGGTGTTCATAGAAAATGCCATATCTTCGGTTTACAAAACGCTCGCACTCACAATGTTTTTGGTGAGTGTTGTGATTTACATGTTCCTAGGCTCGATTCGCGCGACCATTGTGCCAGCCATTACAATCCCGGTTTGTCTTGTGTCCGCCTTTATCGGGCTTGCCATGTTTGGCTTCTCCGTTAATCTCATTACATTGCTCGGGCTCGTTTTGGCGATCGGTCTTGTCGTTGACGATTCCATTGTGGTGCTAGAGAACATTCAGCGCCGTATCGAAGGCGGTGAGGCGCCACTTTTGGCTGCTTTCCATGGTTCTAGGCAAGTTGGTTTTGCCGTGATTGCGACCACTGCTGTGCTGATTGCAGTGTTTGTACCCATTGCATTCGTGGGGGGCAACCTCGGTGTTATTTTCGCTGAACTGGCCGTCACAATAGGTACCGCTGTTATTTTCTCTTCGGTGATTGCGCTGTCATTGACCACAATGTTGAGTGCCAAGCTACTCAACCGTGATGCACACGATAGTTGGTTGACTCGAAAGGTCGATAACTTTTTTCATTGGCTACAGAAAGAGTACGACGCTGCACTGCGTTTCGTTGTGCCTCGGCCTTATAT
>JBNMQM010000039.1:0-41237 GCA_051278195.1 Candidatus Azotimanducaceae bacterium
GTTACCCGACGGGGTTTAGCAGTTAGATGACAATGGCCAAAAAATCATTCTAACAAGCGCTAAGGCAATTCAATCCGAATAAAGCCTCCGTGCGAATTTCGGACGACGCGGTAGATACCGTGTACGGTAGAGGCCGCTATCCCCCCATACAAATGAGGGAAGAGTTCTTGATCCGTTGGTTCGAGCACTCCATCTTGAAGACCGACGTTTGCTGCTGGTTCGAATTTCACGACAACGCCTGAGTCGGCCAGACTAGCTTCGGTCATCGCCAAGCATACCCAGTCTCCCTCACTTGCCTGATAAAAGTGATTCGCGACCTCAAGCAACCTAACTGGGTTGCCAGTGCCATGGGTAAAACCGTCTTGCTCGTAAGTGGGTGGGTAGTAGATGGCAATGCTGCTAGAGACCTCCTCCCAATCCGAGCGTAATGCTAAATGATAAATAATGTCCAAAGTTGCTCACTCTCAAGTTGAGCCAAAGTGTAAGCTAATCGGCCAGCCGCGTGCACGTTTCCTTACAACAAAAGAATACGGAGGTCTAATGCTGAATGCTAAAGTCTGATTAAACAGATCGACTACAAGACATGCCCTATGGACTACAAATTTCTCAGCATCGAAAAACGCGACCACATTGCGACTTGCGTGATGTCGAACCCACCGACTCATACCATGGTCGCAGAAGAAGCTAACGAACTCTATTTGTTCCTAGAAGCAATCGAGGAGGACGCCGATACAAGAGTGATTGTTTTTACCGGTGCTGGCGAAGACGTATTTATCAAACACTATGAAGTTGGAGAGCTTTCTAAAGCATCAGATACTGCCATCGATCAGACCGCTGGCAGTGCAGCTGAGCCTTCTCGCGGGCCGTCACACGGACTTAGAGAAGTGATTGTGAAAATGGAATCGATGGACCTGATGACTATCGCTGCAATCAACGGTTCTACGATGGGTGGTGGGTTGGAATTTGCACTAGGTTGCGATTTTCGCCTTCAGCGCCAAGGCCGCTTCCGCTTAGGTTTGCCTGAAACTGGCGTCGGAATACTACCCGGTGGCGGTGGCACCCAACGTCTGGCCAGGATGCTTGGCACCGCCAAAGCATTGGATCTCATCTTACTCGGTCAAACCTATAGTCCAGATGAGGCATTTGAAATGGGTATTGTGAGTCGCCTTATGTCGAATGAACATTTCTCACAGGACGTTGCGGATTTCGCGGCGACGCTGGCAAAACGCGCACCAAGAGCTTTGGCCAATGCCAAACGAGCAATACGAGAAGGCATTGAGATGAGCCTCGAAGATGGCTTAACGCTCGAAGGCGGGCTATTCGCTGAACTACTGGAAACAGAAGATGCTGCGCTTGCCATGAAAGCGTTACTCGCCGGGGAAGATCCGCCCGAGTTCAAAGGCCGGTAAATTTCATGATTTCAGCGAGGCTACAGCGATGCGAGAATTGACCTTTCGATTTTGTTCAATGTTTTCCATAATCGCCGGGAAGCGCTCAACGGCTCGATTCACATTATCAATGCTGTCGCTCCAATTGGTTAGAGCCGTATTGTTGGCTCACCAGAATCTGGTTGATTTGCGCGAAAAAAATGATTTTTATATGACGAAAAATCAACGTTTAGCACCTTAGGCATAGAGCTTCGCCGTCTCTGGTGAAATCGGCACTGACAGTATTCCCACCATCGTGTCTTGGAGATTGGCGATAAATCGCTCACCTTGATTGCCGCCAAAACCTAGACCCGGCCCCGCTTGATGAGACATCGATAGCGCGACGAATCTTAAGACGCTTTCCAGTCGCGCCAAAAATAGCATTTCAGGCATTTCCACAATCAAGCGATTCATGTGATCGAGAAGGAATGTCACACCGTCGCTTGAAGCATTATCGAACGCCATTTGAATTGGCTTCGACGACTGTGCTATACGAGGCCCAAAACCCCGAACATAGTCGCGGAAACCTTTATCTTTACGCGCCAGAGTATAAGAAGGCATCACCATGAGCCGGCAGATATGCCGCAAATCAGGTATCTGTCCCTCCAGAAAAGGTTGCAATAATGTTTCTCTATGCGCCCGGACTTCTGCGTTTCTTTGCTCATGTATCGCATCTAGCAAACCGCTTCGATTTTGAAAGTGATATTGCAAAGCAGATTCATTTTTTTGTCCAGCTTCTAATACGATCGCTCTCACTGTTACGTTCTCAATACCTTCTTGAGCAATCAACAACTCTGCGGCACGCATTAATAGCTCACGGGTCACATCGCCGCGTTTTCTGCGGGCTTCGGTCATGGTGTGATCACAATTGAATCTTGGTTAGCTGGCAGTTCGAAGGTCATGCCGTCATTGGCAATCAGCGTGCTATTTGAGAGCCCGCGCTGCCATATGCGCATTACCAATCCATTTACCGGTGTCGGCACAAGGTGATAAAGCACTAGCTGCTTAATACCCGCCTGCTCGCTCATGGTTTCCAGACTCTCCACGTCGGCATGGTAATCAATCACATCAGTAAATATCTGTGCGAGACGATCACGCCCAGCGTCCTTAGTAACCTCGATTATGGCGAGCAGCGCAACTTTTGATAGGGCATCGTGAATCAGGAGGTCGATGCCCTGCGCCACTTCAAACGTTCTGTTAGTCGCAATTGAATCGCCACTAATTACGACCGACCGACCTTTGTAATCAATGCGATAACCCATCGCTGGTTTTATCGGGTCATGAACAACCGTAAAAGCTGTGATAGTAAGTCCTCGGTCTTCCAGGACGACACCTGGTGCAATTTCTTCATAATCAAGGATGCCTAACTCGAGCGGCATCAGGTCTGCGCCGTGATGGCCCGTTCGGTAGCCACGGTCTAATTCATAGGCCAGGTTTAAGCCTCGAGCGACTTTATCAACACCTTTAGGGCCAATAATTTTAAGGGGCGCTGGACGACCGACGACCCAAGAACTCAAATTTATGGCGGGAATATCTGAGATATGGTCTGAATGAAAATGGGTAAGAAACACCCCGTCAAGTCGTTCATTAGGTAATCCACCACGCTGAACCTGAGCGCTTGAACCGGCACCGACATCAAATAGGTAAAAGTGATCCGGTGTCACAATGGCAATACACGCCTGTGCTCGATCATCAGCATTGCCTAGCGGTGAAGCACTGCCGCAAACATAAACGCGCAGATTATCTGACTCGCCGAAACTGACACCCAGTGCCAGCGGCGCTATTTGTCTGAATATGCGATCTTGAACCGCTGGTATTTGGTAGAGGATAAACCCTGCGATGATGGCCAGCGCGACCACTAGCAATCCTGTTTTAAGAAATTTCATGTTAGACCTTCTTTGCTCCGCTTAATGATCTCAGCCTCAACTTGCCAAATACGATCCTGGCCCCAACAACTCATGGGCGTTTTGTCGTTACCGCCAGTGACGCGAAAGCTTGGTACGCCCCAGAGGCCTGCCTGATTCATCGCGTTGATGTTATCTCCAAGCTGACTCTGCCAGTCTGCGTCATAGTCTATAAGTGATGGATCAAATTCCGCGCGCCGACAAACCTCATGCAGACCACTCTCCTCCCAGATAGGGAGCCCTTCGGCGAAAGTTGCTTTGAGATACTCGGTAACGAACGCCAATCCACACCCCACTTTTTCCGCCGCTGCATAAGCCGCAAACGCGCGTTTGACCGGTTCACCAAAAGGATCCGCCATAGGACCAAGCTTGACGCCGTAGTAACGTGCTTCTCTAGCAGCATCGGAGATGATGTATCGCTGTTTCGCAAACGGTGCGGGTACACCACGCATCATCATTGGCATCACCGGCCGCATTTGAAACCTCACCCCAGTGCTTTTGACCAGGTTCAACACCCGCTGATGACCGATGGCTGTATAAGGGCTGCGCAGCGATGGGAAATATTCCAGCAAGACGGCGCTAGCATCTACGGGCTCTGCATGCCTTACATCTGAAACAGGAACAGGCATCGGACAAACGAAATCACCTGCTCCATAACCTTCTTCTTGAAGGCGCTGCTCTAACAAGTGCAATCGATCAACACCCCAGAACCACTCTCCCTCAAAATAGAACATACCGCCGTTATAGTGACCCAGTCGCTTTCGCATCTGAGTGCCCATATTAAGCTGAGCGCCAGACGAACTCGCTACACTTTTCTCAATGCGCCCCTGCCACAAAGCCTCGCCGACCTGAATAGCGTCGGTCGCAAACTCTTCTCGTTTGAGGACCCGCGCCAACCGGCCATTGGCGACCGCAATCGATTCTTGGTCTGGATCAACGGTTGGGGAGAATTTTGTATCAAAGAATGGCGCAATCAGTTCAGCGTCCCGTCTCGCCCAGCTGCCAAATCGAACGACATCACCTTTGAAGGGGGCTTCTGGCGACTTGGCTAAATGAACGACAAAAGGTAACGAGTACTTTGCTCGCAGCGCATCTAGCTTCTGCACAGCCAAATGGCTGTAAGGATCATCCACCTGATGAAAATAGAAAACACGAGGCTGCTCAACCCGAAACCGGCGCAAGTAGTTGGCTTTGGCTTTTTGAAAGTTATGCAATCGCTCGGATGACAAAACATTCATCGCGGTTGACCGAAGACGAGATTTAAGTGACATAAATTTTGGTTGGCCGATATTGATGATTGCGTTATAGTCTGCCAACTTAATTAATGCATGTCATTAGTTAAATGGCGAGTATCCAATAAATGATAAGGCTACCACTCATGGCAATACTTAAACGTGCAGGGTTTGTCTGTGCGCTACTTTCTTGCCTCCAAGCGGTCGCTGCCGAGCTTGATGTTATACCGGTTCAACTGACCGATAGCGCCTCAAAAAATAGCTCAGCAACCGATTATCAGGCACCCAATATTGTCTTACTGCTCGCCGACGATTTGGGCTTTTCTGACATTGGAGCCTTTGGTAGCGAGGTCTCAACCCCGAATATCGATGCATTGGCGGCACGTGGCATGATGTTTTCCAATTATCACACGGGGGCTAGCTGCGCCCCCACGCGAGCCATGTTAATGACAGGCATTTCTAGTCATCGAGCAGGGCTTGGCAATATGCCGGAATCACTTCCTTCTGAAGCGCGAGGTGTCGCCGAATACTCTGGCCATCTACGCAGGGGAATTCCTACCGTTGCGGATCACTTAAGCGAGCGGGGTTACCGCACTTATATGGCTGGTAAATGGCATCTTGGCAAAGAGCCCGACACCTTACCCTCGGCAAGAGGCTTTGATCGAACATTTGTACTTGCGGATACTGGCGCAGACAATTGGGAACAACGGCCTTATCTGCCGATGTACGATAAAGCAAATTGGTACGCCGATGGCCAGCCGACAACTCTGCCCGATGATTTTTACTCCTCTAAAACCCTTGTTGATAAAACGATTGAATTTATTAACACAGGTATTGATACAGATATCGAAACCAATAGCCGCGCGCCCTTTTTTGCCTATGTGGCATTTCAGGCCGTTCACATCCCCGTTCAGGCACCCAAAGAATTTACAGACAAGTATCTGCACACCTACACAGAAGGTTGGAGCGAACTTCGCAAGCAACGTTACCAGGGTGCAATAGACGCGGGCGTCATTCAGGCAGGGTTAACGCTAGAAAAAATGAACACTACCGCCGATTGGGATGCTCTGACAACAGCTGAAAAGCGCTATGAAGCTAAATCCATGGCAGTGTACGCCGGGATGATAGAGGCGATGGATTTCCATATTGGTAGGCTCATCGAACACCTCAAAGCAACCGGGCAATTCGACAATACGGTTTTTGTGTTCACCTCAGATAATGGCGCCGAGCCAAGCGACCCGCTTGATCTAGATGCTAGCCCCATAGGCGGGCGCTACTTTAAAAACTGGCTAAAAAACACAGGCTACTCAACCCAATATAAAACGCTGGGCGAGAAAGGCTCCTACAATGTGATTGGACCAAGCTTTGCTAGCGCGGCTGTATCGCCCCTGTCTTTTTACAAATTCTTCAACGGTGAAGGCGGCATGCGAGTGCCGCTTATTATCGCTGGCCCTGCTGTCAGTTCCGGGCTTACGCGCCCAGGGCTTGCGGGCCCCGGACAGGACAACAAGGCACGCTCCATCAGTGAAGCCTTTACCTTTGTCACCGACCTCGTGCCAACCATGCTCAGCATTGCGAACGCCGAACCCATCGCCATGGCTGAAGGCAAATCTCTCATTCCCATTATCAGCGGCACAGCAGATCGCGTTAGAAGTGATTCTGATACCGTCGGCTTTGAACTCGGCGGTAACATGGCGTTCTTTCAAGGCGATTACAAGCTGATCCGTAATCGTGGTCCCGTCGGGGATAACGAGTGGCATCTATACAACATTCAACAGGACCCGACCGAAAGCTCTGACCTAAGAGCACAACTACCGGAACGCTTTGCGACTATGAAAACAGGCTACAAGCAATACGCGCTTGATCATGGCGTATTGGAAATGCCTGAAAATTACGATCAACGCAAACAACTGACAATCAATGCGACCTCGCGAGCACTTAAAGTCGCCGCACCCTTTCTCGTTCTGGGTAGCGCTATTTTTATCCTGCTTCTCATTCTGGGTATACGCTATCGGAGGCGCAATCATGCTTAAGGTCTATTCGATCCTCACCATGCTATCGGCATTGATCGTAACGGTTAGTGCCAACGCAGCAGCCCTGCTCATTCCGGGCGGGACTTTTCAGATGGGCTCAAATAATGGCATGCCGCACGAACGTCCGGTTCACGAGGTCAAAGTAACAAGCTTCAAGCTCGATATTTCTCCGGTCTCGGTTGGCACCTTTGAAGTCTGGTTAGCTCGTAGCGGTTATAAAACCGAGGCGGATAAATTTGGTAACTCCGCCGTATTTGATATGGATACCGGCCAATGGAACATGGTGACCGATGCGAATTGGCAGTATCCCATGGGACCCGATCAGGAAAAGGCACAAGCTAATCATCCAGTGACCCAGGTCAGTTGGCACGATGCAAAGCAGTATTGTGAAGCTGCCGGTGGACGCCTACCCAAAGAAGCTGAATTTGAGTATGCCGCCAAGGGCGCCGGGCAATATGGCAATCCAGTCTACGCGTTTGGAGACAAAATCGTGAAAGACGGAGATTTTCTTGTAAACGTTTACAACGGCAAGTTCCCTTTTAAAAACACCGGCGCTGATGGTTATCTCTACACCGCTCCGATTGGTAAAACCGGCATTACGCCCTTGGGTTTAACGGACATGGCCGGCAATGTCTGGGAGTGGACGAACGATTGGTACGGGCCTTACACCGGCACATCCGACGGTACATCAGCAAAAACAGAAAAGGCGCTTCGGGGCGGTTCTTTCCTATGTGATCAAGAGGTTTGCCATGGTTATCGAACCACGGGTAGAACCCACTCCACTCCGGATTCTAGCCTCGTCCATACCGGATTCCGCTGTGCTTACGACGTCACCACCCCACCTACCGAAACAACAAAAACAACAAAAACAACAGAGGGCGCTGCGCAATGAACAAGCTGATTGGATTTTTTATTGTGGTTGCAATCGCTGCAACCATGGCGTGGCAAAATCGCGTCGATCTTTTAGTGTGGGGGTTGCCGATCGTTAGGCAAACACTTTCCCCCGTACCCGAGAACGTCCCGACCGCCTGGCCCGCCGGACCAGAAGCCGCTGCGACCCCGGCCAATGAGCGCCCGCCAAACATCATTCTGATTCTGACCGATGATATGGGCTTCAACGATGTGTCGCTATACAACGGCGGCGCCGGAGACGGCAGCGTGATGACGCCCAACATTGATGCCATTGCAATAAATGGCGTCAAATTCACTAATGGTTACTCGGCCAATGCAGTCTGTGCACCATCCCGCGCTTCTATAATGACCGGTCGTTATTCAACCCGATTTGGTTTTGAGTTCACACCCTTCTTCAAGATAGGTGCTCAAATATTCAGTTGGATGGAGGAACAAAATCCCGGCGCGCTGCCCACTTTTATCGATCTCGAGGCTGCTGAGGCGTTGCCAGACATGAGCAAACTCGGCATGCCAACAGAAGAAATTACCATTGCCGAGGTGCTGAAAGACGCCGGTTATTATACGGCCCACATTGGCAAATGGCACCTTGGTGCCACCGACGGCATGCGACCTGAGGATCAAGGTTTCGACGACAGTCTTTACATGGCGGGCACGCTATATTTACCGGAAGATCATCCTGATGTTGTGAACTCCAAGCTAGATTCATCCGTCGAACAGATGGTCTGGGCAACAGCAGAATATGCTGCGCAGTGGAATGGCGGAGAAAGGTTTCAGCCGGACGGTTACCTGACCGACTACTTCTCGAACGAAGCTGTTAAGGTTATCAAATCCAATCGCAATCAGCCGTTCTTTCTTTATCTGGCGCATTGGGGTATCCACAATCCCATTCAGGCGTTGAAATCAGACTACGACGCATTCTCGCAGATCGAAGACCCAAATTTACGGACCTATTCTGCCATGATCCGCGCACTCGACAGAGGCGTGGGCCAGGTGATGGATGCCCTCGAAGCCAATGGTATTGCGGATAACACAATTGTGGTTCTCACCAGTGACAATGGTGGAGCCGCCTATATTGAACTGAGCGATATCAACAAACCTTACCGAGGATGGAAGCTAAATCATTTTGAGGGCGGCATACATGTGCCTTTTATGGCGAGTTGGCCAAACCAAATTGCAGCGGGCACAGAGGTCGATACACCCATCCATCATATCGACCTATTTCATACGCTTGCCGGCGCTGCGGGCGCTGCGATACCCACTGACCGAAAGTTAGATGGCATCAATTTTCTACCCAAACTCACCGGCGAGACTGAACTATTACCCGCACGCGACCTGTTTTGGAGAGAAGGGCACCAACAGTCTGTACTCAGTGACGGTTGGAAGCTAATTCGCGCCGAAAGCCCAACAGAGCCCTGGCTGTTTCATCTGTCTGACGATCCCACGGAACAGAACAACGTGGCCAGCAAACACCCCGAGAAAGTCAAAGCATTAGAAGCATTGCTGGCTGTGCACAACGCAGAGCAAGCAGCGCCGATGTGGCCAAGCATTTTGAATGCGCCACAGTTTATTGATAAGCATAGCGGTCAAGTCTATGAACCGGGTGATGAATATATCTACTGGCCGAATTAAACATTTACTGAAGCAACTATTTTTGAGTTAACGATTTCCCAAATTGAAAGGACCTACCATGGAATTTGTCAGAACGCCGGACGATCGATTTGCCAACTTAGAGGGCTATTCTTTTCAACCTCACTATGTGGATATCGACGATGGAGATGGCGGTAGTCTACGTATGCACTATCTTGATGAGGGGCCCGCGACGGGTGAGTTGATTCTCTGTCTGCATGGCCAACCTACCTGGTCTTATTTGTATCGAAAAATGATTCCGATCCTAACCGGCGCGGGATACCGAGTCATTGCACCGGACCTCGTTGGTTTTGGACGATCGGATAAACCTACCCAACGAAGCGACTATACCTATGCCAATCATATCGATTGGCTTGAACAGTTCGTTAACACCCTCGACCTAAAGCAAATCACTTTGATGTGTCAGGATTGGGGCGGTCTCATTGGCCTGCGCGTACTCACACAAAATACTGATCGATTCGCTCGTGTGGTTGTAGCAAATACGGGATTGCCCGATGCCAAAGGCATTCCTGACGAAATGGCAGCACCAATGCATGCCCTGTTCGACACTATACCTGCGCTGGCGCCGGCTGAGATGTCAGCCAAACTCCGAGAGAACGAGAATGGCGCTGGCTTTATGTACTGGATCAAATATTGCGATGGCTATCCAGACCTTATCATTAGTGATGTCGTTAGTCTGAGCGCGAGCGGCACTATGTCAGAGGCGGAAAAAACAGCATACGATGCGCCCTTTCCGTCAGAAGCATACAAACAAGGCGCGCGACAGTTTCCGTCGCTCGTGCCGATTTTCCCTGACAATGTTGCCATTGCTGATAACAGAGCCGCTTGGGTAGTCCTAGAAGCTTTTAAAAAGCCGATGATCACCGCATTTTCCGATAAAGATCCTGTCACTGCGGGAGGCCATCAGCGGTTTCAGGAATCTGTACCGGGTGCCCAGGGACAAAGCCACACGACCATTGAAGGCGCTGGTCATTTCTTACAAGATGATGCACCCGATGCTTTGAGTAAAACCATCATCAAGTTTTGTCAGGACAACCCACTTTAGGGGCTCTGACTCAAGGGCTCTGGTTTACATATTTTTGGTTTAGGGAGACGTATGGAAGTTAACAACAGTGTTGTACCCAATCAGGAACAGATCGCGGGATTTTTTGAGCCCGGCCCTGAAGGGCCCATCTATATGGTGAACCTGCTGAAGTTTAAAGACAAAGCAGAATATGAGGATGGTCGCCCAACAGAGTTAACCGGCCGCGAGGCCTACGACATTTACGGTGCGTCCGTGTCTCAGTTGCTCAAAGAGTTTGGTGGTGCCGCTATGTTCGCCGCTGACGTCGAAAGATTAATGCTCGGTGAAGTAGAAGAGCTCTGGGATGAAGTAGCGATTGCGATGTATCCCTCCCGGAAAGCCATGCTGGATATGATGCAAAGCCCGACCATGCAGGAAATTTCGACCCATCGCGCTGCAGGCCTCGCGGGGCAACTCAATCTGGAGACAGCCGCACCGCAGGGTGCGTGGCTGAATAAAGCATGAATAATACGGGCGTCAAACTCTGGCTCAGCCTGGCGATCGTTCTTCTTGGGTTTAGCTACTGGTATACCAACACTGATGGCCCCTTAACCGCTGCAGAAATTTCTTCCTACTCTGACAAGTTCTCTGAAAAATACGCAGATAAGGCTACTGCGACACAACTGGAGGCACTGACAACCTTTATGCAGAGCGATCAGGGCAACCAAGTTGTCATGGTTAATCTACTGGATATGAACCCAAAGCCATCCTCCAGCCCTGAGTTTAATACTGACATGAACGGCATGAGTGCCGATCAACTGCTCGGACACTACATGGAACACATGTACCCAGCGCTGTTTAAAAAAGCCAGCCATCCGCTATTTTTCGGCGCAGCTATTGCCCCTGCGTTAGACATCGTCGGGATCGAAGATGCCCGTCATTGGACCCAAGGCGCACTAATGCGCTATCGAAGTCGACGCGATTTGCTAGAAATTATAACCAACCCTGACTTCGATGAACGCCATGCATACAAACTGGCTGCACTCACCAAAACCATCGCTTTTCCAGTAGATGTGCGTTTCTCACTCGCAGACCCGCGGCTTCTTTTGGCCCTGCTACTCGTCATTTTCGGCCTCACTATAGATAGATTACTGCTGCGCTACCGTTGACAGCACATCGCCCGCATGCGGCTTCGCCGATTCATTACTTCAAAGCGCACAGTTAATCGCCTAAAGTTCGAGTTCACGTCTTAGGCCGTCAACAAAAGGAGCTATTTATGGACCCTGCAGCAGCGGGGTTCTTTACCGACGCATTTTGGATAACGGCCATGCTGGGTATCTTCTTTCTGTTCGAAGGTCGACCTCTGAGACAATTCCTAATTAACGGTGGCTATACCACTGTGGCACTCACCGTCATGGGCAGCATTCTTGGGGCTATGTGACGGGCTAGCTAAGAGGCTAAGTACTTAACCCTATGCGAAGCATTACGCTGTAAACCGAACTAGAAAGGCAAATCATCCAGATCCAGATTGCCGCCAGTTAACACCAGGCACACTGTCTGGTTTTGAAACAGCGCAGGGTAGTTTAGCACCGCAGCCAATGTCACTGCCGAGGATGGTTCTACCACCTGTTTGAGCCGGGACCAGATCAATCTCATGGCCGAAACAATGTCGTCTTCGCTGACCAGTAGGATGTCGTCAACTTGATCACGGATAATGGCAAAATTTTTCTCACCGAGCGTCGTCTGTAAACCATCTGCGATGGTGTTTGGAATATGGCTCGCAACGCGAACACCCGACTTAAACGACCGGTAAGCATCGTCGGCAGATGCCGGCTCTGCGCCATAGATTTTTACTGTCGATTTGGATTTAAACACAACGGTACTACCCGCCAACAAACCGCCACCGCCCACTGGAATCACAACCGAATCTAACCGATCAGTTTGCGCCAAAATCTCTAATGCCGCTGTCCCTTGGCCAGCAATAACGCGGCTATCATCATAGGGGTGAACAATCGTTGCACCGGTATCCTTTACTACCTGTTCGAGCGCCGCTTCTCTCGCGGCAAGCGTCGATTCGCAGCGAATAACGCGACCGCCATATGACGAAATGGCGTTAACCTTTGCCAATTTCGCGTTCTCTGGCACCACAATATGCGCAGGAATACCGCGTAGCTGCGCTGCACGCGCAAGGGCGGCGCCATGATTACCTGAGGAGTGAGTCGCAACGCCGCGACTCGCTTCTAAATCGGAAAGCGAAAAGACAGCATTGGTTGCGCCTCTCGCTTTAAACGCCCCGACTTTTTGCAGATGCTCTGCTTTAAAGAGCAGCGTCGCACCGGACTCCAGATCCAATTGTTGGCTGCTCAGCAGAGGCGTTTCGTGAACATAAGGACGAATACGATCATGCGCCGCTTCAACATCAGCAATGGTAACGGACAACTAGCTGATAACCGTTTCAGCGAGTTTGGTGATACCTGCGACGGGATCAGCACCCAGCGCAAAGACGGGCACGACTAAGCGGTGACAACCAGCGGCTTCCATCGTCTCAACGGCTTCTTTGCCGCCCTGACCGGGCCACATGCAGGTAATTTCAATTTCACTAAAGTCGCGATCAATTTTGTCGCACTCTGCCCGGACCTTATCGAGATGAGTTTTCAACTCAATAGGGTCCGCAATAGGTGCAAACCAGCCGTTACCTAGCGTGGCAATTCGCTCATGAATTTTGCCCTTAATCCCGCCCATCACAACGGGCATTGGATCTTGTACAGGTAGTGGATAGCTTTTGAAGCCAGACCAGCTCAGAAATTCACTCTGGTGTTCAACCATGTCTCCCGACCAGACCTTACGCATCGCCGCAACATAGTCATCAAATCTGGCGCCACGTTTTTCAAACGGCACACCCAGAGCCGCAAATTCTTCCTGCAGCCAACCAATACCGACACCCAGCATAAAGCGACCGCCAGAAATCATATCCAGACTCGCTGTTTGCTTGGCGACATAGAGAGGGTTTGCCTGGGACAAGATGTTAACGCCGGTACCCAGTCGCAGCGTGGTAGTTTGGGCAGCAATCGCAGCAAGAGCGATAAGGGGATCCACCATATTGGTTTCAGGCGCTGCACCCATCTTGCCAGAAGCATCGTAGGGATACTTTGATTTGTAGTCCTCAGGCACGATGACATGCTCAAAAGTCCACACCGACTCATAGCCTAATTTTTCTGCAAGCTGAGACAATCCAATCATTTGCTCAGCAGATTGGACACCAATATTGATAGGCACTAAACCGATTTTCATTATTCTCTCCTAATCGTCTATTTATTTTTTTACACTTATTTTTAGTTCTGTTTTTCGATTTTGGCCCAGGTATCGCGCAGGCCAACGGTACGATTAAAAACGAGTTTTTCGGGTGTTGAATCAAGGCTATCGATACAGAAATAGCCCTCACGCTCAAACTGAAAGCGATCCTCTATGGTCGCGGTGCTTAAGCTTGGCTCGACAAGCCCAGCTTTGACCGTGACCGAGGTTTCGTTCATCAGCTCCCGATAGTCTTGGTCAGAAGCATCAGGAAAATCTACCGTAAATAGAGGCTCAAATATCCTTATCTCTGCCGGCAAGGCAGTTGCAGTTGCAACCCAGTGGATTACCCCGCGAACCTTCCGACCTTCGGGATTGTTACCCAACGTATCAGGGTCGTACGTACAACGAATCAAGCTGATTTCGCCGTCTGCGTCTTTCTCAATCTCGTTAGCCTTGATCACGTAGCCATAGCGTAGCCTCACTTCACCACCCAGAACCAGACGCTTGTACTTACGATTAGCTTCCTCACGGAAGTCTTCCCGGTCGATATAGACCTCACGACTGAATGGAACCTGGCGGCTGCCCAACGATTCAATCTGGGGGTGATTAGCTACCTCTAAAGCTTCGGTTTGTCCTTCTGGATAATTTTCGATGACAACCTTAATAGGGTTTAACACCCCCATGACTCGTGGCGCAGTATCTCCCAGGTCATCCCGGATGCAGCTTTCCAAGGAAGCCAATTCGACATTGTTATCACTTTTAGTGACGCCAATTCTGCGACAAAAATCACGAATCGATGCTGGGGTATAACCTCTGCGCCGCAGACCTGCGATGGTCGGTAGACGCGGGTCATCCCAACCGGAGACCATATTTTCTTCGACTAGCTGCTTCAGCTTTCGCTTGCTCATAACGGTGTATTGCAAATTTAAGCGTGAAAACTCGATCTGCTGTGGATGACAATTCATCTTGAGTTCGTCGAGTACCCAATCGTAAAGGGGACGATGATCCTCAAAACCCAGATCGCAGAGCGAGTGAGTAATGCCCTCTAAAGAATCTGATATACAGTGTGTGTAATCATATAAAGGATAAATGCACCAGGCATCACCTGTCTGGTGATGGTGGACGTGCCGAATGCGATAGATGGCCGGATCACGCATATTGATATTCGGTGAAGACATATCAATTTTTAGGCGCAGGACGTGCTCACCGTCGGCGAACTCCCCTGCTCTCATGCGACGAAACATGTCGAGGTTTTCGTCAATTGTCCGGCGTCGGTAAGGGCTATCTTTGCCGGGCGCTTTAAGGGAACCACGATATTCTCGAATTTCGTCCGCCGACAAAGAGTCTACATAAGCCAATTCTTTCTCGATCAATTGCTCGGCAAAGTAATAGAGCTGTTCAAAGTAATCGGACGCATTGCGAATCTCAAGCCAGTCGAAACCCAACCAGGCAATATCTTCCTGCATAGATTCCATAAACTCGATACTTTCCTTTAGAGGATTAGTGTCATCGAATCGCAGGTAGGTCGAACCGCCAAACTCTTTGGCCATCCCAAAGCTCAAACAGATCGCTTTGGCGTGGCCAATGTGCAAATAGCCGTTCGGTTCTGGTGGGAATCGAGTCACAACTGTGCCGGCATTTTTGCCCGCCGCAACATCCTTCTCTATGATCGAGCGAATAAAATTTGAGGGATACTTCTCTATTTCTTCTGTCATAAGTACTTATCTGATGCTGAATGGGTCAATTGAATGAATTAGCCAAAAAAGAATGCACCGCCACAGGTTAAGGTCACCATGACGAGTAATAACCATTTTAACGTAGATTGGGAAACGTTAATGGCAAATTTCACACTGAGACTAGCGCCGATCATCGTGCCCGCTGCAAGAATCAAACCGGGGACCCACATGACCTGATCCCGCCAAATAAAGACTGCCAACGCAACAATCGAAAATATGCCAGTAGCGACCATTTTCAGCGCATTGGCTCGAACAAGATCATAGCGCAGGCTTCCCGCCAGCGCGGCGATCAAAATAAAACCGACACCGGCTTGTACAAAACCGCCATAGACACCGGCAATAAATAGAGCCACAAGACCAGAAGGTTTCTCAAACACGCCAAAAGCTTTCGTCCCTTCTGGTGCCAAAATCCCGTCTGGCTTCACAATCATATAAACGGCCATCAATACCATTGTGATCAGCAAAGTTGGTTTGAGAAAGGTCACTGGCAAAAATGACGCTAATAAAGAGCCGACCAAAGCACCGCCAACAGTCGGCACCATCATGGGCAAAATAGCTGAGGTATCTAACCTGTCGTAGTTTTTGAATCCTCGCACCGCGGTGGCGGATTGAAGAAACACACCAACTCGATTGGTGGCATTCGCAATATCTGCCGGGATTCCCAACATCATCAGGGCTGGCAGCGTTAGCATCGAGCCACCGCCGGCCAAAGTATTGATAAAACCGCCGATGAGCCCTGCCAAAAGCAGCAAGGTGACACTAATAACAGAGTAATCAAGCTCAACAGGAGAGACCAAAACAGGGCACCCAAACAGACGAACGCGAATGGTAGGCCGTTCCAGAAATAAGTCAATGCTGCGCGCCTTCGACGTCGCCACTTGAATGCAAGCTTGTACAGGGGTTTTACAAACAGTTGTACAAATATGGGTTCGCGGCTATCATGCCTGTATGATTTTAAACTCCAATCAGCGAATTTGCGACCTAAACCAGAATGCTAACGGCAACTTCTGGGCGGGCTATTATTTTTTTACGCAAAAATAACCGCTCTTAACAATTAGGCGGTGTTGACCGCCGACAGGAAACCCCGATAGGCGGACGCTTAGCGGGGTTTTTTTTGGCCTGTACTTATGAGCATGATTAATAGACTTGATAAAAAGCAAAAGCGGACGAACCAATGACTGAAATTAAACTGGACGATGTAAACGTGTTAAGCGAAGAGACACTGATCACCCCAAATGATCTTAAAAAGATGGTACCGGCATCAGAAAATGCTCTGGCTACGGTCGCGAACGGTCGCCTCACCATAAAGAGAATCCTGAATCGAGAGGACCCACGGTTGTTCTTAGTGGTAGGCCCCTGCTCTATCCATGATGCCGATGCGGCACTGGATTATGCCAAACGTCTCAAGATCCTCGCCGAGGAAGTCTCGGACACGCTATTTTTGGTCATGCGCGTTTACTTTGAGAAGCCTCGCACGACTGTGGGTTGGAAAGGCTTTATTAACGATCCTGATCTCGACGATTCTTTTAACATCCGCAAGGGCTTGGAGATGGGCCGCAAACTCCTCGTCGACCTGTCCGAATTAGGCTTACCAACATCAACCGAGGCATTGGATCCGGTATCGCCTCAGTACCTGCAAGATATGATTTCCTGGAGTGCGATTGGCGCTCGCACAACGGAGTCCCAGACTCACCGTGAAATGGCCAGCGGCCTATCGTCTGCGGTCGGTTTCAAGAATGGTACGGATGGCGGGCTAGAAGTTGCGATCAACGCATTGCAGTCAGTTTCTGCACCACATCGCTTCCTGGGTATTAACCATGAAGGTGAGGTGGCGGTCATCCACACCCGCGGTAATCGCCACGCCCACATCGTACTCAGAGGGGGCGGTGGAAAAACCAATTTTGACGCTGATAGCATCGCGAACTGTGAGCAGCAACTGCTGCAAAATGACATTGCAGCTAATGTGATGGTCGATTGCAGTCATGCCAATTCTGAGAAGCAGCACGAACGTCAAGTCGCTGTTATGGACGATGTCGCCAATCAAATTGCTGCCGGAAATGACTCTATCATCGGTTTTATGGTGGAAAGCCATATCAATGCCGGCAATCAAAAGGTGCCTGAGGATTTGAGCCAGTTGCAATATGGTGTATCGATTACTGATGCATGTGTGGACTGGGCCACGACGGAAAAAATGATTCTTGATTTGCGCGATAAGGTGAAGCCAGTGCTGGCGAAACGTTCAGCACCGACGCTAGCAAAAACGCTGAAGACGGGTTAATCAGTCCTCAGCGCCTGCTGCTATGCTCGCAGATGTCGAAGACGCCTAAGGATAGTAGGCGTTTTCAGTCTGCGTGTGATCGGTAACGTCGCGTACAGCCTTAAGTTGCGGTAATTGCTCAAGCAACGTCTTTTCAACCCCGTCCTTAAGCGTCATGTCGACCATGCCACAACCTTGGCAGCCGCCACCGAATTGCAGAACAGCCACTTCATCTTCGAAAAGTTCTACCAGAGTCACATTACCGCCATGAGCGGCAAGCCCTGGGTTTACTTGGCTGTGTAAAATGTAGTTCACCTTGTCTTCAAGAGGGCTATCATCTGACACTTTCGGCACTTTAGAATTAGGTGCTTTGATCGTCAACTGGCCACCCATCCGATCTGCCGCATAATCCACCAGTCCGTCTTCTAAAAATGGCACACTGCGATCATCAATCCAACATACGAAATCGGCATATTCGACTCGATTATCATCCTCTTGTTCTTCGCCAGGCTTACAATACGCCAAGCAAGTTTCCGCCATTGGCGTACCGGGATCCGTAATGAAGATTCGAATGCCAATATCTGGCGTATCCTGCTTGGACAGAAGCTCTACTAAGTATTGTTGTGCCGATTCTGTAACTTCAATCATAACTATGTACCTCTTAAGTGCCTGCAGTTTACTAAATCAAAACGTTGCTGGCTAATGAAACAAGTATTTCCAAAACCGTAAGTCCCTGCTTTTTAAGTGGTTTTCTGAATTAGCCTATAGGGCTATGAGTAAGGCCTTAAAAGCGGCTGTAGCTAAGGCCATGAGCGCGATTCATGGTGCGTGACTAAGATCTTCAAAGCCCACAGGCTGCCATAATGTTAAAGTGTGCGCGACTTTACAGATATCTGACTTATGAAACTGTCTCCTCGTTACCAGCAGCTCACTGATCTCCTCAAGCACCGCATCCTAGTGATGGATGGCGCCATGGGGACCATGATTCAGGAGCTAAAGCTCACGGAAGAAGATTTTCGAGGCTCTCGCTTTAAGGATTTCCATCGAGACTTAAAGGGCAATAATGAATTGCTGGCTCTGACCCAGCGCGAAGCTTTGAAGGCTATTCACATGGAATACCTCAAAGCTGGTTCGGATATTATAGAAACCAACACCTTCACGGCGAATCGGGTGTCCCAATCAGACTACGATTTGGCAGAACTCAGCTATGAGATCAATCGCGAGGCCTCGAGGTTGGCGCGCGAAGCTGCCGATGAAATCGAAACAGAAGACAAGCCCAGGTTTGTCGCGGGCGCAGTTGGGCCAACAACACGTGCTGCAAGCTTATCGCCAGACGTCAACGACCCAGGGTACAGAAGCATCACCTTTGATGAACTGGTCGTGGACTACTCGGAGGCAATCCACGGTCTTATTGACGGTGGCGCCGACATCATTTTGATCGAAACGATTTTCGATGTACTGAACTCAAAGGCCGCCATCTACGCTGCGCTTGAAGTCTTTGATTCCATCGGCATGGAGTATCCCATCATGATCTCCGGCACGATTACCGATGCTAGTGGCCGATTATTGTCCGGACAGACCGTGGAGGCATTTTGGGCAGCCATTCGGCATGCAAAACCAATTTCTGTTGGCTTTAACTGCGCATTAGGCGCCGATGAACTGCGCCCTTACATGGAAGACATTGCGCGCATCGCCAACTGCTACGTCAGCTCTTATCCTAATCGAGGTCTGCCCAACGAGTTCGGTGAGTACGACGAAACTGTCCCAGAGATGGCTAAATCCATTCAGGGCTACATAGACTCAAACCTCGTGAATATCATTGGTGGATGTTGTGGAACGGGTCCAGACCATATCGAAGCCTTTACCAAAATGGTCCAAGACGTAAAACCTAGGGAGCCAGTAAAGGCGAGTACAAATACCCTGCTAAGTGGTCTTGAGCCCTTTAACATTACACCGGAATCGCTTTTTATCAACGTCGGTGAGCGAACCAATGTGACCGGTTCCGCCAAATTTGCCCGCCTAATACGGGAAGAAAACTACGAAGAAGCACTTGCGGTGGCCCAACAACAGGTCAACAGCGGTGCACAGATTATCGACATTAATATGGATGAGGGCATGCTCGATTCGAAAGCAGCCATGGTTAAGTTTCTGAACCTGGTCGCATCTGAGCCCGATATCAGTCGAGTGCCGATCATGGTGGACTCCTCGAAATGGGAAATCATCGAGGCCGGCCTGAAATGCCTGCAGGGCAAATCGATCGTCAATTCAATCAGCCTCAAAGCAGGCGAAGCAGAGTTTCGTGAGCAGGCGCGCATCTGTCGCCGGCATGGCGCTGCAGTTGTCGTTATGGCATTCGACGAACAAGGCCAGGCAGACACCCTCGCCCGCAAACAAGAGATCTGTCAACGTTGCTATAACATTCTGGTGAACGAAGAAAACTTTCCGCCAGAGGACATTATTTTCGACCCTAACGTTTTTGCAGTGGCGACGGGTATTGAAGAGCATGCCAGTTACGGCAACGACTTTATCGAAGCCTGCAAGTTCGTTAAGGCGAACCTGCCCCACGCCAAGCTCTCTGGTGGTATCAGCAACGTTTCATTCTCATTCCGGGGCAACAACCTGGTGCGTGAAGCCATTCACGCAGTGTTTTTGTACCACGCGATTCGCGCTGGACTAACCATGGGTATCGTCAACGCTGGCCAACTCACGATATACGAAGAAGTCCCGAAAGATCTTCGTGACAAAATTGAAGATGTGATTTTGAATCGTACCGATGATGCTGCTGAGGCTTTACTGCAAATTGCTGAAAGATATACAGGTAAAGGTAGCGTTGCGCTTACAGAAGACCTGAGCTGGCGTGAAGAAAGCGTTAATGAACGTCTAGCGCATGCCCTAGTAAAAGGTATTAACACCTATGTTGTTGAAGATACTGAGCTCGCAAGGCAGGCGGCAACACGTCCAATCGAAGTAATTGAAGGTCCACTGATGGCAGGCATGAACCGCGTCGGAGACCTATTCGGCGCAGGTAAAATGTTCCTGCCCCAGGTGGTAAAAAGTGCGCGAGTGATGAAACAAGCTGTGGCACACCTTATTCCTTTTATCGAAGACGAAAAAGGCGCAGCTTCGGTAGCCAAGGGCAAGATTTTGATGGCCACCGTGAAAGGTGACGTGCATGACATTGGCAAGAATATTGTTGGCGTCGTTCTGCAGTGTAATAACTATGAAGTGATTGACCTCGGGGTAATGGTATCCACGGATAAGATTATCGCGGCGGCGAAAGAACATAACGTCAATATCATCGGCTTAAGTGGGCTCATAACGCCCTCTCTCGACGAGATGGTGCACGTCGCGTCGGAACTTCAACGTCAAGGAATCAACCTGCCTTTATTGATTGGTGGCGCGACCACCTCAAAGGCACACACGTCGGTAAAGATTGAACCGTGCTATCAAGACGAAGCGACCGTGTATGTGTCTGATGCATCTCGCGCGGTTGGCGTTGCGACCAAACTCATGAGCGACGAGCTCAAAGATGAGTTCTGTGCCGACCTACGTATAGAGTATGAAAAGATCCGTGTTCGCAATAAGAACCGCAGACCGAAGGGCAATACCCTGCGTTATAGCGATGCGGTCGATAATCGCCCGCCCATTCAATGGCAAGGTTACCAGCCTATCGCCCCCACGTTTCTTGGCGTGAAAGTCTTTGACAACTATCCGCTTGAAGAACTGGTGGACTATATCGACTGGACGCCTTTCTTCATCACCTGGGAGCTGGCAGGCAAGTATCCAAAAATTCTCACGGATGCCGTCGTCGGTGAGGCGGCGACCAACTTATTCAACGACGCGCAGGCCATGCTGAAACGCATCATTGACGAGAAATTGATTAAGGCCAATGCAATGATTGGATTCTGGCCAGCCAATAGCGTGGATCATGACGATATCCAGTTGTTCGAAAATGACGATCGAAGCGAAAAATCGAGCTTGCTGCATCACTTGCGGCAGCAAACGGACAAACCCAACGAGAAGCCAAATTTTTGTCTCGCAGACTACGTTGCACCGGTCGAAACCGGCATCAAAGACTATATAGGCGGCTTTGTCGTGAGTGCTGGTCACGGCGTTGCCGCGCTAGCCAGTGAGTTTGAGGCAGATCATGATGACTATAATTCCATCTTGCTGAAAGCCTTAGCAGATCGGCTGGCCGAGGCACTAGCAGAACGTATGCATGAAAGAGTTCGTAAAGAGTTCTGGGGCTATGCGGCAGATGAGACATTCGATAACGCAGCGCTTATTAAAGAATCCTATCAAGGGATACGACCAGCACCTGGCTACCCTGCTTGTCCGGATCACACCGAAAAGGAAACGCTATTTAAATTGCTGGATGCCGCGCAAAAGATTAGCGTCGACCTGACGGAAAGCTTTGCTATGACCCCTGCAGCTGCTGTCAGCGGATTCTACTTCTCTCATCCTGAATCCCAGTACTTTGGGCTTGGTAAAATTGATCGGGACCAGGTTGAACGGTACGCAGAACGCAAAGGCATGACGATGGACGTCGCCGAAAGATGGCTATCTCCAGCGCTCTCCTACAAGTGAGCCAATAAATCATGCGGAATGACAATGACGCCGATGATGAGTCAGGATTCTGCTACAATTCGTCGGTCAAATCGTTGAGCTACTGTCATGTCTGAAAGAAACGACCAGGGCGAGAAGGCGCCGCCCGAAAAACCGTCTTTTCTGCAGGTTATGCTGAGTGTTTTTGCTGCTGCCGGTGGCGTGCAGTCCAATAAAAACCGCGAACGTGACTTCAGCCAGACCAGCCCAATGCCGTATATCGTGGGAGGGCTAATCTTCACCGTCGTGTTTGTACTCACCATTATTGGTGTCGTAATGATGGTCTTGCCAGATTAGACCCGCCCTGGTGACGGTTATTGGTTAGAAACCCAGTAAATCGCGATAACGACCGCAATTACGATCACCGCAACTGCACTGATGGCATCGGCCATACTATCTTCGCCTTTGGATTCTACTTCTGTTTGTTCATGATCAGTCATAAACGCTCCTGTCCGGAATTAAATTTCCGCCAGTATACGACCGCTAAAGCCAATATACGACCACGCAGCGCGGCATTTTTTTGGTATGCTTCGCGTCGCTCAATGTTGGTAGTGGCGGTCTTGTCGAAGGTAGATATGCTTCGCACTTCTATACATATGGGAAATTGATTAGTTTCGCACCTGACGCTAACTGATACATTAGCGCTCAAATGAAATAACAGGACCGGCATGTACGTTTACGATAAATACGACCAGCAAATGGTTGATGAGCGAGTTTCTCAATACCGCGATCAAACCAACCGATTCTTATCCGGCGAACTGAGTGACGAAGAGTTTCTTCATCTTCGCTTGCGCAACGGGCTTTACATCCAACGATTGGCACCGATGCTTAGAATCGCCGTGCCTTACGGGATGCTGTCGAGTAAGCAATTGCGCAAACTCGCCGAAATTACCCGGGAGTTTGACAAGGGCTACGCTCACTTCACTACCCGCCAGAATGTCCAACTCAACTGGCCAAAGCTAGAACAGGTACCTGATATCCTGGCGGCACTCGCCAGTGTTGAGATGCACGCTATCCAAACCAGCGGCAACTGCATTCGAAACACCACCAGTGATCAATATGCAGGCGTTGCGACCGATGAAATCGAAGACAGCCGTCCCTGGGCAGAATTAATTCGCCAGTGGTCTACGTTCCACCCCGAGTTCAATTGGTTGCCTCGCAAGTTTAAGATTGCGGTGACTGGCGCACGCGAGGATCGCGCTGCGGTTCAGGTACACGACATCGGCATTCGTATCGTTGAACAAGACGGTGAAACTGGATTTCAAATTTTGGCCGGTGGTGGCCTGGGCAGAACCCCAGTGATTGCGCCTGTCATCCGAGAGTTTTTGCCAAAACAACACCTGCTAACTTATTTGGAAGCCATCCTTCGCGTCTACAACCGCTACGGTCGTCGCGACAACAAATATAAAGCTCGGATCAAAATTTTGGTTCGCGCCATGACGGCAGAAGTATTCGCTGAGAAGGTCGAAGCTGAATGGAACACCATCAAAGACGGTCCCGAAACACTAACGGATGCAGAAATTGATCGCGCAAAATCGTTCTTCACTAAACCGGCTTACGAAACGCTGACGGATACTCACTCAGAATACGAGCAAGCATTAAAAGACGATTTTGCCTTCAAGACCTGGATTGGCCGAAACGTTAAGGCCCATCAACAACCAGGCTATGCCATCGTTAATCTGGCCGTCAAAGAAACCGGTGTCGCACCCGGCGACGTGACCGACGAACAAATCGAAACGATTGCTGACCTTGCAGACCAGTACAGTTTTGGTGAGATACGTGTGACACACGAACAAAACGCAACACTGGCGGATGTTAAGAAAGCAGACCTTTATGCTTTATGGAAAGTGCTTTGCGACGCTGAATTAGCCACACCTAACCTGGGTTTATTAACAGATATTATCTGCTGCCCTGGAGGCGACTACTGCTCTCTCGCCAACGCTAAATCTATTCCAGTTGCTGAGGCCATCCAGCGTCAGTTCGATGACCTGGATTACCTACATGACCTAGGCGACCTGGACATCAACATATCCGGTTGTATGAACGCCTGTGGCCATCACCACGTCGGTAACATCGGCATACTCGGCGTAGATAAGAAAGGCGAAGAATGGTATCAGGTTTCTATCGGCGGCTCAGGTTACTCGGATGCAGCCCTTGCCCAAATCCTTGGCCCATCCTTCGCTCGGAGCCAAGTACCAGAAGTTGTTAACAAATTGGTGAGCCTCTACGTTGAACAACGTCAGGAAGGTGAACAATTCGTTGATACATTTAACCGTGTCGGTATTGCGCCTTTTAAAGAACGCGTCTACGCCGCACAGTAAACCAGACAAAGAATTTAGATTATGCCTAGTATTATTAAAGATCGCGCAATTGCGAAATCGGAATTTACCGTCACCAATGCGGAGAATGCTTCGGTCGACGGTAGCAATGCTATTCTTCCTCTCGCTTTTTATCTCGAGCACCGAGACAAGCTCATTGGGCGCAACGATGTTGGTGTTTGGTTAGAAGCTGGCGACGAGATCGAAGACATTGCCGCATTTGCAAACGAACTTCCCGTTGTGGCGCTCAACTTTCCTGCATTTGCTGACGGCCGTGCTTATTCAAGTGCCAGTATCCTGAAACGAACGATGCAGTATCAAGGTGAAATCAGAGCCATTGGCGACGTTAGACGTGACCAACTCAGCCAGATGGTTCACTGCGGCTTCAACGCGTTTGAACTTGCTGATGGCCAGGATGCTAACAAGTGCCTTGACGCGCTTGATAGTTTCTCAGACAACTATCAATCGACTGTCGCAACACCAGAGCCCTTGTTCCGCCGCCGCTAATGATTGTTTTTAACTGCTTCTTTTAACAGCTTCTTTTAACCACAGCCTTTATCTAAATAGCTGTGATACCATCGGACGATGGGCGAATCTTTATTCACATCCTTCTTCCTTATATTTACCGGGGCTGCAGTTCTTGCCACGGTGGCGCTCTATACTCGACAGCCTTTGATCGTCGCCTATATCGCCATTGGCGTTATTTTAGGACCCTCTGCAACCTCTCTAATATCTGACCCTACACTCATCCGTGGCGTCGCGGAAATGGGCATCATCTTTTTGCTGTTTCTGCTTGGCCTTGATATGCAACCGTCAAAACTCGGCAACATGTTGCAAGATGCTTTATTTGTGGGGATCTGCAGTTGCCTTATATTCTTCGGCTTGGGGTTTGCGGTTGGCCTGGCTTTCGGCTTTGGCTTTATAGAGGCTGGTGTGATTGGAATGGCGATGATGTTCTCCAGCACTATAATCGGCATTAAGTTACTACCCACTACCGTACTCCATCATCGGCGCACCGGTGAACTCGTTATCAGCCTGCTACTCATCCAAGATGTTGTCGCTATTGTTATCCTGCTATTACTGACTGGCGAAGAAACATCTAACTTCATCACGAAATTAGTCAGCGTCATCATTGCCCTCCCCTTACTTGCTATTGGCGCAATGCTGTTTGTAAAGCATGTGCTATTGAAACTATTAGAAAAATTCGACGCCTTTCACGAGTACATTTTCCTGATCGCGATTGGCTGGTGCCTAGGCTTATCAGAGATTGCCTCGATGGTAGGTTTGTCCCACGAAATAGGTGCGTTTATCGCAGGAGTGTCAGTTGCAACAAGTCCGATTGCTCTCTATATCGCGAATCATTTAAAGCCCTTGAGAGACTTCTTTTTGATTTTGTTTTTCTTTTCGATCGGAGCAGAGTTTCAACTAGGCTTACTTGGCAGCGTCATCGTCCCAGCAGCCATACTGGCTGCTGTGATTTTAGTGGCCAAACCTATCGTATTCAAACTGCTGTTAGGACGGATCAAAGATGCCGATGATAAGGGTTGGGAGATTGGCTTTAGGTTAGGACAGATCAGTGAGTTCTCACTCTTAATCGCATTTCTCGCCAGCAGCCAATCGTTAATCAGCGAAAATGCGTCCCATGTGATTCAGGCAACTGCCATCCTCACCTTCTTGATTTCATCCTACCTGGTGGTCTTCCGCTTTCCGACACCCATTGCCGTCTCGGATAGACTACGTCGCGACTAAACAACGACGACCAAGTCCGACGGTTCAGTCGCCGCTAGTGCTCAGCACTAACTGTGAGTGACAAGGGTTCGACCGGACACCTGCCCCGCAAAAATTTCATCCAATACTGTAGGCAATTGCTCTAATCCGATTTCAGTGGTCAGAGCTTCAAGTCCAGAGAGTTTCCAGTCCGAAGCAAGTCGACCCCAAATATCAGTTTTCATGCTGATTGGGATTTCGACTGAGTCCACACCCAAAACGTTTACACCGCGCAAAATGAACGGCAACACCGTTGTCGTAAAACCAGTTGACGCGACCAGACCACAAATGGCGACGCTGCCTAGCGGCTTTAACGATTTAATGATATTTGACAATATCTCACCACCCACACAATCTACTGCATGCGCATACTCGGGCGTTAACATGGGTCGCTTACTTGCTTCCGACAGCGCCTCACGGCCTATGACCGATGTGGCACCTAACGATTTTAAGAACTCTGTTTTGTCGGACTTACCAGAACTGGCGATGACTTCGTAGCCGAGCTTAGCAAGCAACATCACGGCAATACTACCGACACCACCAGTCGCTCCCGTTACCAATACCGGACCATCTGCCGGTGTTGCGCCCATAGCCTCTATTTTTTGGACGCAAAGTGCCGCTGTAAAACCAGCGGTTCCTATGACCATAGCTTCTCTTGCACTTAGACCTTCGGGCATGGGTGTGACCCATTCAGCAGGAACTTGAATATATTCACCGTAGCCTCCCGGCGTATTCATCCCAAGATCAAAGCCGATACAGATCACCTCGTCGCCCGCTTTAAAAGCGTCGCTGCTAGACGTCTCGACGGTACCTGCGGCATCAATACCAGGCGTATGTGGATACTCTCGAGTAACGCCAGGCATACCTTTGGCTGATAGCGCATCTTTATAATTGACAGAACTGTGTTTCACTTTGATCAACACTTCACCGGCCGGTAGGTCAGCAACCTGCCGCGTCTTGATAGAGTGGCTGACTTCCTTGTCGTTCTTCTCAACCCAAAAGGCCTGAAATGCGGTCATGGTAATTCCTGTAGTTTCTTTAAATATAAGAGTTTCTTTAAATATAAGAGTTTCTTTAAATATGAGAGTTTCTCTAAAAAGAGTTCTCGCGACCTATAGCCGAGCCAATACCGACTAGAAACGAAACGGTCCCTGATATTGCAGATCAGACGCCTTAAACTTTAAATTGAGGATCGAGCTAAATCGATCCATGACCTTATCCATTCTGTTTTTATCTTCTACATATTTAATACGATAAACATCGGCAGATTCACAGCGATCGACCAAATACTCATCACTCGTTTGCAATGCATCAACGAGCTTATGAGCCAATGCACGTTTACCGTACCAGGCTTCACCTGTTGCAACGACATCCGTATCAATGATCGGGCGACTCTCCTTGACGAATTCCTTGAACAACGTATGGACGTCCTCGAGTTCCTCAATGAACTTCTCGCGCCCTTTATCGGTGTTTTCACCCAGCATGGTCAATGTGCGCTTGTACTCACCTGCCGTTAATATCTCGACATCAATCTCTTTGCCTTTTAGAAACCGATTAAAATTTGGAATTTGTGCGACAACGCCGATGGACCCTAAAAGAGCAAATGGCGCAGCGATCAGATGGGTCGCCAGACAAGCCATCATATAGCCGCCACTGGCAGCAACCTTATCCACCGCAACCGTTAATTTTAGGTTTTTACCAACCACTCGACTCAATTGAGATGCTGCCAGACCATAGCTATGAACCATGCCTCCAGGACTTTCTAGCCTCACGACAACTTCATCAACTGACTCGGCTATGGACAGTATGGCCGTCACTTCTTCTCGAAGCTGGTCCACCGCGGAAGCCTGAATATCACCTTCGAAATCGATGACATAAACTCGCGGCTTGCGCGCTTCAGTGTGGGCTTTCTCTGCTTTCTTCAGCTCTTTATTCTTTTTCTTCTCAGCTTTGGCTTCGGCTTTCCAATCATTCTCATTTAACACAAACTGCTTTAGCGTCCGAGTGACGCTATCCAGGCTTTCATTCAGACTCGAAACTTCAATATGGCCTCGCTCAGGACGGCGACCTTTGCTGCCAAGGGCAAACATCACAGCGACGACCAGCAAGATTGCCACAACTAGAGTGACGGTTTTTGCTAGAAAAAGACCGTATTCAACAACAAATTCCAATGGGTATCCCCTCTCAAACTTAAGGCAGTATGCTACCACAGCACCCATGCGCTTTGATCAGTGATAAACTATGAAATATTGCCAGTCTCAGGACAGCGAAACGTGAATGAAGCCCTAGATGCAAGAGCTGCGGCCCTTGCCCCACATTTTAAATCTGGATTTCTACCCAGAGAAATGACGACGTTTCAGTTTGAATTTGTCGATGGCGAACCCTTTTACCTGGAGGTGAGCGAAGGTAATTTTAGCTTTGCTCCCGGTTACCATTCTGAACCTACGATTTTGATGAATATTTCTGACCACGAAACTTGCTGGGGCCTATTGGATGGTCGCATCGATGGTATGCAAGCTTTCATGGAAGGACGTTACCGAGCGGACGGCAATATTGTTCTGAGTCAGCTGCTGCTATACCTGTTTAAGAGTAATGACCCGACGATCGTCTACGAAATACAATACTGACGTACGCCTAGTTCGGAACAACAGCCGGAACAACAGCCGGAACAACAGCCGGAACAACCCGCGCAACGCCCGATCAGAGCGGATGGACCCTGACTGGCAGATGGGTATAACCCTTCACGAAGGTAGAGTACGTGCGCTCTGGTTCTGCCATGACTTCTACGCGACTAAAGCGTTTCAGAATCTCCTCCCACACAATACGCAACTGCATCTCTGCTAACCGATTGCCCATACAGCGATGGATGCCATAGCCAAAGGATAAGTGTTGACGAGCTTTGTCTCGGTCGATGATAAATTGGTCCGCATTAGCGATAACAGATTCATCTCGATTGCCTGAGACATACCACATCACCACTTTATCCCCTTCCTTGATGTGTTTGCCGTTTAGAACGGTGTCTTGCAAAGCAGTTCGACGCATGTGAGCGAGTGGCGTTTGAAAGCGGATAATCTCCGAGACCATATTCGGAATCAGGCTATGGTCCGCTCGCAGCTTGTCGTATTCAGCTGGATTCTGATTGAGAAAGTAAACGCCGCCGGTAATCGAGTTACGGGTGGTGTCATTACCACCGACAATGAGTAATAACAGGTTGCCGAGGAATTCAAACGGACTCATGTCTTTAGTGCTCTCGCCGTGCACCAGCATCGAAACCAGATCGTCTTTGGGTGGCTGACTGGCTCGCTCGTTCCAGAGCTTAGTGAAGTACTCAAGACATTCGATTAACTCGGCGCGCTTCTGCTCGGCTGATTCCACAATGCCAACACCCGGCGGCGTCGTGGCGATATCGGACCAACGGGTCAATTTGCGCCGATCTTCGAATGGAAAATCGAACAGCGTCGCTAACATTTGCGTTGTCAACTCGACAGAAACTGTGTCGACCCAGTCAAACGTTTCGCCGACCGGCAGTGAATCCAGGATTTTCGCCGCACGCTGTCGAATAGTCCCTTCCAGTTTCGCCAGATTTGGTGGTGCAACAACCCCCGTAACTGTGGCTCTCTGCAAATCATGCTTGGGCGGATCCATTGCGATGAACATACCAAAGCCAGCAAAATCCTGTTGTTTGTTTTCGGCAGACTTCGCCTCCTCTGTTTTAGTACTAGAAGCTGCAGGAGCAGGCGCGCCGCCAAGACCCCCTACCGTGATGCCGCGAGCCGATGAGAAAACTTTGTGATTAGTATCAACTTCAAAAATATCCTTATAGCGAGTGACCGACCAATACGGACCAAAAGCACTGTCTGCGCAATAGTGAACGGGGGCTTCTTCACGAAGCCGCCTGAAGTAATCCCAATGTGCATCGTGTTGAAACAGCGCTGGTTGCGCGACGTTGATATCCTCAAGAGGAATTGAATAAGGATCAGGGATCGCTGGGACTTCTGTCGATTGTACTTCGCTCATCTGCTGGCAAACTCATAACAAGAGCAAACAGCATAGCGCCTTTATTGCCGGCCAAAAAGAGGCAAAAGTGATGTAGTCTTTGGGTATTAGTGCTTAATATTCATTAATCATTTAGCAACTTCAGCGCCGTTGCCGCAAAGTCATCATCTTCCAATTGAATAAGACCGGCAATAATGCTTTCCGGCGCTTGCTGCATCCGCAATCGGGTTGTGAGCGAGCCAATAGCCGAGCGGCGCTGAAAAGTGTCCATTTGCAGTATCAGCACCAAGCTTTTTTTGATCTCCGGGTCGACTTTGGCCGCGTTGATCATCTCAACTAGGGGTTGCGCTGGCTCACCGCCAGACAAAAAGCGACGCCAGAAATTCTTTAGAAATTCCATACTACAACCCGGCTAACAATTATCGGAGGGCAAAACAGCCCCCAAAACTCCGACTTCGTCACCATAAAGCGCTCCCAAAAGGCTTTTTGTGATCAAGCTTTCTCACACAAAGAATAACCCAGATGAAGTTCAGGCTGAACACAAACAACTTATGAGGGGCTTCATCTGTTCGCCAGCAAGGATTATGATGCTGTTATATGTCATTGAGGACTTTTCGTGTCGCAATCAGACTCCCATACCGTGAGCTGCAGTAATTGTGGACTTAATGCAATTTGCCTACCGTACTCTCTGAGCAACTTGGAGATGGACATTGTTGATGCAAAAATTAAACGCACCAAGCCCCTTCAAAAGAACGAGCCACTATTTGAAGCAGGGCAGGCCTTCACCTCACTGTTCGCTGTCAGAGCTGGTGCAGTTAAAACTTACAGCACGGACAATAAAGGCAACGAGCAAGTTATAGGCTTCTTCTTGCCTGGAGAACTGATCGGTTTAGATGCGATCGAGACCAGTCAATACCACAATACAGCGCGAGCACTTGAAACCTCGAGCTTATGCGAGATTCCTTTTGATCAGATCACTGAACTCTCTCGAAAAATTGGTAATTTACAGAGTCACATGTACCGACTACTCAGCAAAGAAATCAGAGAAGATCAGGAACTGCAGTTATTGCTCGGCAAAAAAACTGCCGAAGAACGTATCGCGTCGTTCTTATTCAACCTATCCCAGCGATACAGTGCCCGCCATCTCTCTGCGACAACCTTTCGATTGCCCATGGTTCGGACCGACATTGCAAATTATCTAGGCTTAGCAGTAGAAACCACCAGCAGAATCTTTACCCGCTTGCAGCAGCAAAGCGTTCTAAAAGTGGATGGCAAAGAAGTCGAAATACTCGACCACCCCAAACTCTGCCAAATGGCGCACTGCGAAAATTAACCCTTATTGACCTACATCAATGTTGTTAGCGTATCTGAACGGCATGATACGAACATGACGCTGCTTACCATCAACCTATCACATAGTTTTGAAACTGAACTGCAGCTATCTTTGCCGGCGGAACTTTGTAAGGTCAGAAATCTCGACCAAGCTTTGCTTGAAATAGCGACGAAAGATTTTTCCTGCATTGTCATCGATGTTCGACCATTGGACTGCGCGTCAGAAAATCTAGCGGCACTATTAGCTGAGACGTCGCTCGGCACGAAAATAATCTGCCTCGGATCTGAGCGCACCGTTCCTGATCCTGATTACTGGCAGGCACAAGGTATATCGTTGCTTTATCAAATCGATAGCGCGCGCTTGATTGAATTGGTAATCGAGCATTGCGCGACTACACGCTAACGAGCAATCGCTAGTGGGAAACGTTTAGTCCTCAGCGCTTAGTCTGTAGCTTTTAGTCGGTACCTCTCAATCGGTAAATACAGGCATAGCACCCATCTCCCAGAGAATCACTGTTGCGCCTAGCAGGGCGGCGCACATCACAAGACCAACGGCTACCAGAGCGCTAGCAAACAGAAAGCCTCGCTCGCGGGGAATATCCATAACAATCGGCACACCGATGTAAAGCAAATAGACCGTATAGCCGGCTGCTGCACAACCCAGCAAAATATCGAGCCATAACACAGGATAAAACCCGGTAAGACCCACGACAAACATCGGAGCGCACGTGTAGGCGGCAACACCGATGCCTTTTGCTGGGGTCGATGTGTCCGCCTCATATGTTTCCGCCATCCAATGCACCATATAGCCGAGAAAACCGATACCCAGCAGAATGGCCATATAGAATAAGACCATGATTTGCGCGGCACTTTCTGTCGTCAAACGCACAACACGCCCACCCACTTCCCAGCCGATCTCAGTCGAACCAAAGTACCAAGCGATTGGTGGTAACAGCGCTATTAGTAAAACGAACTTAAAGTAATGCCCCAGCGCTGAGTCCCGCTTATCTCGAATCACCGCCCACTCATTGATCGGTGAAAAAAGAATGCCCAGTAAATGTCCCATATTAAATCTCCTAATCTTAATCCTGATCGTCATCGAATAAGATGCGTTCTGCTTCTTTATCGAGATCGTCAAACTGATGATGATTGACCGACCAGATAAACGTCACGATCGCTAAAAAGACGATGCCAACACTAACCGGCACTAAAATAAAAATGGCTTCCATCAATCTGCCTCGATTGAGTTGAGGCGATTGGCATTGATGATGACCAATAGTGAACTCATCGACATACCTAGGGCAGCCATCCACGGTTCAAGCCAACCCACTACTGCAAATGGAACAACGCTCAGGTTGTACAGTACGGCCCAACTCATATTTTGCCGAAGCACGTTACGAATCCGTTTGCTGTAACAAATGAGCATCCATAAGCGAAAGATATCTTGCCGTAACAATGTGGCGTCCGCGGCATCCTGCACCAAAATATCGACAGGGCTAACGGCGACTGCTGTGTCAGCGATACCCATTGCTGCCGCATCATTCATGCCGTCGCCCACCATTAGGACACGGTCACCAGCGGCTTGAAACTTGCGTACATAATCCACCTTATCTGCGGGTGGTAGATCACCTTTCGCATCATTGATGGATAAGACGCTGGCGACACGCTCGACCTCAACCGATCGATCGCCACTTAACAATGTGATTTTGTAATGAGGCTTCAATACCTTAATTAATTTAGCCGCGCTATCACGAATATCGTCGTTGAGCCTAATCCACGCAATCGGCTCTGACCCTCCCAACAATACCCATGTGCCTTGAATCTGATCCTGCGGCGGCAACAACTCAGGGAAGCCAGCGAAACTAGGTTTACCGAGTCGATAGTCATGGCCGTCAATTGAACCAGAAACACCCTCGCCTACAACCTGATCGGTATTCGTGGCAGGCTGTTTAACAACTGTCTCAAAGGCTCTGGCGATCGGGTGCCGACTATCGGTTTCTAATGCACTGCAATAATCCAGCACTGTCGCCCTGGTCCAACCCGGCGCTAACACTGTCACTTCCGAGACTTCCAAACTGCCTTCTGTCAATGTGCCGGTTTTATCGAACACAATGTGATTGATCGACGACAGTTGTTCCAAAAACTTTCCAGCACTAACAACCACGCCGAGCCGCTTAAGGGCTGTGACTGCGACGGTATAAACAACCGGAGTCGCCAGCGACAAAGCACATGGACACGACACCACAAGCACTGTGATAAAAATCACAAACCAATCAGGATTGCCGACAGAGTACCAATACACTCCGGCACTTAACGCCAGTAACAGCACGCCGCTCACAAAATAGCTGGCAACAATGTCTGCTAATCGAGCAAACGTTGGCTTGAAGAGCATGGCTTCCTGATGCAGTTTGGAAAGCTTTGAGATGACAAAATTTTCGATCGGATCACTGCAGCAAACAATGATCTCGCCATCGAGGTTGACTGAACCTGCCAGCACGCGCATACCCGGTTGTTTTCGGATTGCCGCGGACTCTCCAGAAAACGCGGCTTCAGATACAGCGCTGTTGCCTTCCGCAACCACACCATCCACCGGTACGACGTCGCCAGGTAACACTCGCACAGACATACCCGGAGTAATTTGTTTGATCGGTAGGTCAGTTGACAGTGCTGGCAAAAAGGCCGTTTCTGGCAGGCAGCGCTCAGCTATTGATACGCTCTGCTCGTATTGATGACGAGAGCGAAGCTCAAGATAGCGGCCAATCAGGAGCAAGAAAGTAAACATACAAACAGAATCGAAATACACTTCGCCATCGGTAAACAGATGCCAAGTACTGAGCCCGTACGCAGCTGAAATCGCGAGTGATACAGGTACATCCATACCCAGGCGACAGCGCTTTAAGTCGAGTAGAGCACCGACGTGAAATGGCATAGCACTATAGAATGCAACAGGGGTCGCAATCGCAAAACTCGCGAACTTCATCAGGCTGAAATACGCCGTTTCAATACCACCTTCGCCGGCGACGTAAGTGGCAAGTGCAAACATCATGACCTGCATCATGCCAATACCAGCAACCCCAAGCCGAGCTAACATCAAGTTGCCGTCAGCTTGCATACGCTCTATGACTGCTTGCCGGTCCTCATTCACAATCGCACTAAAACCGATAGAGTCGAGCGCTTCCAATATCGCTGCCTGGCTCAACACAGTGGGATCATGTTCAATCACCACCCGCTTATCCGCGACGTTAGTTCTACAGCGAAATACACCAACCAGATTGGTCATGGCACTTTCTATCGAGAGCGCACAGTTGGTACACCGTATATCCGCAACCTGTAGAGATAGCCGATCAATGTTGATGGCGGCGACACTACTCATTAGCGTCTACCCTGATCCGTGCAACGGGTGTTACCAGGCGCTTTCGCAGGCGCCAGCCACCGTCTAAGCCCTCTAATTCTAGATACCAGATACCGGTTGAAGACATGATGCTCGAAAGTTCCGTGTGGCCAGAATACCTCCCAACTGCATAGTCGCTACCCCGCTCCGTTAGTAGCGTGTAAGACTTATCTAAGCGCTCATCCGTGACATGTCGCATGTGGAGACTAATTGCACTGTCTGTGGCACCGTCAATCCTAATGGTCGGCTCACTCGAGACACTAGTTTCGATTAACGCCGATACGTTTAACAACGCCGCCTTGTTGTCTGCTTCAATCCGCTGGTTGATCGCCATACCTTCTTTGTAATAGCTATCCACGACCACGTCATCAGGAAAGTAGTTGACCGTCGACACCATCACAATGCCGAAGAGTACCGCCGCAAATGGAATCGAAAACAAAACAAGCGGCCAATGGTTTCTGGTTGAATCCTGCCTCATCTGTTATTGCCTATCCTTTAAAATGGAAGGACCAATAAAGCGAGTTTCTTTATCCACCGATGCTTGACTCCCGGGCTTGTCTAGGGGTTTGTCTAGGGGCTGACTCAAATGCTCGGTCAGGGTGACAGTTAGCTCATTGTTCATTGCCTGAAGCTGATCCGGATCAACAATAACCGTGAGTGATATGTCCTGAACTTCTCCGCCTTCAATATCAAAAGGTGCCTTGGGTATCCACTTCAGATCGGGCAAGCCGGTGACACTCAGCACATATTGCTGACGCTTTAGGGTCTTGTTCATGGCCTTAACCGTGTAGGTATTCTGAATGTAGCCGCCAGGTATTTCTTGAAATAGTTGGCCTCGACTTCTCAACACATCCACATCAAGTGCTTTGCGCGTCAACAGGGCACCGGTAAAGAGCGATATCATCACCACCATCGCTAGGCCATAACCGATTAATCGTGGACGCTTCCAAGTCCAAGGTTTTCCCTCTAATTGGTGCTCGGTCGTGTAGGCAATCAAACCATGTGCATAACCCATCTTGTCCATGATCGAGTCGCATGCATCCACGCACGCAGCACAATTGATGCACTCGTACTGCAAGCCATCACGGATATCTATCCCGGTCGGGCAAACCTGAACGCACCAAGTACAGTCGATGCAATCACCCATGTCTATGGATTCTGGGTCCAATCCCTTTTTCCTTGATCCACGCTGTTCACCGCGGGCCTTGTCGTAGCTGACGACCAACGTGTCTTTATCAAACATCGCTGATTGAAACCGCGCATAGGGACACATGTACTTGCAAACCTGTTCGCGCATCCAACCCGCATTGAGATAAGTAGCAACGGTGAAGAACAGTGTCCAAAACGTGGCAACCAATGGCAGCTGCCAATTGAACGCATCAACGATGAGCGACTTCAAATCGTAGAAATAACCGATAAACGTCACACCAGTGGCAAGTGCAATGCCAACCCACAAGAAGTGCTTTGCCGCTCGTCGCGAGAACTTTGAGAGACTGAGTGACGCCGCATCCATTTTAATACGTTCATTACGATTGCCTTCCGTTACCTGCTCGGCCCACATAAACATTGCAGTCCAAACAGTTTGAGGACACGTGTAGCCACACCAGACCCGACCCGCAAGATTAGTGACAAAGAACAACACGAATGCCGAGATCACCAAAGCCCATGCTAATAGCGAAAAATCCTGAGGCCAGAATGTCATCCAAAAAATATGGAATTGCCGCGCAGGGAGATCAAACAGCACCGCCTGATGGTCATTAACGATTAACCAAGGCGTCGCAAAATAGGCAACTAGTAGTGGCCAGCCAGTGAACGCTCTAAGTAGTTGGTAGAAGCCTTCGATCTTTCGGGTATAAATTTTTTCACGTTTTTCGTAGAGGTTCAGGACAGTAGAGTCGATCTCCTCGACTGCCGCTATGCGATTGGATCCAACCCCATCGAATTCAGCCTTCATCATCAACCGCCAAACTTCGCACATAGCCCGCGAGAATGTGAACTCGGTCTGCACCGAGCTTACTCTCAAAAGCGGGCATTTTGCCGTTACGACCGTTTCTCACAATATGCTGAATACGATTACGGGAGTTGCCGTACAACCATATTTCGTTCGTTAGATCTGGCGCACCAAACACGGTGTTGCCCTTGCCCGCAACACCATGGCAGGCAACACAATATAACTGGTAGTGGGTTGCACCGTTTATGGCCAGCGTTTCATCTACGTCCCTCCCAGCAAGTTGTAAAACATATTCGCTCACTTCAGCAACACCGGCTTCACCCAGTGCCGCACCCCAAGCAGGCATACCCGCCTGACGTCCGTTCGTAAGTGTATGAGTGATCGCTTCATCAGAGTCACCCCACAGCCATTCTTTATCCGTCAGATTGGGAAACCCGTAACTGCCCTGACCTGCAGCGCCGTGACAGATAGCGCAGTTATTGGCAAACAGTCGACGCCCCATTTTATTCGCGCCTGGATGAGCCGCCACTTGGTCAAGCGTCAGATCACGGTACTGAGCAAAGATCGGCCCATAGGTCGCTTCTGTAACGGCGTTGTCTTTTTCGTACTCGCCAGTGGAGGTCCAACCACCAATACCGGGCCAGTTTCCAAGACCTGGGTAATAGACGAGATAGCCAACCGCGAAAACGATGGACAAAATAAACATCCAGTACCACCAGGACGGTAGAGGGTTATCGTATTCCTCAATGCCGTCATAGTTGTGTCCCGTCGTCTCACCTGAATTACCAACGCTTCGGTTGAGCTGCAAGATCAAGAAAAATGCGATCAAGGACAAAATTGTGCCGGCTATAACGAAAAAGCTGACTATCGGACTCATTTTTTTTCTCCCACTTCATCTGGGTCATCTGAGTCATCTGCAAAAGGTAATCGTCCATCCTCTTCAAAGCGCGATTTGTGGCGTGGTGAATATGCCCAGACAACCACCGCAGCAAAACCTACCATGCATAGGACGGTGCCGACCCCTCGCAACAAATCAATATCCATTAGCGCCGCTCCTTTATCAGCAAGCCCAATTGTTGGAGATAAGCAATAAGCGCATCGGCTTCCGTTTTATCTGCTAACCCAACCGTTGCATTCCGGACATCTTCATCGGTATAAGGCACACCAACGACCCGCAAGGCTGTCATCTTCTTAGGCGTTGTCTCAAGATCGAGTTTGTTGTCGAATAGCCATGGAAAACCTGGCATGTTGGATTCAGGCACAACCGCTCGAGGATCATTAAGATGCGCTCTATGCCAGTCATCACTATAAAGACCACCTACTCGCGCAAGATCTGGTCCAGTACGTTTGGAACCCCAGAGGAACGGATGGTTATAGACCAGCTCGCCAGCAACCGTATAGTGACCGTATCGCTCGACCTCTGAACGCAACGGCCGAATCATTTGCGAATGACAAACATGGCAGCCTTCCCGAATGTAAATGTCACGACCTTCTAATTCCAGTGGCGGAAGTGGTTTTAGTCCTTCGATTGGTTCAGTGACCACGCTTTGTGTCATCAGTGGAATAATTTCTACCGCGCCACCAAAACTCACGGCGATCAAAATCAGCACCAACATGACACCCATATTCTTTTCAATAAGACCGTTCATGCGGGCACCACCTGCTCTGCAGATGCACCTTCTTCTGGCGCGGACAGTTCCGGCACCGTTCTAGCCGTCTTCCAAACGTTGTAGCTCATAATCAACATGCCGCAGAAAAATATGCCGCCACCAATAAATCGAACGACATAACCAGGGAAACTGGCCTCAACCGATTCAGCAAAACTATAGGTGAGCGTTCCATCAACGTTGACCGCTCGCCACATCAGGCCTTGCATCAATCCGTTGACCCACATGGACGCGATGTAAAGTACCGTCCCAATCGTCGACATCCAAAAGTGCACATCAATGAGCTTAATGCTGTACATCTCACCGGGCTTTTTACCGAACGTAATCGGTATCAGGTGATACATCGCCCCCATGGTAATCATCGCGACCCAACCAAGCGCGCCAGAATGCACGTGGCCGATGGTCCAGTCCGTGTAATGGGATAAGGCATTGACCGATTTGATTGCCATCATCGGACCTTCAAAGGTCGACATGCCGTAGAAAGACAGTGACACCACCAAAAACTTGAGAATGGGGTCCGTGCGTAACTTATCCCAGGCACCAGACAAGGTCATAATACCGTTGATCATGCCGCCCCAACTGGGCGCCAATAGAATCAGAGACATCACCATGCCAAGGCTCTGGACCCAGTCGGGTAAAGCCGTGTAGTGCAAATGGTGAGGACCCGCCCAGACGTAAATCGCGATCAGCGCCCAAAAGTGCACCACCGACAATCGATAGGAATAGACGGGGCGTCCAGCTTGCTTCGGCACGAAGTAATACATGATGCCAAGAAAGCCAGCGGTTAAGAAAAAGCCAACCGCGTTGTGTCCATACCACCACTGCACCATGGCATCTACTGAACCCGCATAAACCGAATAGGACTTCGTTAGGGTGACGGGAATCGCGAGGCTATTGATAATGTGCAGAATGGCGACAGCAACGATAAACGCAGCAAAAAACCAGTTCGCGACATAGATATGCTCAGTTTTACGCTTCATCACGGTGCCAAAAAATAGCACCGCGTATGCCACCCAAACGACCGCAATTAAAATATCGATGGGCCACTCAAGTTCTGCATATTCTTTGCTGGTGGTTAGACCCAGAGGCAAGGTTATAGCAGCCAGGACAATGACCGTTTGCCAGCCCCAAAACACGAACGCTGCAAGATTGTCGGAAACCAATCTGACCTGACAGGTTCTTTGCACAACAAATAGAGAGGTGGCCATCAACGAACAGCCACCAAATGCAAATATCACCGCATTGGTGTGTAAAGGTCGAAGCCTACCAAAGTGAAACCAGGGTAAATCGAAATTGAGTGCTGGCCAGGTCAATTGAGCGGCAATCACCACCCCAACGAGCATGCCCACTACGCCCCAGACGATCGTCATAATGCTAAATTGACGAACAACCTGATAGTTGTAGCTGGTCTCTGACACCAAAAACTCTCCCGAACACTATTCGAGCGGGATAATAATCAGGTGGCTTATTCAGATCATTGATCTATGTCAGCAAAGCGATAGGTTTTCGATATTTTGATGTCTGCGGTCAGTAAACCCACAGCAGCTTTGCGATTTGAGATGCGAAATCACTTCTGGAAAAGGGCTTCTGGATAAATGACACATGTTCAGATTGAAGATCTTCAGTCATCAGCACTCCTTGCTGATAACCTGACATAAACAGAACCTTTAAACGCTGCTGTTGTTGCCTAAATTTTCTGGCGATATCAGGTCCTTTGCGGTTTCCCGGCATCATCAAGTCGCAAACTAACAAATCGAATTGGGTTCCTTCAAAAACATCCGACTCTGCTGCACTGGCAACTTCTACTACTTGAAAGCCAAGTGACTTGAGCAGTTCAGACACAAGGTGCCTGACGTCTGGATTATCTTCGACCAGTAACACGCTCTTGTTCCTTTCGAGCCGGATTGCCTCGCTGGCAACAGAATCCTCATGTGGAATGGGTTCGGCTCCTCTTGGCAACAACATAGAGATGGTCGTGCCAACGTCGCTAGGCTCGATAAACACATGACCGCCTGATTGATGAATGAAACCGAATACCGTGCTCAGCCCCAGACCGCTGCCTCCCATGTTTTGCTTAGTAGTATAAAATGGATCAAAAGCCTGCCGCTTCGATTCTTCACTCATGCCGACGCCACTATCCTGAACACTCAATTTGAGGTAGTCGCCGACTTGCAGATCGCGCCTACTGGCTTCCGCTGGCAGTAGCGAGACTTCTCGAATGCTGAATTTTAAGGTGCCACCATCTGGCATCGCATCTCGCGCATTAATTGTCAGGTTCAAAATAGCACTCTCTAACTGCAGTGAGTCTAGAAAACAGTACCAATTATCGTCCACATAGTCGGTCTCAAGTTTAATGTCTTTCTCTAAGGTTGTTTGCAGCAGTAGCTGCATACCGTCGAGGTAATCACTAAGTCGAAACGAGCTTGGATCTAGGCGCTGTTTTCTTGAAAAGGAGAGTAGTTTTTGAATAAGGTTGGCGCCGGTAACGGACGCTCGGGTTATAGCGGCGAGTGAATTTTCGACTTGATCATGAGCGCCTAAATCGTCGCCTGCTAATTCCGCGTGTCCCAATATCACCGTGAGCAGGTTATTAAAGTCATGGGCGATACCGCCGGTGAGATGACCAATGGAATCAAGACGATGAGATTGCCTTAACGTTTCTTCCGTCCGCTCTATCTCGGTAATGTCTAGCGCGGAGATGTATAGCCGGGTCCCGACTGGCAAAAGTAGAGTGACGGCATCGAGCAGCACGGTACGAATATCAC
>JBNMQM010000040.1:0-40638 GCA_051278195.1 Candidatus Azotimanducaceae bacterium
CGATGAGATTGCCTTAACGTTTCTTCCGTCCGCTCTATCTCGGTAATGTCTAGCGCGGAGATGTATAGCCGGGTCCCGACTGGCAAAAGTAGAGTGACGGCATCGAGCAGCACGGTACGAATATCACCTACCTTTGTGGTCAACTCCACACGATAACCTCGGAGGGTCCCGCCCTGCTGCAACGCTGCCATCGTTTGGCTACGGTTTTCAACACTGCCCCAGACATTTAGGTCATTCGCTGTTTTGCCAATGGCCTCCTCTCTGGACCAACCGAGCCCAGAAACCCAACCATCGTTGACATTGACGAACTCACCGGTTTCGACAACCGTGATTGAATTCATCGCACTACTGGCGTTAAAAGAGGCCTCAAAAGAAGCATCTACCAGACGCCGCGCGTGCGATGTTTCTTCGAATTCGGTGACATCGCGTGAATTCAACATCACACCAGATATTTCTTGGTCGAGAAAGCGCACGGCCACTTCTACAAATCGCCAGGAGCCATTTTTATGCTGAAATCTAACGATAAAGTGAGCGACCTCTTCTCCATCAAGAACTTTCAGTAAAAGGGCCAGAGCTCGCTCCCTATCCGCGGGATGTACCTTGTCGAAAACGAGGGTGCCAATCAGATCTTCTGGTTCGTAGCCAAATATCGCTTTAATTGACGGACTTTGAAATTGAATCAAGCCGTTCGCATCGAGCAGCGTCACGACGTCTCGAGAATTTTCGATTAGCGCCTTATACAAAGGCAGCATAGTTTGGTCATAAACCGACATGACTTAACTTAACCCCTTCATTGCGAAGAAGGCTAGAACTTTTAAGCTGAACCACGGGTAACACGAGATAGGCTTTCCATAGGAAATCTGTTGGGTATTAATGACCATACGCCGAAATTGATGGGTGAACTTTTAGAGGTTGGATGGCGGTAGGGGTAAGAATCGAACTTACCAGCCACTTTAACAGCAGCTCAATGGCTTTGAAGACCACGCGCGACACCAGCCGCGATGCCCTACCTCCGCCAGTCTATCGAACAGGGGGAGCAGATGGTACTCCCCCTGTTGTTAAAGACAGATTTTAGACAGTTGATAGGCAGGTTAAAAGTCAGGCTGCCCCGACTTCTGCCTCAGCAAATTCTTGGATCAACTTATAATTCGCCTTGCCGTTGGGTGCTCTTTCGAGTGAGCCGCGAGCCAGAATCCGCTTAGGGAGTTTGTACGCAGCAAGGTGCTGACGGGCAAAATCTTTCAACTCAATTTCTTCTAGTTCGTAACCAGGATTCAACTGCACCACGGCCGTGATGGATTGTCCCCATTTCTCATCTGCTAGACCCACTACCAGACAATCCGCCACACTCTCATGGAACTTCATGGCTTCTTCCACTTCCTCTGGGAATACTTTTTCACCCGCAGTGTTAATGCAATTTGAACCGCGTCCAAGCAGAGTTAAACTGCCATCGGCTTCGACTTCGACAAAATCGCCAGGAATCGAGTAACGAACACCGTCAATGACCTTGAAGGTCTTATCGGTCTTTTCCTGATCCTTATAATAGCCGTCAGGTAAAAAGCCGGACACAGCAATCATGCCACGCTCACCAGAGCCCGCTTTAACTTCACGTCCCTCTTCGGTGAACACTTTACAACTCGGCCCAAGACTGAACTTCGCCACTTCAATGGTTTCATCTTTGGTCATCACAGATGAGCCAAGACCAATGGCCTCGGATGATGAGAAACCATCACCCAGCACCAGATTCTCGTTGTGACGCAAGAGCCCTGCTTTGACATCCCGTGTCCACATGACACCACTCGACGTAATGGCAGCCACCGAGGAGATATCATACTTACCAGGATTGGCATCCAAGGCCTCAACCAAGGGTCTAGCAAATGCGTCACCCACGATTGAGATGGTGGTGACCTTATGTTGTTGAATCAGTTCTAGTGCTAACGGTGCTTCAAAGCTCTTGGACGTGAGGGTAATCACTGTACCGCCTCCGGCAATCGCACCCAAGCCTGAGAGTAAACCGGTGCCGTGCATCAGCGGCGGCAATGGCAAACTGACCGCTGGTTTGGGATTAGCACCCACGCGCGCTAGATGCTCGGCCAAGTCCTCACAGGGCGGAATGCCAAATCGTACGTTGCCACCGGCTCCTAGGACGTTCCATAGCGCGTCATGGCTCCACATCACACCCTTGGGCATACCAGTAGTGCCACCCGTATAGATAAAGAGTTGATCCGTTGATTGTCGCTGAATATCCAGAGGACTGTCATCGCCATTGCTGGCAAGACCTTCATAGCGAATGGCACCGTCAAGATCCCCATAGCCATCATCAATTTGGATCCATTGTTGCACTTTGGGTAACTGTTGCCGAATCTTGCTGACCTGCTCAGAAAACTCGCCAGCAAAGATACAAACCGTCGCGTCCGCATTGTCGAGCAGATACAGCAGCTCATTTTCAATGTAGCGATAGTTCACATTCACATGGGTCAAGCGCGCTTTAAAGGCAGCCGCAAGACCCTCTAGATATTCAGGTCGATTGCGTGTGTAAAAGGCGACCTTGTCACCTGCTACTGCACCACCCTCTAACAGATTGCGCGCTATCCGATTGGTGCGACTGGTAAACTCGCCCCAAGTAATAACCTTGTCTCCGTGTATCAATGCAGCGCGATCGTCGGGGACGACCGTTGCCACTGCATCTAAAATATCACCATAATTCATTTACGCTTTACTCCCTCTCAAACCAAGCGGGGATAGTATCAACGTATTGGAGGAATCGCGACGCTCGTCAGCTGCCAATAATCCATCAAAGTACAAGACTGTCAAACATAATAACGATTAGACAATTTGCTCCAATTATTCAGACGTATCCTCTGGCCACTATCGCCGTGACTTGAGGCAAATTGCTCACTCACAGCGATAAAGTTCAGCAGACAAATCTATTAAGGCTTTAGCCTATGACTCTCCTTATTCTTCTAGACCAAAGGTCAACCCCGCACGTTCAACCAGGCGTTTGATCAGCTTGTCACCCATCGCCGGCGCAGGAGTATAAATGCCACCCGCTAGATCAGGACAATCATGGATGAGACACAGAGCCGACTCGGCAATCATTTTTGAGGTAGAGCCGTAACCTGGATCTAGGTCGCCGGTCACAGCAGCCTTGAGTGTTTCACCATTTTCTCCAGTACCGATGAACAACACGTCATAGTGACCTGCTTCGCGACTCTCTTTTGACGGACCTTCGCCAGGTTGTGGCACATCATCACCTACTAGCGGGTTGCTAGAGGCCACTACCTCGGCAATTGCCTTACCTTGCTCACCTGGGCCGGTCATCATCATTTCATCGTATTCAAATTGGGTACCGTACATATGGCCTAGCAATGCATTTGAGCGATGAACATTCTTGGTGTTAATCGCGGCCATAATAAAGGGTGCAACCCAACTACCAGCGACTTCATCCTCATAGGGCTTAGTATCGTTAGGCTGCTGGGGGCCAGCAAAGCCATTGCTCAAAGAGAAAGGGTTGCCCAGGACTTTGATTAACTCAGGGTTTTTGGCCACGGCCGTCATCGTTGCCCCTAGGGATGCTGCGGTACCACCAGAGAATTCCCCGGCCATCGTTCTTACCCGACCGCGAACTCTCGGCAACGCATGACCAAATTTTTCTATAGCGGCTTTTTCTAAGTAATACACACCCAAGTCAAACGGAATTGAATCAAACCCACAACTAAACACAATCCTGGCACCGGATTTCTCTGCCGCTGCAGAATGCGCCTGAATCATTTCATGCATCCAACCTGGCTCGCCTGACAAATCGACGTAATGAGTGCCTTCTTCAGCGCAAAGCGCGACCAAATCAGACCCATAGAGCTGGTAGGGGCCAACAGTCGTGAGAATACACGTGGCATTCTTGACCATTGCCCGCAAGGAATCGAGATCGCCGGCGTCGGCGGCAATCAACGGCGTTTCGACAGGCGCACCCACCTCATCTCTAACAGCAGCTAATTTCTCAAGGCTACGGCCCGCCATTGCCCAATTAGCCGAAGGACCATGTGCGGCTGCCATATATTCTGCTACGAGTCGGCCGGTAAATCCCGAGGCACCATAGATCACGATGTCATATTGGCGTTTATCAGTCATAAAATTTCCTATTGGTACAAGTGGTTAAGTTGGGCGTTCGATTTAGGTTTATTCAAAATATAGATGTGCTGTGCCGCTAGACGAGACTCTGCCAATCTGGCACGCCTCGGTATAACCGGCCTGATGCAACGCTGCCAGAACTTCATCTCGATGTTCGTGATTGACCGCGGCGAGCAATCCGCCACTGGTTTGAGGATCAAATACAATTGACATACTTGGGTGGGCAATCGTTGTCATATCGATACAAGCTGCTTTATTGCTATCGTGCAAAGTGCTTTTGATTCGTAAGTCGTTTAAACACTCGATCGCGCCAGACAAACACGGTAACGACTCAACGTTAATGACCGCACTAGATTTTGATGCCTTCAACATTTCGAGCAGATGTCCAGCCAAACCAAACCCTGTGACATCCGTGCAAGCCACAACCCCGTGCTGGGTAAAGATACTGGCGGCGTTACTGTTTGACTGATCCATAGAACCTAATGCGGATTGAACCCAACTGCCTTTAGCGCAATGCTGCATGTCTGCGGCTAAGATGGCACCCGTGCCCAGCGGCTTGGTTAGAATCAAACATTGGTCGGCCACTAAACCTTGCTTCTTCATCAGTTGGGACTCTGTGGCGACACCATTGACGGCAAAACCCAGACTCATCTCCGCACCTTCAGTGGTATGACCGCCCACTAGTGCAACACCTTCTTCCGCCAGGGCTTCCCGGCTACCTGCAACTAACTGCTCCAGGGTGGCGCGAATTTTTCGCGGCGTGCCGTAAGGGACAGTCATGATGGCCAGTGCCGTGACCGGTTCTCCGCCCATCGCATAAATGTCACTCAGGGCATGGTGAACTGAGATGCGGGCAAAGGTAAATGTATCGGCTGTAAACGCCTTGAAAGTATCCACGGTGTGCAACATCACTTTGCCAGCGGGCGGGACAAAAATCGCCGCGTCATCCAGACTTGCAGGACTAACACCCGAGTTTTGCAAAACTTCAGACAATAGACCCGCACTCACTTTTGAGCCGCAGCCACCGCAGCGCATCTGTTCATCAAGATCTGCCAGCAAGCCCTTACGAGGCTCGGGCTTCATCCGGGGTAAGTCGCGAAACTTGTCCATAAACCGATGGTCGATCCAGTCCTTCCAGCGCCATACCCAACCGCCTTCGCTACGATAACGACCCTTCGTCGCCACGGCGCTTCGTCCGCCGGTTGAAACAAGCGATAAAAACTGAGTTTGAGGTTTGTAGGCTTTGGGGGTTTGACCCAGCAAATAGCGCCTAATGTTTTGATATAAAATCGGCCCTTGCCGCACGGCAAAAACGCCGGCTTTGGGCCTGGGGTATTTCGAATTCTGGGCAATATCGCCAGCAGCAAAAACAGAATCAAAGTTAGTGGACTGCAGAGTCGGTTTGATTGCAACGAAACCAGATTCATCCAGCTCCAGACCTGTTTTACCCAACCAGCTTTGCGATGCCGCTGACGTCACCCAGAACACTTCATCAGCCAAAACCTCACCACCAAAATCATTGAGTACGGCAGACTTAGTGACCCCGCTAACACGAGCACCCAAATGGATCTCGATCTTCCGCTCTAACAAACGTTGACGCAGGCGGACCTGAACGTCCGGGTGGTAACCAGGCAATATGACATCTGATGCTGCTATCAAGTGCATATCGGGCTTAGCATTTGACTGCTTGCTGATGTGTTCATGAATTGCCAACGTAAGCTCTACCCCGCCGGCACCGGCACCGACCACTGCGACACTGGATACTTGTCCTGCGTTGAGTCGCTCAAGAAACAACTGCCATCGTTTGAGGAACTCCCCGATCGGCTTAACCGGGATAACATGCTCTGACGCGCCGGGTATATCGAGATTAGGCGTAATACCAATATCCAAACTTAAGGCGTCATATTCAAGACTTGGTCGACCCTGTATTTCTACTCGCTGTGAATAGGGATCGATATCTTCAACCCGCGCCTGAATAAACTCGGCACCAGCAAACCGGCACAGGGGTATTAGGTCAATATGGATATCTTCCGTCGTATAGTGACCGGCCACAACACCCGGTAACATACCAGAATATGGGGTCAAGTAATCAGGGCTAATGAGTGTGATCCGCAGGCCTTGGATTGGCTTCATACCCAGCATGCGTAGCAACAGCACATGGCTGTGGCCTCCGCCTACAAGAACGAGATCCTTTACAATGGGAAACGACAGCATCATTTCGTCAGCCAGCTAAGCTCAGGTAACTAAGCTCCGGCAGACATCGCCTCCGATTCAGTATGACGTTTGAAGTATTCTGCCATCTTTGCCAGTGCAGCTTTGCCCTCTGGGATACGCGCGGCGAACACAGGAAAAACATGAGGCATTTTGGGCCAGACTTCGATTTCAGCTATTCCACCAGCCGCGGTAACGCGTTCGGCCAAACCTTCTGAGTCGCTATACAGCACTTCGGTTGAGCCAACATGAATCATCATCGGGCACAGGCCAGAAAGATCACCATAAAGTGGCGATGCTAACGGCGCTTTCCTGTCGCGATCACCTAGATAGAAATCTGCCATTTTGACCAGCGCACGGTGGGTGAGCATACAATCTTTGCCATCGTTGTATTCATGGCTATCCCCTCTGCACGCAAGATCCACCCAAGGTGACATCAACATTGCACAAGCGGGTTGAGGTAGGCCAAGATTTTTGAGATTGAGCGCCGTTGCGACCGCTAACCCGCCGCCCGCTGAATCTCCACATAGAGCAATATTTTGGGGTTCAAAACCCTCGCCTAGAAGCCAGCGATAGGCATTAGTCGCGTCCTCCACCGCAGTTGGAAATGGAAACTCCGGGGCCAGTCGATAATCTACCAGCAGCACCCGACAGCCAGCTAATTCAGCTATTCGCCACGCAACGTCCCGATAGGTATCGGGTGTACCAACGATGTAGCCGCCCCCGTGAAGGTACAGAATCACCTTGTTCTGATCGATGCCTTCGATTGTGACCCATTCGGCAACCACGTCACCAATTGACTGGGGCACAACAGAGACCTTATCAGGCAATTTTCCACCGAAACTCGCCCCGGAATCCAAAGCTTCCCGAAGCGGTCCGATCTCGTCCAACTGGTCAAATTGTTTTCGCACTGTGTATTTCATCACCAGGCTAATAATCGATGCGCTGATACTCATGTTCATTTCTCGACTGACTGCATCCGCAATCATACTATTCATTGGGACCGCGGTTATACTCTTGATGTGCAGACAATGAACCGACAACAAAGAGACTTATGCTGGAGTATTCAACAGCCAGCCTTAATCCGACCTCACGACATCTGGCCCACCGATGACTGGTTTGCTGAGCAACCGGTACCGTTTATTGAGGATCTCACCAAGCCACCGCCCAGGTTTCGCCTTGGCATTCACTTTGAAAAACTGTTTCAAAAATGGCTGACAGTGCATCCACTCTACAATACGGCAGCGAAGAACCTTCAGGTGCATAGTGCCGGGCGAACGCTGGGCGAGTTTGACTTGTTAGTCGAGGGACCTGATGGCGTCGAGCACTGGGAGTTGGCTATCAAGTTCTATATTAACCAGCAGAGCCATCACGACCCACGATCCTGGTTTGGACCAGACCCGACGGATACCCTAGCCACTAAGCTCGATCGTCTGAATACGCATCAACTATGCCTCTCGGAGCAACCACCGGCCCAGGCATTACTAAGCGAAATGGGTATTACTCTCGCGGGCCGAAGAAGCATTATGAAAGGTCGTCTGTATCACCCCTGGGCGCAATTTCAGGCCTCACACTTTGCTGTACCAGAAATCGTCAACCCACATCACCTCAAAGGCTGGTGGCTGAAACAACAAGATATCGATCAACTAAGGGGTGCACGCCTGATCTATCTCGACAAAAGCCTTTGGTTGTCGGATGTATGCCCTGATGATGTCGACCAGGTGATGGATTTACGCGGTCTGACCGATATCATTGAAGAAACAGATCAGATCGCCACTCAAGTGGCATTACTGGATGCAAACAACAGAGAAACATCTCGTGGCTTTATCCTTAAACCCGAATGGTTTAGACAGGCCATTCACACGAGCTAGGATAGTTTTTCGGGTTACTTGCAGGCCTCATTCAAAGTCTCTTTCAAAGCCTTCTTCAAAGCCTGATCAACGTCAGGGATCGATCGCCGTGTCCTGAAACTGAAGGTCATGCAATCTGGCATAGATACCTTTTTGAGTCAGCAATTCCTCATGAGTACCAAATTCCTTTACTTCGCCGTGATGGAGCACCAGCACACGGTCAGCTTCTTGTATCGTTTGTAGGCGATGAGCAATCAGAATGGAGGTTCGACCCTCCATCAAAGCTTTGAGTCCATCTTGAATGAGCGCTTCGGTCTCCGTATCAATGCTCGCCGTTGCCTCGTCAAGAATCAGGATTTCTGGATCAGCTGCCAGCACCCGGGCAAATGCTAGTAACTGACGCTGTCCCTGAGAAAGATTTGCACCTCTCTCAACCAGGGGTGTGTCATAACCCAGCGGCAAGCGATCGATAAACCTATCAGCATTGACTGTTCTGGCTGCTTCGATAGCCATTTCTCGCGTGACATTGGGATGACCCAATACGATATTGTCCAATATCGTTCCAGAGAATATATGGAAGTCTTGAAGCACCACCCCGATTCGTTGCCGCACGTCTCGGCTGCGCAGATCGTTCAAATCAACACCATCGAGAAAAATCATGCCGCGATCAAAATCATAGAAACGGCAGAGCAACCGAACCATGGTACTTTTACCAGAACCCGTCGGTCCGACAATCGCGAGTTTTTGCCCCGGCTCTATCGTCACGGAAACGTTTTTAAGAATCGGACTTTCGTCGTTGTAACCAAAATTCAAACCGCGAAACTCTACCTTGCCCTGCAGTCTTGGCGGCAGCTGAACCGGATCAACTGGTTCGTGAATTTGTTCTTCCCAATCCAGAGCCTGAAAAATACGTTCACCACTAGCCATTGCACGGAACAGGACGTTCAACTGTTCGCCAAGCATGACGACTGGGCTGAACAGCATGTTCATAAATCGGGTGAACAGAATCACTCCGCCGAGGCTCATCTCGTCTTGAACCACCTGACCACCGCCGTAGTAGATGATAATGCCAAGACCAATGGACGCCAGGCTGTCATTAAAGGCGCCATAGAAAGTCGATAGATTAATGGAGCGATATTCAAAGCGGCGATTCGATTTGTTGATCACACTGTAATCGCCAAAATTTCGTTCTTGTCTTTCGCTGAGCTGAACCACCTGCATGCCGGACAAATTTTCCTGCAAGTTCTGATTCAGTTCAGAAACGCTGTTACGCACGAGGCGGAACACCTCCCGGGTGGCACTTCGAAATAAGTACGTGGCCAGTCCCACTAGGGGAACCAACAAGAGGAGCAGTAAGGTCAACTCAACACTCGTCGACAGCATAATGGCGAGCGCAACAAAAAATGGTACAAACTCCCCAACCAGACCGCCCATTCCACGCAGCATTTCATACAAGGCTTCAACGTCGTTGGTCACCCGGGTCATGATTCGACCGACAGGCACCCTGTCATAAAATGAGCTCGGACGAGTTTCCATGTGAGCAAACAGGTCCTGCCGCAAATCTCGTAGGCCATTCACAATGGCGCGCACCAAGGTGAGTCGATGCAAGTGCCCGGTGAAGCCAAAAATGCTCATAAAGATAAAAAACAGAAAGCCAGCGGCATAAATCGGTGGCCATCCTGTTAACTGCGCTAACCACTCTGTTAGCGCAATCATACCCAGGTCCGGCATATTGCTATCGACTTCACCCATAATCACAAAATCAACCAGCACCCGGCTGATAATAATTTCAAGTAATACCGCAAAGAAACTTGTGATCAACACCAGTATTGCGCTTAAAAATAGCTGAAATTTATAGGGCAGTAGCCATTTTCCGATACGACCCAATAATTGCATATTCAGCACGTTGCCGGATAACTCAGCGTCGAACATCGCGTGGTTTCGCTTCGCCTCACTCATGTTGTTAGCAAGTCCGGATCGGTGGTAGAACTACCTTGCGTCTGAGCACGCTCTAGCTCCGCATAAAGGCCATTTTTGCGCATCAACTCTTCGTGGCTCCCCACCTCTGCAATTTCACCTTCGTCAAGCACGAGAATCCGGTCCGAGTGACGCAGCGTCGAAACACGATGTGAAACCAAAATTGTAGTCTTGTCACCACGCATAGATTGCAGCCGGCCCAAAATATGTTCTTCAGTTTCTGTGTCAACACTACTAAAACAGTCATCAAGAATTAGCACTGGCGCATTTCGAATTAAACCTCTAGCAAGGGTCGCTCTTTGTTTTTGTCCGCCTGAAAGGGTCACGCCCCGCTCCCCGACAAGAGTATCCATTTGGAGAGGAAATTCGGTTATGGTCTCTTTCAATGCCGCCGCTTCCGCCGAGCCCCAGATCAAATCAAGTCCTCGGTCTGGGTCATCGTAGCTAATGTTGTTTTTAAGAGGTTCGCCAAACAGAAAAGGGTCTTGAAGCACTTGCGCGATCTGAGAACGGAGCTGTGCAAGCGGATAATCACACACATCATGACCGTCGATCAGCAAACTACCCTGATCCGTGTTAGCCATGCGAGTGAACTGTTTTAGCAAGGTCGATTTGCCAGAACCGACGCGGCCAACAATACCAATTGACTCGCCGGCTGCGATTTCAAGATTGATGTGATTGAGCGCTGGCGTCTCAGCGCCAGGATACGTGTAACTCAAATCTTTCAATTCAAAATGACCATGAATAACGGCTGGTGTTTCACCAGAAGGTTCATCTTGAATACCCGGCACGGCGTCAAAAATTTCATACAACCGGTCCGTGGCGACAGCCGCACGCTGCACAATAGTGACGAACATCCCGGCCATTCGGATGGGTTGCAGCAACATACTGAGACACATCAGAAAGAACACCAGATCACCGATCGACATCTCGCCGTCTAGCACCAAATGGCCGCCATAGACAATAATCAACAACTGGGCGAGTGAGGCGTACCAGGGCATCCAGGCCGTCATAAGTGAGTTGATACGAGACTGCTCATAAAATGCTTCGGCATACTGGTCATTGGTATTCCAGAACCGCTCTATTTCGACGTCTTCGAGCGCCTGAGCCTGGATCGTACGTATGCCTCCGAGGTTTTCTTGAGTGTGCGAGGATAAATCCGACAGTCGATCCTGAACATTGCGCGAGGTGACGGCTAACTGCTTCGCGACGTGTTTTGCATAGACAAAAATAATGGGTAAAAACGGCAAAATGAGCAGCGTTAAAATGACCGATTTAGCAAACATAAAGCTGATGGCGAAGATCGGCGCATACACCATGATGACGAACATAAACGAACCGAAGGCGATCAGGCGTTGGACAAGTGAAATGTCTTGAATAGCGCGGGTCATAATATCACCGACGCCCATTCGACCAAAAAAATCGCTGTCCTGAACCTGGACGCAAGCAAATAGTTTTTGCCGAAGATCGTATGAGATCGCAATACTGGCTCGCCTTACTGCGCGTCGCGCATGAATCACGATGATCATCCGAGCCAAGACACAACCCACGATAGCGAGCGCAATCTGTTCAATAGAATATTCGGCAGGCTCATTAGCAATAGTGGCACCAATAACATCGATGCCTTTCGCGACTAAAAACAATGCGCTAATTTCAAAGAATCGAGCGATGAAAAACGTCGTGAAACCGCCCGCAATCTGTCGCAGATAGGGTTTGAGAAAAGGAATAAGGCGCTTTAAAGACTTCAAACAGAAAACGGAAGCTAATGAACAAGGGCGCGTATTGTTGCACAAATGCTTCTTACGCAAAAGCAAAGTGGGCCAGCAAAAGTCATAGGGCATCGCCAGTGCTCATGTATACTGCGCTGCTAATTCCGAGCGAAGTACCCATCAAAGCGATATGTCCCATCATCCGGCCCAGCGTCTTTTTTCCCCTCTTGTCTTGACCCTGGCGTTTACCAGCGGTTTTATCATCATGTCGGTTGAACTACTGGGCGGGCGAATTCTCGCACCGTATTTTGGCAGCTCGATTTACGTCTGGGGCAGCATCATCACGATATTTATGCTGTCGCTCGCCATCGGCTATCTCACTGGTGGCCGCCTCTCGATGAACCAGCCCAGTCTTAGGCGGTATGGGTTGTTTTACATTGGCGCTGCCCTGGCTCTGTTACCGACCATCTTTTTTGGCGAATACATGATGGATGCGGTATTTCTGCGCTTAGAAGATCCACGCTATGGTTCACTGGTCGCCAGCATGTTTCTCTTTTTCGTCCCCACCGTGATTCTTGGCATGATCGCACCTTACTCTGTGCGGTTGCTGGTCGAGAATGCCCATGAGAGTGGGCGCATCGCGGGTGGACTCTATTTTGTCTCGACTCTTGGCAGTGCCCTCGGCACCCTTGCAACCTCCTTCTACCTGGTCCTCTGGTTTGAGGTCAATCAAATCCTGTTTACCATGGTGGGTGTCCTACTTTCTGCCGGGCTGATCGCCATTTTTGCCAGCCGTTACCTCTCGCCATCTCAAGAGGATTGATCAGATGACTATTTTGATGGCTGGGACTGAAAAAATGCGACAACGAATGCGGCGTTGGATACTGATGGGACTTTTCGCTGCGCTAGGTTTAACAAGTCTTGGCGTCACGAACTTGGCCCAGGCTGAGGATATTCACAAAGAAAAATCGATCTATCGCAATATCGTTGTAAAAGAATCTTATGGCCGGCGATGTCTGGTTTTTACCGTTAAACGCGGCGACCGAAATCAGACTTGCATGGACCTAAACGATCCCAAAAAGCTCGTCTTCCCCTACGTACGCATGACACTTGCGGGACTACTACTCAGCACTGAGCCCGAGAAAATACTGATCATTGGCCTGGGCGGCGGCTCCATTCCGGTGGCATTAAACGAAATGTACCCCGATGCCTTTATTGATGTGGTCGAGATTGATGAGGCCGTGATTAAGGTTGCAAAACGTTTCTTTAACTTCGCTGAAAACGGGCATTTGAAGGTACACCCAGCAGACGCTCGGGTTTTCACTAAGCGAGCCGGCCTTCAGGGCAAACGCTATGACATGATCATTCTCGATGCGTTCACCGGGGACTACATCCCTGAGCATCTAATGACAAAAGAATATTTGGAAGAAACCAAAACTCTGTTGACGGGGCCTGGCATTCTCATTGCCAACACCTTCTCCACCAGCGATCTCTACGACCACGAATCCGTTACTTACAGCGAAGTATTCGGGCCGTTTTTCAACTTCAAGATGCCGAATACCGGCAATCGCGTCATCATTTCCAGTAGCGAAGCTTTACCCAGCGATTTTGTACTGCGAAGTCGGGCGAAAAAATTAAGCGCAAGACTTCAGAACTATGGCGTGGACGTTGAGGTATTTCCGCAGTTCATGCGACGGGATATCGACTGGGACACAGAAAAACGCAGTTTGACCGATCAGTACAGCCCTGCCAATTTGCTCCGTTCTGAATCATAATAGCGACTTAAGATGGCTTGAAGTAATGTTAAATGCGCGCCAAAATCAACCGTACGCTAGATATCATTGACGCCATGTTGGAGCCTCGCAGCACGCCTAGAGGCCCAGCGCTGCGATTGGAACTCAAACAAAACATCGAGCAAGTCCAAGATGCTTACATCGAGCTGATTCAGCAGGCGCTTCGACTGTTAATGATGGATCGGATGGACGAGTGTCACGCCCTACTCCATGATCAGCGCAAATCCCTGGTATCAACCTTTGAGCGAATAAGCGCCGTCATCGAAGACGTTTCCGATAGCGATGAAGCCGTCATCAAAACCGTAGTTGAGTTTTTGTTTACTCGAGCACGACTCGTCGACGAGTTAAAAATGTTCCCAGCCCTCGGACTCGAACTGCTAGAACGACTCAGCTTCGATGAGAGCATCGAAGCGACCGTTGATTACATGGAAGTCGTTATGACCAGTAAAAAGAACCTTTATAGCCGGGCGCTGAACGCACTAGCAGACATCTCTTAACTGATCTTTTACTGTGATCAGCCCTTATGATCGGCCCAATAACGATCTTTTAGTAGCCGCTTGTAAAGTTTGCCTGTCGGATGCCTAGGCAATTCTTCATCAAAGTCGACGCTACGGGGACATTTGATATGGGCAATGTGCTCTCGACAATACTCGATCAATTCCGCCGCTAATTCCGGCCCGGCGTCAGCGAAATCCTTTGGCTGCACTACCGCCTTCACCTCTTCACCGAAATCTTCATTAGGCACGCCAAATACCGCCACATCCATTACCCTGGGATGATTAACCAGCACATTCTCGGCTTCTTGAGGATAGATGTTCACCCCGCCAGAAATAATCATAAAGCTCTTGCGGTCGGTTAAATAAAGGAAACCGTCTTCATCCACATAGCCAACATCTCCGAGCGTGCTCCAACCCTGCGCGTGCCTGGATTCATTGGTCTTTTCTGAATCATTGTAGTATTCAAACTCTCCACCGCCTTCGAAATAGATCGTCCCGACTTCACCGGCAGCAACTTCCTCCCCGGCATCACTGACAATATGCATTTTTGCTGTCAGCGCGAGGCCAACTGATCCTTTGTGCGCCAGCCACTGCTCCGAGTTGATGGCCACAAAACCATTCCCTTCGGTGCCGGCATAGTATTCATGAATGATCTCTCCCCACCACTCAATCATTTGTTCCTTTATTTTGATGGGACATGGTGCAGCGGCGTGAATGGCGCATTCTAGGCTGGATACATCGTGCTTAAGCCGATCTTCGTCATCTAGCTTGAGCATTCGGACGAACATGGTCGGGACCCATTGGCTATGAGTGACCCGGTACTTCTCGATCGTCGCTAAAGCAGCCTCAGCCTCGAAATGTTCCATGATGATGCAGGTCATACCACCGAGCATAAAGCCCATTGTGAAAGCCAGAGGCGCCGCGTGATAGAGCGGTGCCGGTGTCAGATAAATAGTGTCTTGGGTAGCGCCGTACAGCATGGTGAACAGATCGGGGCCATCTTCGGCGCCAAATTCTCCCTCTGGCAGTGGTTTCAAAACGCCCTTCGGCCGTCCTGTGGTGCCGGAGGAATACAGCATCGATGCGCCCGTACATTCGTCGGCAATGGGTGTATTGGGTTGTGCTGCAAGAGTTTCCTCCCAACTATCGAAGCCAGCGACGACACCGTCCAACATGTAAGAGTGAATCACATTCGGCATCTTTCCGACCAAATTGTCCACGACGCTTTGCCGATCCTTCGAGGTGATAAAAACCTTAGCCTGGCAGTCCGTCACGATGTATTCGACTTCAGCTTCCTGGAGCCGATAACTGATGGCCGTGAAATAGATGCCCGAACGCAACGCAGCCAGGCAGATTTGTAGGAATAAGGGATGATTCTCGAGCAAAATAGCAATGTGGTCGCCGCGCTTCAAACCCAGGGATCGAAACAGCTGAGCACCTTGATTGGAACCAGCTTCGAGATCGGCAAAGCTCACGGTATAGCCGCTAGCAGCCATGATATAGGCTGGCTTGGCAGAGAACTTTTCGGCGAGTGTGGTGGGATGCATGGTAGCGTTTCCTTGGGTTTATTTTTCTGTGTGTGAACAATGCCAATGCCCTTCCCAAACATCAAGATACAGCGCAACTAATGGTTGAACGAATCATTGGCTATGTGTTCGAATAGCCATGCGTTGGTCGAGAAGTGACCAATGCTGGATAAACGCAGAAACGCGCCTCACACAGAGTTAAACCCAGGATTAGGCCCAGAGTTGAATCTAGAGTTGAAAGTCGCCCGTCGAGGCATCGTCGGTTTCCTCAAACTGAACCCTACTGTCGATTGCCTGGACTACAGCCAGTCAGGATTGCAGTTCGGCAGCGATCAAGCATTCAGGATAGATGAAAAGCTCGTGCTTGATCTCAGGGTGTGGGATATGGAGCTCGACGAGATTAATGCCGTGGTTGTTGAGTGTGAACACCTCGACAATGGGCTCTATTGCACTCGGGTCGAATTTTGCTTCCTAGAAACGCACATGAAGCATCCAAGAATCACGCGCGCATTACTCCAGATCGAAGACCGACTCCGTATTGAGAGAGAATACCCCAGCTAAACAGTCAACCAATTGACCTTCTAGCTCACTGACAAACGACTCATCTACTTTCTATGACCGAATGGGGTCAGGTTATGAAAATATTTCACGTTTACCCGCCGCAATAACTACCCGAACGCGTCAATTTAGGGCAGCGTCTTCCAAGGCCCGCCCATCGGTGCTTTCAGCTCAATTCTCGCACCTATTTTTGCTCGTCGTATTCTAGACTTGACCCCAGATTCAATTAATCTTGCCGTTTCCATAGATATTTTGAATTGTCTACATGTTGTGCCTGTGAAGCTCGTGCGGCACTATATGTTGTCACTGCCGGGGTCACGACGCTTTTTACCAGCGCGTAATCGCAAGGTAAAGAAACTGTAAAAATGCTGCTTTTGGACATCTTATCCACAGCGTGCACACAGACTTATGCCTCACGAACCACGGCTAAAACGCGTACCATTATGCTCAACTATTAAGGCTATTTGGCGCTTAAAACCAATAAGAATAAGACGGCTCCACCACAGGAACAAACATGGACTCTACGGCTTCAAAAACGAAACTGTCATCAATACCTAAGTCGGTTAGTGACATCACATTTCAAGAAACATCTCTCGATATCTGGGACAGCAAATATTGCCTCAAGACCAAACAAGGCGAATCGGTTGACGTGGACATGGACGGCACCTACCAACGCGTAGCCAGATCGCTAGCAGCGGTAGAGGCTAAGGATAAGCGCAAGCCATGGGAGGAAAAATTCCTTTGGGCGCTGCGTCACGGAGTCATCCCTGCGGGAAGAATCATTTCGAATGCCGGTGCACAAGAACATAAGCCGGCAACTTCTACGATTAACTGCACCGTCTCCGGCATCATCCTCGACTCGATGGAGGATATTCTGCATAAAAATGTAGAAGCTGGACTGACATTGAAAGCCGGTTGCGGCATTGGCTATGAGTTTTCTACGCTGCGGCCTAAAGGCGCCTATGTAACAGGTGCCGGCGCCTACACATCCGGCCCCCTGTCCTTTATGGATATCTATGACAAGACCTGCTTCACCGTTTCATCGGCCGGCGGCCGGCGTGGCGCACAAATGGCAACCTTTGATATTGGTCATCCAGATGTGACTGAGTTTATCCTCGCCAAACGTGAAGATGGCCGCTTGCGCCAATTCAATTTGTCATTGCTGATCACCGAAGAGTTTATGGAAGCCGTGAAGCAAGATGAAGATTGGCCCCTTAGCTTTCCGATGACACCAGACGAAGTCGAAACGGACGATATCGATTTGAATGATGTCAGCAAGGTCCTATGGCGTGAATTCCCAGTAAAAGACAAGTATGTCTCCAACGAAGCTGGCTTGGTCGCGTGTCGAATCACCAAAACCATTCGCGCCAAACGCCTTTGGGACATGATCATGGCCTCCACCTACGACTTTGCTGAACCGGGCTTTATTCTGATCGATAAGGTCAACCAGATGAATAACAATTGGTATTGCGAGAACATTCGCGCCACCAACCCTTGCGGCGAGCAACCATTGCCACCTTACGGTAGTTGCCTCCTCGGCTCCGTCAATCTGTGCCGTTTTATCCAAGACCCTTTCACCGCAAAAGCTCGCTTCAATTGGGATGAGTTTCGTGAAGTTGTCGCGGTCTTCACCCGCATGCTCGATAACGTAGTTGAAATCAACGGCTTGCCTCTTCCACAACAAAGGGAAGAGATTGTGCGCAAGCGTCGACACGGAATGGGTTATTTAGGTCTGGGCTCGTCAATCACCATGATGGGTATGTCCTATGGCGATGAAAGCTCCGTTGCGTTTACCGAAGAAGTAACCAAGGAACTTGCCCTGGTTGGCTGGCAGACTGGCGTCGAACTCGCCAAAGAAAAGGGTGCTGCGCCCATCATGGAGGAAGCATTTGAAGTGACGGGTGCCATGCTACGCCAGCGCCCAGAACTGAGCGAAGATGGCTACAAACTGGGTGACACGATAAAGGGCAAAGTACTGCATTCTAAATACAGTCGCTATATGCAAAAAATTGCCACCGTCGCACCAGAGCTAGTGGCCGAAATGGCCGAGGTTGGCTGTCGATTTACGCACCATAGCTCCATAGCACCGACCGGTACAATTTCCCTATCACTGGCCAATAATGCCAGTAATGGTATCGAGCCCAGTTTTGCACACCACTATTCTCGTAATGTGATTCGTGAAGGTAAGAAATCTAAAGAGAAAGTCGATGTCTTTTCTTTCGAGCTATTGGCTTATCGATCGATGATTAATCCCGATGCAGCACCTTACGTGGATGATGAAGCATGCAAATTGCCTTCGTACTTCAAGACGGCTGATGACATCAGCCCTATTAACCATGTAGACATTCAGGCCGCGTCACAAAAATGGATTGATTCGTCGATTTCAAAAACGGCCAATGTACCCACGGACTATCCCTTCGAAGAGTTCAAGGACATTTACCTCTACGCTTACGAGCAAGGTCTGAAAGGCTGCACCACTTTCCGCTTCAATCCAGAAGCATTTCAGGGAGTGCTAGTAAAGGATTCTGATCTAGAAAAAACCATCTATCAGTTCACCCTTGAGGATGGCACCAAGGTAGATGTTAAAGGCAATGAAGAAATTGAATACGACGGCGAATTACATTCAGCCGCCAATCTATTTGACGCCTTAAAAGAAGGTTATTACGGAAAATTCTAGTCGATCCCTTTGACGGGTTCGTGAGGACAATATTATGACAATCAAAATCAATCAAAAAATAGTGGGCTACAGCCTCAAGAAAGATGAAGAGGCTCAAGAGAAAGCCGACCCACGCGAGGTCATGCACGAGGAAATCGTGCGACCGGAAGAACTCAAAGGCTATACCTATAAAATCAAAACACCGCTCAGCGATCACGCTCTTTATATCACTGTGAACAACATCGTACTGAACACTGGTACCGAGCATGAGCAGGAATATCCATTTGAAGTGTTCATTAACTCAAAGAATATGGAGCATTTTCAGTGGGTGCTTGCATTGACACGCGTCATCAGCGCTGTGTTTCGTAAGGGTGGCGATGCAACGTTTATGGTCGACGAACTCAAGCAGGTCTTCGACCCTCAGGGTGGCTACTTCAAACGTGGCGGCAGATTTATGCCATCGCTGGTCGCCGAGATTGGCGAAGTGCTGGAAACCCACATGATCAAATGCGGGCTTATCAAAACTGAAGAGCTGAGCGAAGCGCATCAGGCGATGATCGATGAAAAGCGAGCAGCGCTTGCACAGCCTGCTGCGAACGCAGAAGACCCGGCTGAAGTCGCTGGATATCCGCCGGGTGCACAGCTTTGCAAAAAGTGTAGTACCCAGGCTGCGGTATTAATGGATGGCTGCCTGACTTGTCTTTCATGCGGCGATTCCAAATGCGGATAGGCTAATATCGAAATGCACACCTATCTAAATCAACTCCGGCAGATACTCGAACACGGCGTGGAGCGGTCTGACAGAACAGGCGTTGGTACAATTTCCTGCTTCGGTCTAAACGCCCGGTACAATCTGGCAGACGGATTCCCCGCGGTCACCACCAAGAAGCTTGTGTGGAAATCGATGGTATCTGAACTGCTCTGGTTTGTTTCAGGCTCAGGTAGCATTCATGATCTAAAAAAGATTTATGCCCATAACAAACTTTGGGACCTGAACTACGAGGATTACCTAAAGCGCCAAGGTCTTGATACTAACGACGGAGATATGGGGCGCGTATACGGCCAACAATGGCGCCACTGGCGTAGTGCCGATGGCAGGCAGGTTGATCAGCTCCAGGGCGCAATTGATTTGATTCGCAGTAACCCCGATTCGCGACGCATCATTGTCAACGCATGGAACCCAGGCGAAGCTGATGTTAACGATGTTGCGCTACCGCCCTGCCATAGCTTTTTCCAGTTCTATGTCGCCAATGGCAAGTTGTCCTTGCAGATGTACCAACGATCAGCGGATATGTTTCTTGGTGTTCCACTGAACATCGCAAGCTATGCCCTGCTGCTTCATATGATTGCAAAAATTACCAATCTTGAACCCGGTGAACTCATCCATACCATGGGTGACGCGCACATCTATCTTGATGCTGTTGCCCAGTGCAATGAACAGCTCAGTCGGGAGCCGTTCCCACTCCCGCAGCTGGAAATCGCAGACAGGCAGCAAGCAGAAATAGACGACTTTGTGATGAGTGATTTTTCACTTAACGATTACCAATGCCATCAAGCCATAAAAGCAAAAATGGCTGTATAAACCATCGGAGAAACCCATGATCTACCGTTTTCATGTGTTTGAACAAGCGAATCAGAATCGGGTGCGAACCGCCTATTCCGATTTTGCACTCAACTCGGTATTAAGCGGATTGCCCGAACAGCTGAACTGGATTCTCAACGAAGCCGAAGTGCTTAACGAAATATTGGATCTAGATAAGCAGGAATCCTATCTCAAAGTGACGACCGAGTTGGCACAACATACGGTGGTCGCAGCGATCACCAAAAAACTCAGCCTGAATGGGCTAGGTGGCACACTTATTAGCTAAGCTGAGGAGCAACAGTTTTACAATCACGCTGAGCAAAGCGGTTGCCCGCGCAAATCAGAAGCTCATTCCAACTCGCCTTCTCGCGAGAGCCAAGCTACGGCTTCTTTATAGGATCGAAACACCACGATATCGACACCAGGCCAGTCACTCGCTTTCGCCATTTCGCGGATCAACAAGTCCATTAAATGTGAATCAACCAGCACCGCGCTTTTATGACCCTGACGGTCACTATTGTGATTACCCGCGACTAGCCGTGCTAGATGCTGCACTTCTGCCAGAGACTCTGTGAACCTCGATTCTCTTAAATCCCATAGCAACGGCCTTGCAGGATCGTAGTCAATATCACGACGAACCTCGAGTTGCTTTTGCATAACGTCATCTAGATTGATCGTACCGCGCAATCTAACAGCCAAATGCTTACTCTGCCCTACGACATCCAGGGTGGCTCGATGATCGCCCGCCAACCAGGCTCGTGCTTCCGTGTCACTGAGGAAAACTTTCAACTCCCGATCGCTAAACCTCGACGTGATAATTCTCAGCAGCCCAGCAGCCGCTTGTGAACCAGCGAGCCAGGCAATTCGGGTTTGATTGCTAATGTTCCATTCCACCGACTTCTTGGCGATATCAAGCAACTCTGTGGTCGTAGGTGAGAAACCCACACACTCCACGAAACTCAAAAGCCGAACTGATTCAACCTCAACCAATTCTTTCTCTGCTTGGTCGATATGATCAACCGTGAAAGGGGGTAAAAATGTCACCACAACAAGATCGGGATCCTGTTCGCGAGTTACCTGCCAGCCGCTCGTCATACTAATCGAGCGTCGAGAGAAAACGGTTTTGACCACGGTCTTTCTTCACATTAAGACCATTAAAGACTTGCCCGTTCATCACAATATAGACCCCAGCAGGCAGTGTTTGGACAGCGGCGAAAGCCATGCCTACATTAAATGTGGCATCTGATTGCGCAAATCGGCCAGGTGCCAGAGCACCAGTCAGAACAATGGTCTTATCCTGAATATCCGCTAACACTTTAGCGGTGTCGGTCATCGTATCTGTACCGTGCGTCACAACGATGTTTCGATAGTCGGTGGCAAGGATAGTACTGCGGATGAGTGCTCTATCTTCATCATTAAGTTCGAGACTGTCTTTTCGCATTAAAGGAACGAGTTCATAAGGCAGATGCACATGCGCTTGCTGCAACAGTTCACCTACAACCGATTCGCCGACCTCGTAATCGCTTTTAGCATCGAAATAGACTTTATCGATGGTGCCACCGGTACTAATGACGAGCGCCTTTCCCTCTTGCGACATATCTTCCTTCTATCAAAACTTCAAAAGCCATAATACCCACTCATTCAGCGGAATGGCACTTTAGGCGGCTTGCTCCGACGGGCTTTGTGGCTGAGATAACAACGTGATCATTTCGTCTCGGCTAGGGCCACTTTGTAGGCGCGTTGGCGCGTTGCGTTTTCTACCGCGGAACATATACCGCATAATCGTCAGTCGAATGCGCCAGTTGTTTAAAAATTCGCCCGGTTTCTCAAGCAGATTGAAGGTTTTCATTACGCCTCGAAAAACATGCAATTCTGCTCTAGAGGCTGCTGCGATGGCATCGCCAAACGCGAGCGCCAAATACTTCTTAAAGGTCGTCGCCTGCTCCAACGTTTGCCCGTCGAGGAGCGCTGACGCTCGCTTAATGCCACGCTTGTCCTCGGCGAGACTCGTTTTAAAAATAGGCCGCATCTCGTCTTCCGTATGCTGATCGAACAAAATCGCTCGTTCGCGTGCATCGGACGTACGGCTAAAAACGTCTGCCAACAAATGCGCATGCAGAGTGCCGGTGCTGCAGCCGCGACCGTACAGAGGGTTTGTTCGTACCTGAGCATCGCCGACCGCAAAATAATTCAGCACCAGCGGTTCACCGTCTTCTACATAGTGACGCCAGACGGCATGAATATCAGCGAAGCCGAAGGAGGCGGTTGTCGCCTCTGCCTTGTCGACCGCCATCCAGTTATTGATCCCCGGAATCGCACGACAAATTTCATCGTAAGTTTCACCACTCTTAATCGCCTCGCGTAGTTCTGTCTCGCCATCAGGCACACAAATAATGACGGCAAACTGACCATCGTCGCCTGGAAATACACCATATTTCATGTACCCCAGATCACCGGCAGATCGATCTCGCTCATGCCGAGACGGCTCTTGGACGCCAGGCAGTAACTTATAGTGGCGCGTGTAATAAACAATTTCAGCATCATCGTCTTCTTCACGGACAGTGAGTCCAATATCTTTGAACCAATGGCGAAATTGACTGGTACGCCCACCCGCGTCTATCACCACGTCCGTATTCACGACACGGCGCTCGCCATCCTGAACGACCTCGATACCGGTGATCGCTGGTTTGCCGCCAACGTCCGAAAACTTAGCACTAACGACATTCGCCTGATCATTGATCTTGATATTCGGCTGCCGCATCACATAGCGCCGTAGAACTGTTTCAATCGTGGCGCGACGACACATCAGCATCCAGAGCTTGTCATCCTCTGGCTGTGGTTGATACTGATCGTTGAGTTCAGGCGGCACCATCTCAGCAAATGTGACTTTACGGGCACCAGCCTGCCAAAATTCTTCGACCAAATCTGGATAGTTATCCTGCAGAATGTTGCACATCAACCCAAGAAAAGCGTGAGGATGGCGGAATTGTGCAGCGCCACGCCGCTTCCATTCGAAGAAGGCCTCATTTGCACCCCCTTCAGGTGGCGGTACGTCCCGCTCATAAAGCGTGACTTGATTGCCTTTTCTAGATAACGCCAGCGCCGAACAAAGACCGCATATTCCCGCTCCAATGACTGCTATATTTTCTGACAAAGCTGTGTCTCTCCTTTAGCTGACGTCTTTCAAGAATCTTAAAATGCCTTCGTTCACCGCTTCTGGTGCTTCTTGTTGAGTCCAATGACCAGCGCCAGGAATCAATTCATTGATGCGCAAATCTTTGACGTAATTCGGCATGGTCTTTAGTGCCTCCGCAGCCATCACAATGACACCATCTTTATCTCCCGCCATAAACATGGCCGGTTGCTCAATCGTCGTCGGCGTATCGATGGTCATTGACCAAGTTTCATTATGGTTACGGTAATAACTTAAAGGACCACGAAAGCCGCTCTTTTCAAACTGCGCAACGTAATAGGCGAGATCTTCAGCTGAACACCAGTCACCCAATTGACCTGGATCGGGTAGATCGGAAAGTAAATCTGCATCGGCGGTCTTGGGTGTCATACCACTAAGGTCAGCATCACCCGAAGCCAGGTGAAGAAACTTTCTTAAGGCCACTTCTACATCGCGCTCAAGCTCCGTTTCAGCGACGCCTGGCGTCTGAAAATAGAGCTGGTAGAAGAACATATCTTTGAATATTGCTTTAAGCGTATCAAGCGGTGGCGACTCTGGTCGCGGTGAAAATGGCACCGACAGAGCACCTACGGCGGTAAACACATCAGGATGATTTTTGGCGCAACTCCAGGCCGTGGGTGCACCCCAGTCGTGGCCAATCACAATAGCAGTCTCATAACCGAGGGCTGGGACTAGCCCGGCAATATCATTGACCACTTCAACCTGGTTGTAGGCGCCAATATCGTCTGGTGCATCGCTGTCGCCATAGCCACGCATGTCTGGCGCGACGCACTTAAACCCAGCCTTCGCTATCGGTTCAAACTGATGACGCCATGAGTACCAGGACTCGGGAAAACCATGCAACAGCAACACCAACGGCCCCTCACCCTGCTCGGCAATTTTTAACTCAATACCGTTCGTGGCGACACGCCTTGAGTGGATGCTCATCAGACTATTGCTCCGGGTAACACGGTACCTCGAGGCGTCTCGCTATAACCACCGGACACGCTATAAGCGACGTGGCCTGCGACCAACACCGTTTCAACGCCCACGGCATCTCGGACGTAACGGCTACCCTCACCGGGGACGTCCTGCACATAGTATTCATGACCGCGGTCAATGGTGCTTGCGTCAAAGATCGTGACGTCCGCAACATAGCCTGGCTTGAGTAAGCCTCGTTCAGGAATACCCCAGATGTTCGCCGTGTCGTGAGTGATCTTTTTAACGGCAGATTCTATGCTCATCAACCCGGCTTCACGGACAAATCGCGCAAGCAGATAACCAGTATCACCGTAGGTCGAAAAAGACAGAATATGGGCACCGCCGTCACTAGCGCCAATGTGGACGTTAGGATTATCCAGTAAAGCACCAACTTTACCGTCATCATTGTGGCCCATATTTCCAGCAAGAAAGTGCGCATCGAGATCTTCCTCTAGCGACAGATCGATCATCGCATCCAGCGCAGTGCAGTTTCGAATGGCCGCAATATCAGCGAGGGTTTTACCGACCAATTTTTGATTTTCCGCACTGTTAACCTGACGCAACACCAGCCTGTCCCACAATGGGCCCATTGCCGCCGCCGCTGCAGTGAGTTGCTGACGCTTTTCTTGATCTTCAAATGCTGCGACAATTTCATCATGAGAGCCAAACCGCATGATGCCGTACCAGCTCGGCAAACGAATAAACAGGAGACTAGGTACCGCAAAACTGAAACTGATATCGATTGGACGAGTTTGCACTTGAGGCCAAACCTGCGCCCCTCTGGCAAATTGTTCATCTACCCGCTTCATGATTTTTTCAACGGCAGCGATCTCAGTATTGTTGACAAATAACGGCGAGAAAGTCGTCGTGATTTTGTGTTTTAAAGAAATGTCCGCAAGCTGATCAATCCGTGCAATGGTCAAATCGGCATCATAAAACTCATTGACGATCTGCAAGATCCGACCGTACTCACCCAAAACTTCTGCCAATCCGTCGACTTCGGAAGCTGCTGCATAACGACTCGGAACCGGTTGCAGCTTTTCATCCATATCAACAAAGCTGGTCGACAATCCGATCGCGCCCGCTTCCAGACATTCACGAAGCAATGCTTTCATATCATCTAATTCCTGATCCGTCGCTGTGCGCTCCATGGCGGCATCACCCATCACCCACAGACGCAAGACCGAGTGTCCAACGAGTGGCGCAACGTTAATCGCAAGACCTTGCTTAATTCGAGTCACAAATTCTGGAAACGTCTGCCAGGTCCACTCGATACCCTCTTCGAAAGCGCGAATCGGCATTTCTTCAATTTGGTTAAACATACCCACCAATTTTGGTCTGTGCTCAGCTTTCAGGGGGGCAAGCGAAAGCGAACAATTACCCGGTACAATGGTTGTGATGCCATGCTCCATAGCGGGTTTAGCGCAACCGTCCCAGAGCAACTGCGCGTCAAAGTGCGTATGTGGGTCAATGAACCCTGGTGCGACGGTCTTGCCAGATGCTTCTATTGTTGTAGTCGCCTCTTCCTGCACATTACCAGTCTTAACAATGCGCCCATCTTTGATAGCAACATCACCCAGATAACCTGGCCTTCCTGAGCCATCAACAATCCGGCCATTCTTGATCAATACGTCGAGCATTGCTTCACTCCTTTAAAATCGATTGTAGGAAACAGTTAACGCATCCCTCACCTGCTCCCAGCTAACACCGTGTAACTCTTCCACTGACGATGCGCCTGCGCTGGTCATTAGCGCATCAACCGCCATCGCATCTAACGTCACCTCTGTGAGTCCGCCATTATCAAACTCTATGCACACGCTCATCTCAGCAATTCCCTCGTGGGCCGCAGTGACTTCTGCATGTTTGATTTTTGCGCTCACTAGACTGCTAAGGGTGGTTCCAGAAAAATCACATCGCTGGGCAAAACCGAACTCAATTGCTGATGGCTATCTTTGCCGGCAACCCGGCGCATAAAGACGTGTAGGTTCCAACTTTGCAATTGAGACACTGCCTCCTCGGTAGCAATATCTGACAACTCCCTTGCAGCAATCGAAGCCCAGTCATCGCCTTCTATGGGAAATATGGACTGTCGTTGTACGGACAAAGGTACGGACAAAGGTACGGACAAAGGTACGGACAAAGGTACGGACAAAGGTACGGATAGTTGATCTGCTGAACTCATAACTGACCCTCAGTTATTGCTATTGTTAGTGCTGCATGGCTGCTGCTTCACGAGAAATAGAACTGCGCAAAGACTTCTCGGACAAGCTGATCTTATTCATCCGAATGGTTCTCAGAGTTTCCTGATAGGTCCGTAGGTTCGATTGCAGTCTCTGCCTTGATACCGGCGTAGCCACGCCTGCCAGTGCCAACGTGATGGCGTACTTCACCTGAGCTTCTGCTTCACGGGTAGAGATTTCGTCTTTAGCCCAACGCAGAAACGCTGATGAAAACATCTGGCGTAAATGAATCGCCAATTCCAATGGTTCGGTAAACGTCAGCAGAAAACCGTCCGCAGTAGCATTCTCTATAAGCTGTTTCCAGTGCATCAATCGTGTGCGATCTACATCAGGTACACGGGTGTTAGTGGTCAGCATCACATTGCGATAAAACTGTGGATCAAGGTCGATAAGTTCACGGGTGATGGCCACCGTTTTACTGAACATTGCCAGGCTATCGACACGCTGCATTGCCAAGGTCTGTTTGAACCGCGACAGATCTGCATCCATGACTGCCGTTAGAATGGCCTGCTTGGAGCCAAACAAATTGTAAGGCGTCGCGATGCTGACTCCTGCCTCCTCTGCTAGCGCCCGCATTCTAAAGCCAGAGTCTCCGGATTGAATCAAGGATCTTGCAGCTGCGGTAATACGATCCCTACGACGGTTCTTCCCTTCTTCTCTTACACCCATACTTCCCCCTATTAATATTCATAACGAATTTCATCTCAAGCTCGTGCTCGATGAAAAATTTCTTCGATCTCATTGATGTTGCGACGTGCTAGCTGCTCTAGATTATTGGCTTCAGGATTGGACAACCATAAATCAAAGCAATGAATATTGGCTGACACGATCATGCCCGCAAACAACATTGCTTCTAATTCAGATATTTCATAATCGTGTCGCAGGTACTCAGCCATCAGGCTGACTTGTGACTTTTCATAGTCAATCCAGGCAGGTAGTAACTCAACCTGGGTTCTCAGAAACAGGGAGTGATCGACTACTTCCTGCCCTTTTTTCACCATCACCGTGGCAAATTCTTCTTGTATGGTTTTGACAAAAGCAAAAAAGGGCACCGTGCCCTGTGCTTCCGCAATGCGCTTGGTTAGCGCATCAATCGCGGGCTCACTGATGCCAGAGAAAAGTTCAGCTTTTGACGTGAAGTGGGTAAAAAGTGTGGTGACATGAACATCAGCTGAGTCAGCAACCATCGCCATGGTGACATTCGCCGCACCATGTATACCGGCGAGGTGCAAAGCAGAAGAAACGATGCGCAAACGAGTGGCAACCTTACGTTGAGTCCGTAAAGGATACTTTTCGCTCTTTGAATCCAATTCGCCGGGCGTTTGCTTTTGCTGGTTCATCTTGGTGCGTTCATCTTGGCTCATTCATGCTAATGGCTTCGTTGGGGTAGCTATTAGGTCAACGCTGCACTTGAGTCTACTAAAGTAGAATTACTTATTTCGATAGTAAATTCAACCTACCAATGGCATATTTGATGAAAAAAAGGCGGAATAAATTTGCCAAAGTCTGAAAAGTTCAGCGTCACACCGGGATACAGAACCTACGTACTCTCTCTGATGCTCGTGGTGTATGTTGTCAATTTCATCGATCGCCAAATATTCTCCATCCTGATCGAACCCATCCGCGCCGACATTGATCTTTCCGACACGCAACTCGGACTGCTGGGCGGTATCGCTTTTGCCATTTTTTATACCTTCGCTGGCATCCCTATCGCCCGCTGGGCAGACGTCGGCGTTCGCAAGAACATCGTCGCTATGGCACTAGTGATTTGGTCTATGATGACTATGTTCACTGGCACAGCAAAGGGCTTTAGCGGCTTGTTGCTGGCCAGGATTGGGGTAGGCATCGGCGAGGCAGGCTGTTCGCCGCCTATTCACTCTATGATCTCAGATTATTTCCCACCGGAAAAACGCGCCACAGCGCTGTCGATCTATTCTCTGGGCATCCCAATTGGCGGTGCTATTGGAACCCTTGCAGGTGGATGGATCGGTGCAGAATATGGCTGGCGAAACGCTTTCTACCTGGTGGGTATCCCCGGCGTTATTTTGTCAGTCGTGGTGTATTTCACAATGCGAGAGCCGCCCAGAGGTTTTTCCGACCCAATACCTGAGGCACTACCCGAGACACTACCCAAGGAAGCACTTGCGGCAGTTCCAGCGCAGAGCCCACCCAAGACCAATGACAGCATGCCGCTCGGGGACGTCATTAAGTTTATGTGGGGACTACGCTCATTTCGACACTTGTCGTTCGCTGGTGCCTTACACGCGTTTGTCGGCTACGGTGTTGCGCTATTTTTACCGTCCTTCTTTATTCGGGTGCATGGCTTTTCGCTTAAGGAAACCGCGACCTACCTTTTCCTGATCGGCCTGACGGGCATGATTGGTACGTTTTTGGGTGGCTACCTCGGAGACCGCTACGGTAGTAAGGATAAACGCTGGTATATGGGCATCCCCGGCATAGCAACGCTACTCTCCGTACCTTTTGCGGTCATGTTTTATATGACCGATGACCCCATCATGGCGCTGATTCTAGCGATTCCCGGCTATATTTTGGGGCCAATGTATTTAGGACCCACATTCGCAATGACCCAGAGCCTAGTGACACCGGCCATGCGTGCATTGGCCTCCGCGATCTTGCTCTTCGTACTGAATCTAATCGGCCTCGGTCTAGGTCCGGTCGCGGCTGGCGCACTCAGTGACTACCTCAAGCCAGAATATGGAGAAATGTCCATCAGATACTCGTTGTTCATACTCGCCGTTGGCGGTAATTTCTGGTCTGCGATTCACTACTATATGGCATCTCGTACCTTGAGAGAGGACCTTGAGGCACGCAACGTTTTGATAGCGACCACCGACAGCTCGTAAAACAGGTTCACTTTTTCTTCACATTATCTTCATTTTCACGCTAATTGGGGCTATAGTGCGCACCAATCTGGCGAGTGCTTATGAGAACCAAGTGAAACAAAGAACCATCCAACAACACATCTCCACCGTGGGCATCGGCGTTCATACAGCTGACAAAGTACAGTTAACCTTCAGACCTGCACCCATCGACACCGGTATTGTTTTTGTTCGTACAGATATCGACGGCCTACCCACTATCTTCGCCAACGCCAACAATGTTTCGAACACCACCTTGTCCACTAGCCTAAGCCAGAATGGCGTCACTGTTTCTTGCGTTGAACATCTGATGGCAGCCTTATGGTCAATGGGCATTGACAACCTATTTGTGGAAGTTGATAGCGAAGAAATCCCCATCATGGATGGCAGTGCAGCACCCTTCATCTATTTGATTCGCAACGCTGGCATCCAAGAGTTGAAAGCCAGCAAACAGTTGATCCGTATTCTTTCACCGGTGGAAGTCTCAGACGGCGATGCGACCGCTAGGCTATTGCCATTCAACGGATTCAAAGCCGGTTACACCTTTGTTTACGATCACCATGTTTACAATCGCTATCCTAAACACACCTGCCTCGATTTTTCGGAAACTTCATTTGTTGATGATGTCAGTCGAGCGCGGACATTTGGGTTAACCAGAGATTTGGACCATGCACAGGCCATGAACAAATGTTTGGGGTCGAGTCTGGAAAATGCGATCGGGGTTGATGACTACGCGATTTTGAATCAAGACGGTCTACGCTACGAAGATGAGTTTGTTAAACACAAATTGCTTGACGCTATCGGTGATCTATATCTAACAGGTCACACCATTATTGGTGAATTTGACGGCTATAAGTCCGGCCACACCAGCAACAATCTGTTAGCGCGAGCCCTGTTAGCACAAACTGACGCGTGGGAGATGGTTAGCTTTGATGCAGATGTTTCACCTGTGAGTGCCGAACCTATATTGCAGCCTATCGCGGCATAGCCGTAATTTTATGCTTTGCCTTTCGCCGCGGCTTCTCGCGCCTGCCGGACCTTGTCGTTATCTTGGTTAAACAGTAACTCACGACGCGCTTTTTCTTCTGCTTCTGTCAACTCTCGCTTGCCGAGTTCACTACCGACTTTACGGCCAATCTGAACTTTAGGACGCTCAGCGACAAGGTTCACCCAGCGTTTCAGATTTGGATAGGTCTGCCACATCTCTTCGTCGATCAATCGGCCAATCAGGAACGCCCATGGCCAGGTAATCATATCGGCGATTGTGTAATCCTGACCGGAGAGATATTCATTTGCAGAAAGCTGCGCATCCATCACACCCGAAAGACGATCTACTTCACCCACAAATCGCTTGGTACCGTATTCTAAATGCTTTGGATCATCCGCTATATTCTTGCCATAGTTTTTGAAATGGTTGGCGTTACCCATCATCGGACCAAGATTGGCCATCTGCCAGTGAACCCATTGCAAGGCCGCGTAACGACCTCTTGGATCTTTCGGTAAGAACAGCCCAGTCTTGTCTGCCAGATACTCAAGAATTGCACCCGACTCAAAAATCGCTAGCGGCTCACCACCCCCAATCGGTTCATGATCGACAATTGCCGGCATTCTGTTATTTGGACTGATGCGCAAAAACTCTGCGGTAAATTGATCGCCACCACCAATATCAACCGGCATCACTTTATACGCCAGGTCACACTCTTCGAGCATGATAGATGCCTTCCAGCCGTTAGGTGTGGGCCAGTAATAAAGATCAATCATTCAATTCTCTCTTGTTTGCTCAGAATCACATTCAGCACTAATGTCCGTACTCTTGTTCGTACTAGTGCAGCACTACAGAATGCCCGATGGATCAGCCTGCCCTGCTTCCAATGCTTCCCAACGGGACATCAAGGTTTCAACTTTTCCTTCAGCGGCCTTAAGCTTGTCCATGACAGGCTGCTGCTGACTAGCAGGCTGATCGAAAAAACCGGGTACAGCTATCTTCGCTTGCAAATTCACGATACTGGCTTCAGCAGCCTCCACCTGATCTGGCAGCTTACTCAACTCCCGCTCAACTTTTTGTCGCTCGGCTTTGCGCTTTTTGCTCTCTTCAAAGTCATTGCCGCTGACGGCTGCAGTTGCGGGCTTTTCAACGCCGGCCGAATTGAAGCCTCCGGCACTTCTAAACCAGTCACTGTAGCCCCCGACGGATTCCTGAATAAAACCATTGCCTTCAAAAACCAACAAACTGGTGATCACGTTATCCAGAAAATTCCGATCGTGGGAGACGACCAGTACAGTACCCTCAAATTCGGACAGACGTTCTTCTAAGAGCTCTAGGGTCTCTACATCCAAATCGTTGGTTGGCTCATCAAGCAACAAGAAGTTGGCGGGTTCAGCGAACAGCCGAGCCAACAGCAAACGGTTCTGCTCGCCACCCGACAAGGTTCGAATAGGCGCTCTAGCCTGATCGCCATTGAACATAAAATTACTCAGATAGCTGACGACATGCAGAGATTTCCCGCCGATCTCGATGAATTCTCGACCGTGAGAAATATAGTCCGATACGGATTGATCTGGGTTTAACTGCTCTCTCGACTGATCAAAATAGGCAACATCGAGCCGGGTGCCTAATTTTATCTCGCCGCTATCAGGTACTTCTTCACCCAGCAGCATGCGTATCAATGTGGACTTGCCTGCACCATTGGGGCCTATCAACCCTATACGGTCGCCCCGCTGAATGATGAGATCGAAATCTTTAACGACAGAATTGTCGTCATAGGCTTTGTTGACGCCCGTGGCTTCTACCACCAACTTTCCGGACTTCGACGCCGAACCAATTTCAAGCTGAAGGTTTCTTTCATTTCGACGCTGCGATCTTTCTTGGCGCAGACTCTCCAGCGCCCTAACTCGACCTTCATTGCGCGTCCGCCGTGCTTTTATGCCTTGACGAATCCAAACTTCTTCTTGCGCCAACTTATGATCGAATAGCTTATTTTGTTCCGCCTCCACTTCACGTTCATGGTCGCGCCTTTGTAAAAAAGTTTGATAATCGCAATCCCACCGAGTGACCTTGCCACGATCGATGCCAACGACAGACGTTGCAACTGCCTGCATCAATTCACGGTCGTGGCTGACAAAAATCAACGTGCCGGCAAAATCCTTCATGACTGTTTCTAGCCATTGAATGGTTGGAATATCCAAATGGTTCGTCGGCTCATCTAGAAACCAGACATCTGGCGCCAAAACCAAAGACCGCGCGATAGCGACCCGCTTTAGCCAACCACCCGACAGATTCTGAACATTCTGCAGTGGGTCCATGCCTAACCGGTCGAGAACAGCATCGATGCGATGCTTTAAAGACCAACCATCTACCGCTTCGATCGCGTGCTGCAATCGATCCAATTCCTTAAGAGACACATTCGTGCGACCAGCTGCCTCATCATAATCGGCGAGTAATTGCCCTACTTCTGCAAAAGCACCCGCCACTGAGGCGAAAATGGTCTGATCTTCCCGGCTCGGTAAGCTTTGCTCCAGAGCCGCAAATCGCAATCCGCTTTGGCGCCAAACATTGCCACCGTCGGCCACTACATTGCCGAGCATGACATTCATCAGCGTCGATTTACCGCTGCCGTTACGGCCGCTGAGACATATCCGATCTCCGGCTTGAACCGCAAGATCTGCGCCATCCAAGATAACATCGGTACCGTACGTCAAACTGACGTCACTAAGAGTTAAGACTGACAAGTGATTAGTTAACCTTCTTTTTGATTAAATGAAGCCAATTGCTCGGCATTCGCTTCTAACTGGTATTGCGCTTTCCAGTCTGAGTAAGGCATACCGTAGATCACTGCCCGTGCCTCTTCATAATCCATCTCGATTCCTTTATCCTCTGCCGCCGCCCGATACCACTTGCTCAGGCAGTTGCGGCAAAAGCCAGCGAGGTTCATCAGATCAATGTTCTGAACCTGTTTGTTTTCGTCTAGATGAGCGACGAGTCTACGGAACGCAGCGGCCTGCAATTCGATTTCGGTCTGTTCGTTCAAGGTGTTACTCCATTGGTCCATTAACCAGAGGCGGTGATTTTACAGCATCGCTGGCACAGTTGCCTTCAATCAATAACGGAAACGCCATGCAACAATTCAAGATCGGACAAAAATGGGTCAGTAATGCTGAGCCGGAGCTCGCAATGGGCCGTGTTATCCGAATAGAAGATCGACGTGTGTCGATCTATTTTGATCTCGTTGCAGAGGATCGAACCTACGCTGTCAGTCACGCGCCCCTATCCCGCGTCAAATTTTCGCCGGGTGACGACGTCGCAACCCAAGATGGTATCACCATACAAGTGACTTCAATCAATGATCGAGATGGCATTTTTATTTATCACGGTACCTACGGTGGCACCAGCACATCGGTAATAGAAACAGAATTGGACCCTAATGTTCGATTCAGCAAGCCCGAAGATCGGCTGTTCACCGCACAGTTTGATAGCAACGCCAGTTTTCACCTACGCGTCATGTCCCGGGCCAACCTTGCCAAGCTCTCCACGTCACCCGTTCGTGGGCTTGCTGGGCCGAGAATCGGTCTGATTCCACATCAACTTTATATCGCGAGCGAAGTGGCCAACCGATTTGCACCTCGGGTGCTGCTGGCGGACGAAGTAGGTCTTGGTAAAACCATTGAAGCGGGCTTAATTCTGCACCAGCAACTACAAACAGGCCGTTCTGAGCGGGTTCTAATTATTGTCCCCGAGGCGCTCACCTTTCAGTGGTTTGTCGAAATGATTCGGCATTTCAACCTGCAATTTACGATTTTGGACGACGAGCGCTGTATGAATATCGTCAGCGACATGAGCGAGAGCGCAGCCAGAGATGCAGAAGACGAAATGATCGAACCTACTGATCGCTATAACCCGTTTGAAGCTCAGCAGCTTATGCTTTGCAGCCTCGATTTGTTTACAGAGAATGAAACGAGGTTGGCCGAAGCGCTCGAAGCGGATTGGGATCTTATTATTGTCGATGAAGCCCATCACTTGCGCTATGAACCAGCGAACCCGAGTCCTGAATACGCCGTCGTCGAAAAACTGTCACAAATATCGAAGGGCTTGCTGCTACTCACGGCAACGCCAGAACAATTGGGCAAGGCGGGCCATTTCGCTCGATTACGTCTATTGGATCCAGACCGCTTCAATGATTTCGAACAATTCCAGGCTGAAGAAGAAGGGTTTGCCAGCATTGCGCAGGCAGCAACTGCGCTGCTTGAAGGCGAGGAAGACAAAACTGCTGCCAGACAAATCATCCGCGAATTGGTCGGTCAAGACGGCACCGATGATGAGCTCATACGCGCCCTGTTAGATCGTCACGGGACTGGACGTGTCCTATTCCGGAATGTCAGAAGTGGCATCAGCGGATTTGCCGACCGAATACCCAAGCCAATGCCCCTGCCATGCCCGGTTGCTTTTGGTACGGGGCTGTACGCGGAGGAACAGGTTGAAGATTGGATTGATGTAGACCCACGGGTCGATTGGTTAATCGAGCGACTCGAAAGCCAGCCCGATGATAAATATCTACTGATTTGTCGAAGTCGTGCCACTGCTGTCACGCTCGAAGCTAAGCTCAACAGTAAATCGCCGACTCGAACCACGCTTTTCCATGAAGGCTTAGATCTAATCGCGCGGGACCGCGCGGCAAACTATTTCGCTGACACCGACCGTGGTGCACAGCTGATGTTATGTTCAGAAATTGGTAGCGAAGGTCGTAACTTTCAGTTTGCGAGTAATCTGGTTTTGTTTGATCTACCGATGAGTCCTGACCTGCTGGAACAACGTATTGGTCGACTGGACAGAATCGGCCAGCGCCGTGATGTCCAGATTCACATACCTTATCTGATCGGCACCCTTTCAGAAGCCTTGTTCCGTTTATATCACGAAGGCATGAACCTGTTTAGCGCGCCCAATCCAGTGGCCCAAAATCTTTTTTCAACCACAGACTTTCCGCCCACAGACATCGAAGCTGCGATCACAACTTTGGCAGCAGCGAACGACGTGGCGCTGGCTGAGGTTCAGGCCGGACGTGACAGACTGCTTGAGATGCATTCGTTTAACGAGACACGGTCAGACGAGATCATTGACCTAATCGATAGCTCAGATCGGGACAAAGCGATCATCGACTATATGGAAGCTTCATTTGACCATTTCGGACTCGAGTCAGACGAAGTCGCTAGCCATGTCTGGCACCTGAAACCGACAGAAAGTATGCAGCGTCATGATTCGGTTAGCATCGAAACTGCGGGACACTATTACTATCCTGAACTGCCAGAAGAAGGCATACGCTTCACCTATCATCGGGACACCGCATTAAACCGTGAAGACGTTCAATTTCTCACCTGGGAAAGTCCTCTTGTTGTTCAGGCACTCGATGCGATTACTTCTGATTTTGCTGGCAACAGCGCAATGATCGCAGTCAAGCACCCTTCACTCAAAAGCGGCACCTTGCTGCTGGAAACCATATCCGTAGTGGATTGCCCAGCAGAGAAATCTTTGATGGTAGACAAGTACCTGCCGCCGAGAATTATCAGACATGTCATTGCACCAACACTGGCGAACGTGGCAAGCCAACTGCCTTATGAGCCGATGACTGAGTATCTGATGAAAATTCCCCCTGACACGTTTAAAAAGGTTCTAGAAAGCCAGATTGATGGCATTAAGGACATGCTGGCGAAGGCCAGAGAATTAGCAATCGAAGACTTGAGCATCATGAAGGCGGCCGCCACAAAAAACATGGACCAGCAACTTCAGCAGGAAATCCAGCGATTAACCTCGCTACAGGCAGTGAATAGCAATATTCGCGACGACGAAATCGTCTTTTTACAGAATTTACATTTTCGTCTCGGCGAGGTGATTAACATTGCCGATGTCAGGTTGGATGCGATTCGGATCATCGTCGCGGCTTAACGGTCGACTACAGCCAACCCATCAAATCAAAACCAATAACGCCGAAAATCGTCACAAGACAAAGGATTGATAAAAGCAGGCGGGTCATTTCACAAGAGCGACAAGTCATGCCTTTATTATAGCGGTGTATGGCAATTCTGCTCGCGACCCTTTCTCTAGGGTCTCCTTTCTCTAGGGTCTCTGGGTTAGACGTCTTCAGGCAGGCTGTCGTCGGGTAAGCTATCACCTGGTAAAGCCTCTCTCGCTTCCAGCACAACAATATCGAAATAGAAAGTCACGCCGGCAAGCGGGTGATTACCATCAATGGTCACCACCTCATCAAAAACTTCCGTAACACGAACGACCTGGCCATCAGTCCCTGATCCAAGTTGAAAAATCATGCCTACTTCGATCTCATCGGCATCCGTCTGAATCATATCTCTTGCCACTGTGCGAACGAGCGGTTTCTGCGGCAAACCGTAGGCATCTTGGGGCTCAATCACGACCGAAAATTCATCGCCCGCCGCATGGCCTACTAGCGCCCGCTCTAAGCCGGGAATCATCGAGCCATCTCCTTCTACAAAAAACAGCGCCTCACCGGCAGCAGACGAATCCACCATTTCATTGTTCGCATTGCGAATCACATAATCAAATTTGTAAAAAGTTTTAGACGACACTTTGGGAGACACCTTAGAGGACACTTTAGAGGAGACAATGTTCGTGAGCGCTTATTGTAACAGTTCACCGAGCAGTTGCTGCCACCCGCGCTGAACGGTTTCTGGGCGGACTTCCTTTGGTAACGCTATAGCGGACTTTAGTGGATCAAGGTCGCGAATCATTGCCGCGGCCTCGGCGACGCTTTGATAGCGATAAGCTTCGGGGACAAACTCGCGGTACGCCAGACTATCTGGAACAACAGGGCAACACCCCGCTGCTATCGCTTCAAGCACAGCAATGCCCTGAAACTCTTGTCGAGCGGTCGAAACGACAACATCAACGTCGTTCAGCAACTTTAGGTACTGAGCACGATCAGCCACAAAACCAAAAACTCCTAAAGACGCCCCAAGATGGTCTCTCGCCGCTTGAAGCTGAGTAGGAATGGTACGAAAAGACTGACCGATCAGGTGACACTTGAATGGCAACCCGCCACTCTTTAATAATTCGATCAACGCCACCAGCTCATCCAACCCTTTGTCGTATTCCCAGCGATGGTTCCAAACAAGCGTGAGGTCTCGAGCGTTCGGATCCGCTCGCGGCTCAAAAAGCGCCGCATCAATAGGCACACTAATCACACGACTTTTCTTCTGTAACTGCGCCACAACACCATCAGGCACCCCATCAGGCATCTTTTTTAGCAAAACCGCTGCGCCTTGCATGAAGGAATCGCGGTTAAAGTTCGAATTAAAAACCAGGGAAGTTGCAGCAATCGCACTATAAATGCTGGTCACCTGACGCTCCACCTGACGTACCTCGTTAGCGTCTGGGTAGGCAAATTGGTTTTCGTGAAAATACAACACCACAGGCACCCCAGACAGATTCGGCGCCATCCCCAATAATGCGGCGAGATCTGTCATCGAAGTCGCAATAACCAGGTCGAACTTACCTTTTAAGCGCTCATCATGAGCCAGCGTCAAACTGTTACCGCGAAATCGCCAACTAAAATATCTCGCCGGGAGCGTGACCAGCACGACTTCAGCCAAGAGCAATGTATCCAGATCAGACCGCAGGCGTTGATGCCAATACTGGTGGCTCATCGCGTCATAGGGTGATAACAGTAGAATTTTCATCCGCTTATAGTCTCATGATCAGGGTTAGCCCCAAAAGCAGAAGGTACGGTAGAATGGACAGTCTCAACTACGATAGAGAATAAACATGGGTGGAATGGTCATCATTGGCGCAGGCCAAGGCGCAGGGCAAGCAGCAGCGAGTTTTCGACAGGAAGGTTACGAAGGTGAGGTGATTATTCTGGGAGAAGAGCCGTACCCACCCTATCAACGTCCGCCCTTATCGAAACAATATCTTTCAGGTGAACTGCCGATCGAAAAAGTTTTTGTTCGAGCAGAAAAGTTCTATACCGACAAAAACATCGATCTCAGATGCAATACTCGTGTTGAGCACATAGACCCGGCCGCACACACTGTAACCACCGCAGCCGGTGACATCATCGCTTATGACAAGCTCATGATCGCGACTGGCAGCCGGCCAAGAATCCTCAACATCGAGGGTAGTGACCTGACCGGCATCCACTATCTGCGGACCATCGCTGATGTCGATGGCATTCGAGCTGGCATGAAAGGGAAGACCAACATTGTCATCGTCGGTGGCGGCTACATAGGCCTCGAAGTGGCCTCTGTCGCTGTTACTGAAGGCAATACCGTGTCAGTTCTAGAAATGGAAGAGCGAATTTTACAACGAGTGACGACGCCTGAAATGAGCGCCTATTACCATCAGCTTCACGAGAGTCGCGGCCTCAACATTCTCACCAATACCACGGTAAGTGGCTTTAAAGGCGAGAACGGCAAGGTCACCAGCGTTATGTGTGACGACAAAGAAATCCCTGCCGACCTAGTGATTGTCGGTATCGGCATTATCCCCAACATCGAACTCGCTCAGGATGCCGGGCTAATTTGCGACAACGGTATTGGTGTGGACGAGCACTGCCAAACGTCCAATCCAGACATCTATGCAATTGGTGACTGCAGCAACCACCCCAACCCACTCCTGAAAAGGCGTTTACGCCTGGAGTCCGTACCCAATGCAATGGAGCAAGCGCGGGTCGCGGTCAATTGCATGCTCGGTGGCGACAAGATCTATTCTGCCGTCCCTTGGTTTTGGTCGGACCAATACGAGCTGAAGCTACAAATGGTGGGCTTTTCCTCCGATGGCGACACTCAAATTATGCGTGGCGATCAATCCACCAACAAGTTCGCCATTTTCTACCTCAAGGACAATAAAGTGGTCGCTGCAGATGCCGTCAATTCACCTCGAGAATTTATGGTTTGTAAGCAGCTGTACGGCCAAGAAGTTGATCCTGCCGTACTGGCCGATCCGGACACCGATCTAAAAACATTGATCAAACGGTAATAACAGTATGTCGATGGGGCTTGAAATTCACGACGTTAGCAAGTCATTCGGCGACAAATTGGCCGTGGATCGGCTATCCGTGAGCGTACCCCGGGGCAGCATCTACGGATTCCTAGGACCGAATGGTGCTGGTAAGACCACGACCATTCGGATGGTGATGAGTATTCTCTTTCCTGATAGTGGGTCAATACGCCTATTCGACTGCGAAGAGGCCATGACCTCGAAGGATCGGCTTGGCTACCTGCCTGAGGAAAAAGGTCTATACAAGAAAATGCGAGCAAAGGAGCTGATCGCCTATTTTGGTCGATTGAAGGGCATGCCGCGAGTAAAAGCGAACGAACAGGCGGTTAAAATGCTTGAGCAGTTTGGCCTTGGCCACGTGATTGAGAGCCGCTGCGACTCGCTCTCGAAAGGCATGGGCCAGAAGGTGCAGATTATCGCCACGCTGTTACATGAGCCGGATCTCGTGATCCTTGACGAGCCCTTCTCCGGGCTTGACCCCATTAACGTAGAAGTCGTCCGAGACATTATCTTGCAGCTAAAGCGCAGCGGTAAGACTGTGATTTTTTCTACGCACATCATGGAACAGGCAGAACAAATATGCGATTACATCCTCCTGATGAACAAGGGCAAAAAGGTACTTAACGGCAGCCTGGCCGACGTTAAGCAAGCCGCCAGCGATACGATCTCGTTGGAATATGAGGGCGACGGCAGCACCTGCTTACAGAATTTACCGGGCGTCGTGCGGATCAATGATATGGGCAAGGCGGCGGAATTATCCCTCGATCATGGCGCCGATCCTCAGCAAATTCTGCAGCTACTCGTTAATCAAATCACAATCCGCAGATTCTCGGTCAATACACCCTCCTTACACGAAATATT
>JBNMQM010000041.1:0-39710 GCA_051278195.1 Candidatus Azotimanducaceae bacterium
GCCGTGACCTTGGAGCTATACGACCGTGATAAAGCGTTGGTAAATGTTTGGCGAGAGTCTTATAACATGTGTCCAATCACTCAACGATGCTGGTGCTGACATCAATTGATCACGCCGCTTAAAATATTTGTTATGCGTTCAAGGAGCAGAAATGACTGAAGTTGAAATTAGCGTTCACACTGGCCACTGCTTGTGTGGGTCGGTGGCATATAGCGTCAGCGGTGATCCCGTTATTGTTGCCCATTGTCATTGTGATGATTGTCAGCGGCTGACAGGCGCCGGCCATTCAACAGGTGCGATGTATCCATCATCCCAGCTATCTATTCTAGGTGTCACCGCTGAATACAAACTGACCTCTGATAATGGTAATCAAGTCACTAGAGTATTTTGTCCTTCATGTGGCAGCCCGATTCTTGGCAAGAACACGGGGATGGAAGGTTTCGTAACGTTGAGCCTGGGCACCATGGACGACTCTAATAGCTTTGAGCCTGGTGTTACAGTGTTCTGCAGAAACCAAAACTCGTGGGATAAGATGGATGAGGCGATACCGTCCTTCGACACTCAGCCTGTGTTTGACCCAAGCGATGCCTAACACGCCGCGAGTGAGCGCCGGCTAAAGGTGGCTCAATGCTGCTTATGGGTGGACAGCGGGTTATCACGTTTCACGACATCTAGCATGCGGTTGAATTGCCTCGGTTGCCTGTCACTTTTTTGGAGTAGCGCTATGGTGGCCACGCGACTAACTTGGCGCAATGCAGTATGGATTTGCTAACTCGCGTAGCGACGTACGCGAACATCCCAACGATGAACCGCTATGTGAAAACCTCTTGGGGAAAGCCTTTTGAAGAGGACACCGCAGAGCAGAGATCAATGTCGATATCTGGTCAAGCGTTTCTGATGTCTAAATGGGTGTTATGAAAGCAAAGCAATGTTCTAAAAATCTTTAGTTCGGAGTAGTATCGAGTTTTATCGTTCTTTGCCGTGATGATTAGACACCGATGAAATTCGAACTCAAAAAAGTACCGAATAGTATTGATCCAAAAAAGCTCGCCAGTATTCTGAATCAAGATGGCGCAGCTATCGTCGAGGGCGCGCTCGATCAGCGGCAACTTACCAGTCTGAACTCGGAAGTCGACGCTGTTATGGCGACAACAGCCCCAGGATTAAGGCATCCAACAAGCGACCTTTTTGTCGAGTTCTATGGCAACAAGACGATTAGGCTTGACGGCCTCCCAGCAAAAGCTAAAACATTTCTAGAAATTATGGAACTACCACTTCTTTCAGGGGTGGCAGATGAATTGCTACTACCTAACTGCGATGACTATTTACTGAACACAGGTCAGCTTATTCAAATTGGGCCTGGTGAAACACCGCAAAGTATCCATCGTGACGAGGATGCTTGGAGCTACTTCAAGAATCCAAAACCTCATTTAGAGGTTGAGGCAATGTTCGCCCTAACTGATTTCACAATAGCCAATGGCGCGACTCAAGTGGTGCCGGGTAGCCATTTATGGCCGTCTGATCGGAAAGCGAAACCCGAAGAGATCACACAAGCTGAGATGAAGGCTGGATCAGCACTTTTCTATCTGGGCTCAACCCTCCATGGTGGCGGTACCAATACCACTAGCAGCGAGTGGCGCCGGGGTATGTTTTTTGGATTTGTTATTGGCTGGCTTCGAACGGAGGAAAACACGTTCCTCACGGTACCCATTGATGAAGTCAAAAAGATGTCAGTCAGATGTCAGGAATTGCTAGGCTACAAGGCTCATGGTGGGATAGGAGTAGTAGATGTAGGAAGCCCCATGGCTTTGCTAGGCACCTCTGAGCATTAAAATAAAGCTCAAATGAGGAGCCAATGTCAGGCAAACGGTATGCAGATGAATTTAAGATTGTTTTCTGATTCCGCCGGGGAGGTTATTGGCGATATGGGTGCAAAACCTTCCTGAACCGATTCCGATACATGGGTCTACTTTCCTGAGCTTATTTACGTTGGTGCGGAGGAGCGGTCCAAAGGCTATGGCCCTAAATTAATATCGTTTCTAGAAAAGCAGTCAAAGTCTGAAGACTTGTTTACGTCAACCAACGAGTCAAACGTTCATAGGCAACCCGTGCTAGAAAAACTGAACTACAAGCGCTCCGGTGTTATCGACTATCACGAGTACTACGTTGTCCTAGATGGAAATGGCAGTCTAGAAGTTGACGGCTCTATGGTACCGTGGCAAGCAGGTGCTACGGTTATGATTTGAGCCTCGTGAAAGGCATCGGGTGGTGTCGGTTGGTCCTTCAGGTATTCGCTGGGTCATCATCAAGGAACGATCGGAACCGAATAGTAAACACGTTGTTTTTTAAGTACATTCACATTTTTAAGGCACCTATCTCGGTGCTACTACGAATTAGTCAGACTTAATAAGTGGTTTCTATGCAATCTTATAGTACTCAATTTACCTTATCTCGAGACTACCTCGCCGAGAGTTTTGATCAGTCTTTACCCCATGGGAAAAGTGCCAAGCCCAACTTTCTATTTCCTGCCTTAATGTTTGCTGCTGGCGCCGGGTTATTGTTAGCGACTGATCAGCCAAGCATCGCCGGTATCATGTTGATTGCTTTGGCCGTTCTAGAATTGCTTCATATTCGATTTCGGCGAGCCTGGTGGCTCATGCGGCAGACGTGGGGCCGAAGTAACGACAGTGAAGTGACACTAACGGTTGATGAAGATGGGATCCAAACACAAAACGTCCATACACAAACAGCGTTACTGTGGGCTGATATTGAGCACGTGATTGAAACCGATTTAGGGCTCATACTGGTCGCTAAATCCGGCGGTCAACAATACCTTTCGAAATCGCTATTTCCGACTGAATGGCTAAACGAGATTGTTGCTAGGGTTAATGTCTAAAAAATATGTATTGGCACCCACTTTGACGAGGATGGAAATCGATCGTACGAGGTGGTTGAAGCTGTGCTGAACGAGAAAGCTGCATCTGGAGAGTAAGATTGGCCAAGCTTAAATGCCCAAACTGTGATGCTGAAAAGGTCAAATCCAAAATAGCAGGGCTTAAATCACTCTATGGGTTTGGTTTCGAATATGTTTGCACCGCTTGCCACAGCACTGTGGTTCATCCACCCTTTGGGCAATTTATTTTTACCCTATCGTTTTTGCCGCTTATCGTGATGAACTGGCCTGGTCTCTCGTTGATTTATAATCATCCCTATATTGCCCTTGGTCTATTCGTTTTATCATTGGCGTTAATGTTTATTGGGTCGAAAAAAATGAAGCCACACGCAATCAACTAAAATGCTTAAAATATTTCGGTGAACGAGTTGTATGAGTAACGAGCAACCAGAAAATCCATTACACGGTGTCACGCTTGAGAGCGTCGTCACGAAATTGATGGAGCGCTATGGCTGGGACGGATTGGCTCAGCGAATCGACATCAATTGCTTTAAGAGCGATCCGTCTATTAAGTCATCACTGAAGTTTTTACGTAAAACCCAGTGGGCTAGGACAAAAGTTGAGGATCTCTATATCTCAACATTTGAAACAAAATCGCCCTGGAACAACTCTAACTAAGCCCATGAGTGACCAACATCGACCCGGCTGAAGTCGCACCGGGCTCTACGATAGGTATGAAAATATTAATGTGATAGAAATTTCCTTATCAGAGTTTGCGGAATCGCTGGTAAGTTTCACCCATCCTGACAGGATGATGTTGCTGGCTAAAGATCGTCGAACCCTTTGCTAAGTAAAAGCAGCCCTATCACGGCAAGCTGTTTGTGCGCTCTGAGTTAGAACAACTCATTGAAGCCTATGGTTTTCCCTATAAAGGCGATGCTGAGAATCTGGAACATGGTAACCGGATAATTGAGGCCCAGGTTTGGGATCTATCAGGGTGCGAACGCCATTCTCCCGCAGGAATCTTATGACCGACCATCTCAGACTGTTGATCACCGGGGGACCAGGGGCTGGAGCAAGCACAATGGGTGAAAGGCTAGGAGCTGTGCTCGAAATACCCTGGATCGACTCTGACGACTATTTCCACAAACCCACCGATCCACCTTACCAAGCACAGTACTCTAAGGATGAGCGGCGTGATCTTATCCATCGGGAATTCGACCGTAGTGATTCTTGGGTCCTCAGTGGGTCCATTTCGGCATGGGATATCCATGACGTTGAGTTTACCCATGCTGTGTTAATCGACATTGGAGTTGAGCTCAGGTTGAAGCGATTGAAAGTCAGAGAGCGCGAACGATTTGGACATCAAATCGACCCAGGCGGGGATATGCACAATGAGCACACGGAATTCATGAAGTGGGCAGCCTCATATGAATCTGGAGAACAGCCCGGCAGAAATTTGCCTCTCGAGAAGACGTTCATGGCCGAACATTGTATTCACGTTTTATCGATAGAGGCACAACAGTCGGTCGATGAGCTTGAGAAGATGATCATATCGTTCACTGGCGCGAACCTTCGAGGGTTCAACCATTGATACTTCAACGATTGACGCTTCAACCATCGACACATTCAACCAGGATGTCGGTTAACTTTTTGTTATGCGTCAACTTCAGCAGGAGTAAGTAGATGACCATCCACGGTAGCTGTCTATATGGGTCAGTTCGGTTTGTGTTTGAAGAAGCAGCAAGGCCTTTCGAGATCTGGCATTGCAATCGATGCAGGAAACTCACCGGTGCACAGGACATCGTTCGCAATCGATTTCAAGAATGACCAAAGTGCTGGATGATAGAACTGCGCAGTGTATTGGTTTGGCGCTAGACTGGAACGACGAAATGAAGTTCATCAATCAGCTGGCGCCGTACTGTGGTAAATTTGGCTATCCGGCACACACAGTCGCGTGGCTTCAAACTGGCTAGCAGCGGATCCAGATGGTTGTCGAATTCCGAAATATCTGCCGGCATTATTTCAGCGATCGATAGTCGGGACTCTATCTCTGGACTCTGGTTCTAGACTCTGGTTCCAGGCTCTGTTTTCGTGATTGGGGTCGTTGATCCGTGGGTGTTACGTTTGAGAGCTGGACTGCCAGCGTAAATTTTTATTTGGTGTGATGTAAAAGCGGATGGGCCAATACAATTTTTTAGAAACGGGGCAGGTTAGAGAATGACATATGACGTAATCAGCTCGTCCAGTGATGTTACCTGCGCAACCTGCCAGGCCAATTGTTGTCGCCTTGAAGTCATGCTGATTACGGATACAGGCGTACCTGAAAAATATATTCATTATGATCAATGGGGCGGAATGACGATGGATCGCTTAGATGACGGATGGTGCGCTGCTGTGGATCGAGATACGATGCTTTGCACCATATACGAGAAGCGTCCGTTGATTTGTCGCGAGTTTGAAATGGGCAGCTATGAATGTCTTGCAGAGCGAACTTAGCGCTATGTATGGAACCTCTAGTAAATTTCGTCGCGACGCTCGTGCAATCGCCTGTCACCAGACGACAGAGACTTAACTGGCCTTTTGTGCCTGGGAGATATATTTGATCTGTTGGCGTTTGTCAAAGATACCTGAACTTCAGGCGCTAAGCGCCAATGAGCAGAAAGCACTCATCAGCGAAAGCAATGCTAGAACGAGATGGCGGGTCGGCTTAACCGTTTTCTTTGTGCTTTTTTCGTATTCGCTTTTTTGGAATTTTTTCGCTCCCTTGAAAAGTGAAGCTTTGGTTGTTGGTCTCACCCTTAGGCTTGTTTTGGGCGCGCCAGTACTTCTTCTGTTGCATCTGTTTATCGTTAACTACATTTGGCGCAAAGATATTTGTCGTAGTCTGTAGCTGGATCTCAGACGTAGAGTCTTGAGGAACCATTAGAATGTATGACCACCTAGGGATCGTCTGCAGTGAACTTACGATCAGCCTAGACTTCTTCAAGAGCACTCAACAGATGGCGGTGATGGTTGGTTAGTCTTTGGAACGAATCTGAACGCGCTATTTTTCGTGGTCGGGCCCGGACGTCCGTCATTCTGGAAGGTACCAAGTTCGCCCGCCAAAAGCCCAATACACATTGCTTTCTCAGCAGAGTCGAAAGATGCGTTTGAACAGTTCTAGATAGAGGGAATTAGGAGCGGAGGTTTGGGTAACGGGCAACCTGGCCAACGGCAAGAAAATTATTTTGCGGCGTACCTGATTGATCCAAATGGAAATAGTGTTGAGGCTGGCTATCGTGAATAGGTTTTTATCTGACAATAACGTTAAGCTAATTTCTACGCTTAATTTAACCAATATTAGGGCGTCTCAGCCTCGTGCTGTCAGCGGCTTGGTCAGGACGAGCATATGCTAGAACACCGAGTCATCATTTTTGATGGTGTTTGTAATCTCTGCAATGGCGCCGTGAACTTTATCATCCAACGAGATCCGCAAAGAAAGTTCAAATTTGCGCCAATGCAAAGCGAGGCTGCCCAACAGTTGATTGATGCGTACCAAGCGTCCGATACAGAATTGGACACGCTCCTGTTGGTGGAAGGCGACGTTTTTCGAGTTCGGACGGATGCTGTTCTTGCCATTGCTGCCGAATTGACCTGGCCATGGCGGCTATTTAGAGTTTTGACTGTGTTTCCGGCGCCATTCCGAGATTACTTCTATCGGCACTTGGCTGGAAATCGGTATCGCCTATTCGGTAAGCGCGCTGCCTGTATGATCCCCAATGAAGACATCAAGAGCCGCTTTATTGACGCCACTTAGCACAGTCGAAGTTGACGGCAGCCCTGCTGACAGCAGCCTGCCGACGGTAGGATGAAAAAATGAGGCGTCTTGTTGCGCCGCTATGTGTCACTATGAATGGACAGTTGCGGTAGTGAATCAGCATCATGGTCATTCAACCTAGATGCTCGCTATAAAGTCACGCGAATCAGACCTTAGGCGTACTGAGACCCCAAGACCTAAAATTAGTGGCAGTCCCACTGGACGCAGCCAGCCTGATGGCAGCTCCAATATTTCAGCTTAAATGAGTGTTATGTAGATATGAGTGCACCCCTGACAACGATTGATGCCGTTATGAACATTCTGATGGATGAATGGACTGAAATGACATTGGATGTTTATTACACGGATGGCTACCCGAGCCGAATAAATGAACTTGGAGATTCCCATGTTGGTTTATTCGGCGACGTCCTGAGACAGAAAATAAAGCTTTCAACCGATGCTATTTCGATTTGGAAGGTCAGCTCTGAAGGTTACGGTGTCGTCCATAGTCCTGAGAATCCTGGTGCATTTTCTCTTACCTACGAAGGCATCGAAGTCGCGATACGTAAAAAAACAATTACGATAAAGGAAACCACTTAGCTGGCGGTTGCGCAGACAATGCAAGGACTGATGATGGACCCAGATGATATGGTCAAATGGTTTGAATCAAAACATTCTGAGTTTGATGCGTTAGCCGACCGCTTAACTTCATAAAGGGGGCTTGCCGCCACAGACGTGTTACTTATCATTGATGTACAGAAGGCGCGGGACAAGTTTGGCGCGCGTTTGATGCAATGTACGCTTGCCTTCGTCCTGGTGGCGTCGCCCTCATTGGTGTTCGGGACTACAAGCCCGACGAGAAACGGTCACTGGGTCAGGTATTTGCCTCCGGCACTCGGCTGCATAAAGGGAATCGTTATGTGGTCTTTCAAACGCGAGATTGGGACGCAGACATGTACGAGGTCGGCATGTATCTTGTACGTGAAGAGTCGGATGACGCTGCGGCAAAAGTGATTTGCGGTCGATCACGCTATTTCGGGATCTCCATCGAGCACCTTCTTGAGCTACGCAAAGAGGTTGGCTTTCAAGACGTCCATAGACTGCCGCGTTGTTCACAACGTACTGTTGTTAGGTAAAAAGCAGGCGGCATGACTTGGTGGATTAGGTCTTGTTAGCGACTTAACAATTCACAAGGAGTCAATATTGTGGGAAGAATAGTCATTGCGGTATATAAACCTAAAGCGGGCATGGTGTTGGAACTCGAAGAACTTATGAAAACGCATGTGTCGATATTGCGGTCAGAAGGTTTGGTCACGGATCGAGAGGCGATAATGATGCAAGGGTTGGATGGTACGATTATCGAAGTGTTTGAATGGGTTTCAACGGAAGCAATCGAATCCGCTCATGAAAACCCTGCTGTATTGGCAATGTGGCAAAAGTATTCAGAGGTCTGTGACTACACGCCAATCTCTCAAGTGAGTGAAGCGCAACACATATTCTCAGAATTCACACCACTAGCCTAGTAACTTGCGTTCAACCCTGGGTTTTGCCTGAGTTTTGCCTTGGTTTTAGATCAGGCGCGCAGGCTCGCGCGCGGACACAAACATGCAGCGTATCAGTTCTGTTATTCGGCCGCAGAACGTCCGAGCCGTGCTGCCATGCGTAAAATACTCGTAAATGGTCTTCAGCAAAGGAAGTAATATGAGTATTTAGAAAGAGCGAGACATAGAGAAAGAATATTCAACCGCTGAATTTGTTGCAAGAGCTAATGAGCGTACACAGGCGCGGAGGCGAGGTATAACATGTAATTGAAGCTGTTCGTTTTGGTCGCTCGGGCGAGTTCCTTCTCGTTGGCATCGGTTGGCGGTTGGTTTAAGGCAAGAATCAGGACCCTATTTCGATTCGGAGGCAATACACAATCACAGAGCCATCAGACAAACCCAGGCGTTTTGTTATCACAGGCACCTCGGGTACCGGTAAGACTTCGCTGATTGAGCAATTGAGAGCCGCGGGCTTTAGATGCTTTGACGAGCCTGGACGAAAAGTGTTGGTCTCCGGGTCGGATGAGGCGAAAGCGCAACCGGAGGCTTTCATCGACGAGATGCTGATGCACTCGCTCAGGAACTATGAGGACGCGCATGGTTCGCGCCTCGCTTTCTATGATAGAGGTTTGCCCGACATTGTTGCATACGCCTATAGATTCAAAGTATCGCCAGAAAGGTGCGAACTTGAAGCGACGACTAATAATTACGAAGCAACCGTATTCGTAGCGCCGCCATGGCAAGAGATATTTGTAAACGATGAAGTTCGCAGAGCCAGTTTTGACGACTACCTACTGTTCCATCGCTCTATTCTCAACATATACAAAAAGCTCGGCTACTCTATTCGCGTTCTCCCCAAGTCGTCAGTGCAGGAGCGAGTTGAGTTTATCGAAACGACGATATCGGAATTGGACGCTTAACATGTTGTTGTCAAAAACCCTCTGTCTTCTGTTACAAGGCCATGCAACTTGAGTCCGGATAGGTTTCAAAATTTGGATGTCCTCCGGCTGGTGGGGACTCGAAGAAAGCACCGATTCGAATCTGCTGAGTCTTCTCTACCCAAGCAGTGGCGCGAAATGCTCTTCACTCAGCCATCGTTGGTAGCCGAAGCATACTACGGGGTCATGTGTGGTGCTGATTTCAATGCTGATGGTCAATTCAGTATCATCGCATCTAATGTACTCACACCAAATCGTAACGCTGGAATCAGATCAATGGTGGGACGACAAGCTTGGGATGCTAGAAACCGAAATCCCTTATAGCGTCAAATGTCCACTTCATAACCTCTATGGCATGCACGTTTTTTTCCATGCAGCGCCCTAAGTCCAACAGAGAATGTTGAATCAGTGGAACGGGATGCTGAATTGGAGATTGTGGCTCAAAGTGTCGCCGAGAGTAACCAACCTGCAATTGTAACCGGTGATCTCAATGATGTTGCTTGGTCTGTTACAACTCGACTTTTTCGTAAGATTAACGGTTTGCTTGATCCGCGTGCTGGATGTGGCGTGTTTAACACTTTTCACGTCGATTACTCGCTTGTGCGGTGGCTTTTGGATCATTTGTTTCACAGCCAACATTTTACTTTGTAAGAAATGCAGCGCTTACTTTCGAGTGGTCCTGACCATATTCCTCTGCTGGCCAGGCTCTCCTTTACTCCGTCGCGAGGTAGTAATCAGGAAGGGATAAAAGCTGATGCTACTGAGCACGAGTGGGCGAATGAAATATCGGAGGAACAAAAAGTGAGCAAGAATGATTTGGCAAAGCCCGGTGAGACAGGCTAATTTGTATGTGAAAGCGAAGACCAGTCATAAGGCTCTGGGTTTTACCGATGAAGGTTTGTTTTCGGATTGCCTTTTGCTGGAGATCAACAATCTGTTTTTGATCGATTTATTACCAGCGAGAAACGGAGTGTTGGGGAAGCTTACTTTATGGGGCAGCAGAGCCAAATAGACGCGTTGTTGTGATGTCTGGAGTTAAGTTGCGAAGTTGCTCATAAATAACAACCGAGTACAGTGGGTAGCATGCTGAACTCGGCTCTCTGTCTACAGGGGTAGTCGCGTGAAAATCCATCAAGTCACAGACCTTCATGTGCCGGACGATAGTGACGACGAAATGTTTGCCTACGTTCGAAGCCACGTATCCCGACAATTTGAGTTTGTCGGATCTGAAAAGCCCGATCTCTTGGTGATATCCGGGGATCTCACACTGAGCGATGCATCGGATATTGGATGCCGCTGGATCTATCAAAATTTGCCAGACGTGCCAGTCATCGTAATTCCGGGTAATCACGATGACCCAAAAATGATTAAAAATATTTTTGGCCAATGGCCGCAGCAGCAGAAAAACGCTGACTGTTCGCTGATCTTCCTTGATAGCTCGTCTGGTCACCTACCCGAAGAACAGCTTCAGTTATTAAGCAAGCTCACACCGAGCCCACCATGTCTGTTATTTCTACATCACCCACCGTATCTAATCGGTTCTGGATTCATGTCGAAGACCCAGCCCCTGCTCAACCACCGTGAGGTCGCGCAGGCCATCTCCACAGCCGGAATAGAGCACGTGTTCTGCGGCCACTACCACAATAGCGCCCAGGTCGAGTGTCATGGGTTTAAGCTTTATTTGACGCCGTCCCCTGCATACCAGGTTGCTCTCGATTCGGAGGAATTTAAAATGGAGGAGTGTCAGCCCGCTGTTAGGACCATCGACATAAAGTCAGGTCACCTATACAGTGACCTCGTTTATTTGTGAGTTCGCCTAGTTGTGAGCTGAGTGCCGAGAATCGTTTATGAAAGATACCCCCAGAGGGAATATTGTCAGCACCATTGTTGTGTCGTTCGGGGCAGAAAAAGCCACGCTGTCGCGATAGCAGCCAATGGATGGCAAGGCCGATAAGTGGGCCGATGCAAAAAGTGAATTGCTACTCGCGCTTTACGAACATGAGTTCATGCATGAGGGCCAGCTGATGCGGCACATGTGCGGTCTAGAGTACTATGTCCCTGCCTCCGTTAAATGGTCATGAGCCGTTGTTCTAAAACAGCTCGATTGACCCGCTGATAATGAATTTGCCCCGGGGTGCACCTAAAATAAATTTCTGCCAACCAGAAAAAATTGAGACATCATGATTATTCGACAGATAGAAAAGAGCGATCTGGAGAGCCTGGCAGTGTTGTTCGTCTCTGTCCTTAACGCTGAACCTTGGGGCTTATCAAGAGACCATAGCTGGGTAGAGCTTGCCTGGGTTGCTGTTGCACCCGCTTACAGAGGGCGAGGTATTGGAAAAATGGTCTGCGGGGCAGTTGTTACACAGTTGCTGACATTGGGTAACTCAAAAATATTCGGTAGCACCCAAGACGAAAGACTATCAGCGATTAAAATCTACCTAGATATAGGGTTCCATCCGTTTTATCGAACCTTAGTGGGTCCGTGAATAACTACATCAGTTTGCGCCACTGCAGGATTATAATAATTCCATGAAGTCCAAGACCAACCGACTCGATCGATTTATTAGCCAAAACAGTAAATTTTCGATTTCAGACACTCGTCTTTTGATTGCCCAAAAACGCATTTATTTGGATGGTGCTGTTGCGCATTCCATTCAACAAAAGGTCACGGAATTCACTCAAGTCGTATTGGATGGTGATTGCTTGAAGGATAATCAGCCCGTTTATATCATGCTGAATAAACCGAAAGGGACTGTTAGTGCGACTCAAGATATTAAACACGCGACAGTGTTGGATATTATTCAGCACGAGCAGAAGAATGAACTGCATATTGTCGGACGCCTGGACTTCAATACAACAGGGCTGGTGTTGTTGACGAATGATGGGGCGTGGTCGCGCAAGATAAGTTTACCTGAGACAAAGCTTGTCAAGACCTACGAGGTCACCTTATCTAAACCATTAGATAGTGAGTATGTTGATGTTTTTCGAGAGGGTGTCTATTTCAGTTATGAAAATATTACCACCCAACCGGCACGCATAGAGATACTCTCCGAGTACACAGCGCGGCTCTACCTGACCGAAGGAAAGTATCATCAAGTTAAGCGGATGTTTGGCTTTTTTCAAAATGAAGTGTTGGCACTACACCGAGTCTCTGTTGGGCGGATTTCTCTAGAGGGGCTTGAGATGGGCCAGAGTAGGCTGCTGACAATGGATGAATCTGCATGCATTGTTGAAACGTAAGAGTCTTTTTCAGTGTTTTAAGATGTTTCGTATGTTGCAAGCAGAAGAATCTCGAATTATTGAAATGGCCTGGGAAGATAGAACGCCCTTTGAGGCTATCGAGCAGCAATTTGGTTTAAGCGAAAGACAAGTCATCGCTTTTATGAGAAAAAGTCTTAAGCTGGCCAGCTTTAAACTCTGGCGCAAAAGGATGAATGGCCGTAAAACAAAACACCTCAATATGCGCGACCCCTCTGTTTCAAGAGCGCATTGCCCGACTCAATATAAACAACGCTAAGGTCGAGCCGCTTGTACCATCAAGGTCAGTCCGAGACGCATACGGCACGTTTAACATCGACCGATGCCGTCCTGTGCCTAGCGACGTCGTCTGAAAAGTATTAGTCTCTGTTAGTCGTTACTAGACGAGAAAGCAAAACACGCTCTAGCCAGAAACGGAGAAAACTATGACGGATACCAGAAGCGCATCCTGTGCGTGTGGCAAGGTAGAAATTCAAATCGAAGGTCTGCCAGCGGTCATGGCCTATTGCCATTGTGATTCCTGTCGAACGTGGCTTGGTGCGCCGCTTCATGCGGCGAGTCTCTGGGCAACAGAGGGTGTTACGGTGGTAAAAGGTGAGTCGTCCTTAGACATGTTCAAAATAACGGATGATAGCCTCAGGCACTTTTGCATCCAGTGTGGTGGCCCCGTGCTGATCCGTCATCCAAAACTCAATCTAACCGATGTCCCGGCAGGAAATATCAAAGGACTAAAGTTCGAGCCTTCGATTCACGTCAACTACGCAGAGCGGGTTGTTGACCTTCGAGACGGGTTACCAAAATTTGCTGCGATGCCAGATGCAGAAGGTAATGGCTTGCTGCTGGAAGAGTGACCTGATGACAAAGCTGGATGCCAGCGAAGTAGAACAATTCCACCGAGAGGGTTACATCGGTCCCTTCGAAGCAATGTCTGCCGCGCAGATGACGGCATTGCGAGAGCCTGTTGCAGAGCTATTGCGCACGAAGCCAAATCCTTACCCGGACAAAAATTGGCACGCCAGACTGATCCCGCGTCACCATAATCGTTTCCTTGACTCGGCCCTTGCCTATCAACTGTCAACCCTGCCTGAGATGGTCTCCCGTATGAACAGCATTTGCGGTGAGGACCTATTGCTGTGGCGCGCACATTTTTTTGATAAAGGGCCAGGTGCAAAAGAAATCCCCTGGCATCAGGATTACAACTATTGGCCGCTAGAGCCGCCGGTGATCATATCGGCTTGGTTAGCGATTGATCGAGTCACACGAGAAAATGCCTGTATGCAGGTGATTCCTGGTTCACACAGAAAATTGTTACCGCACGTCAAGGCAACACCAGATATGGCCTTCCTTGAAATGGCGGACCCAGCGCTCGTTGACGCGAGTCAGGCCGTTGATATTGAACTCGAACCGGGGCAGTTCATTCTCTTCAACGAAAGGGTGTTGCACCATTCTCCAGTAAATAATTCGAACTTGCAGCGCTGTGGACTATCCATCCGACTCATCCCGCCTATAGTGCGAGTGCTGAAATACGATTCGCAGAATCATGTCCTGCCGATTGTCAGTGGTGAGGACAAAATGGGTTTTAATCAGACGGATTTTACGCTGCCTGCCAGTGGCTAACAGCTTGGTTAAACAAGTCGCTTAAACAAGTCGGTTAAACAAGTCGGCTAAACAGCCCGCCAGAAAATGCGATATCTGCAAACCGTTGGCCCATTCTGATATAGCCCGCAGCATTGGGATGCAGATTGTCGGGCAAATCCGCTTTATCTGATTCTGAAAACAGCTCAAGACCATCAAGATATCCCAGCGCAGCGTCTCCAGCCTGTTGCCGAGCGGCAACCACGGCAAAAATTATCCGGCGCATTTGTTTGAGAGTTAAAGAATTCAGCCTGACCTCATCGTGACCCGGTACCGCACCGAACACGAGTTGCTTCTTGCCATTGACCGGTTGAATAGAGGCGGTGGTGGGACCTGGAGCGTCTTCGCTGAATGGGCAGTAGATCGGTGATATCAATAGGATTGGGGTGTGTGGATGCCCGCTTCGAATCGTATCAAGGAAGCCATGCAAACTTGAAGCAAAGGTGCGTCTTCCCAGAGAGTTCTGGTTGACGATATTGATGCCAATTTTGAGGCTGATGTAATCGGCAGGCATCTCGCGAATAGACTGTGCGACAAATTGATCGAGATGGCACTGTCCACCAAAGCCAAGGTTGGCCAATGCGACGTTGCCTTGTTCGGCCGCAACGGCGGGCCAGGTTTGGGTCGGAGATTGAGCCTCCGAGCAATGACTGATTGAACTGCCATGATGAATCCAGACCGCCTTGTTGTCATCAATCGGTTTCACAAAACTATGGTCGTCGACAGATAAACCCCGAATCTCGGTTTCTGCGTTGACAGGCAACCACAAGGCAATGTGTTTATCGCCTTTCGGTAGCCCGGGAAATTTGAAACAAACTCCGGGCCCAGGTTCTCGCTTCATGTCCGTTGCTGAAATCAATTGCAGGATATCGCCGGTTTGATGTGAGGCGGTTGCTACATATCGGCCATCTATCAATAGGTCCACGCTGGCGGTTGGCAAGTTCCTTCCTGCTTTCATTAACGTCAGGTGAGCCCGTAGCTCAATTTCAGTGGTATCGCTGCGGAATTCGATGCGGACACCCGAAGGGGTCCTGATCACTCGCTGCATTTCGTCCGGCGTACTCAATCGCGTAAAAGCCGGCAGGCGTCGTGGGGTGATACCTTCCTCTGTGCTATCAAAGTCCAATGCACCTGTGAATAAAGACTTGGTGTCACTCAGGTTAATGGCTTTCATCGTTGATTCTCTTTTTAAACAAGTTTGCGTAGACGTGCTGTCAAGACGTGCGCTTGGATTATCAGCCGAGAACGGTATCCGAAGGATATCAGGGCGTTTGCGTGGTCTCGATTAAACGGCCAAATGACTGTACCAGCATATTCGATTAGACTCCTTGCTCGCGTAAATTAGGCAGAGTTAGAATTATATGAACAGCACAGATGAACTGGATTTCAGTGGACAGGTTGCCTTAGTCACAGGGGCGGGACGTGGCCTCGGAAGACAACATGCACTTCTTTTAGCTTCGCGGGGCTGCAAGGTCATCGTTAACGATTTGGGTTCGGCATACGACGGCACCGGTAACGCTGAAGGCAAGGTGGCCGATGAGGTCGTGGCCGAGATTAAGGCATTGGGCGGTGAAGCGACTGCTAACTATGAATCGGTGGTAGAAGGTGATCTTCTTGTCGCGGCAGCGATGCAGGCCTATGGACGCATAAATATTGTTGTTAACAATGCCGGCATCCTCACGCCAGAAACCTGGTCTGAGCTCACCCTTGAATCCTGGCAGCGCACCATTGATGTCAATCTCACTGGCGTTTTCAGTGTCATGAAAGCAGTGTGGCCGGTTTTCGTCGATCAAAAGTATGGTCGCTGCATCATGACTTCATCCCCTGCCATGTATGGCGCAGGTGTCGCAGCCTATGCTGCGAGCAAGGCGGGGCTGATTGGGCTTGCGAATTCGCTTCAATTTGAAGCCCGCAAGCTCAAGCTGGATATCAAATGCAATATCCTGATTCCCCAGGCCGACACCAGAATGACGCAAGATTTTGCTTCCTCTGTCAATGAACGTCGCCTCTCGCAAGGCAAGCCCGCATCTCGCAGTGCGCCAGCAGAAGTCATGCAAAGGCTCTCTCCAGACAAAGTCTCGGCTATGGTCGTTTGGCTGGCTCACTCAAGTTGCCAGGCCGAAGCCAGCATTCATGAAGCGGGTGGCGGGTATTTTGCCCGACTCAATTGGGCCCGATCCGCACCGCTATTTGCGACGGAAAAGGAAGGCCTGGAGGGTGCGCCTATCCCAGAAAACATCAGGGATGGCGAGGCCACACTGGCAGATTTTGAACATGGCGATAGACCTATCTCCGGCGACGGCACTATGGGCTCGCCTTCAGCCCTAGAACAGGTCTTTAAACACCTCAAGTCCTAGGGTTAAGTGCACGCAATCGGAGCGTTCGCTCGCAAATCGTGATGACCCGCCGTAGGACCATTTCTAATGTTCCTACGGCGAAACGTGGGTTCGATGCTGAAGTCTATCTTTGGCCGGGGGCGCCTTAGCAATTTTCAGCGATAAATGAAGAAATTCTACTGAAAACGGTCAAACGGCGGCTTGAAGTAAACCGGTCATTTTAGGCCACCGTGTGCCCAGGCGCAGATTTTTCACTGGATGAGGGGCAAAACGGTGCTGAAATGAAGTAATAACGTTGTTTTTAGCCGCTAAAACCACTCTCTTTCATTGACCGATAGCCGCTTTACATACAATGCGGTACGATTAAGATATGAACAACGCACTACATACACTTCTTAACATGCAATTGAAGTCATTCCATCGCCAACTCCGTTGTCTGTGTCACAGGAGCGCTCGCCGTTCGTGCGTGGCTACATCGGACAAGTTTGCGATCGGCTCCGCTATTTTGTTGCAAAATTCCCTTCTGCAATCACGCCGCTTAACTGGCTGTTAACTCTCTAGGAACCATCTTTTTATGCAAGAAAAAGTGACCATGATACGCGATTACCTGAACGAGGTTAAAACTCGCTGTACCTACAATGCAGCAGCTCAAGCGATCGGTGTTAAGCCCGCCGAATTTAAGAAGCTCATGGGTGAGCGCGGACCAGAAAATTCTTGGTTCGTTAATACAGGCGCTGGAGAACCCGTTGGATATGCCGAGGAAGAAAAGCATCCTGAGCTTTATCGGACCAAACGAATTATTAAATCCGCAGAGGTTCTGAAAAGAAACCTTGGTCTGTAAAAGCTTTAACAAGCTTAAACGCAAAAACCCCAGCCTGCTGGGGTTTGCACGGCATACTCGCGCGGCTAACTTGCCGGTTCTACCTCACGACAGTCCGTGTTTGAAGCGCTAGGCGTGAGCCCATGCCACAAGTACTAGATCTAAAAGTATTTGTCCCGTCTAAAAATTTTCAGCTCTCCAAAGATTTTTACTCGACCCTTGGATTTGAACTCAATTGGCAGAACGATCAATTGGCAGAATTTCAGGTTGGAGAGTTTCGTTTTGTGCTCCAAGACTTTTTTCAGGAACAATTAGCCGACAATCTCATGTTGCAGTTGCTGGTTGCCGATACCTCGGTTTGGTGGGATCGCATTTGCGATCGTGAACTTGTCGAGCGCTTTGCAGGCGTTCGGGCCAAGCCGCCTGAAGTACAAGCCTGGGGACAGCGTGTTTTATACCTATGGGATACAAGCGGCGTCCTGTGGCATATCGCAGAGCCACTTGAAACGGACGCCTAACGTACAATAGACACTTAACTGAGTGTTCTACGGAGCGTGAATGAAAGACGCATCAAGCTTAGTGGATCTCGTGCATGACGAGAAAGTGGTTCGATCCGTAAGACAGTGGGTTGAAACCTTGGTTGTCGGCATGAATCTCTGTCCATTTGCCAAACGTGAACTGGTAAAGAGTAGGGTGCGTTTTGCGACGACGACTTCAACAACAGAAGAACAATTATTGATGGCTCTGCAAACTGAGTTGGAACTGCTGAATGCTGATCCGTCAGTTGAAACCACTTTGCTAATCCACCCAGCCGTATTGCAAGATTTTGACGACTACAATCTGTTTCTGAATTATGCCGATAGCTTACTGCTAGGCATGGGGTTGGAAGGTATCTATCAGATCGCCAGCTTTCATCCGAACTATCAATTTGACGGTACAGCGCCGGGCGACGCTGAGAACTATACGAACCGCTCGCCCTATCCCATGTTGCATCTGATTCGCGAGGAGAGTCTTGAGCGAGTGATTGAAGATTATCCTGATGTGGACCAAATCCCTGTTCGAAACATGGCACTCATGAATGACGCGGGACAGGACAAGCTGCAGGCATTGTTGGAATCCTGTCTACACGATAGTTCTAGGTAATGTACGCGTGTGAAAGTGAGCGACTTATGCGTAAAGTCGAATTCCAACATCTCGTTGATAAGCTTATGGATGCTGACAGTGATGGAAGTAGAACGAGGTACTGAGTTCTTTACTAGGCGTTATGCATCATGATGGAAACCAGTGATCCTGCAGAATTTTATACTGGGCTTGTGGCGGAGCTTTATGAGCCTCTCGCTGGCGGAATATCCGCATCCAAAAGCTTCATTCAATTTGTTGAACTAGGGTCGGCATGACCGGAATGGATTGGGATGCAGAAAGTCGTAAATTGATCATGCAGCTCAGATATGAACGGATCAATCGGAAGGGGGAAGTGGAATCAATCAATCGGTTCTGAGCGCGAACGATCTGGAGTATTGATCGTTTCAGTGAATTACTTGTCGAGTCAGGTTTTCTCATCCGTGCAATAGAGGAACAAGACGACGAGCGTATTCAAGTCTGCGCGAGCGTTTTAACGTGACTGAATTGATGTGCCAAGCGATTAGAACATGACCTATTTTCAGTTAACCTATCTTCACCTAGGCGCCGTTATCCCGGCTTTTTTGATTGGGACCTACTTACTCTTACGTCGTAAAGGGTCTCCCAGTCATAGGCTACTGGGCAAGACTTATATGCTACTTATGATTGCAACAGCGCTGACGTCTCTGTTTATGCCAGCGAAGGTCGGTCCCACTGTTTTTAGCCACTTCGGCTATATCCACTTACTTGTCCTGTTGGTGTTTTATTCAGTGCCGACGGCATTCTTTGCCGCGCGTCAGGGCAACGTGAAAAAGCATCGAAATAGCATGATCGGTCTTTATGTAGGTGCGCTTGTCGTTGCCGGTCTGTTTACCTTAATGCCTGGGCGACTGCTGCATGATTGGTTCATTGCATAGGTATCTCCATTCGGTTTCAGTGATGAGACAGAGATGTTAGCTTTGTCCATCTAAGCTCCCCGGTAAATGGATGTATGAAAGAACAAGACTTGATCGACTATTCCGATGCATGGAATGCCCACGACATAGACTTGATCATGAGTTTTCATACCGAAGATTGCATTTTCGAAACTGGTGGTGGAACAGAAAAGTATGGCACTCGTGTATCGGGCAGCGAAGCCGTCCGTGCAAGGTTTATACTAGTATGGACGGAGCTTGCGGATGTCCGGTTTGAACACGGCTCACATTTTGTTGCAGGTGATCGCGGCTGTTCAGAGTGGACTTTCGTTGCGACTCGTCCGGACGGGGCCCGATTAGAAATGAATGGTTGTGATCTGTTCACCTTCTCTGATGGCAAGATCAGAATTAAAAACTCATTGCTCAAAAATCGAATATAAGTAGCAAACTTACCATTCCGCAAACGTGTACTCAGGGCGGTTCACTGCTGGCTCACCAGCCATAGTGCCCATTGCTGGGAAATGCTACGGGAAATAAGGTCGGTACAGATGGCGATACTCAGACTAGCAACCATAGACGATGCTGAATCACTCGCCGGTCTGGCTGAGCGTACCTTTAGAGAAACGTTTGCGGCAGAAAACAGCCAGACTAATATGAACCTGCACTGTGCGACCTACTACAGCGCAGAGATCCAGCGCCAGGAAATATTAGATCCAAACTTAGTCACAATCCTTGCTGACGAGGCGGGTGATCTGGTGGCCTTTGCCCAGATTCGACTGCTGTCGCTAAAGGCCTGTGTGAGCGCTGAGCGTCCTTCGGAATTGAACCGGCTCTACGTGTCTAGCGAGTGGCATGGTCGAGGGCTTGCTCAGACTGTCATGGCTGAAGTGCTAGCGATAGTAAAGCAGGGTGGCGCGGACTGTATCTGGCTTGGTGTGTGGGAGCAGAACCCCAAAGCAATTGCCTTCTACTATAAATACGGTTTCAAAGTGGTTGGCGACCATGTCTTTCCGGTGGGGACAGATCCACAGCGGGATCTGGTCCTAGCGGTCGAAATCAAACATTGAAACTCTAGCAACTGGCGGATCTATGTCATTTCGTGCATCGACAAGTGATAGGTGGTTCGTGACACTTGAACAACTTGGAATGACACATCACTTTAAGTGAGATTCATGAAGCACCTCATCATTAAGTTGTTGTTGGCTGTATCTTTTGCCTGTTTGGCTCCACCAGTGTTCAGTGAACAATCGCTAAATGAACAACAGTTAAAGGAAGATGAATTGCAGGTAGAAGCTCAACTCATTGTTTGACAGTTCGCTGGCCGGTTGAAGCCAACTTTACAAGCTGCCATTCAATCTGGCGGGCTGGTGCATGCAATTGATGTCTGTGCGTTAGAAGCGCCAAAAATCGCCGACGATCTTAGCGAACAAACCGGCTGGGATATCAAAAGAGTCAGTCTAAAAGCGCGAAACAATTCCAGCGCTGTTCCCGACGAATTTGAGAGAGGTGTTTTGGTACAATTTGATGAACGCCAAAGGCGGGGTGAGTCTGCGTCAAAAATTAGTGATTCTCGATTGGCTGATGGTCAGTTTAGCTCCATGAGCGCACAGGTGTATGGGGGCTGTGTTTGAAGGCTGTTGTTTGTGCGGCAGCGTAAAGTATTCGGTTGATTGCGAACCGCGAGGCGACCGATTATGTGTTGATCAGGGTTGGCTCTAAAGACACTGATATTTCAGAACGGCCACAAGTCTATTTTTGGTGTTCGGACGGTGCGTCCTAGTATGACGCAAAAGAAAAGCTACCCATTTTACCTAAAGCGATACCGTAGCCGATAACTTAAATCAGCGGTGCACGGAGGGAGGAATATATGAGCGACTCAAGTGATTTTAGCTTCGATGATGATTCTGTTGCGGGCGCGTACGCTGACGTTCGCGCTATCTCTTGCGGAACAGCTCGATTGTCATGACGGTGTCTTTGATCACGTTGTCTGCCAGCAAGGTTTTCAGTTCTTTTCAGGTCGAAAGGCATCAAGTCGAGAGATTTACCTTGTACTAAAAGGCGGCGGGTCGAGGAGTGGGATTTTTTCGGGGCTATTTGCGATTCGCTTGAGGCATTTAGAGCTAGAATGAGCACACCTAGTGGCGATGAACTTATAATGGGTAAAATGGCGGCAGATGTCCTTGTTGCGACAAAGTGAATGATCATCAAGGCGGCAGGTAGATGAAAATAGTGATGACGATATTGGCGTTCGTTATTGGCTTCATGAGTGTTGCCGCTGGTGGAGTCAAGGTGATGCTGGTACCCGAAGAAGCATAATTCCTTTCCCCGTTTGGCCTATCGGAAACTGCAATTGTGGTTTTTGGTGTGATGCAAGTCGTTGCTGGCGATCGGTGATCTTGTGTTTGGGTACGGAGGGGCTTGAAGTTTCTCGTCACTCAAGTTGGTGTTATGTACACGTAGGCACGCAGCGCACGCATCGAAAATGCGGAATTTTGTGGTTAGGGGAATTGAATTGAATTTGAATTGGGAATTTGTAGCTGCCGTCACAGAATTAGTCGGTGCGATAACCATCGTCTCAACACTCGTTTATCTCGCTCTGCAAGTCCGCCAGAGCAATATCGCCGCAGGCGTGTCGGCCCAGCAGGAAATGACGCGGCAATATGCCGATTTTACCGATACGCTCCTCTCCGACTCGAATCTCTACCGCATTTATAGCCACGGGCAACGCGGAGATCGCTTTGAGGATGATTTAGAAGCCCAACAATTTCGTACTTTGTTAGGGAAAATGACCTGGTTTTTTTCTTCGATGCATTACCATTATTTGAACACCGAGTTAGATGAAGATGAATGGCACCAGTCAAAATCCCTCATCATGGGAGCCTGTCATTGGAAAGGCTTTCGCCAGTGGTGGTTATCCTCGCGCAACAGCTTTCCAGAAAGGTTTATCAAGTTTATCGATACTGAAATACTTGATGCAACACCGCACAAGGATAGCTAATGGCACTTCTTTTTGGGCAGTGGTTGTTGATTGTCGGCGCTGGAATATTCGGCATCCTTGGAACGGCTCACCTAATCTTCACGTTTTTCTCAGACAAGTTCGAAGCCTTCGATGACTCTGTTACCAAGGCGATGCAGAGAACTTCACCTCGAATCTCTAAAGATACGTCGATGTGGCAAGCCTGGGTGGGCTTCAATGCGAGCCATAGCCTCGGCGCAATGGTATTTGCAGGGCTGTATATCCCCATTGCATTCAGTCACTTTGAGCTGATTCAAGAGTCTCTTTGGTTGGCAGTATTACCGGTTATTGTTGGCGTGGCCTATTTGATCTTGGCCAAACTATATTGGTTCAGAGTGCCATTCACAGGAATACTTATCGCGACATTGTGTTTTATCGCGGCGTTGTATCTGCGTTACACCTAACAATTCTCTGGCATGCGCCATCAAAATTCCGTTTCATCTTGAAATATAGCTTCTATTGACAAGCCAAACAGTCGCGCCGCTTTAAAGGCAAGAGGTAAGCTCGGGTCGAACTTACCTTTCTCAATAGCATTGACGGTTTGCCGCGAAACTTGCAGTTCAAGGGCTAGCTGCGCCTGGGTCCAATCTCGTTCTGCACGAAGCACCTTCAAACGGTTTTTCACCGGTAACGCCTGTTACCAGCGATGATCGTGGTGAGGAAAACCGCGCACATCAACATAATCAAGTGCGAAATCTGTGGTCCATAAGAAATGATTTTGATGTCTTCTAGCAAATCGTAACTGAGACCGCAAACAAGCCCAACCCCCAAGGTGATCGCGCAGGCGTCTAGAAAAATCTTTTGCTGCATTTCATCGAGACCTTGCAGGTACTTTTTATTCGCGACGATCATGCCAAAGCCTATGCCCAGGTTCACGAAGACACTGAGGGTGGTCGGCAAAGTCGCAAAGTCCCAGATGAATCTGGGACCAAAGGCGGCCAGGGCTGTTGTCGCAACCCAGGCAAAGGTCCAGTAGTTGAGGCGCGTCTTGTTTCTGGTGGTGCTTGATGCCCATTTGTTTGGCTCTGTTTGTGAATTGGCCATATGTCTTGCTCCTTTGTCATTAAGTAAAGTGTACTTGACTTAATAATGGGGTGGGCCTGCCGATATGTCAAGTGTGCTTTACATAAAATCCTTGCATGTGTGTGGTGGCGGTGAGGGCGTCAGTTTCGGCTCGTTCGCTCCATGAGTCGCGGCGATGCGCTAACATGCTGGCATACTGCCTGCGTAGGCATCGACAATTTACAGGCAGCCTTGAAGATGAATGATCCAGTAGAGACTCACAACCAGCACCCAAAGAAACAGTTGGTCTATAAGTTTCTGTTACTTTCTCTGCTGATGGTGAGCTATTTCCTGTACCTCAGCTTTCAATATGACGTGATGACAGGGGGAATCGCAGCGGCGCTCACGTGGTCGTTCTTTGTGCTATGCACGCCGATTGCAGATGCTGGATTTCTCTTGGATTTTCCACTGCGCCTGATACTCGGCATTCGAATGGTGGTTTCTGAGATAGTCGTTTGGATTTTAGCGATTGCCATCAATGGTTTTTCGCTGGTCTATTTTGCCGAATACTACGATACCACCATATTGACGAGGCTCTTGTTTGAAATTCTTTCAATGCCTTATCCCTATTGGAGTGTTGTTTTTCTATCGGGTTTAGGTACTTTTCTGTCGATACAAATTGCAGATGAACTCATGGATGTTATGCACCATAGGGACAGAGAGTTTTTCCATAGTCATGCTTTCAAGCATGAGATCATTATGATTGTGTTTTTCTTAATGGTGCTGGTCGGATATTACGAACTTATCGCGTCACTTGGACTTGAGTTCGAGTCCTAAAATATCAGCACACTTTTGGGTGCGCAGAGTAATACAAGGTAACCATGTTATGACAATTACCAAGAAGACTTTCAAAAGCGGTCCATTTAAGGATTTTATTGCCCAGGGAACTCAAGATCGAAATTAAGTGCATCGCACATTTGTAAAGTTTTTTAGGAAAGCGCTATGAAAAAGTTTGTCCCTGAGTCCGCGACGATACCGTTAGGTTTTGAGACCGCCGATTTCAAAGTCCGGCCACTGATGATTAATGATGTGGTGAAGGATTACGATGCTGTGATGAGCAGCGTAGAGTATTTAAGCGGAGTATTTGGCCCCGGTACCTCATGGCCTTCTAGCGATCTAACCCTTGAACAAGATCTTATTGATCTTGGCTGGCATCAAAAAGAATTTCAAATTCGGCGCTCATTTGCCTTTACGGTCATGGCACTCAATGAAGAATCGTGTCTTGGTTGTGTCTACATCAACCCATCTCCAAAAGAGAATTTTGATGCGGTCGTGTTCCTCTGGGTTAGGCAAAGCGAAAAAGACCTACTGGACAAAAAATTATATTCTGGCATTAGCACTTGGATTGAAAAGGAATGGTGGTTCGACTCCGTTGCCTATCCAGGCAGGCGACAGAGTTGGGATGAATGGAGTGCTTTGTGAACCAAGTCATTATTAGGAAACTGACATGATTAAGTGGGGAAGTTTGCGTGAAGGCTGGTCGAGCCGGCCTTGGTGGCTCAATCTGATTTGGTTTTTTTGCCTTTATATGACGTTTATTTATATGCCTTTTGATTTCTTTACCAAGCCTTTCGAGCGTTGGGAAGAAATCTGGTTTGGCTTTACCCTCAACGGTTGGGCCGCAAAGTTGACCGAGCCCATTCACTGGGCGATTTATGCTGCTGGCAGTTATGGCATATGGAAGATGAAATCGTGGATGTGGCCATGGGCGGCTGTCTACAGCCTACAAGTTGTGATTGCCATGGCTGTTTTCAATATGATCGCGGAGGATGGCCGAGGTGGTGGCCCGGCCGCCGCAGTGGTGGCGAGCCTATTCTTTCTGGTGCCCACCATTCTGCTTTATCGTGCTAAATCACTATTTCAAGACAAGCCGGATGGTTAGACAGGACCTCGTCCTGTGCCGACGCGAAGATTGAAGAAGTTGCATCGATACTAACGGGAATTAATATCTGCCAGGCGTACAGCAAAACTGGAAAAATTATTCTCCCAAGAAAATCCTTATTGGTCGTCAGGCTGATCCTTAGACGCTAGTTTAGTCTTAGGTGCACTTTTGTTGTTCGGCAGAAGCTTGTCCTTGTCCTTGTCGTCACCGGCCGCACGTTTTTGTTTCTGAATTTCTTGTTTCGGCTCCTTCAGGGATACTTGAGGTTGGATGTAATGAGTGAGTGACTCGAAGATCGTGCCCCAGACTTCAGTGTTCGGTGACTTCGACCTTGTCCAAACAACCAGTTTAACCATCGTGAATATAATAACGACAATGGCGGAAGCGGCGATCAATGTTGCTTCAGGTGTTGATAGCGTCATAACGTCGAATCTCTTGTGGGTAAATTCTACATGAGGCAGCGCTGGTTTTTTTCAACCAAGAAGCGGAATATGGTTGAAATACAAAGGTTGGGGCTAGTAGATGCAAGATCTTCCACACCATTATACCGTTGTCGCGCAGGCTGGTCCTGAAGGTGAGGTGGATCTTGTCGCTGACAAAGTTGAGGTGCTGCACTCAGCGCCGCCGCCTGAATTTGGTGGACCCGGTAATCGTTGGTCGCCAGAATCACTGCTGGTAGCCGCAGTTGCAGATTGTTTTGTCCTTAGCTTCAAGGGTATTGCCAGAGCTTCTAAGCTCACTTGGGTAGCACTGAATTGCGAAGTAGAAGGTACTCTCGCGCGTGTTGAGCGCACGACAAAATTTACCGATTTCAAAGTCAACGCGGCACTCACCGTAGCAAAAGACTCCGACGAGAAAACCGCACATCGATTACTTCAGAAGGCCGAAGCGAGTTGTCTGATCACGAACTCTTTATCTGCTACTACTCACCTCGCTGCATCTGTGTTGGTTGAGTCGTAGCATGGCCTGGCTCATTACGAAATATGCCATAACGGCGGGGATCATAGTCCTGGTCTCTGAGTTGGCAAAGCGTAGCGATAAACTGGGTGCTTTTGTTGCGGCGATGCCGATGGTGACCATACTGGTTCTTGTTTGGATGCATTTTGAGCAGCAGCCAATAGATAAGATCAGTAATCATGCCTGGTACACGTTTTGGTACGTTGTTCCGACGCTACCGATGTTTCTGTTGTTTCCGTTTATTCTGCCTCGAATAGGGTTCTGGTGGTCGCTGGTCGCATGCTGTGGTTTAACAGCAATCTGTTTTCTTCTGTTTGGGTTACTATCCCGGCGTTTTGGAATGAGTTTATGGTAATGAGAGACGTTGAGATTACAAAAGAACCGGTTGAGCTCTATAAGATTCTCAAATTTGAAGGTGTGGTATCGAGCGGCGGCCAAGCTAAGGCGGTGATCGATGACGGGCAGGTTTCGGTGAATGGCGAGGTGGAGACAAGAAAACGGAAGAAAATTGTCGCCGGCGACGTGATTGAGTTTATGGACGAGAAGCTCAACATAGTGCTCAGCGAAAAGTAGTTATCGCGAAGTTTGTCGCTGAGCGCTTGAAGGCAGAAGGGGCTATCTCCAATCGCGGCATTGTCATTGCAGCGTCATTTCTTCGTTTAAGGGGTTGTGAGAATTTTGAATAGGATGATTCGCGCTATGATCGCGAAGCCGTTAACAACGGGGCTGCTGGGCATCCTCTCGGTAATTGTGCTCATTGTTGTCGGTTTTATTTGGAAAGGAGCCAGAGATGAAGTGATCATTCTTTGTGGCAACTTCCATCCCGGCGTCACAGAGGAAAGTGTGCGTCGCCAATTGGATACAGGTAACTTGCTGCGATACCGCAGTGAAGAGGTTGCTGCTGGTACTCGGATCGAAGTCGATAGTCTTTATAATTTCACGGTTTACCAATGTACGATCGATATTGACCAGAACGGCAAAGTGACGTTAGCTCGCACGCTTTGAGGATGGTGCTGGGCACTCTCCTCGACTTTACAGCGAGTAACCCAGGAGATAGAAATATGAGTGGTTGTTGTGATAATGACTGTGCAGCGGATGCGCTGAGAGAAAAGCAGCGCGGCACGCTGATCGCGGTACTGGCGATCAATGCTGTCATGTTTGTCGTGATTCTCATCGGCGCTCAGCTAGCAGGGTCAACGGCATTGTTCGCTGATTGCTTGGATAACCTGGGGGATGCGATGACCTATGGGCTGAGCTTAATGGTGGTGGCGAGTAGCACATCAGCAAAAGCCAAGGTGGCGTTATTTAAGGGGTCTTTGATTCTGTTGGCTGCCCTTGTTGTGACAGGTCAAATTACCTATAAGTTATTTAATCCCGAAGTGCCGGTGTTTGCGTTAATGGGTGCCTTCAGCTTGTTAGCACTCGCTGCTAATTCAATCTGTTTAGGTCTCCTGTGGCAACATCGCAACCAGGACATCAATATGAGTTCGGTCTGGGAGTGTTCTCGAAATGATATTGCGACGAATATTTCTGTGTTCGTTGCGGCGGGCGCTGTATGGCTGGCCGGTTCTGGCTGGCCCGATATTGTCGTCGCTGGGGCTCTAGTGGGTTTGCTGCTTCGATCCTCAGCGAGAGTCATTTCTGGCGCGCTGAGAGAAATTCGAGTTGAAGCCCATGCGGCTTAAAGGTTGCCTAAAAAAGACCAGAAAACCACCATGATCGAATTTCGAGATGAAGCCCGTGCCGATCTGCAGCCGATTCGCGAACTCACGGAATTGGCGTTTCGCGCTAAGCCTTATGCTGGTGGACCGACTGCGTGTGCGAGGTGCCTTGGCGATGTCTATCGTGGCCATAGACGGGTGAGTTGATTGGCCAGATTACTACACGAGATTCGGTTATTGAGGCTTTTTTTATGCTGAAATTGATCCAGGATGTGCAGCCTGAAGGCCGGTTCGCTTTTCATCAGGCATTTTATGGAGACTAGCGCTATGTCTGGCCCTCGTAGTATGAGCAGCACTGACAGCACTGACAGCACTGGCAGTACTAGCCGCACTGGACCAAAATGAAACAAATTCCCTTAGATTGCATCCCGTACAAGCAGACGCCGGTGTTTACGGAGGCCACTGTCCCAGCTGGTTTGTTGAAGAGCCATAAAACCAAAACAGGTGTCTGGGGCAAAATTGTGGTGACAGAGGGTAGGTTAACGTACCGGATTTTAGAGCCAATCATTGAAACCCATGAATTGTCGCCGTCTCAAGCGGGTGTCGTAGAACCAGAGGTGAAGCATGAGGTGGCAACAGATGGGCCGGTTAAATTCTATGTTGAGTTCTTAACTTGCGCATAGTCAGCATAGATAATAATCATAATAACGCTGTACATGCCTGTGATGCCGCTATAGAGTGATCATAGCTAGAAAGCAGCAGCTGAATTACATTCTACATTTCGTCGTTTTATTAGTAATTGTTATACATAAAATCTCGTCCTGCAGTAATTAAGTTCCAGTCTCTTTTTTTAAGCAACTTAAGCCTTTTCGAAGGCATACTTTTATTATCAGGATTAAGAATTATGGCAGACACAGTTACAGGTACCGTTAAGTGGTTCAACGAAGCGAAAGGTTTTGGTTTTATTGAGCAGCAGTCTGGTCCAGACGTTTTTGCACACTTCAGTGCAATCGCTAGCTCAGGATTCAAAACACTGACTGAAGGTCAGCAAGTTGAGTTCACTATCACTGCTGGTCAGAAAGGACCACAAGCAGAAAACATCGTAGCCCTCTAAATACTAGAAGGCTCGTAGAAGAAGCGCACCCTAGGGTGCGTTTTTTTTGCCTGAAAATTGGCGTTTACGGCCCTGGGCAGACTTTGACTAAAGGCTTGATCAATGGCTTGGTCAAATGAAGTCTTTTTAATTCACCCTCTGCCGGAGAGCGTATGCGTTGCCCTATTCTCGAATCAGAGCGGTTGATATTGCGAGCTTTTGCGCCAGCTGATGCTCTAGACGTTCAAACCCTCGCAGGTGCTTTTGAAATAGCTGATACCACCATGGCAATTCCACACCCTTACGAAGATGGCATGGCAGAAAGTTGGATTTCGAGCCGCGAAGCTGCATTCATAGAGTCTGAAGCGGTCAGCTTTGCGATCGTGATGAAGCCAGGTACTGGCTTAGCTGATGAAGCTTTGGTTGGTGCGATTAGCTTGATGAATCTAGAGCCGGATCGCCAAGCTGAAGTTGGCTATTGGCTCGGCCTGCCTTATTGGGGCAAAGGCTACGGGACAGAATCGTTAAAACGGCTGGTTGAATATGCTTTTAATGATCTAAACCTCGCCGAACTTTATGCCCATCACTTAACGCGTAACCCCGCTTCTGGACGTGTGCTAGTAAAAGCCGGTTTTGTTCATGAGGGTTCAAGGCCCTCGCACGCGAAAAAATGGGGCAAGCTTGAAGATGTTGAAGAATATGGCATGATCAAGGCTTGGCTTATTTAGGTAATGCGCACCGTGAAGTCGATCGACACAGAAGACTATTCGATATTTTTAGAAGAACACGTAACGGTCACCCGGTTTCATAATGAACTCGATGTGTCCATGGCCATGCGCGCAATCGACAAGGTCGTTGAATTAGATGTCACAGGTCGAAGACTTTGGGACATCACGCAATGCTTAATTCTTAATGTCGAACAAATTCGCCAAATAGCGGAATATGGTAAAGCTAAGGAATCAATGCCGGTAAAGGTCGCGGGTATCGCTGCCGACCACCTTTCTTTTGGTTTGTTAAGAATGCTCGGAGTCTATCGAACGCAAGAGGACTTCGTTTTTTCAGTTTTCCGCAATGAGCAAGAAGCACGCGCCTGGCTTCTTGATGGCGTGCAAGATCAATGATTTTATGAAGCTCGCCGGGCTCAAACTCTATGCTCACCGTTTCCGTACTGGCCAACCCCTTACCAAGCAATACGGGATTCGTTTGCCACTTCGCGGCAGAATAATCTAACGTTTAAACGCGGGTGCTTTGCCATAAGTAAGCGTGCGCCATAGCCACTCAACTGGACCGAAGCGAAATTGCTTGAGCCAAACCGGGCTCAGCCAAAGCTGAAAGAGCCAGATTGCGATGACAACGCCATAGAGTTCTACCCGCTGTAACTGCCCCAACAAACCAAACCCCAATCCCGTAAAAATGATCGCACAAATTAGGGAATGCAGCAGATAATTGGTGAGTGCCATTCTACCTACAGCAGCGAGCCGGGCAGTGAGTGACTGAAGGTAGCCACATTTGACGATCCAGCCCAACAAGCCGACATAGCCGAGTGCTATACTCAGGCGGCCAAGGTGGTAGGTGGATTGCATCTGGGCAAAGGTGGCAAAGATATCAAAGCTGTTGCTATAGGACTTGTAAACTTCGTAACCGTTGATCAGCAGACCTGCACTAAAGCCGAAAAACATCAGTTTTTTATAGAACGTGACGCTGCGAGCGGCCTGTAACACGCCGGTTTTATAGAGCGCCATACCAAGCAGCATCATGGCAAGCGCATCCCAGAATAAAAACACCGGTACGACAAAAAGATATACCTCACTGTTTTTCTTGGCATTCCAGCCGAACACACTGGCATAGCTCGTTGTTCTGCTGGCGACTTCAGCATCAGCCTCTTCATTGCTCATTTCGAAATCCGCAGCGAACTCGCTCCAACTATCAGCGCCGTCACGGAGGCGAGTGTTAATCGCTGCTGATTCTCCGGCTGTTTCCATCTGGATTACCCGTTGATGAGCGTCAAAAGAATCCTTTAGGCCAAATGCCATCAGGAAGTGGAGCAGGGACATTAAGGCGATCAGTATTGCCGCAATGATAAACATGCTTTTTGCGGATCTATTTCGCAGCAAATAGAGCAGTGCGCCAGCCAATGCATAGGTGACCAGAATGTCTCCGTTCCACAGCAGAATGTAGGCGTTAAAAAGCCCAAATATCAGTAGCCAGAATGTGCGCTTGTAGTGAATCCACCCCGACTTGGCATTGTCACCAGTGGTGAATAGCATGACACCAGCGCCAAATAGGATAGAAAACAAACACCTCATTGCGCCCTCCGCAAAGAGTTCGATCGTAGCCCAGGTAAAGACGTTAGCCACACCTGCGTCCACCAGGTCGAACCCGGGACTAGAGTAGGAGGGTGATAACAGACCGAAGCCAATGATGTTTAAGAGCAGAATACCCAGTAGGGCGAAGCCGCGGAAGACATCAAGAGATTCAATACGGTTGGCATCGCTGGTGGGTATGGTATCGGTTAAAGAATGGCTAGGCATGGATGTGTCCGGAAACGACGTGGATGAATCTTACCACTGCAAAGAAGCATCCCCCTAGTCAGCGGCAAGGCAAATATCTAAGATGGTCGAAAATGATTGGTTAATCACATGGACTTACCCAACCCGCTAACACTTTTTCTTGCGGTCTTGATCTGCGCTGTTTCGATGTTCGCGACGGCGGATGACCTAAATGTTTCCAAGATGGATGTTGCTAAGATGGATGTTTCCAATACCGATAGCTTGTTCAATGAAATTCAACGAACTGTCGCTGAAGTAGATTTTGACGGGATGGCGGCGGCCTATCACGTCGATGCAGTATTGGTGAATGCAAAATCTACTACATCTATCAAAGACGTGATGCCACTTTGGAAAGCCTCGGGGGAGAAACTTCAAAGCGAAGGCCGGCAAGCATCGGTGGCCTTTCGTTTCAGCTCCCGGCAACACGATTCAACCTCGGCTTTTGATAGTGGGATTTTTCGTTACGTGACGGTCGGTAAGGATGGTGTTGAAAAGGTCGCCTTTGTCCATTTCGAAAATTTGGCGGTGTTTCGCAACGGCCGATGGCTAACATTGATGGAGCGGCAGTTGGCGGCAACAGACGCATCAGCCTGGAACAATTTGTCCCCCAGTGAGAAGTAACGTCGTGTTGCCGCGTATCTGAATGCCTGGGTTATTTTTGATTGCTGGGCATGCCATTCAACTGCGCCAGTCCGAATCTGATTTCAAACTGGCAAGTTGCCTGAAGGTAATGAGATGAATAGTTATGGCGAGTGATGAAATTCGCGATTATTACGATATCACCGCATACAGTGAGCCGCGAGAGCAGTTGGTTAAAGCTGTATCGCTGCTACCTGAATTTTATAGTGATGGTGTTGCTATCGATTGTGGTTGTGGTGCTGGTAGTTCGATTGCCTATTTGCGCGAGCGAGACCTGACAGTGCACGGTTTCGATCTAGAAGCAGAGTCAATAGAGCGTTGCCAAAGCCGGTTTGTAGATGATGCTCGCGTTCACCTTACTCAGGCGACTTTTCGTGATTTTGATTACCCTGCTGCCAATTTGATTGTCGCTGATGCGAGTTTGTTCTTCTGTCCGCACGACGATTTTCCTCTTGTTTGGCAGAAGATTGAATCTGCACTGCCGCCCGGTGGAATTTTCTTCGGTGGGTTTCTTGGTCCGAACGATACAATGGCGTCAGACCAATATGATAAGGAAGTCTTTTGGCCGGACGTTTCGACCTTTACGGAGGTAGAACTGCGCCCGATCTTCAACGACTTCGAGATCATCGATTGGATTGAACACGAAATTGACGGTAAAACGGCTCAGGGTGAGGATCACCACTGGCACATTTTCTCGGTCATCGCGATCAAACGGTCGTGAATGAAACCGATCAATCTTAAAGTTAAAGTCGTCCCCGGTGCAGCTCAGTCGGCCATTGTTGGATGGCTGGGAGGCTCTCTGAAAATTCGCATCTCGACGGCACCAGAAAAGGGCAAAGCAAATGATGCTGTATTGAGGTTGCTGGCCGACTCAATCGGGCTGCCAAAAACTGCCTTGCGGCTCGCATCTGGTCATCGATCGCCGCACAAGGTGGTTGAAATTTCAGGCATTTCTGAAGCTGCGCTGATGAAGGCTTTAGCGCTTGAATGAATGCTCCTTTGCTCTTAAGATAATTTCTGCGTCAGCTCGCGCGCCCCCCCTTCAATGGGAAAGTACCAGAGTACAGAGATGCAATGATCGATTGAAAAGATCAATTGGTTCATTTAGCCGAATCCATTCGGTGCAGCAGAAGAAGGGAATGTTGTCTGCCGATTCTGGAGAAGTTGAATGAAGCTATCAGCCCCAATTCACGTGCTGCGAAGCCGTGCCAAAAATCTTAAGCAAGAACGTAATCTCACTCTAGTCGCTGCGCAAAATGAAATTGCTCAACAGGAAGGTTTCGCCTCCTGGTCACTACTCATGTCCCGGCGAGATGATCTACTGCCGAACAATTTGCAAGAACTTCGGCAATATCTAAACAGCGGCGATATGGTGTTAGTCGGCGCAAGACCTAAGCTCGGTAAAACGATGCTCGCAGCAGGCTTGCTTGCGGCAGGAGAGTTGAGTGGCAAGCGTGGCTATATCTTCACCCTAGCTGACCGGCTAGAAGAAGCCGAGCAACGTATCAAACAGCATCTCGAGGAAAGCACAGGGAGTGTCGATGGTAACCGGGTGCAGATTGATTGCTCTGATGAAATTTGCGCTGACTACATTATCGATAAGCTTCAAGCGGCTGAATCGGGTTCGTTGGTGATCATTGATTACTTGCAACTGTTAAGTGAAGACCGTCGACATCCGAGTCTTCAAGATCAAATAGAAAAGCTGGTAGCATTCGCTCGCTCATCCGATTGTATCATTGTCGTGCTGGCGCAGTTAGACCGGGATGTCGATGCTAGGCCAACGCAGTGCCCCTCTGTTGGGGATATTCGCCTAAGAAACCCGTTAGATACTCAGCTATTCAACAAAGTTTTGTTCTTGTATCGACCCGTGCCGAGTACGTCACAAACGGTGGTGAGTTTGGTGCGCCCGGTCGTACATGAACTCGCGGCCCCGCTCGAAACTGGGGTGTTTCGTCACGGTTGACAAGGTGTGGTGGTGCTATTTACGTTGTATTTAGCACCCTGTCTTATCTGCCATCGGCAGGGCAGTGGACTGTCACAGGAACTTAGATAGGCAGTGTCCATTTCGAGCCAAAGAGTTAAGCCAATGTTGAGTCAATCGTATGAGTCGGGTAAAACGGTAACCCAACTACCGGAGTCTAGCGTTGCTAAGTGCAATTTCTAAAGCTGAGCTTGAGACAATTTTTCGCAATATCTTTAATGGTGGCGTTATGGATCGTCTGCCGAAAAGCCGTCGCAATGCCGACGCTTTTCTTGCGCTCGCTGCTGCGAGTCTTGATAGTCAAAAAGTCTTTACCGAGGCTGAGTTGAATACTCGATTGGCGGAGTGGATGGCCAGTTTTACCAATCCGCGCCACTTAGACCATGTCACTGTGCGTCGCTATCTTGTCGATCTGTCAATGTTGCTGCGTGACCCGGAAGGTAAAAGTTATCGAACAAACCAAACTGTGATCAGTCGACATATCACGCCCGAAGCGAGGGCAGTTCATCCCAACGGCCTACTTGACCAAGTCGAGGCTGCGCGTCTTTTGCGCCGGAGACAAACGAAATGCCAGCTCTAAATCAAAAGGATCGTTATGGCTGGGGCATGATTAGTATCCATTGGCTGGTGGCGGTCACTGTATTCGGCATGTTCGCCCTTGGTTTTTGGATGGTCGACCTCGACTACTATCACGCCTGGTATAAAAAGGGACCGGACCTACATCGCAGCATCGGCGTACTGCTTCTAGCTGTGATGGCGTTGCGATTGGTGTGGCGAATTTTGAATCCACCACCTGCTGCCGAAACTGGATTGACTGTCTGGGAGAAAGCCGCTGCGAAAATTGTGCATTGGTCCTTCTATTTGATGGTTCCGCTGCTTGCGACCACCGGCTATTTAATCACGACGGCCGATGGCCGAGGCCTGCTGGTTTTTGATTGGTTTGAAGTGCCGGCGGTGACATTCGATATCGAGAACCAGGAAGACCTGGCAGGAGAAGTGCATTGGTATCTGGCGCTGGTTATGATGTCGCTAGCGTCGGCGCATATTCTGGCAGCGCTCAAGCATCATTTAATTGATAAAGATCAAACCCTAATGCGAATGTTAGGCAAGCGACACAAGGAGACACCATGACGATTTTTTTTAGAGCATTGTTATTGAGCTGCGTGACGTTGGCTGGAAGCGTGCAAGCCGCGGATTATGATATCGATACGAGAGGCGCCCACGCAGCCATTCAATTTAAGTTCAAGCACATTGGCATCAGCTGGTTAGTTGGCCGCTTTAATACGTTTGAAGGCAAGTTCAGCTTTGATGAAGATGCCATCGCCAATACTAAAATTGCGGTGGATATCGATGTCACCAGTTTGGACAGTAATCATGCTGAAAGAGATAAGCACTTGCGCAGTGACGATTTTCTGAATGTAAAAAAGTTCCCTTCCGCCAGTTTCGTCAGCACGCGAGTGGTTGATTTGGGCGAGGGCAAGGCTACGGTCTATGGCGATTTCACCCTCATGGGTGTGACCAAAGAAATCGCGATTGATACCAGTACTGTCGGTATGGGCAACGATCCCTGGGGTGGCTATCGGGCTGGCTTTGAAGGCACTGTGACGATCAATACAAAAGATTTTAATCTCGGCCTACCACCCAGCAATGAAGTTGAGCTTGCGCTCTATATTGAAGGCATTCGTCAGTAGTGACGGCGGCGATGCCCGGCGAGGTTAAAGCTAAGTTTGATACCGATCCGGCCCAGGTGAAGCCGAAGCTGCAGGCATTGCGTAAGCTTATCTTGTCGCTCGGAGAAGCAGAGGGTATTTCTCCGCTAAAGGAAATCCTCAAATGGGGTGAGCCAAGCTATGTTGCGCCTATGGGCAGTACGATCCGTTTAGACTGGAAAGAAAACTTACCCGGGACTTTTTCAATCTACTTTATCTGTAGCACTCGGCTCGTTGACACGTATAGGGAAGTTTATCCAGACGTGTTTGAGTTCGATGGCAATCGAGCCCTAGTCTCTGAGCTTGAGGATACCTTACCCCTCGCGCCGCTGAAGCACTGTTTAAGGATGACATTACGTGATCACGAAGTGAAACACCTGCCCTTGTTGGGTGCTTGATGTGGCTGGTATAGAGCTGCCTGCTGTTGAAGTCATCTGGGTGTTTCTGCTGGCGTCGACGGCGCTCGGGATTGCACCGGGTCCGGACAATATTTTTGTTCTGGCGCAAGCCTCTCAACATGGTGCGCGAGCAGGTGTTCTTGTGACGTTGGGTCTGTGCACCGGACTTATCGTGCATACGACACTGGTTGCGGTTGGCGTTGCGGCCTTGTTTCAGAGTTCAGAGATCGCGTTTACGGGCTTAAAGATGGTGGGCGCAACCTATCTGTTGTATCTGGCCTGGCAGGCGTTTCGAGCGTCAGCATCAACTGAGCTTGAGGAGAAAAGCCCCTCCGGACGTCTTTATGTTCGTGGTGTTATTATGAATATCACCAATCCCAAGGTGGCGATCTTTTTTCTCGCATTTTTACCTCAGTTTGCGAATCCAGATTTAGGTTCGGTGTCCCTGCAAATAGTGATGTACGGGCTAATATTTATTGTGGTTACATTGTTTGTCTTCGGTTCCATCGCGATAACAGCCGGTCGGCTCGGCCACTGGCTCAGGCGTTCTATCACGGCGCAACTATGGTTGAACCGAGTGGCAGGTCTGGTTTTCGTTGGACTTGCCCTAAGGTTGCTCAGTACAGAAAGATAGTGCTACGTGAGGTGCTACGTGAGGTGCTACGTGAACTCAAAAATTAAGGCGACAAATTCGTGACGAGTTTTACAGCTAAATTACCCGCAGAGGTTCGGGCGCGTGCGCTTGGGCTTGGTGCGCAAGGCGCGACGTGGCTGGCTGACCTGGATGATAGGGTCGCGAGCTTCGAATCTGATTGGTCGCTGAAGTTGGGTGACGTGCTAGCCGGCGGTACAGAAGCGCTGGTTATTGAGGCACAGATTAGCGACGCGCAGGTTAATGAAGCCGGCGCGGAAACAAATGGTCTCACTGTACTTAAGCTGGGTTTGCCTGGTAGCGGCGACATTGCGACTGAGGTGCGGGCTTATCAGCGAGTGTCTGGTGACAGCTATGCGAAGCTATTGCGATATGACCTTGCGGCGAATGTTCTGCTACTCGAACGACTGGGTTCGCCCCTGGCGAGCGAAGACCGACCGATTGAATCACAAATTCATATTATCTGCGAAACGCTGCAGCGAAGTTGGACCGAGTTGTCTGAGCCCGAGGGATTTATGACCGGGCAAGAAAAAGCTGAGTGGCTCGCTGAATTCATTGAGCGTGGCTGGCAGCATTACGGCAAACCCTGCGCCAAAAAAACGGCCTATCGAGCGCTGGATTTCTGTAAGGAACGTGCCGAAGAATTCAGTCTCAATAATGCATTTTTGATTCACGGTGATGCGCATTCACAAAATCTTTTGGCAGTGCCGGGCTCAAGCGAGTACCGGTTTGTTGACCCAGATGGGCTGTGCGCAGAAAAGGCCTGTGACCTGGCGGTACCGATGCGTGAATGGAGTGAGGAGCTGATAGAGGGTTCCACGGCACCGTTGGCGAGGCGGCGCTGCAACTTGCTAGCGACGCTAACCGGTGAGGACGAACATGCTATTTGGCAATGGGGCTATATGGAGCGGATATCGACAGCCTTGGTGTTGCTCTCAGTTGACCGTAAACGAGAAGCTGGGCTGATGCTGGCCGTCGCCGAGAAACTGACAGATCAACCTGTTTAGCCATGCAGGAGAGCATGATGAGTGAGCCACATTTTCCAAACAAGATACGCCAGTTGGCGACCTATGAAGGTGCCTTTGATGCCAGACAGTTGCACGCAGATAATTGTGAGGTGCTGTTTGCTTCTTATCCAGCGGGTATGAAAATTGCGCCACACCATCACGCGACAGAAAATCACGGGGTGGTGACGGCAGGCGAATTAGAGATGATTGTTGCGGGCGAGTCGTTGTCTTTTCGGCCGGGCGACTGGTATTTTCTTGCCCCCGAGCAGGTGCACGAGGCAAGCTTTGGCGTCGACACTTCACTGATTGAATTTTGGTTTAAATCTTAATGAGTCAGGGCATGACATCTGAGCAAGCGCTTCAAGTATTTAATCCAGCCACTATTGCAGACGATATTGATGAAATGCACCCCGCTACAGAAGAACTGTTGCAGGTCTTAGAAGGCAAGATTGAAGTAGAAGTTCTGCCAATAACCGAGGGCGGCGGGCAAAAAGTGATGCTCGGTGCAGCCGACTGCTTTATTGTCCCAAGGGATTGCTGGCATCGACAGATGATTCACCTGCGAAGTAAAGAATTCTATCTAACCCCCGGTGAGGCATTACACTCCCACGCCGAAGATCCGAGGGCCGAATAGCCGATGTCGAAGGTTGTTTCCGTATCCAAAGACGCCGCACACCGCTTCAGCAAAGTGCTTTGCGATCAAATAACTTTGATTGCTGGGGAAGGTGTAGAAGGCGACGCTCATCGTGGGGTGACCGTCAAACATCGTTCGAGGGTTAAGCTCGACCCTAATCAGCCCAACCTCAGGCAGGTACACTTGATCCAGATAGAGATCATTGAATCACTGCAGGCGCAGGGCTTTGGTGTCGGTGCCGCGACGATTGGTGAAAACATCGCTACTCGTGGCATCGATCTGCTCGCTTTGCCGCGTGACACTCGCGTGGTAATTGGCCAAGCAGAAATACAGATCACCGGCTTACGCAATCCATGTGGCCAGCTAGACGGCTATCAGAAAGGCCTGACTGCTGCCTTGCTCGATAAAACTAAGGACGGCGAATTGGTTCGAAAGGCAGGCATTATGGGCATCGTGTTGTCGGGTGGCATTGTAAAACCCAACGATGTAATTACGGTACATTTGCCTGCCACACCTCATCACAAGTTGGAGCGCGTATAAGTGCAGACTCACCATTATCAGTATGAAGCAGCGCGACAAGCTTTTCTTCAGCTTGCGGTTGATGCCCGACTAGAAACCCATGTGCACCCACTCAAAGGGCCCGAGGGTGAAGTCGCGATGGACATTGCCGTCTGGGGAAATCCGGCGGCGAGTAAAGTGTTGGTCTTGTCATCGGGCACTCATGGCGTAGAAGGATATTGTGGATCTTTTATTCAGTGCCAGTTGCTCGTCGACCAATGGCACAAGAAACTGCCAGACGACTTTATGCTGGTGATGATTCATGGTGTGAACCCTTATGGTTTTGCCTGGCAGCGTCGGGTGAACGAAGACAATATTGACCTGAACCGTAATTTCATTTTTCACAGTGGCGGTATAGACAAGCCGCCAGTGAGTCCTCCAGTCAATGAAGGCTACCCAGAGATGGCGTCCGCACTGGAGCCAACCGAATGGAACGAGACCTCAATTGCGGCGGTATGGCAGGGTGTTGGTGCTGCGAATCTGCGCCATGAGCTTGAGCCAGGCTGGCAACAAGCCGCCATGTCTGGAGGGCAGTATGCATATCCCAATGGTCTGTTTTATGGTGGGACGGCATCGTCCTGGTCAAACATTCAGTTGCGGGCTTTCGCGGAGAAAAACCTGCGGGGTAAGTCTGTTGTGTGGCTAGATATTCATAC
>JBNMQM010000042.1:0-39373 GCA_051278195.1 Candidatus Azotimanducaceae bacterium
GTCAACTTGAGTGCATTGAGCGGTGGCACACTAATGCGCTTGCCCAATATGGTTGGCTCTCCCATCTCAACCGAGCTGTCTTTCTTCACTGAGGTGGACGCAGACTTAGAAGACTGGGTTTCTTCGTTCAATCGAACATTGATAATGTCGCCGACCCGCCGTGCAACTGCATCGTCATAAAGAGACGTATAGCCACTGGTGGCAAACAAGCTACCGCTGGTTTGCGGCGCGGGTACAGCTGATACGGGATATTTAGGCGCATAGAAGGGATCGTCTTGCATTGGCTGCTGTAGGGTCTGGCAACCTGCCAGGGTAAAACCTAAAAAAACGATCAATAATCTGTATAGCATTCGTTGCTCCTGCATTCTTTAACTCTACAACCGGCAAATTGCCGTTTTAACCTTTACAAAGTCGGCAACCTTTCGCCGTTTTGCAGATGTTCTTTATCACTATCAGGTTAAGAGCAGGATTCGGGCCAAGTTCAGAAAGGTTTGGAAAAGTTCGAGTCGTCGCCTTAGAAAGCGCCCGCGCATCAGGTAGCAAGAGCAGAACGTAAAACGGCGACTCAATGGTCGCCGTTTGAAGAGGTTAGAGGCTGTTAATTAGAGGTTTTGACTCACAAACTGCAGCATCTGGTCAGCCGTCGAAATCACCTTGGAATTCATCTCATAGGCCCGTTGGGTGGAGATCATATTCACGAGTTCTTCCACCACGTTCACATTTGAATTCTCAAGCGCGCCCTGTTCAACAGAGCCGAGACCATTGAGACCGGGTGTGCCTTCCTGTGCTGCGCCACTTGACGCTGTCTCGCGGAACAGGTTGCCACCAATAGCTTGCAAGCCAGCCGGGTTTACAAAATCAACCAGCTGGATATTACCGATTTCCGTTGGGTCAGTTTCGCCCGCCAGTGCAACAGATACCGTGCCATCAGAACCAATGGTGACCGATTGCGCGCCCTCGGGTACGGTCATCGCCGGCTGGATCGGATCCCCTTTGGCCGTGACAATCTGACCATTAGCATCTAGGTGGAATTGACCATCCCGGGTGTAACCAAGCGTGCCATCGGGCAGCTGTACCTGCATAAAACCGCGCCCGTTGATGGCGACATCCAAGGCGTTCTCAGTAATCTGAAGGTCACCGGTGGTAAACACCTTTTGCGTACCCGCTGCACGTACACCGGTGCCGAGCTGCAATCCAGAAGGCAGCTGCGTTTCTTGAGAGGCCTGGGCGCCAGGCTGTTTCTGAATCTGATAAAGCAGATCTTGAAACACGGCCCGATCTTTTTTGAAGCCGACCGTGCTGACATTCGCCAGATTGTTAGAGATGGTCGTGAGCGCAATATCCTGCGCTGCCAGACCCGTTTTACTTACCCATAGTGCTGATAGCATCTCTTCTACCTTCCTTAGTTAACCTGCAGCAATCTAGCTGAGGTTTGGTCGTTTTCTTCAGCGGTTTTCATCATCTTGACCTGAAGTTCAAACTGCCGAGAAAGCGCCAAAATTTGTGTCATCTCTGATACGGCATTGACGTTGCTGTTTTCAAGAAAGCCAGACGCCAGCTGAACGCCCGCCGCTTCTGGTTCGATTAAGCCATCATTGCGGCGGAACAATCCGTCGGACCCTTTCGCGATCAGGGACGTGTCTGGATTCACTAATTTAATTCGATTTACCTGAGTCAGTGCTTCGGGCGTTTGACCCTGACCTCTAATCGATACGGTGCCGTCTGCGCCAATTTCCAATTTTTCAAATGGCGGAATGACAATAGGACCACCGTTTCCTAGGATCGGTATACCCGTTGAGGTTTTCAGGTTACCCAAATCATCGACAATGAAATCTCCAGCCCGAGTAAAGGCTTCGTCACCGTTGGGCCCTTCGACTGCAATAAAGCCTTCACCCTCGATGGCCACATCTAAATCACGACCTGTTTGAAGCAGACTGCCAGGACGAAAATCCGTGCCTGGGTTTTCCGTTAGGGAATAGACCCGAGACGGAAAGTGCTCACCAAATACCTGCATGCTTCGCGCTTGTGCCAGATCAGCACGGAACCCTGTGGTCCGAGCATTGGCAAGATTATGCGAATGCAGCGTCTGAGCCTTGGCGTTATGGCTAGCCCCTGTCATGGACACATATAGCAGTCTATCCACGATCTATTACCTCAGGTTCATGATGGTTTGCGTGACCGCATCCACCGTTTCAATAGTTTTGGCGCTGGCCTGAAAGTTTCGCTGGGCAATAATCAAGTTCACCAGCTGATCTGAAAGCTCAACGTTGGAATCTTCTAACGCGCCTGAGTTAAGCGCACCCAGAGAGGCACTTCGCGGAGAGCCTACGACCGGCTCACCGGACTCAAACGTTTCAGCCCAACCACTGCCGCCAAGGTTTTTGAGTCCCTGCACATTGGCAAAGTTAGCCAGCGCGACCTGACCCAGAATTTGATTCTCGCCATTGCTGTAACGGGCGAAGATCACACCGGTATCAGATATATCGAGGCCACTGAGCCGCCCAGTAGTGAAGCCATCCTGACTGACGCTACTCACTGAGAACACGCTACCAAACTGTGTGGAGTCCGCCAGATCGATCACGAAGTTAGAACTGATAATCGGATCCGCGGGCACTGGCAGCTGTGCACCCTCCAAAACGTTCACAGGACCTAGGGCGCCGGTGGTACTGCCGTCTTGATTGGTAGGTGACCAGTTAGTGACATGGATCGTGGGGGTTTCTGCATCAATCAATTGCCCCGCTTCATTAAACTGCAGCTGATAACCCGCCTGAGTAGCCAAGGTGTTCTGCGGTGGCGGCAAAGACAGATCCGGGTCACCTACATCCACACCATCGATTTGCACATACATCGTCCAGCGATTGGGCGCAGAACCGACTTCATCAGGACGGAAAGGTTCTTTCACAAAGTACTGGGTCATGACGTGTGAATTGCCCAGGCTGTCGAAGACAGTGACGGACGTTGCGGAATTATAGGTTTCCTGATTATTGGGGTTGAAACTATTGATCTGAAACTCGGTGAAATTATCAACCTCAAGCGCACCAAATAGCGCCGTACGGTCAGCGTCAGCGTTCGCCAGCGTAACGTCTTCATCGAGAATAAAGTCCACAGTGCCACCGACAGAAGCCGCTTGGTTGCCACCGGCCAAGTCCAGCACTGCTGGCTGACCGTTGATCCCTTGGATGCTAATGCTATCAGTTACATCGGTGCTATCAATGGAGAAAATCAGATCATTACCCAGTGCAGCGGTCACCACGAGGTCGCCGGTGTTAGCTGAAACCTCGGCCGAGATACCTTGAAAGGAATTGGAGTCATTGATTTCGGTTGCCAGGCTCTCAAGGTCAGGGGATGTAAACCGAACCCCATTTAAAGTGATCGCCAGGTTACCGGTATTGTTCAAGTAGTCGGCCGCTGGCAACGTAGCAGTTGTCGACGCGCTGGCACTGACGCCAGCCACATCATTGAACCTTGCGGAAATCTCAGCAGCTGATTCACCGGGTAAAGTTGTCACCGTTGTCGTCACTGGGTTCGCAGGATCCGAGCTGTTGACGACATCCACTGATTGGGTCGGATAAGCATTATCGACGGCTGAAACACCAGGATCAGTAACGCCTGTCGCGAGATTTAGCGCCCTTGAAAGGTTGTCAGCGGTCACACCAGGGTTAGCCGTGTTTAGATTATTCACTGTAATTGTAGAAGCTTCACCGGCCACCGAAGCAAAAAACTGTAACTGTCCGACGCTATCTGGATCTTCTCTCACATCGACACCAACGTTCGCTAACCGCAGCTCATCCTGAATATCTGCAATTAGGTCATCCAAGGTCTGAATATCGGTATCCAGGTTAATGGTAATCGGCCCGCCGTTATTTTGCGTCGCACCGGACAGAGTAATGTCGAAGGTTGCGGCGGAGAGGTTACCCACCTCACCCGTGGTGCCGGTCACGCCACTGGGATCAGGCGTAGCGTTGGTCGCACCCATTTGAATCCGTCCAAGGACATTCTCTACATTGACCTGGGTCACACTATTACCCAGCGTCAAGGCCACCCGGGGGTCAATTTCTATCGTTGATCCTTCTCCTGGTACGGATGAGAAGAACTGCAAAATACCTTGTCCTGGCCTAGCCGGGTCTTCACGCACATCAAGACCAATACCAGTATTGGCGAGGTCATCACGAATGTCGGTAATCAGATCCTGTAGAGTTTGAACGTTGCTGTCTAAGGTAATGATTTGCGTTTGGTTTGCCGTGCCATCAGCACCGCCGCTTAAACGAATTTCGAAACTAGCAGCGGTATTGCTGCCATCAGCCGCAGAAGCACCGTCTGTAATGCCACCCAAAAGCCCGATCACGTCGGCCGTCGTGGTCACCGAATCACCGGCGATACCCGACACTTGAAAGTTGTCGACTGTCACTGAGGAAGATTCACCCGCCACCGTGGCGTAAAACTGAAGAAGTCCTGCATTCGCCGGATCTTCTCTTGCTAGAACGTCAATTCCTGGCGTGGCAAGGGCGTTGAGTTGGGCATTGAGCACTGAAACGAGAGTATCCAAATCACCATTTGCAACATTCTGCTCCAAATTGAGCGAGACCGTTCGGTTGCCACCGACGCCAGAACCGTTCGCAATGGTTAAATCAAATGTCGCACTGGTTAAGGATCCCGTCGCACCTATGGCGCCGCCCCCCGCTGAGATACTGGTCGCCCCGTCGGTCACACCTAATAAATTGGTAATGTCATTCGCCGTGGTGTCTGCACTACCTGCAACATAATTATCAACCGTTAGCGTGCTGGCCACACCGTTATCCGTAGAGAAAAACTGTAAACGACCGCTGTTGGCTGGGTCGTTGCGAACATCCACGCTAATGCCAGAAGCCACTAATTGATCTTGAATATCCGTTAACAGCGATTGGAAGGACGCAATGTTAGCGTTCAAGTTAATGGTCGCCGTACCATCGGTTGTCCCACCCACAACGCTAATATCAAAAGTAGAACCGGAGCTCGTACTTCCATCGGTGATGCCACCCAACGCACCCTGCACATCTGCCGCTGTCACACCAACACCGCCGGCAACAAAGCTATCTACGGTGACGGTAGACGATTCGCCCGCGACCGCGGATTGAAATTCAATTAGCCCTGAAGCGGGGGGATTTTCCACCGCGACAACATCAATGCCGACCAGTTCATCGTTGATATCGGCTAACAATGACGTAATGTCGGTGACGCTGGTTGTCAAGTTCACCGTGACGGTCGCATTGCCATTGCCACCACTACCATTGGCAATCGTCACATCAAAGGACGCGTCTGCACCAACAGCACCAAAGTCAAAAGCTGTGACCGGTCCCGTCGCAGAAATCGAAGACGATTTGTTGGCGAAGTTAAAGCTTAGGGGAGCTGACAAGGAACCCAGAGTGCTTGGGCTGTTTACACTGAAGTCATGCCCTACCAGCGCTTGGCTGGCCGTCACGGCAGAAGGTACATTGATACTAAAATCAAATGGCGTCACTGGAGAATTTGACGTGATCGCCGAATTACTGTTCACACTAAAATCAAACGGTGTGGGTGCGGCTGACGTCGCCAAAATTGAAGATGTATCTAATGCTACACCTCCTTGTGCTGCGCCAATCTGAGGTCCAAGGGACGAGATAGTTGTACCAAACTGGGCAAGAACCGGTGCTTCAGCATCGAGATTCACGACGGCATCAATCGCTGTAGTCTGGCGAGGGGAAAGATTGCCCGTTTCAATGAAAACGTCACCGAGAATCCCGCTGATGGTGCCCTGATCGTTGGCAGAAAAACCCTGCAATCTCGAGCCGTTATTATTGACGATAAAGCCGTCCTTATCGAGACCAAACAGACCGGCACGACTGTAGGTCTGTGACCCTTCACTGTTCAGAACGAAGAAACCTTCGCCATCAATCGCGACGTCCAAACTGTTACTGGTAAAACTGATCGTGCCCTGATCAAACTGCTGGGACACTTTACCCACTTGCACACCAGAACCAATCTGCTGCGAACCATTGCCGAGTGAATTGGCGGAATACACATCGGCGAATTCACTACGAGACTGCTTAAAGCCCGTCGTGCTCGCATTGGCGATATTGTTACCCGTGATTTTTAAATCGTTGGAGGCTGCTTTGAGGCCGCTTAAGGCAGTACTAAATGGCATAACTTGTTCCTCGTATCATTCGTGTGCTTTTTCGTAGGCTCAAAGGATCTCTGCAACATCTAAGAGAGCAATCGGACCCTTACCCTGGATGTTTAATAGAATGCTTCGATCTGGGTTAATGCTGACGCTATCGACATTGGCAGACAGCGCGATGTCTATCTGTTCGGTTGTAGAACCGTTGTTACTCTCGGCCTTGAAGAAATACTCACCGGCTGAAAAACGCACCCCGTCTTGGTCCTTACCAGTCCAGGTAAACCGAATGTCGCCCTGAGCCTGACTACCGAGATCAACCTGATCGATCAGCACGCCAGCACTATTGGAAATGTTGAGAGTCAGATTCGCCGTGCTGTTATCGAGTTTGATGGAGCCGGTGACTTGCCCCTCTGGGGCGAGGAAACTGCTATCGGTCTTCACATGCACCGTGCGACCTACTAGCGCCGATGCCTGTAATGCCTGACTAGATTGCAGACTGCTCGACATCACTTCGACGGTGCTATTCAGATTATCGATACCCTCCACAGAACTGAACTGCGCCAGTTGTGCAATAAACTCACCGTTGTCTTGTGGGTTCAGTGGATCCTGATTATTCAGTTGGGCAACCATTAGCTGTAAGAACGCGTTCTTATCGAGCTCATTACTTTTTTCTTTGTTCTTAATCGCCAAATCTTGAAGAAGTGGGTTGGCAGCTACTGTATTAATTTCACTCATGATTGCTTCCTTGCCTGGTAAAGCGTTACTGACCTAAGGTCAGAACACGTTGAGCCATTGTTTTTGCCGTATTCATTAGCTCGACATTCATTTGAAAACTGCGTGACGACGAAATCATATTCGTCATTTCTTCCACGACGTTGACGTTCGGATAAGTCACATAGCCGTCATCGTTAGCCATAGGGTGATAGGGTTCATATCGAAGATCGTAGGGCGCTTTACTCTCAACGATGCCCATAACTCGCACACCACCGTCGGCATCGAACGCACCTCGTTGATCTTCGTCTAAAAAGGCATTGTCAAAAATAGCGGAGAAGACCGGATGCCGCGCCTTATAGGTTTCGTTAACACTACTGGCAACGGTTTGTGCGTTAGCCAGGTTACTGGCAGTGGTATTGAGGCGAATCGACTGAGCGCTCATGCCGGTGCCCGTGATATCGAAAATATTATATAGCGACATTCTTTAGACTCCTCTAACCGTTCTGGCCACGAATGGCATTCGACATACCGCGGAACTTGCCGTTCAGAAACGTGAAGCTCGCCTGAAACTCAATAGCATTACGCATGTAGTTAGTTTCTTCGGTCTCGGGATTGACGGTGTTGCCGTCAATCGATGGCTGTAGCGGCGTGCGATACATCAATTCTGAGGAAGGAGACGCCAAACTGCCGGCCATGTGCCCGCTACGAGTAGAGCGCATGGTGACCGCTGGCGTAGAGGCAGATTTCATGACGTCGGCAAAACGAAGATCACGCGCTTTGAATCCGGGCGTGTCTGCATTCACCAGATTATTGGCGATGACCTCGGCGCGGCGCGCACGAAAGCTAATAGCACTAGGGTGGATTCCGAGGGCGTTGTCAAAGCTGATCTTCATGGCTTGTTCCAGATAAAACTGAGTCAAAGCCTATAAAGCAAACCCTGTGCCATATTGGTATTTCAATAAAAACAGTGTGTTGCGGGGGGGTTTAGGGTGTTTCGGCATTGCCGGAGCGGCAATTTGGTGCCTGCTGGGATTGCCACGTGGCAATCCCAGACGCGTACTAGGCCTGTCCGGCCAGACTCGCGACGCGTGCGGCGAGCTCGTCAGCTTTGAACTTTGGCAGGAAGTCATCGGCGCCAACTTTCTTGACCATATTGAGGTTGAACACCCCGGATAGAGAGGTATGCATCATGATAAACATGTCGGCTGTACGCGGATCGCCCTTCATTTCAGCCGTGAAGGTATAGCCATCCATCTCAGGCATTTCCACGTCACAGATAATCATAAAGTATTCATCCTGAGGACGCTTACCAGCATCCAGCATACTGCGAATATAATTGAGCGCTTCTTTGCCGTCTTTCTTCATATCGCTTTCAATATTAAGCTGAATGAGGGCTCGCTGTATCTGCTTACGGGCGACTGAGGAGTCATCAACAATGAGCACCTTTTTCTCTGTTTTAGAGCTTGTCTCACTGGCGCTCGCAATCACGTCATCGGAAACTTTCTGTTCTACCGGTGCAATTTCAGACAGAATTTTTTCAACATCCAGAATTTCAATCAACACATCTTCGTGATGGGTCACGGCGGTGAGGTAGGTTGCGCTCCCAGAGCCTTTAGGTGGTGGCAGCACAGATTCCCAGTTTTTGTTAATAATGCGATCCACCGAGTCGACGAGAAAGCCCTGAATCTTCATGTTGTATTCGGTAATGATCACCAGCGAGTCTTCGGGTTTCTCGATATCCGGCATACCGACACAGGAGCCCAGATCAATGATCGAAATGGAAGCACCACGGATATGTGCCACGCCCCGCACAAATCTATGTTGCTTCGGCATAGTAAAAAGCCTTGGACAGTTCAATACCTCCCGGACCTTAAATACGTTAATGCCATACATTTGCTTGCCGCGGAGACGAAACAACAACAGCTCCAAACGGTTTTGTCCGACCAGTTGCGTCCGCTGGTTCACACTATCTAGTACTCCCGCCATTCGACACTCCAACTCGTTAATTCACTCGATTTCGGTTTAGTCTCCATGCTGGCATAGCTGTTGCAGACTACTTACCTGAGACCCGCAACCGCCGCTGAATTGACGGTCGCGTTAATCATTCCTTAAAGCATAGGCGATGTGCATGACACGGCAACTCAAAATTCTGATTCTATTGGTAAGCGCGGCGGTGCCGTTCGAGATAAATGCTTCCGTTGGTCGGCTGGTGCAGCAGGTCGAAAGTTTTTTGCTAGAGGAAATCGATGACAGCTACCCCGATGCAATAGAAGTTAACCTGACCGTTCGGCCCCCCGATACACGGCTCCCGCTGCAGGAATGCCAGACACCAAAATTGAGTTTGCACGGTGCTCAGCAAGTTCGAAGCCGCGTCCTAGTGCGAGCAGAGTGCAGCGAGACCTTTGTCCTACATCTGGCAGCGGTCATCGAAATAAAACAATTGGTCGTCGTCACGACCACGGCATTGAGGCGCCAAAGTCTATTGACGCCAGATCAGTTAGAAACACAGCCCGTCAATATATTGGCAAATAATCGACAATTTCTAACGTCGCTGAGCGAAGCGACGGGAAAGGTTCTGACCCGTTCCGTTCGTGCCGGGGCGCTATTAACCGCCGGCATGTTAAAAACGCCAGATCTTGTCAGCCGCGGCGATAGTGTGGTGATTATCGCAAGCCGCGGTGATCTCGTTGTACGAATGCCAGGGGTCGCCATGGCGACGGGTGGCATGAACGAACAAATTAAGGTTCGTAACGAATCGTCCGATAGAGTGGTGAAGGGTTGGATCAAGGCTCCCGGAGAAGTTCATGTCCCCTTCTAAGCATTCTCAAACTAGACGATCTGAAAAAATATCAAAAAAGTTACACGTTTTCCTAAACTTCCGCTAGTAGCGGCCGCTACCCTTTAGTGAATAGAAACGAGATGCTGACTAACACTCAGTGACCACTCACAGATTGAAACGAGGTTTACCAGTCAAATGGTTAACAATATCAGTGGCATAACGCCGACTCAGAACAACACGAGTCGCGGCCGTGAGAAGCCTCAAGGCGCGGCGGAGCAGGCAGTTTCTGTCTCACAATCCGCTAAACCCAGTAGCGACAAGGTGGACTTGAGCAATGAAGCCAAAAAGCTTCAGGACATCGAGGCTGGCTTGAAGCGACTACCAGAGGTCGATCGAGAAAGGGTTTCTCACATTAAGGATACGTTACGAGATGGTAACTATTCCGTAGACCCGCAACGCTTGGCTGCGAAAATCGCCCAGTTTGAACTGGATATTTAAATTTTGGAGTATCTCGCATGGAAGCGAACCAGAAGTCTCCTCCCGACCTACATGATCTCGTCAACCGGGATCTAGCTGGCTACGCGGAACTCTTAGAATTGCTGAATCGCGAGAAACAGCTTTTAGTAGAACGCGATTTTGATGCCTTTGCTGCCGTGTTAGAACGCAAGCACACCTTGCTCACAGAGTTGGATCAGCAAACCCGACAACGCCTCGCGAGACTCACGGCTTTAAGTCTAACCACCGACGACGCCGGCATGCAGTCCTTGATTGATCAACAACCCGAGTTTGGTCGCGAGCGACTCAGCAGCGCCTGGGTAGAACTCAAAAAATTGGTTCAGCAGTGCAGCCGGCAAAACGAGGTGAACAGCAAAATCGTCGCCCGCGCTCAAACGACCAGCCGTCAGATTTTAAATATGCTCAAAGGTGCGCCCCTAACCAAAGGTTTATACGGCAAAAGCGGCACAACCCAAGGCGTCGATGCCGGACTTAGCATCACGCGTGCATGATCCGAGCTTGAGCCAGAATTGACCAATAAATGACCAAACAACACAATCCTTAACAACCCAACGACGATAGATGTTGCGATTGAGCCCTATGTTGATTATTTTTGGTGAATGCTAAAGATCATCCTTCGTCTACTGCCAATATTCTTCTGAATCAGTTCAGCCTCTGCCAACGAGCCCGAGGCCATTCCCGTGTCGGTTTTCTCGAAACTCCCTATCAGTGGCTATAAATTGTCTCCGAGCGGCAAAAAGCTAGGACATTTCATGCCTTTTGAAGGTCGGCGCGTGCTTGTCATACAAAACATGGACGGCTCAGATAGACAATTTGCCCCCCTGGGACGACAAAATCGAACTCGCTGGGTTCATTTGGAAATCTGACTATGTCGTCGTCTTCTAAATTCATATCACGTTAGATCGCGATTCTTTTCCCGCCTAAACATCCGAAACACGACTCAATAGCTATGACATGGCCAACCTCGCTGTCCATTGGCTAGGAGAGCCAAAGAAGGCCGCGTTTGGCAAGGGTAAGATACAAAATGTTTTACAACTCGAGAGGATTATTGATCCACTGCCACAAGACCCAGACCATATATTGGTTCAGCTGGACTTTGAGCTCGGCGGTAAATTATTAACCAACCAGTATCAGTTTGAAGGCATATCTGACCCCGATCGAATCTGCATCGTCGGAAGCTCGTAGGGCGGCGACTCTGCTTTGATGGGCTTGATCCAACAGCCAGGTTTGTATGCTTGTGGCGTATCGGTTAACAGAGTTATCAATTTACCGGCACTCAAGAGTTTGGATCGGAGTTTCATCGGCGGGCGTAACTGGATAACGCGAATGGGGTTAGACGGGGCAAATGACCGGGCTGTCTCACCACAACATCAAGCCAAATCAATCCAAGACCCCGTTCTGCTGATTGCGTCGACGAATGATGCCAGAATATCGTACAAGCAAGCCAAAAGACTGCATAAACTGCTTAAGAAATTGAAGAAAAATAGTCCCTACGTTGAACTCGACACGGGTACACACTACATGCTGAATAGTGAGTCCAGACTTGCATCACTCACTGCGATTGAAGGTTTTTTCAACGAGCAGTTCGCACCGTAAAACACTGGCCTGACGCTACAGTCGAGCGGTATTCATTTCACCTCAATTCGATTAATATCGGTACATTAACTCATGGAAGCTTGGACACGATGGCCGACGTTACCTACGCGATTGTATTCAGCGGCGAGATAGTTGAGGGTTTTCAGATCATTTCGGTCAAAGCCCATCTGGCCAAAATGCTTAAAGCCACACCAGAAAAAATGCAGCTCCTGTTTTCTGGGAAACCGGTCGTTCTAAAACGTACCGCAGATAAAGCTGAAGCCGCAAAGTATGGCACTGCGCTGAAAAAGGTGGGCGCCGATGTTCGCGTTAAAATCATCAAGACCGATCCCGCTGCAGCGACAGCAAAGACAGCAGCTTCATCAAGCGCCACAGCACCATCAAGCGCCGCGGCACCATCAAAAGCAGCGGCACCATCAAAAGCAGCGGCACCATCAAAAGCAGCGGCGCCTTTAGTAGCTGCGGCGCCAGTCACGTCGAATCTGAGCCTTGCACCAAGCGTCGGCAATATCGTCGAACCTACACCGCCACCACCGCCTGTTGAAGTCGATTTTTCTGGCATCAGTATGTTTGAGAACGATGGCTCACCGTTGACCGAACCCGAAGTTGAAGTGACATTAGAACTCGATCTGAGCCGCTTGAGCGTATTAGAAAACGATGGCTCGCCCCTGATCACGGCAAAAGCAGAAGTTCCGAAAATCGAGGCACCGGATTTTGGTCTCGACGAACCGGGTGCAGTGTTGGAAACGATTAAGGTAGAAGTCGAAGAAATTCATCCCGACACCAGTGGCATGTCACTCGCCTTTCCTGGCTCAAATTTGCTAAACCCTGAAGAGAGGGACCAGACGCCACCCCCTAAAGCACCAGATACCAGCAATCTGTCTGTCGTATCAGATCGTGCTGTATTTGATTAACTCGCACGACCTTTCCATTCGGAGCAATCTCGTATGACAAAAGTCCTGATCACAGGCGCATCTGGCTTTATTGGTTCTCACACCGTATTAGAGTTCCTTAATAACGGTTACGAAGTACGTGGCACCATCCGCAATCTGGCAAAAACGGACGATCTAAAAACCATGCTGGCTAAACACACCGAGCATATTGAAAACCTAGAATTTGTCGCTGCCACACTCACCGAAGCTGATGGCTGGACAGACGCCGTCGCTGGCTGTGACGGCGTTATTCATATCGCCTCACCAGTACCGGTTGAACAACCTAAAGATCCTGAAGAACTCATTAAGCCTGCTCGAGAGGGTGCTTTAAATGTACTGAAGGCGGCGCAAGCGGCGGGTATCAAGCGCGTCGTATTAACTTCCTCGGTGGCAGCTGTGAGCGGTAATAGCAAAGGTGATTCAGCGCCGCATACCGCGGACGACTGGACAGACATCAACCATCCCACAGCCAACCCTTATGCTATGAGCAAAACCTTAGCCGAACAGGCAGCCTGGGATTTTGTTAAGCAGCATGACAGCATGGAACTCGTCACGATCCAGCCTGCCATGGTGTTAGGGCCCGCATTGGAAGCGGACTACGGAAGCTCACTGGAGGTCATCTATGTCTTGATGACCGGCAAATATCCAATGCTGCCGCATATGGGCTTTGGCATTGTAGACGTGCGAGATGTCGCCCATCTGCACCGAATCGGCTTCGAACATGCGGATGCTGCGGGCCAAAGGCTACTGTGTACGAATGGCTTCCGTTGGTTCAAGGACGTTTCAGCTCACATAGCGAGCGAATTCCCGGCATTTGCAAAGAAATTGCCGAGCCGTGAGTTACCTAATTTTGTCATTAAGATTCTGGCGCTATTTGATCCCGTGATGGCATTTACGGTCAAGTCGCTTGGCAAGCAGGTTGTATACGACTGCAGTCCAGCAAAAGCGTTAGGCTGGAAGCCGCGATCGCCGGAAGACGCGATTAAGGATGGTGCCAAGAGCCTAGTAGATCTAGGCGTTGTCTAGTGCGACGCCGCACCTGGCCGGCCGCACCTGGCCGGCCGCACCTGGCCGGCCGCACCTAGCCGGCCGCACCTAGCCGGCCGCACCTAGCTAGGTTGAACACCTGCCAGCCAACGATCAAGGTCAGTTGGCTCATCGACGTCCCATATCTCTGCCAATTCGTGTGCTTCAATATCCAAAGCTTGGCAACGTTGCAGTGTTTGATTGAACACTCGCTGAGTACTCCAGTGAATATTCTCAAACAGATGCGCGTTCGGTGATTGCATGCCAATCAACCCATAGCCACCATCTTCTGCCGGTGCGATCACAACCGGGTGAGTTTTGAGTTGATGCACCGCTTCAATCAAATACTCCTGATTGACTGGTGGGCAGTCGGTCCCGACCAATATCACTGGTGCGCGCAATTCGCAGCACGCATTTGCCATGCGCTCGCCAAGGTCAGCACCCTCTTGCGGATAGAGCGGTAATTGCGCTTTAAACGATTGAAAAAAAACATGATCAATCGTGGGGCTACACCAGAGTTCTGGCTGAACATCTGGTAACGATTCTGCGACCGCAAGACAGTCGCCAATCGTTTCCGTGGCGAGCCGTGCATGAATATTTGCCGCAGATCCAGCGCCTACACCAGGAATCAGACGAGTCTTGACCTCACCCGGAACCGGCGCTTTGCAAAAAATAAGTAGTCTTGTCTTAGCCATAGTATCTTTTTACCAAATCTTCGGGTGATGCGCCGAAAAAATAACGTAATCGTAACGACCACATCAGCACTATCGTTTTTAATATGCCGTTCTGCTCCCAGCGGCGGCTAGAAGTTGTCAAACTCTGACGAATACAATAAGGCGCATGCAGCATCCGTTTCGAAAACGCTATATCTTCCATCAATGGTATATCAGGAAATCCACCGCAGTGCCTGAAATATTCAGTTTTGACGAAAATTCCTTGGTCTCCAGTACACACACCAGTATGCCTTGAGCGCGTATTCATCATCCACTCAATCATACGAAACATTGGATGAGCACCACTCAAACGCACATCAAATCGACCCCAGGAAAAACGCCGACCGCGCATACCGCCTTTAATCAGCGCATCAAAGTACCTCGGGAGCTGACTATCCGCATGTAGGAATAACAGAATGTCCCCTGTCGCCACGCGAGCGCCTGCATTCATTTGCTTTGCGCGCCCGGGCTCACATTGCACCAGCTGAGCACCATATCGGTCAGCCACCATTTCCGGCGCATCACCACTACCACCGTCGACCACAATGACCTCAACTCGAAACCGCTTTAGCGCAGGTAAAAGCTGCCCAAGTGCCATTGCATCGTTAAGCACGGGAACAACAACACTAATTCGCATTTCTGCTGGTTCTGATAGACTCTGGAAAGTCGAAGGAGAATTTGCTGTCATGACTCAACCCACGAACATTTCGTTAATCACATCTATCGAAGCACTGCAGGCCACTAACGGCACCGCCAATGACAGTACCAAACTAAAGGTGCTACCAGCCCTCGAAGCACACGCAAAAAATTTCATTGAGCGCTCACCTTTTCTAATCATCGCGAGCGGCAGCAGCCATAGTTATGATGCATCTCCACGGGGCGATGCTCCTGGTTTCGTCAAAGTGCTAGATGATACAACGCTGTTGATTCCCGAGCGACCCGGCAACCGCTTGGCAGACACCCTGACAAACATCGTGGATGAAGCGGGTGTTGGATTACTGATGATGATTCCAGGCATGAACGATACCCTGCGGATTAATGGCAAGGCCTACATTACCGACCATGCCCCCTACCTTGAACAAGTGGCGCACAAAGGAAAAGCACCCAAACTCGGCATCATTGTCGATATTGAGCAAATTTACTTCCACTGCCCTAAGGCGTTTATCCGGTCTCGTTTATGGGATCCAGAGGCTTTTATGGATCGTTCTGAAATGCCGACCCTTGGCAAAATCATCCTGGAACAAATTATGGGGCAACCCGCCAGCAAAGAAGATGTGGCCGGTGTGGACGCCAGTCTGGATCAAGATATCAAGGACAATTTGTATCACACGTAGAAAAAACGGGCTTTTGCTCTTTACTCGCTGAGGGCTCTCTACTCGCTGAGGGCTCTCTACTCGCTGAGGGCTCTTTATTCGCTGAGGGCTCCACCACAACTACTACCCTGGCCTGCGGTGCAGGCGTAACAGTGTTCACCGATGGCAATCGCATTGCCTTCTAGTTGCTGGTCCAGCAGATCTCGCAGGTGCGGTTTTGGCTTGTCCGAGATCAGCGGCATGGCTAACATTTGATTAAAGTCGCAGTCATAGACGTGGCCTTCATAATCAACGCTGATCAGCGAGCGGCACATCACAGTCTCAAGATTTGATTCCGCAAAAGAATTTCTCAGTAACTGCATATAGGGTACATATTGACCCTTCGCCAGCAGCCTCGCACCATAGCGATTAATCGGCATATTAGCCAAAGCAAACAGGTCGTTAAAATGTAAGCCGTGGTCTTCGAACAACGCCTTTTTATAATCTGCCTGCAAGCCTTCCTGTTCTGGCGGCAGGATCGGATCATCCGGGTTGTACACCAGGTTCAGCACCAGATCAGAATTGGGCATGCCGTAACCCACTGCATTTAGCTTTTTCAAACCGGCCACACTTTCTTGATAGACGCCTTTACCACGTTGCTTATCGACATTCTGCTCCTGATAACAGGGCATGGAAGCTACCACCACAATCTGCTGCTCAGCAAAAAATTCCGGCAGACCTTCATACCCCGGTTCACCCAAAATCGTCGGGTTACAACGATTCATCACCGTGACGCCAAGTGCCCGTGCTTCTTCTACCAGATACTTGAAATGGGGATTCATCTCAGGCGAGCCACCGGTCATATCGAGAGTCTTTATGTGACGTTTTTGCAAAAATTCCAGTACCAGGTTGATGGTATCGATATCCATCAACTCAGTCCGTGTCGGACCCGCGTTCACGTGGCAGTGGGTACAACTCAGGTTACACAGATAACCGAGGTTAACCTGCAGCGTATCTAGCGCGCCGCGACGAATCGCTGGGAAATCGGTTTCGATCAATAGGGGTTTGGTATCTTGCATGTCGCTCTCAGCCTCGTTGCATGTCTCTGTCTCTGTCACTGCCTCTATCTGAATAGGACCGGCTTATGTCACGCATTATTACAGGCATGAAGCTTAAAGTCTGGCGTATTCTATCTTGGTACAAAGGTCATCTATCACCAGAATTCCCGCGGCTTCTAACAGCGCCCGCGCCTCAGCATTGGCAATCCCCAACTGCATCCAGAAGCACTGGATGCCCAGATTAATCGCGGGTTGGACGAAAGGCATGACATTTTCACTACGCTGGAAAACATCCACCATATCAATGCGCACCGGCACCGATTGCAGATCTGGGTAACAGCGTAAGCCCAATACTTCCTCATAGGACGGATTGACCGGGATAATCTCAAAATGCGCCATCAGGTATCGCGCAACCTCATTGCTGGCTCGATCTGGCTTCGCTGATAAGCCCACAATCGCAATGGTTTTGGTCTGATTAAATATTTCTGCAAAATCGTCCATGTATAAATGCCTTTTCGCGCCACGATGGGCGGCAAAATTCTGCTACAATTTCGACCCACGCCCCAGTAGCTCAGCAGGATAGAGCAACCGCCTCCTAAGCGGTAGGTCGCAAGTTCGACTCTTGCCTGGGGCACCAATATTTACCCTAAGGGCTTCATAGGTCTCTGATACTTCTCGAATTTATTAATTCTGGAATGGAGCAGTACAAAAACCAGCCATCGAAGCCTGCCCAATAGACCGACACCGCGGTCGGCATCGACTATCTCGCTCGTAATGTTGCCAATAATTTGCGACGCTTTTATTCAAGCGCCAAACCAAATCAAGATCAGAGCAGACTAACCACGCTGCTATTAGTTTCAAGAACTCTATGTATACCGTGTTTCTTAAGTACGCGGAACTTTGCTGGGAACGTGACCCGCAATCTTGTCCCATTTCTGTGCCAACGCCTCGCCCTCGGCATCCACACAATCGCGCCGGACCGTCTCATAGGTAAAGGGTTGAAAAAGACTCTTCCTAGTATGAAGGAAATAGACCGCGACGCCCCAGCCGTTGAGGAAAACACAAAGGACGATAATCTCGGGCCGGATGAGATCGCTGAATAGGGTAAACATGACAATTTGCAGCCAAAATTCTGGTTTGAGTAACAGCACGGTTACGCCGAGTCGCCCCGGCATTAACGTCGACCAGATAACAGGCATCAGCACAGCAAAACTGACAAATATCAGTTCCAGCTCAAATCGCGTGACAAACCCTTCTAGCAAGCCATTTAGCGCAACAAACCCAAGTACAAAGCAAATGCCGGCATGCATTTTGTGACCGACCTTGTTCATCAATCGAAGATACCCGTTGATGTTGCCGTTGGTCGTCATCCAGGGTTTAGGCTTTTCTAGAAAGTCATCGAACAACTCAAAAGTACCAATACCAAGATACACAATCACTTCAATCCAGAGGACGATTTCAAGGCTTAGTGGCACCTCATAAAATTCGGTTGCTGCTAACATTAGTCATCCTCAGGTTAGATTACTCTTTAACGATACTTACTACTAACAACGATAAACCTCAAACCTACCCGAGGTTCGAGCTAAAGGCCATTGTGGACTTCCCAGGTTTGCTATGCGCTTGTGGGTTCTAAAAATTCCCGCGCTTAGCTGCCTTAGCGATTTGCCACCAGACTTATTACCTCAAAGTCGAGTTGACGCGTGGGTAACGACGAAGCTGCTTAACTAATCATCAATATGGTCGAAATTCTTAACACTATTCTGATTCTGCACCACATAAAATACAGTAAGTTATTGTTCTTTCGACTTTTTGAAAAAATGGCACAATTCGTGCGTTTTGTTTCTCACGACTAATCCAGACCTAGAGGGACATCCTGCCATGTTACTCAAGAGAATTTCGATCCTTACGCTGTTGACGTTTTCTTGTGCTGCTCAGGCGGTGGTGATTGACAATCGAGACTGGCGGCAAGTTAGCGAGACAACCAACATCACCTACGATCAGATGTCCCAGGTGTGTAATCTGGTGACCGGTGCATGCAACGGAGCCGTCGGCAATGTCGATATGACTGACTGGATCTGGGCGGACGATGTTGCTATCGCCTCAATGTTTGAGGTCATCACAGGTGCGCCGGACGGCACGTTCGACGCAGATGCTAACAACTACACAACTCGAGGCGAAACTTGGGCTGACGCATTTATGGATGTCGACGGTGCAGGAACCGATGCGGGTCTATTCGATGCGACCTGGCGCTACACCCTAAGAGAGTTCGACTATACCGTGTTCGGACTAACACGACATGTTGTCAACGGCAACGCCGACAGATCCTATATTCGTGTCGCCGATGATGGTGGTCTAGGCATTACCAATTCAGCGGTAGTCGGAAATCCAATCCCTTTCAATATCGCACGAGTTCATACTGGTCATTGGCTGTACAAGGATCTCGCTGTACCGGCACCTCCTTCTGTGCTGACCCTATTGTTCGGCCTTACGGGCCTCGGTGCCTTCAGGCTCAAAAAACACAGAAAATAGACCGACAATGCAAGCCTGCTTGATTGGTGGGGCCCTGTGGAGACAAGTCACTAGTTTGCCTCTGCTACCGCCAATTTTGGTGGCACTTTTCGCCCATGCTGCTTATTCTGTTTCTTTTGACAAAACGACGAGAACATAACACATGGATCTGAATGGCAAAGTCGCCGTCATTACTGGCGGTAGTGGTGGAATTGGTCGAGCAATGGGCAAAGCTTTTTTGGCGGCAGGTGCTAAGGCCGTGGTGCTCGCGGACCTGTCAGAAGAAGCGGTAAAAAGTGCTGCAGCCGATCTTGGCTGTGACGGCGAAGTGTGCAACGTCACCAACGAAACAGACATTCAAGCTCTAGTTGACCGTACCATTGCGCGATATGGTCAGATCGATCTCTTTTGCTCGAACGCCGGCGCTGGTGGCGCCGGTCTCATACTTGATGCAGACACCGAAACCTGGCAGCAGCAATGGGAACTCCATGTGATGGCGCATATTTTCGCGGCTAAGGCAGCATTGCCAGCGATGATCGAGCGAGGCGATGGTTATTTCCTCAATACGGCATCTGCGGCAGGTCTGTTAGCGGCGATCGGCACCGGCCCATACACCGTCAGTAAAGCGGCAGCAGTCAAGTTCGCGGAATTTCTCTCTATCACCCATGGTGACGATGGCATCAAAGTTTCTGTGCTTTGTCCGCAAGGCGTTAACACAGCAATGGCGCCCCGCAGCCTCGGCGACGGGCAAACGGACGGCATCATCGAAGCAGATCAGCTTGCGCAAACAGTTATCGAAACACTTCGTGAGGAGCGCTTTTACGTGCTGCCGCATCCAGAAGTTGAAGATTACGTGCGCCGTAAAGGCGACGATATTGACCGCTGGCTGCTTGGCATGCGGCGATTAAAAAAGAAAGCGACAGAAATCTAGTTTCTCTGCATTTTCTAACCGTTCATCCCCCGCGTTGTATAGCTTATCCGAGAGATACAAATCGTTTACAAACCCATTGCTCACCAGACAACTAGCACTTGCTTTATTGTTATGATGCGGCCATTTTCATGCCCACATAATCCGGCATCATAGGGATTAGTCATCGAGTGTTCGAATATCAGCAGCCATGCACTAACCGCCAAGCAAACGGTGGTGTTTTGGCGCGCGCTGCTCTTCAACCTAGGCATGCTCCTTTGTTGCTCTGCAAATGCTTGGTTCGATAACGACTGGACCTATCGCGCCGCGTTTAACGTCAACAACCCAGGTGGCACGCTTACTGATCAACAAATTCAAATCGATCTCAGTAGTGCGAATGTCCATCCGGACTATGTCTGGAGTTCTGATGGCGATGACATTCGAATCCTCGCATCGGACGACTCAACTGCACTCGATTACTACATCGAAAACTGGGATTCATTTAGCGAGACCGCGGTCATCTATGTTCGGCTCGATAGCCTGCCACCCGGTGACTCCACCATCCTTTTGTACTATGGAAATACTCTTGCACCAGATGCCAGTGACCCAATCGGCGTCCTCACCGAAATTGGGCTTCGCTACCATACTCGTCAATCCTCGCTAGATCCCACCAGTCGCACGCAAGCACTCAACGAGTTCAACAGTTTGGGCGACAATGTTGTTGGCTATGGTTGTAAACAGGTGACAGAGTTCACCGCGATCAACAACAACAATCAGTTTCCCAGCGGCTCAAACAGCGAAATTTTATTTTTCTCAAACAATCACTTTGAGGTGCCACCGGCATTTTCAGGCCTTTGGCGATTCCGCTTTGGTGGCGACTATGGTCGCGGCGGCGGCATGTATCTAGATAACATCGACTCCGACGAAAAATGGAACGATGACCTTTGGTGGTCGTTAAATTTCGGCAATACCGGTGAAATACTTCAGGTTGAGGGCACGCTCACAAGTGGCTTCCACAATGTGCAAATGATTGGTGCAGAAGGCTGCTGCGACGGCGGTACTTCGGTCGAATATCAGAGCCCCGAAGAACCTGGTGTCTGGAAAGTTTGGAACACCGCCAACGTCAACATTCGAAGTGAAAAATGCACGGTCACGTCGATTCCAACAACGCTGGCGTCGTCCAGTCTGGTCACTTCAACAAAGACGGCTCTGGATCTAAACGGTGGTGACTTAGAAGTCGGAGACGTGATTCGCTATACGATTACTCTTAATGAATCTGCTGGAACGACGGCGGAGTTCGTCACTGTTACGGACGACCTACCCTCGCAAGTCACTGATCTTACGATTGTCGCCATTACAGGCAGCGGAATTGACGACAGCGATCCAACACGAAATGGCGACGGCCAGGTGTTAGTTGAGGAAATTATCGTCCCCGCTAACGGCAGTGTTTCCATCTTGTTTGACGTCACAGTCGCAACGGTCCCTGTTGGTCAAACCATAGACAATAGCGCGACGATTGAGAACTTGAGTGGTGGCGCAGACGTGATTGTCGTCGCGCCAACGTTGACCGTCAGTATTAACGAACCGAATATCACGGGCGTCAAAAACCTGTATCTGTATAACGACAATTCACTAACCCGGGTTGTACCAGGCACCGATCAATCCTTCCTACTCATTGATGAGCAGTTCGATAGTGAAACCTGGACGTTGTCGCCAGCCCTGCAGACGCCACTGACCGTTGATAAGTCGATAGATCAGTCAATAGCTTTATACATGAGACGCGCAGGAGAGACCGGTTATGCCTTTCGAGAAATTCGAATTCGTGTTTCTGGGTCAGCCAGCGGTGTGATCGCTGAATACTCCAATAGCAGCATCTCGATTCCGGCAGGCACAGGATTTTCCCTGTTTGCATTAACCCTGGATTATATAAACCCCAGCCCTTTAACGTTGGCACAAGGCGAAGCTATCACCCTGGAAATCATTAACGAGTCTCAAGATTTTATTTCTGGTGGTGCCGGCCCAGTGTACAACGATGATATAGAGGTGTACTTGTCTAACACGGTTGGCACAACACCCAACACGATTTTAAGCTTCCCTTCGGGTACCGTCATTAATGTCGATGAGGTCGAGACCTACAACGACGCATTTCCTGCCGGTGTGCTCACCAGTGCCTTCAACCCAGGTAGCTCTGTTTATGTTCGCGCAACGGTTAGTGATCCATTTGGCGCAGCAGATATCAACTCTGCAACGGTCGATATTATCAACGCGGCAGGCAGCACGGTCGTAACCGGCGCGGTGATGACTGAGATCGGCGCGACCGGCGCCAGCAAAACTTATGAGTATCAGTACGACATTGTGGGCTTACCACCGCAAGGCGCCTGGACTGCTACTGTGACCGCAAATGAAGGCACTGAAGGTACTATCAGCGACACCGGCACCGGCACCTTTTCGGTCTATCACCCGCCGAGCCTAACAACCGTGATCACCGCCAACACGGCTTTGGCGGCACCAAGCACGCCAGTGATTTACACAGTAATTACCACAAACAGTGGTGCAGGCAATGCGATTTCAGTCCGAGTGACAGATGACATTGGTCTTTTTATGGCGCTCCGGCTCGACACATACGGAGCAGATACACCGCTGAACTGTAACGCGGGGTGCCCATCGTCAGGGCTGACTTTGGGTGCGCCGGTATTTTCAAACGACGATGCCTCTAGTTTCGTTTATACACCAGTGTCCGAGGGCGGCGGTGCACCAGCTAACTACGATTCAAACGTAACGCACTGGCGCGTCCCAATGACCGGGTCGCTATCTGGTAGTGGCACCTCTTTTACGATTCAGTTTGAAACGCTCGTCCGGTAACGACAATCAGTGACGCAACTTGTCTTTAAGCTATGTTGGAAATACTCGCCATCGGAACGGATTGTAGATGTGAGATCCGCATATAGATGTCGCTTCTTCAAGGGCACTAATGGGCGCTGGCGCGATGTGCTGACCGACGATGACCTGGCGCTATATGAAGACGCGAAGAAACGCGTACTCAGCCCAGACAGCGCAAAGTGGTTAGAAGAAGGTGGGGCCATTAAATAGCGCAATGTAATGCAGGTAATGGCCGACGAATTCTGTGGGCTAACGAATCAAGATCTCGCTGACCTTTTTTACGAGACTTGCTAAACTGAAAGGTTTCATCATCACGGCATGACCTGCGGATTGCTCGATGGCTTTCACGTCAAGACGCGATGGATCACCCGTCGCTATGATAAAGCCTGTTTTCGGTGACGAACTGGCGACATGGTCCAGCAGCTCCTTTCCACTCATCTTAGGCATATTTAAATCGGCAATAATCAAATCAAACGCTTCTGCCGAACCGTTGAATTGGTTGACCAACTGGTAAGCTTCTAGACCATCGCGAGCAACCAAAACCGTGTAGCCTCTCAATGTCAGGAACTCTGAAACTGTCGTCGCAATGGCTTCGTCGTCTTCAGCCAACAACAAGCGTTTTTGCGAACTAGGGCGTGAGCTTTCTGTCGGCATGGGATCGACGAGGCTATCAGCAGCAGTGAGCAGAACGGTAAAGCTTGTGCCCTCACCGGGTGCACTGTCTACGGTGACAACGCCACCATAGGTTTGGACGATGCTGTGAACGCTCGCGAGACCCATCCCTGTTCCTTTACCAACTTCTTTGGTGGTGAAAAAAGGATCGAAAATGTGATTCATGTTCTCGGTGTCAATACCCGTGCCGGTGTCCGCGACGATGAAACGAATGTTGTGCGGGTATTCAGGTCCAATTGTTTGATTAACGCTTTCAACCGGTGCAATAGCGGCCGAAATTTTTAGGATGCCGCCATCTGGCATCGCATCCTTGGCATTCAACATGAGATTCAGCAATACCTGTTGTAAGTGCGATCCATCGATCTTGGCGATCAGCGGTTCGGCAGGAAGTTGAGTCTCGAATTTGATGTTCGAATTAAAAGTCGGCACAACCAACTGTTGCAACTCCTCGATCACCTGAGCGACATCCGTAACCTCATGATGATTCGCCTGAGGTTGCGCAAAGTCCAAAAGCTGTCGGGTGATGTGCTTGGCTCGCGTCGCTGAACGCAACACGCCTTCGACATGCGGCCTGGCCTCCTCGTTATTTTTCAGCTTAAGTTCAAGCAGTTCTGCGTGCCCCATAATGCCCGCCAGCAGATTGTTGAAATCGTGAGCCACGCCATTAACAAGCTGGCCAAGGGACGCGAGTCTTATCTGGCGGTTCTCCTCACGCGCTCGATCCTGGGACTGCCTATTAAGGTTTTCACGCTCGAGCTCCATACCAGCCCTGCTCGAGACAAAATCCAAAACGGTGCAGAGCCCATCACCCAGAACAATCGGCCGCTCGCTCATAAACGCCAGCAGGCCCAATAGATCTCCTTCTGGACTCAGCAAGCGGGAACCTACATAGGAACTCACGCCCATCTCTTGAAGCAGTGCGTCTCGGGGGAATGCCAGTGTGACATCGCGGTCGTGGAGGCAGATTTGATCACCGCCTAGGACATGCTCACAGGGTGTCCCATCAAGCTCATAGGAGATGTTCTCTTGAAATGTTCCATGGGCCAATAGCAGCTTTGTCTGAACAAGCTCACCCTTAGCTCCGCTAGGTTGGCCCAATAACGCGTAGTCAAATTGGTAAAGCTCCGCAAACCGCCTCATGATTTCTTTGAGGTAATGGATACCATAGACCGATTGCTTCACGTTGCAGATATGCGTGATCGCTTGCAGCGGGTCTGACAGTGTCTGAGATTCGGGTTCCGAGCTATTCATATTAAGTTTTTGTGCTGGGTAATGATTATCTTAGCCCTAAAGTTCACAATAGATACGCATAGCCCTATAAATGCGCTCAAGGCATTGATTTCATTGGCTCGATTTCCGTCAGTATTTAGAAGTCGCACAACCAGGCAGGGCATAGTCCTGCCAAATTTTGCGTCATCTAACCCAAAAGCCCCTAAAAGAATCAGGTAAAGTGAGGCGCGCGACCTAGATACTGCTCTCTTAAAATTACGCAAACACGCATTGGATCGTCCCTTCATCGAAGTCTGGGGCGATGTCAGAGTTGATGACTACCCCGCAAGGATCAGAACTGACAATGACCGAGAGTCATAAAACACCTAAACGAATCAAGCCCTTAATTGTGTACTCTGATCGCTATGGAGATCACATGGCCCCCCGCTACTGGCTCACCTGGCTCAGTATTGGTGGCATGGCGTTTGTTGCGCATTTGCCGCGTCGCGTGTCTTTATTTCTAGGTAAGGCCTTCGGCAAGCTGCTGTATTTTTTCGCCTTTTCCCGACGCCACATCACAACAATCAACATTGGCCTGTGCTTCGCGGGGTTGGATAGGCAGGAAAAGGAAGCGCTCATTCATGACACCATGATTGATAACGGCGTAGGTCTGCTAGAGCTTTGTATCGCTTGGTTCAACCCAAAACAGATTCGTCCAGAGATGGTTGAAATAATCGGCGAGCAGTATCTCATCGACGCAATCGAAGAGAAAAAAGGTGTCATCTTGGTCGGCGGCCACTACACAACACTGGATCTTGGCGGCGTGTTAATGTCGCTTTACCACAAGGTTGGCGTGATGTATCGCGCCAACAAGAATCCGCTGTTTGATCTCGTTATGAAAAATTCTAGGGCGAAGTTCTGTGAAGAGGTTATCGAACGAGGTGATATGCGCTCGGTCATTCGGTTCCTCAAAAAAGGCGGCGTCATGTGGTATGCACCTGACCAGGACTATGGCCGAGCCAACTCCGTCTTTGCGCCTTTCTTTGGCATTGAAGCTGCAACGATCAACGTGATTCCAAGGCTTGTGAAAATCAACGATTCTCCGGTACTGATTCTAGGACACCACCGGACCGCCGACGGCAAAGGCTATGTCGTCTCGATCAGCAAACCCCTGGAGAATTTCCCATCGGGGGATGAAGTGGCCGACGCGACGACCATCAATAGCGAGCTCGAAAATCAGATCCGCAAACATCCTGCACAGTACATGTGGTTACATCGCCGATTCAAAACGCGCCCAGAGGGTGAAGCCCGACTTTACCCTCGCAGCAAATAGACGCTTTAAGGTTGATCAACAAATCCCATGCTTCGCTCCGGTCTTGGACCACGCCCCACGGCAAATTCTGGCGGACAGAGTTCTCGTCCCTCACCCGCTGGCAGAGGTTCACTGTAGTAACCACAGGCGGTGCTACCCATCGTGTAACCCAATAGCTCCTGCAGCAACGGGTCGATGCCTTTGGCAATTTCGGGAGGACAGGACAAGAACTGATTTTCTTCCTGGCGGAGCCAACCCAAAGCGTAGGTCAAGTTGATACCAATTCTGTCTTCCTCGCTGCGATTTTCACCGCCGCCATGAATCACCGAACCTGAATATACCAGGACTGAACCCCGAGACATTTCCGCTTGAGTCACGTCTTCGGGCTCTGCTTTTCGATCATAGTCCCAACGATGGCTACCGGGCACCACTTGCGTCGCGCCGTTTTCACTTGTGAAATCAGTCAGCGCCCAGATCGTATTAAGCTGCGGCTCGATCTCTTTTGGAATCATCTCACCCCAGGCCTGGCGATCACGATGCAGTGGCTGCTTTGGCTGACCAGACCTGATTCTAATCAGCTGGGTAAGATGCAGCTGAATACGCTGGCAGAAATTGCCAAGGTATGACTCAGTAGCAGCGAGAATAGTGGCTTGCATGATCAACTCACAACAACCTGCGGATCTTGCAACAAGAGCACCAGTGCGGGTGGTTTTTGCACCGGTAAACGCGGCATCACCTAGCGGCGAGTGTTCCATAAAAGGAATCGTTTCTTGGTAAATTTGGTCGGCCAGAGTTGCAGCCATCAAGTTGTCGACGATCACTGCGCCATCCTGATTAACAGCAGCAACCACATCCTCTGGCGTTGCGGTCGCATCAAGATGTTGTAGTTTAGGTGACGGTTTAGGTGACGGCTTAGGCATTGCTATTCCTCCGTTTGGTTTCTTTATCAACACTTCTAGGCACACCTATAATAGGCCCTAACATCAAGGTTAACTGTCGTTTTTGCTTTTCGCTTGGCCAGGCCTGTGGTTCAAGCGTAGCGTGCAAAGACACACCATCAACGGCGATGATTACCGCATTCGCCATCTCGTCTGCGGTCGTGCAGGAAAAAGCCGCTGGCGGAAGAATCCGTTGCAGGGTTTGATTCAAAGACAATCGAAATTGTTCGCCATAACGCTCATGGACCTCTGCCAATTCTGAGTTATTGGATGCACGCCCCCAGAAAGCCAGCCATACAGACCAATGGGTACGAGATCGATCGGTGGTTGGCAGAATCGAGTACAAGAATGCCCACAAGGTACCCAAATCAGCAATCTCAATGTCTTGCTCTTCATCCTCCTCAAGCAGTTCTCCAGCGACATATTCAAGCGCAGCTTTCAGCACAGAATTCTTGTCACCAAGATAGTGGGTCACCATTCCTGTCGTAGCACCAACCTCTTTCGCCACGTCAATCAGGCGCAGGTTTTCAATCCCGACACGATCAATAACGGTGACAGCCGCAGCAGCGAGTTCGCTGCGACGACCATCATGATCAACAACTTTTGGCATAGTGGACCATTCTTTATTATATTACGGTGATTATATATAAAAGTTAGCGATGGTCAAGGCTCACTGAGTTGGTTAATTTTCGAGTAACTTATCACGCGATGCGCCGCAGCTAATCGAGCAGTGCTGTGAGACCAGCCCGACCCAACCAAGCAACAACCAGTTGTTGATCGGATTCCGCCAGGTTCGCGACTCGATCACGCATCATCTGCAGCGCCTGCAAGGGGTAAGGTCGGGCGAGGTAACTCACGCTTTCACCATACGCCTCAAAGTTGAAAGCCTTAGCACCAGCTGTCACGGCGGCTTGATGGCCCAACATATAAGGTTGATAGGTATTCGTCATTTCACCCAGCACCATTTGGGCAAACGCTGTCGACTCCGGGAATGCCGCCAGATCACCGGTGCCATCCCATTGGTCAGCGCTTGAGTTTGCCCACCGCAGCACTCGCTTGTAAGGCTGGATCTGCTGCTTTGGGTTCGGGTCCATGTTGGTGTGAGCGCGAATGCCGCCGAGCACGACACAATCAACGGCACTGGGCTTATCACCTAATAAGAACGACGTTTCACCCAGTTGCTGCTCCATCGCCGCGAGCAACCGGTGGTACTCGGCTTCCGCAGCCTGGCGTTGTTGCTCTGAATCGGTACCGGTCGCGCGGCAGGCTCTGGGCCCCCAATTTCTGACGCGCTCGGCAATGTCCATATTGCCCCCCGCCATTTTCATGGAAGCAAATTGGGCGCTTTCTGGATAGTGCCAACGATAGTGCACCATCGTTCTGGCGACCCATTCATCAAAGTAGTCTTCGATCAAATGAACCAGCACACCAAGCGGTCCCGGTGGGAACATCTGGCGCTGCGGGAATCTTGCATCCAGCAGTTGCATCAGTGGCGTGGTATCGCCCATTAGCCAGTTTTCCGGCGTCTGCAACACGGGCACCTGATGTGTACCCGACCGGGCTTCTATCATCTGAGGATCGTGAGAATTCTTATCCTTAAACTCAAAGTCAGCACCATAAAACATTAGTGCGGCTTCTAGTTTGCGGGAGAAATAGCTGAGCTCTCCGCCGTAGATCACATAGGTCATTTGCATCCAACTATTCCTCTTGCTGTTCCTCTTGCTGTTCCTCTTGCTGTTCCTCTTGCTGTTCCTCTCGCCGCTCATCGGAATCGGCATCCCCCACGCCAAGCACCACGGTTTCACCTAGCTTATCCGCAAGGCGCACCAGCGCCGACTCTAACTGACTGACGCGTGCCTCGAGTTTGGCGATTTTATCCTCTCGATGGGGTTTTTCGACCGAGAGTAAATTGGGCTCAATGGCAACAGATTCAATATCACCGCAAAACAGGTGCATATATTCATGGTCCTGCCGCCCGGCTCGTCTAGGCAGTCGTGACACCACTGCACCAGCTTCAAGGTGCGTTAACACCTCAAGAGTATCCACCACAGCCTGGTTATCGGCGAAGGTATGCAGACGACCCGCACGGGAACGAAGTTCTCCCGGTGTTTGAGGCCCACGCAACAGCAATAGCGCCACGATGGCATATTCAGCACTGTTGAATTGCCATTTGGCCATCGGTGTATTGCACATGCGTTGTGAATACTTCTCGACCTTACTGCCTTCTTGAATGCGAATAAGGTACTTTTCATCGAGCTGCCGCGCGGTGCGTTGCACGTGGCCCAACTCGAGGCTCATGACGGGTTCACGACTCGACTTCTGGTTACAGGCGCCCATCAGGGCATTCAGAGTCAGTGGGTATTGGTCCGGCGTGGTCACGGCTTTTTCGAGCAAACACCCCATCGCCCGGGCTTCTTCTGCGGAAAGTTCAAAATTCATAGATCGTGGATTCCTTGGGTAACAGGGCGCAGAGTGGTCGGTAGTTCAGCTCTCTGCTTTCCATCCCGTCTCATCCCCTCTCGACCCATCTTTTATACACCGGATAGATCTAGCCGTCATCTTTCCCTAGCGCTTATGTTTGAAGCACAAAAAAGACTATAATCCCAGTCAATCCTGGAACATAGACACCGAGTAAGAGACAAAACCATGAGTGAAGTTGAATCCAATTCAGAAAAGGCACCAATAGAAATCCCCTCGGCCTATGACATACCGATTGAAGACATCGTGCCGGTCAACGCAAGACTCTGGAGCGAACATAAATGGATCGAGTACTTTGAGCGCCTTAGGGCCGAAGACCCGGTTCACTTCAATCATTCAGACATAGCGGGCAGATACTGGTCACTCACCAAGTACGAAGACATCAAGAAGGTCGATTCAGACTGGCAGAATTTCAGCTCAGCAAATGGCATCACCCTTGGCTTGCCGATTGACGCCGAATTGCCTGAGGGCGCGTTGGGCATTACCACCTTTATCGCCCAAGACCCCCCCGTCCATGACGTTCAACGCAAAACCGTAACCGGTGCGGTTGCACCCAACAACCTGGTTGAAATGGAGCCCCTCATTCGGGAGCGAACATGTCGTGTGCTGGATTCACTACCAGAAGGCGAGACCTTCGATTGGGTCGATACAGTTTCGATCGAACTCACCACTATGATGCTCGCCACACTTTTTGATTTTCCGTTTGAGGATCGGCGCAAACTCACTCGCTGGTCAGACGTAACGTTTGCCATTCCACAACCGGGTGGCATTATTGAATCCGAAGATGATCGACGCAGAGAACTGCTGGAATGCCTCGAGTACTTCACCATGCTCAGAGAAGAACGTCTGAAAAACCCTGGCAGTGATCTGATCTCGATGCTGGTACACGGCGAAGACACAAAAGATATTTCTCCAATGAACTATCTGGGCAACCTCCTACTTTTGATCGTGGGTGGCAACGATACGACCCGAAACAGCATGACTGGCAGCGTTTATGCTTTGAACAAGTACCCAGAACAATACGATAAGTTGACGGCCAATCCTCAGCTGATCCCCAAGATGGTCGCTGAACTGATCCGCTGGCAAACGCCCCTTGCCTACATGCGCAGAACCGCGAATAACGACTGTGAAATCGGCGATAAGCACATCAAACAAGGCGATCAAATTTTGATGTGGTATGCATCCGGAAATCGCGATGCCGATGTATTTGAGAATGCTAACGACCTAGATATAGAGCGACCCAACTCTCGCGCGCACTTGTCATTTGGTTTTGGTATCCATCGCTGCATGGGTAACCGCTTAGCAGAACTACAAATGCGTATTCTGTGGGAAGAAATTTTGACACGTTTTGAAAAAATTGAAGTCCAGGCTGAGCCTGAGCGAACTTTCTCTTCATTCGTCAACGGCTATACGCACATGCCTGTTAAAGTGACTCGTAAGAAAGCCTAAGGCTGCTATTTTTTCAGCACTCTTTTCAGCACTCTTTTCAGCACTATCTAGGGCGACCTAGATAGTGCCAAGCTACGACCAACTAAGATCCCAACAACTAAGATCCAAATCAGGATGTAACATGCTCAAGCTATACGGTTTTACAGTTAGTAACTACTTCAACATGGTGAAAATGGCCTTGATCGAAAAGGACATTCCCTTCGAATTCATCGATGTTAAGCCAAGCCAAGATGAATCGTTTTTGAAGCAAAGCCCAATGGGTAAGGTGCCTTGTCTTGAGACTGAGCAAGGTTTTATTAGCGAGACCAGCGTGATCTTTGACTACATAGAAGAACTCGGTACAGGCCAAAATCTGATGCCAACCGATCCCTTTGAGCGCGCCAAGACACGTGAACTGATCAAAGAAATCGAGCTTTACATCGAACTGCCCGCGCGAACCTGCTTCGCTGAAGCATTTTTTGGTGGTTCTGTGAGCGATGAAACCAAAGAGAAAGCAAAGGCTGCACTTGTAAAGGGCATGGCTTGCTTGAAGCGCAGCGGCAAGTTCTCACCCTACGTTGCCGGCGATACCTTTACTTACGCGGATATTATGTTGATGTATTCCGTGAGTCTTGCAAGTGCTTGCGCCAAGCGTGTTCTCGAAACGGATTTGATGGCAGATGCGCCGGAAGTAAAAGCGTTGGTGGCAACACTCAACCAACGTGAGTCAGCGAGAACCGTCGCTGCTGATCAAAAAGGTTAGTAGGACTTTAGCGGAGCGAGGCTGACTGATTTAAGGTCGGCCTTACTCTACTAAAATAGCCGCTCTGCTGACGAGAAAGATTCAACAAGCGCTGCGCGTGTCACCAGAGCGACCTTCACACTGACATCCACCATATAAACTTACGATTCCTATGAGGTAGAACCGCCATCCGCCATATAAACAGAGCCGGTAATAAAGGCACTGTCATCGGAGGCGAGAAAAAGCATCAGTTTGGCGATGTCTTCGGGTTCAGCATAGCGGCCAAGTGGAATCCGTGATCTCATCTGCTCTTTAATAGATTCCGCCTGCCCCGGTGCATATCCCTCTTCTAGGCTTCGAATCATTCGTGACTCAACCGGCGATGGGTTGACGGTATTGACCCGAATATTCATAGCCGCACACTCTCTGGCCGCTGACTTCATCATGCCAATAACAGCGTGCTTTGAGGTGACGTAAGGCGCCACGTTCGCACCTCCACCTACGCCTGCAACGCTAGAGGTAATGATGATGCTGCCGCCACCTCGTTTAGTCATGGCTGGAATAGCAGCTTTTAAACCAAGAAAAGGTCCTTTCACATTCACGGCCATCACCTGATCGAAACGAGCCTCGTCATAGTCAACAATTGACCTCACATCTCCCTCTATCCCGGCGTTGGCCAGAAAAATATCAACGCCACCGTAACGTTCTTCTGCCGTTGCGATCATAGCGTGGTTATCTTTTGCATTAGTGACATCGGCGACACAGTAGCTGACGCGATTGCTGCCGATTTCTTCACAAGCAGATTTCAACGCCTCTTCATCTAGATCGACTAACAGCACATCTGCACCTTCTGATACAAACAGCTTCGCCGCCGCACGACCGATATACCCGGCTCCGCCAGTAATGACTGCGACTTTCTTTTCTATTCGACTCATGTTGCCACTCCCCCCAAAAGAGTCACAATCCTACCAATGGATCGCCGACAAAGAAACGACGTGCGGCAAACGCCACAGAAAGAGCCGCTATGACTAGAAATCTGATCTCTCGCTGCGCAGTCACCGGTGCTAGCGAATCCACCAGCAGACACCCCGGCGCACCTGTTGGTCATGATACTGACCTGGTTGGACTGATGAAGATTTGTATTCTAGGCGGCAGCTCTTTTAACTCTGGCGATCGCAATCTGGTTTATGTCTCAACGCCGGCTATGTTGTGGATCGGCACGGCCAGGATTCAAACGATAGGCATCAACCCAGAGCTAGAAGTGTTTGCCTCGGGCCAACTGAGGCTCATTAATCAAATGATCAGCGAAGGACGATTCGATGCAAGGGCGCTAACTGGTCGAGTTTTGGCCTGGGTGCCATGCAAATGCCCATCGTTGCTCAGTCGGTTTTGCTTGGTGGCCATGTTCGTGTGGGCCTTGAAGACAATTTGTATTTAGCTAAGGTCGTGTTAGCGACCAATGCCAGCTAGTAGAACACGCCAGAATTGACCGAGGCACGTCCGTTGCGACGCGCCTGAGCCAGCTATGCATTCAGCTTCTGGGCGGCCTCTACCGCATCACGCAGCTTGTCTTTGCCAAAATAAATTTCATCACCGACAAACAACGTGGGTGAACCAAAGGTGCCACGGCTAACAGATTTCTCTGTGTTTTGAATCAAGCCCTGCTTAATATCAGGCTCGACCATTCCAGCAAAAATCTCTTGGGTCGGTAACGCGGCTGCATCTAGCGCACGCATAATTATGTCCTCTTCATCCATCTTGAGTGCGTGCTCCCACATAGCGCTGTACATCGCTTCAATATACGCAGAATAGAATTCCTTATCCTGAGCAAAAATGGCACCACGCATCATCTTCAAAGTGTTCACCGGAAAATGAGGGTTCGCCACCTGAGGTTCGATGTGATGTGCTGCGCAAAATCGCTTCGTTTCAATCACGCTGTAGTCAGGCTTGTTCTTAATGCCCTGCATGGATACTGCCGGCGATACATTGTCGGTCGCCTTAAAAACACCCCCAAGCAAAATCGGCACATACTCGAACTCGACACCGGTCTCTTGGGTAATTGCTGGTATGGCTTTGTGTACCAGATAGGCATTAGGACTGCCGAAGTCGAAGTGAAATTCAATTTTCATTATTTATGACCTGCATTTTTTTAGGATAAAAACTGGAGCTAGAGATGGTTACACCTCTTATCAATGGTTCCACCTTCCATTAGTGGTTCCACCTTCCATTAGTGGTTCCACCTTCCATTAGTGGTTCCACCAAGGCCGGTCAGAGAAAGACCGTAAGTCGATCTCGTGGGTCCAGGTAGAGCGATGTTGTTGTGCAAGGTGTAGATAGGTCTCGGCTATTTTCTCTGGCAACATTAATCCATCATGTTCCCGTCCTCGGTTAGCTCGCAGTTTCTCGAACCCTTCTTCACCGAGCAATTTCCCAAGCGTATCCGGTGCGTCCACCGCACCATCAATGACGATGTGCGATATATGAATGCCTTTGGGACCAAATTCTGCATTGAGAGACTGACACAACATGCGGCGCCCACCCATGGCCGCAGCATGGGAGTGCTGGCCACCATTACCGCGGACTGCTGCAGTGGAAGAGGTCACCAAGATCGCGCCGCTGCCGCGCGCTTCCATTGCCGGACACAACGCCACTGCCAAACGGTACAAGCCAAAAGTGCCCATCCGCCAACCCATTTCAAACGCTTTGTATGACGTATCTTTCAAACTACGATCACCAATCTGCGCGCCCAGGTTGTACAGCGCAACTTCGATTGGACCAATGTCGGCTTCGATAGCGGCAACACAATCTTCAATGGCATTGTCTTCGATAGCATTGAGCAAGAACCCGGTCGCCGCGCCCCCCTCCGCTTGTATGGCTGCCACCATGTTATTAAGGCCTTCTTCATCGCTGCGCCGACAGAGCACCACGTGATAGCCTTCTTTAGCAAATCGTTGTCCAACCGTTCCACCGATACCTGCACCGGCACCGACTACTAAACACACTGGCTTCATTGTCTCCCCCTTCTATATTTTATGATCTCTTCTTGCCCTACTTCAGTCCTGTTCGACGCCGGATGGAAAGAAGACTGGCCGACGCTTCTCTTTGAACGCTGAAATCGCCTCGCGAGCTTCACGGCCACCACCGGATGCAATCATCTGCTTCGCTTCGAGTGCCAGAGATTCATCCAACGTTTGTGATAATCCAGCGTGTAGATTTTGCTTCATTCGCATCAGCGCTTCTGTCGGTCCGTTGGCAATATCAACGGCAAACGCAAACGCGTCTTCGCGAAAAGATTCCTCCGGGAACACCTGATCTATTAGGCCAATATTTTGGCCTTCGTCTGCACTAACTCGAGGTGATCTAAAAAACAGTGATTTCGCTCGGGAGAGCCCCACCAGCCTTGGTAAAAACCAGCTGGCACCATAATCACCGGATAAACCGACATTACGAAACGCTGTGACCATAAATGCCCGTGCGGATGCGACTCGAATATCACACGCCAGCGCGATGGAGAACCCGGCCCCCGCAGCAGCCCCTGGCAACGCTGCAATGGTCGGTTTTGATAGGTGGTACAAGCGGCCTGTCAGCGTTTGTTGTTTTAGCGCCAAATCGGCAAAACGCGCTTCATCACTTAATACTATTGTTGGCGTGCCAACCGGAGTACCACCCATCTCGCTGACATCACCACCGGAGCAGAAAGCGTTTCCCGCACCTGTGATCATCACGCAACCCACATCGGCGCGCGTTTCTAGATCCAGCAGAACCTGCCGTAAGGCTGGCGTCAGAACATCACCTAAAGCGTTTTTTTTATGGGGCTTATTGAGCGTGACCAAAGCAACCCGCTGCCTGATTTCACACAGCAGTTCATCGGTACCCGTGTCTATCTGAGTTGAATCCGGCATATTTTTTTAACTTTTATGAGTTTTATAATTGAGCTAATTTAGTTGCATCATAAAACTTCACTGCTAGAATGCAACAATGAAATTAGTCTCATTTGACCATCTTAATTGCTCTCTTGCGCAAACCCTCTCAGTGATTGGCGAGCGCTGGACCATGCTCATTATTCGTGACGTCTTTTTCGGTTTACGACGTTTCGATGAATTTCAAAAGAATCTTGGTATTGCTCGTAATATATTGAGCGATCGACTTAAGAAACTGATCGAGGCAGGCATTTTGGAAAAATCAGAAGAACCCGGTCATCGCGAATATCGACTCTCGAAGAAGGGGCTCGCGCTGCAGCCGATCATGATTGCCATGACGCACTGGGGTGATAAATATATGCCTCATCCAGACGGCATGAGAATCCAATTTGTTGATCGTAAAAATAGTAAACCCATCAAAACCTTAGGCATCTACGCGTCGGACGGCAGAAAATTGAAGCCGAAAGAAGTCAAAGCCAAGCGCGGCCCAGCGCTGCCTCATTTGAGCGCGAGCAGCGATTCAAGCTCCCTCTTTGACCCCTCTTAAAGCAGAAAATCCCTAGCCACAGAGGCGCGAAGCACTGCATTAACTTGTCTTTCCTGCATCATCACGGCTTGTCTTTTATTTAGCATTCGCGCCTGAAAATGGGAAATATTGCTACACCTGTTGACCTTAGGTTTTGCCGCAACGTGCAGCGTGCTCGTGATTTGGATACATCATCGGCATGGCGACCTCCGTGACCAGCCTCATCGTTCTGTGCCTTTTAGAATTAAATTATGGCCCGCCATCAAATCTAACGCCTTTAGAGTTCCAGGCAGGGCAAGATCGAAATTCGCGCCCAGCATTCCAGCAACAACCAACGGCTCCAAGGTAGCGTGGTGGATTCCGGCATCGGTATTGCTGAACCTGCGCTGAAAGATATCCTTGAACTCTTTACTCAGGCAGAGGCATCGATTATCAGAAAATATGGCGGCACAGGCCTCGGGTAATCCATCTGCCATCAATTGATTATATTGATGGGGGGCGAGCTTGTGGCAACCAGCGAACTCGGTAACGGCAGCTGCTTCTTGAGCATGTGCACCTATCTGTCGACCTGGCCAAAAACGACGGGGGGGCGGTCCACATGATCACTAACAACAACTACCAGCTGGTATTGATGGATTGTCAGATGCCCGTCATGGACGGTTACGAAGCCACTGGCTAGATCCGTAATGAACTCGATGAAAAGATTGATCATTGGTTGGTCACCTAACCTATCTGCCACTTGTGAACACGGTGTAGTTTTGTTTAGGTAGCGGTGACATAGCGAATTTGTTACCGAGAGGCCGCACGATGACCGCAGCACACATACAAAGAAGCGCCACTATGCTGGCTCCGCCGATCAAAATCGACCCGGCGTTTAGCAATGCTGATGCCGTGATCAATTTGATCCATCAAGGTGCCCCCTATAAGTCGATCACCGCGGTTCACAAAGATCCTCCCAACGACAACACTCCGGGCTGGTTTAGAAACTTCTGGGCACTGGGTGGCAAAGTGATTTTTGATGGCGCAGAACAAGCCTTTCATAATCCCAATTTTATTGCCGCTGCCAAGCAAAGCTTTAATGCTGAAGTCATTCAGCCACTCACCATGATGACCAATTTAAACGTACCCGCAACTGCCTCCCCAGCGCATTTAGACCTACCCTTTTTTAGAGGCGCGCATGCACGAGAAGTCCCCAGTTGGATTCTCGCACCTATGGGTTACTCCGGTTTGTTTCAGGAATGGGCCATCCCGGTAGCATCAGCGATTACTTGGTTTTATGGCGGCGCTGGTGGCAATTTTGAATATTGGCCGGATGGACAGGACGCCCCTTCCCACACCGTTAGTCCGCCCTTTACCAATTCTTGCGTGCTTGCTGATAATGAGTATATGTATCATCGCGTCGGTCAAATGGGTGGTGAAGAGGATTACCTACTGAACGGAATATCTAGCGATGCCTTGCTGCACAGAGTTAAAAACGGTTGGGAAATTCGCTTGGGTGAAAACCTGATCAAAGCCTATGGCCATGATCAGATTCGAAGCTCGATACTGTGGAAGGCATTCTGCTTTAAGGATCAATGTGCAGCAGACCTTTTCGCAGATACCAGCCACGACCTGACTCCGGGGCAAATTGTAGATATTTTCTGCGCCGACTTAACCCGCAGAGGAATTACATTCGCAGAGCCAACGGACCTAGAATCTGATCAACGCTGGATAAACACCATCGATCAGCACTATCCACCTAACTTATCCACCTAGCCGAATACTTTTGTAAAACGAATATTGTCATTCTCAAGCCCGGCGGCTACCACTTCTAAGCCACCGCTCTTAATCATCCACTCTAGCCGATGGTCACGATACTCCCGTTTAAAAAGACCTGAGGCAACCGCTGCTTTGAGCGCAGACATGTCCATATTTGGTCCGTCAAAGGCAGCTTCCGCGGCCGCTGCCTGACACTGCCTCACACTGTCACGGGCGTTAGCACGGCTCAGCCAATCGAGTAATTTTCCGTCAGCGGGGAACCCGTATCCAACGAGTCCGTTTACGTATGGTACGACAGATAAATCACCCCAGCCAAACGCGTCTCCGTTGAACCATTCACCGCTACCGAGTTCGCTTGTTAACCACGCATACCAACCTGAGATCTGTTTCGCAGCGGCAGCTTCAATCGCTGTCGCCAGAGCGCCTTCTGCTCGTCCAAAGTAGCGGATTTCAGCCAGCCCCCAAAGAATAGCCTCGATGTGTGTGTCGACCGTGTCTTCCAACATTCTTACTCGTGCGCGCTCGACAGGCGAAGCGGGCAATAAGGGTGGCTCAGGATAGGCTTCCTCGATATATTCTAAGATCACCGTGCTATCAAATATTTTGATCTCACCCTGCACGAAAGACGGCACCTCCATCCTTGGGCTAGATGCAATAAAGTCATCCTCGACGACGCCGGTCCCCATTCCGTCAGGCGTTCGAAGCTCGAATGCCAGGCCTTTTTCATAGAGCGCAATTTTGACTTTTTGCGCATAAGGGGAAAGTGGGTGCTCATAAATCAGAATAGATTCCATGCTGGGTTTCGCCTGTCGTTTTCTGTGGTTGAGACAAACCCTACTACAAACCTTGAGCTGGTTCAGTAGACATGGTTTGATTTGCCCACTTCAAAAGACGCAACAGAGAATTTCAGACATGACAAAGACGGCAAACATTTTGATTACCGGGGCCAATCGAGGCATTGGCTTGGAACTGGTCCGCCAATACAGCGAAGCCGGACACACAGTCTACGCCGCGTGCCGGGCTCCCACTCAAGCAAACGGACTAAAGGGTATGGACAACGTCCACCCGATAGAGGTCTCTGTTGGTGACGACCAATCAGTTGCTGCAATGGCCAAACAGCTAGAAGGTGTCACAATCGATATCTTGATCAACAATGCTGGCACCGGCGGTCCCGCCCGAGACAAGCAAACTGCTTTCGACATGGACTTTGACGGCTGGGCGGATGCCATGAACATCAATGCCATCGCCCCAGTTCGCGTCATGCAGGCACTGATGCCAAATCTACGAGCGTCTGATGGGGCGAAGGTTGTCAATATCACCAGCCAGTTAGGCTCTT
>JBNMQM010000043.1:0-39312 GCA_051278195.1 Candidatus Azotimanducaceae bacterium
ACAACGCCTCGGGCATGATCGGGCCCACTGGCGTGAACAGTTCTACCGCCACTGAGACCCATAAAAAGATCGAATGGATAAAGGCCGGTGCTGGAGATCGGTTTGACGACTTGGAGATTGAGGTCGGAGCGTACTTCACCTTCGTTATGGATGACCCAAAACCAGTACTAGAGAATTTTGCCGGCATGTTTGGCTTGTCCACAGAGGAAATGGCGCAACACCCTCACGCACTATTTGGAGATGTAGATTCAATTTGTGATGAACTCAATCGACGCCGAGATGCGTTTGGCATTTCTTATATAACCGTTGGTGATTCTGTCATGGAAGCATTTGCACCGATTGTAGAACGCCTCACGGGCACTTGATCACTAATTCAGAACTTAACGACAACTTAACTATAACCACCATTCATTTTAGGGCACGGCATGTCTGATCTATCAGGAAAAACCGCAGTTGTCGTTGGCGCATCAGGCCAACACAGTTTCGGTGTCGCAATCGCACGTAGATACGCAAAAGCTGGAGCAAAGGTCGTGTTGGCTGCACGTCGGCTGGAACCATTGCAAGCATTGGCTGAAGAGCTCGGTGGCATTGCCATTGCCTGCGACATGTCTGACGAGTCACAAATCAAATCGCTGTTCGAAGAGGCTAAGGCTCAGACGGGGCGAGTCGACATCGCTGTTAACTCGGCAGGGACATTGGCCGCAGCACCTATCTCGATGCTTACAAAAGAGCTAATTCAACCTACTTTGGATGTGAGCTTTACCGGGGCTTTGCTATTTTTTCGATACGCTGCAGAGAACATGGAAAACGGCGGGTCGGTCATCACTATTTCCTCATTAACGGCCCGTTTGCCAGGACCTGCTCTGGCGGTATATTCGGCGGCACGGGCAGGCATCGACTATGGCGTTCGCGTTGCCGCATTGGAATATGGGCCACAGAACATCCGCTTCAACTCCATCGCTGCAGGCTTGATTCAAACGGATATGACGGATGGCATGTTCCAAGACGATGCCACAGAAACGCGTTTCCTGCCGGAAATTCCCCTACGCAGAATGGGCAGCATCGAAGACATTGCTTCCGCAGCCCTTTATCTTGCAGACGACGGCCTTTCTGGGTTTGTTACGGGCCAACTACTTGATATATCCGGTGGACAACATATGGGCCACCTTCCCAACTAAGTAGCAGCAACTAGGCAGCACCAACATGACAACCATACTCGCGCATATAGAAATTCATGAGGGTAAAGAAGCGAAATGGGAAGCCATCATGAAAGATATGGTGGCTGAAACCATGAAAGAAGACGGTGTCCTTCGCTATGAGTATTTTAAGGCTCAGAAGCCCAACGCTTACTATTGTTTGCTGGCTTTCGAGGACAAGTGGGCCTTTTATCGACATCAAAACTCGGACCATCACGAAGGCCACGATTTTACAGATGTACTTAAGTCCATTTCTCTCGAATATCTCGACCCGGTGGAAGCAGCGTCACCTCTGCCTCACACAGAAGACCCTGAATTGACTGAACAAATGGATGCAGGCATGAAGTCCGCACAAAAAAGCTACCCAACAGCCATGGCTGATTGGTGGAAGCTCAGACAGTAAAAATTAGGACCAGAGGAACGTATATGACACCCACGGAAACCGTAGAGAATTTTATTGCCGCTTGGAATCGTATGGACTGGGATGCTGTCGTCGGCGCTCTCGCTGAAGACGTGGTTTACCACAACATTCCCATGAAAAAGATCACAGGCCGCGACAATGCAGCCAAGTTCATCACTGGCATGCAAACCGTAGGTGTCCAGTGGGAAACGCTTTCCATCGCCGAAAACGGCAACAAAGTGCTGACCGAACGCGTGGATAACTTCGACTTCCCAGGTGGTAAGAGACTCAGCATTCCCGTCATGGGAACCTTTGAAGTAGAGAATGGTTATATCACTGCCTGGCGTGACTATTTCGATCTTGCCACTTTTACATCCCAAATGGCCTAGTTCGCGCCACAAGCTCAAAACCGCACATCCACCTAGAACTGCGTTCTCGGTCCCTTGACTATCGCCAGCTAAGACTATAAAACAGTCAGGCTTGCTTTTTTTATTGGCAAGCTTTTTTGTTATCTATAATTTAAACCGAATGAGCGCCATACCTGTGAACTTACAGAACATACCTGAGGTAAGAACATAAACCATGACTGGTCACTATCTAATGTTTGTCCGTCACGGTGAAACCGTCGGGAATATCGAGCAAATCGCTCACGGTCAGTCTGAATCACCCTTAAACGATCGGGGCAAACAACAGGCTGCGTTTACCGCAGAAATGCTCACGGACTGGGAAAGACCGTATCACCGTGTGTACGCAAGCCCCATGTCGAGAGCCCACGATACCGGTCTAAAGATCAGCGAAGCACTCGACTTACCTATCCACTTTCACGAAGGCCTGAAAGAAGGGTTTCTCGGTGATTGGGAGGGCGTTACTTATCAGCAGCTCTCTGACTTTGAATTCGCCAAAAAGTCGATCATGGACGATGACTTTAAGGGCCACAATGGCGAATCGCCCAATCAATTAGCGAACCGAATGTTTAACGCAATTAACGAAATTCGAGGCGCCCATACCGGTGAGAATATTATTATTGTCAGTCACGGCGCCGCTATTGCCCATGCTCTCTCCCTGCTACTCGGAACGAAGCCTATGTTTGGTCATAAGTACATCATGCATAACAGTGCAGTCACCGAGATTTCTCTCCTACCGGAACCCAGCATCGTTCGGTTGAACTATCACGAACACATTCCCAATCATTTGAAAGTCGACCCAACCAAAAAAAGAGCTTCCTAATGACAGATTTTCCGAAAACTGTTGATGAACTATCTAGCGATTGGTTAAACGCGGTTTTACCTTTTTCGGACCATGCCATTACAAGTTTCGAAGCCACTATCATTGGCGTCGGAGAAGGCTTTATGGGGCAACTAGCAAGAGTCAAGCTAACCTATAGTAGCCTAGCAGACAACGCTCCAGCAAAAGGAGCACCTCGTGCAATCATCGCCAAGTTTGCTTCGACATTAACCAAAACTCGGATGATGGCGAAAGAACAAAATTACTACGCCAAGGAAATTGGCTTCTACAATGACATTGGCGATGATGTCGGCGTCAGAGTCCCAGCCTGTTTTCACACATCACACAATACCGAAACCAATCATTTCGTTATTTTGTTGGAGGACCTCGCGCCCGCGATCGCCAGCGACCAAGTTGAAGGCACCAGCATCGAGGGCTCGAAGCAAGTCATGGAAGCCTTCGCAACAATTCATGCCAAATGGTGGAACAGCGAGCGCCTCGCTAGCTATGATTGGGCTCAACCCTGGGTGAATGCAAAACCTATTAAAGAGTCTTTGGAAATTCTTAACTACAGCATCAAGCAAGCTGATGAGACCGGACGTTTTGATCGCTACCCCGAAATCAACAAACTCAAGTACTTATTGCCGCCCCTCTGTCGCATGGAACCGCCACCACCTTTTCCTTACACCCTAAATCACGGCGATCTACGCTCCGATAACGTATTTCTACCGGGCCCTGATGGTGGAGAATTCGCTATGATCGATTGGCAGCTCACCGGCATGGCACAACCGATGACCGACATTGCACGCTGGCTAACACAAAGCATCACCGTGGAGCAGCGACGCGAAACAGAACATGATCTGCTGAAGCTCTACCATGAACGCCTGGTTGAATATGGCGTTGAAGACTACAGCTACAAACAAATGATGCAGGAGTACCAATTGAACCTCGTGGTCCTGCTGTTTATGTTTACGATGACCATGGACGACATTGACCAAACACCGGAGCGGGCTGAAGCATTTTTCCATGCACTCTATTCTCGCTTGGACGCAGCGTTAGTGGACTGGAAAGTCGTTAATTTGTTGAAAGTACTGCCTTACCTTGCGCCATTTTTAAAGCTCTCTACCTGGCTAAAAATGAAATTCCAAAAATCACCTAGATAAAAATCCTCATGGCAAAATCCCTAGAACAATACAACCCTTTTGACCCTGAAGTCTTAAAGTGCCCGTACGAGTTTAATAAGGACTTACGGGAACAGGCACCTGTTTATCAGTGCCCACACACGGGCGTGTTTTTTGTATCCACCTTTGACCTCGTGGTGGAAGTCGCTAAGAACGAAAAACTGTTTTCCAACAAGTTCAGCATGATGCAGGCAGGCGGGGAACCACCCGCGAGAGATGAAGAACTTAACAATATAAGAAAGCAGGGGTTTCCAAGCGTCGAAACAATGCTGACTCAAGACCCGCCTGAACAACGTCGGTACCGGTCACTGTGTCAAAAACCATTTTCTGTAAGCAGTGTCGCTAAACTGCAGCCGTACATAGAGAGCCTCGCTAACGAGCTACTCGACCAAGTGATTGACGACGGCCAATGCAACTGGATGGATGCTTTTGCCGTACCTATGCCAGTTCGAATGATTGCCTACATCTTAGGCGTACCAATTGATGACCTGGCCCTATTCAAGGAGTGGTCAGATGCTTCAGTTTACCAATTCGCTGCGGATCAAAACCGCGCCGAAGTACTCCGATGTGCGCAGCTAGTCGTAGATTTCCAGCATTACTTTGCCGAAAAAATTGAGGCCCGCCAGAAACAACCAACGGATGATGTGCTTTCGGATATTGTGAATTCGAATGACGAGGGTGAAGAACCTATGAATGTTGCCGAATGCCTGTCGGTCATTTCCCAGTTACTCGTGGCCGGCAATGAGACGACAACGAGCACTTTCGCCGAAGGCATGCATCTCTTAGCCACTCATCCCGATCAACTTAAAAAAGTACAAGAAGACCCAACTCTCATCCCTAATATGGTTGAAGAAATGTTGAGGTTGTCTACACCAACATCGCAAATGTGGCGAATCGCACTGCGAGATACTGAACTGAATGGCGTTAAAATACCTAAAGGCGCCACAATGATGATTAAATTCGGTTCGGCAAATCGCGATGAAATGCAGTTTGCTATGGGCGAGCAATTCGATGTCACACGCGATAACCTCAAAACCCAAATCGCTTTTGGCAAGGGCGTACATCATTGCCTTGGCGCACATCTCGCGCGGCAAGAGCTAATCGTCAGCTGGAAAGTCATACTCGAGCGTATGACGAATTTCAGACTCCCGCCCGAGCAAGGGGATTTGGAATTTTTACCCAGCATGCTTCTGCATGGCCCCGCGGACCTCAGCATTCAATTCGACAAGAAATAGCAGGCGGTTATATGCAAACAGTCGACAGCCGCAATAATTGGAAGATCATCGACACGATGTTGGAAACCGAAACCGATGATTGGCGGAAACAAATGCTCGTGCAGCTAAAAGAGCACGTACAAGCCGAGTGTGGTGGTGATCTCGATGCCCTACTGGCAACCATGACGGATGAGCCGATATTCCACAATTGGAGTGGGTCAACTGACTCCGGCCCTGTTGATATAGGCCCTAAGGGTTTTGACGCCCTAAAAGAATTTTATTCAGGCTTGATCGCAAGCGGCTCTAACAGATTTGAATACGCAATCGAACGGATCATCGTTGGTGACGACACACTGGTCACAGAAGGCGAAATCAGAGTTCCCTTTAGTGGAGAGGTAATGAACGCTATGGGTGTCGCTGAAGCGAAACCTGGTGCGACCTACGCCACTCAAGGCAGAACCGTGACTTTTTGGCCATTTTCTCCCGATGGCAAGATAATTGGCGAGGATATCTATTCCATGACGACCGATATCACTAACGCTAAAGAAGTTAAACTCAACCCTTATACCTATGGTGAATCATCATGAAAGCCGCTGTCTTCTCTAAACCGGGCGAACCGTTAACTATTCAAGAGGTCGACCGACCAGAAATTTCTGACGACGAGATGTTGGTTAAGGTCGCCCGTTGCGGTATTTGTGGCACTGATATTCATGCGTCGAGGAAAGGTCCGTTTATGGCACCGCCCAATACCGTTTTCGGCCATGAGTTTTCAGGCGAGATTGTGGAGGTAGGTAAAAATATCAAGGCATTCTCAGTGGGTGACAGAGTCACCTCGCTACCATTTATCGGCGACAAAACCATCGGTCTCGGTCAGATCACCGGTGCCTATAGTGAATTCGTTAAGGTCGGTGAAGCGCTGGTAGTGGGTTTACCTGATGGCATTGATGATCAGCAAGGTGCTTTGGTCGAACCACTCGCCGTTGGACTTCATTCGGTCAAAATGGCTGGCTCTGTTGCTGAAAAAGACGTGCTCATTATTGGCGCGGGTCCTATTGGCTTAACCTGCGCCATCTGGTGCAGATTTTTTGGTGCAAGAAACGTTGTCATTAGTGAGATGTCACCGGCTAGGCTCGACATGGCTAAGGAATTCGGGTTTACCGATTTTGTGAATCCAAAAGAAGATGTGAGCGCTCAGTTTATGGCAATCACTGGCGCCGCACCGGAAGTGCAGTTTGAATGTGTCGGTGCTGTGGGACTCATGCAAGAGTGCATTACTCGAGCACCAAAACGCGGTCTCATCATGGGCATCGGCGTGTGTGACAATCCAGACACCATCGTGCCCTTAATGGCTTTCGGCAAAGAACTACGCATCCAATGGGCGGTGGGTTACGACAAAGAAGATTTTGAGTTCAGCATCGAAATGATGCTAGCAAACAGGATAGATGCAACGCCAATGGTGACCAATGTGGTCAGCTTGGCGGAAGTCCCCGCGATATTCGAGGAACTCCGCAATCCGACCAATCAGTGCAAGGTGATTATTGATCTCACCCGCTAGGGTTTAAGGGCTAGGGTTTAAGGGCTAGGGTTTAACCAATAGCTTGCCCTTATTACCTCCGTCAAACAACATACTGAGAGCTTTCGGGAAGCTCTCGATTCCTTCTTCAATCTGCTCTGGCATATGCAGCGTGCCATCCTTTAGCCAGCCGGAAAGGTCTGCCTCCATTGCAGGAAAGCTCGTCATAAAGTGATCGACGGTAAAACCGCGCATCGAAGCATTCCGTTCTGCAACTCGTAAATACAAAGCGGGTCCGCGAACCTCAGTCAGGTGGTCATACTGCGAAATAGCACCGCAGATCACCACGCGGGCACCCATTTTCAGATTATCCAAAACCAGGTCTAATAGCTCTCCGCCAACATTGTCAAAGAAGACACTCACACCTTCCGGTGCATACTCCTTCAACTTGGCATCGATATCATCGCTTTTGTAATCGATGGCGAAATCACAACCCACGTCACTCGTTAGGAATTCACACTTCTCTTTTCCGCCAGCAATACCAATGACCGTCGCACCCTTAATTTTTGCCAACTGACAGGCAATGGAACCCACTGCGCCACCTGCGGCCGATACTACGACCGTCTCGCCAGCCTTAACTTCTCCAACAGTAATCATGCCAGCGTACGCAGTAAGCCCTGTGGTCATACCGAGCGCACCTAGATAGGTTCGAGCGGGGACTTCACTGTCATCGAGTTTGCGGTACATTTCACCCGGTAGCTGCACAATCGTTTGTGCACCCATGGGACCAAAAACGGCGTCCCCTTGGTTCAGCCCGTCGAACTTACTCTCAACGACCCTGGCAGTACCCAGCGCAATAACAGGCGTGTCAATTTCCATACTGCCATGGTGACTATCGTCTCTATCGTCAAGCATCGTGCGAATAAACGCATCTATGGATAAATACTCCACTTGCAGCCTAACTTGCCCGTCTGCTAACTCTGCCAATTCTTCTTCAATCACTTTGAAATCAGAGGGTTGAGGCGTTCCATCAGGACGCCCTGCCAGTACAACTTTTTTATTAATCACTAGATATCTCCTGATATGCGGATGTTTTGCCCGGTCACCCATTCAGACGCTGGGGAAAGCAAAAACAAAGCCGCCGCCCCAAGATCTTGAGGCGTACCGAGTCGGCCAGCCGGCAGCCGAATCATTTTTTCAAATTTCGGCAGGTCTTCATCTGTCAGCTTTAAGGCCTGCATCATAATTTCCGTTGGTACAGCGCCGGGCATAATGCAATTGACGCGGATTCTCGGCCCTAACTCTTTTGCGAATGTTTTAGTGAGCATATTCACACCGGCTTTTGCCGCTGAGTAATGACCACTACCGGGGATCACGTCTTCCGCAGCGAGAGAAGAGATATTCAGTATCCTGCCCTTCTCCATCATTTCTGCTGCGACTCGAGTACAAACCCAGATGGCAGTTAGATTGAGCGCCATCGTGTTATCCCACTCCTCACGCCCTAGTTTGATGAGCGGCGATTGAATCGGAGAACCACCTGCGTTATTCACCCACATGTGAAGCCCGCCAAATTTATCGATGGCAGTTTGCGCAAGGCTACGAACCGCATCGTCATCAGTGACGTCGGTCGTGCATGCGATTGCCTTACCACCGCTGTCGTTGATTTCTTTCGCAACACGGTCGATCTCGTCGGTCCTCCGGGCAGCGCAAACAACATTAGCGCCAGCAGCAGCGAGTACTTTAGCGATGCCTTCACCTATACCACGACCAGCACCTGTTACAACGGCGGTTTCACCTTCCAACCCAAATAGCTCATTCAGCATGTTTTTCCCTACTAATTTTGATATCTTAAGAAACAGTCAAGCTTGACGGTTTATTAACTCACTTACCAACCAATGCGTCAAACGGAGATTATGTGTCCCTGTCACAATTGATTGAAATGGCTCGAAATTCCCTCGCACATGCTGAAGCCGGCACTATTGCGCAAACAGAGGCCGTTCTTAAGGTCCCAGCAAAGCACTACTACGATCAAGATCGTTGGCGCGCAGAAATGGACAAAATATTTCGTCGCATGCCACTCATGCTCGCAATGACCGCTGAAGTAAAAGAAATAGGGGATTACAAAGCGATGGATGCTGGTGGCATTCCAGTACTCATTAATCGGGGAGATGATGGCGAAATCCGGGCTTGGATGAACATGTGCAGCCACCGCGGTGCCCAGATCATGGAACACGGTTGCGGCAATACCCATCGATTTACTTGCCCCTATCACGCCTGGAGCTATAACCGTGACGGCGAGTTGACCGGCATATTTCAGAATAAAGACTTTGGCGATATTGATAAGAGCGCCTACGGTCTTATCCCACTACCTGTAAAAGAAAGCGCCGGTTTAATTTGGGTTATTTGTGATTCCAAATCAACGCTTGATATCAACACCTTCCTATCGGGTTACGATGATCTCCTCTGTCATTTTGATTTTCAAGACTGGCACCATTACGGCAGTCAGGTTGTCGAGGGGCCTAACTGGAAGATCGCCTACGACGGGTATATGGACCTTTATCATTTACCGATACTACACAAAAACACTTTTGGACCCGACTTTCCAAATAAGGCGCTGTACTATTCCTGGGGACCACACCAACGGGTGAGCGGCCCAGACGCTTCATTGGCAGAGTTTAAGGACATACCAGAAAGCGAATGGCCCACTGGCCGACTTCTCTCAGGCGTATGGACAATATTCCCGCATATTTCGATCGCTGGGTTCGATGGCGGTGGCCGCAGCGTATTGCTCTCTCAACTATTTCCAGGAGAGACTCCGGGCACCTCTTACACGGTACAAAACTATTTGATGGAGAAGGCCCCCACGGAAGAACAAGCAGCGGCAGCCGTGGAGCAGTTCAAGTTTCTTAAGTTTGTGGTCGAAGAGGAAGATTACGCTACCGGCATCAAACAACAGAAAAACTTGAAAACTGGTGCCAAAGATCATGTGTTATTTGGACGAAATGAAGGTGGCGGGCATAATTTCCACCGCTGGGTGGATACCTTGCTCGAAACTGACGACGAAGACCTTAACGATTTGTTTAAGAACAGCTGATACACCCAAAACCCTAACGAGATAAAGAAAGCCTATGTCGGAACACCAACACATTATTGTCGACGAGCCTCGCCCTGGCGTTTCGCGCATTACGCTCAATCGTCCTGACGCCCGCAATGCCCTCAACAATATTTTGCGCGGTGAGATCTACGCAACGCTCGAAGCAAACGACAACAACCCCGCAATTAAGGTGACGATAATTCGAGGTGCGGGAAAAGCTTTCTGCGCTGGTTATGACCTAAAAGGTAACAACAGTAAGGACCAGCCTTTCCATACGTCGGGTGGTGACGGCAATTGGGCACGACATGTGGTGGATGGGTTCTTTAGAGTTTGGGACTTAGCGAAACCCGTTATTGCTCAGGTACACGGCTATTGTCTGGCGGGTGGCACCGAGCTTGCCACATCCTGTGATCTTGTTTATGTCGCTGAGGATGCCCAGATCGGATACCCGGTGGTTCGCAGTATGAGCCCACCGGACAACCAATTTTTTCCACACTTAATGGGCTTGCGCCCCGCTATGGAAATGATGCTCACCGGTGACGCCATTACCGGTACAGAGGCCGCAAATTATGGCTTCGCGAACAAAGCGTTCCCACTCGAAAACCTTGAAGACGAAGTACTGAAAATTGCTGAGCGGGTTGCCAAGGTACCCACAGATATCCAACAAATGAACAAACGCGCTGTCCATCGGCAGATGGAGCTTGTTGGCGTGCGGGCAGCCATACGATCAGGAACAGAGATACAAGCTCTGGCATTTCATACGGAATCAACCCGGGGACATTTTAAAGAATTAGCTGCAGGCTTAACCGATGCACTCAGTAAGCGCGACGGAGACTTCGGGGACTATCGAACTAAAGAAGATCACTGAAAATTTAGGAGAAACCAATGAGCGTACAAGTTGAAGGTCTTGCTAAAGGTACAAACGAGATTCCAACGTGCCATGGCGGCTTGGAAAATCTAAACGAAGAACATAGTTACAACATTACTGAAATAGAAGGCGAACTACCCAAAGATCTGACAGGGACTTTTTTTAGAAACGGACCCGGTCGACAAAAAATCGGTGACGCTAAGTATGGACACTGGTTTGATGGCGACGGCATGCTCTGCGCATTTACTTTTTCAAACGGTAATGTGCACTTCAAAAACCGCTACGTTCGGACTCCGAAGTACGTCGATGAGACTGCTTCTCAGTCTATTCAGTACCGGGGTTTTGGTACACAGGTCCCGGGAGGGCTTAGATCGAATTTTCTTAAGATGCCGGCAAACCCTGCCAACACAAGTGCGATTTATCACGGCGGCCACCTACTCGCGTTGAACGAAGGCGGCAAACCTTGGAAGCTCGATCCAGCAACGCTCGAAACAGTAGGAGAATTTACCTACGACAGCGAACTAGATGCCTCAATGGTGTTCAGCGCCCACGGTAAGGTTCATCGCCCCACCGGTGACTATATCAACTACGGCGCAGGCATATCAGGGTTCGGCCTTAAAGGGCCCAAGCCTTGTATCAACATGTATCGCATCAATCCGAACGGTAAGCTCTTTAAGAAAGCTCAGATTCCTTTAGACAGTTTTCCTTTCTGTCACGACTTTGCAATCACGGATCGCTATGCCCTGTTCTTCCTTGGCTCTATCGTTTTCGGCAACATGCTGCCGGTTGTGTTGGGCACGCAAACCATTGCCGATCAAATTAATTTCAACGCTTCTATACCGCTTAGGATTGTTGTCGTTGACCTCGAAACACTGGAAATAGCTCGAGAGTTTGAATCTGCGCCTGGTGCAATTATTCACTTTGGTAACGCCTTTGATCAAGGCGATGAAATCATCGTTGATGGCATGTACGCCGATAACTTTGAAGCCAATGACACATTGTTTGATGTATTTAATCCAGACGGACGCTTTGGTGGCGGACAATACGTTCGTTTCACGTTGAACATGAAAACCGGCCAAATGAATTCAGAATTTTTGACCGATGTTGAATGTGAATTCCCGACATTCAATCCGACAAAATCAGGTGAGAAAAACAATGTCACTTACACCGCCACATCGATTCACAATGGAGCCAATAGCTTCTTCAATGGTATTCAACGGATTACATACGACGGCGAAGCTCAACTTGCCACTCTACAACCAGGCTTATTTGGATCTGAGCCCATGTTCGCTGCTTCAGACAATCCGCAAGCAGAAGATGACGGCTATTTACTAGAGGTGGTTTATAACGGTTACACCCACAAAAGTGAGCTGCAGATCTTCAGAGCTGACAATCTTGATGACCTGGTTTGTAACCTAAAACTGAAGCACCACGTACCTCATCAGTTTCATGGCCACTTTACGCATGAGGTGTTTGTCTAGGAAGACCTAAGAAGGTCTGCTCGGGTCAGTTGGGTCGTTCAATGATAATTGTTCGAGTAGCTGCCCCGGCCTCTCTGTGCCGACGATGTAGACCGTCGTCTGTTTCACTTCACCTTCTGCATGGATAGCACCTGCCGGAAGCTCAAGCTTATCTCCCGGCTCGATGTCAGTCCTATTGCCAAATTCATCTAGCACGTAGGTCCCCCCCGACATCACGTATCCCGTCACATCTAGATCATGCCAGTGGAGAGGCAATTCGGGAGAAGCACCAGAAACAAAGGTAGTAGGCCAGTGGCCAGTTTTCTTTAGATCCTCTAGCACTTCATCTCGAGTCGTGAAAAAACCCTTGGTTACCTTAAAGGTCATTTTTTCTTCGCTTGCGAGCGAATAATATCCATACCTTTTGGATCGACGCCCATACCGTGAACCTGATTATTGTGAGAATGCCCCAGTTGTTGTAGAGACATGGCTGCCTGCAGAGCTGGCCACAATCCTTGGCTATCTTGCATCTGATTCACGGATTGCTTCGCCAGCTTCAAACCCATGCTAGGACGCTGGGCAATGTGTTCTGCCATGTCTGTCGTGAATTCGGTAAGCGTGTCCCTCGCGACAACATGATTGACCATGCCTAAGGATTTCGCTTCTGCTGCACTCACAGGTTCCCCGGTGAAGAGCATTTCTTTGGCTTTTCGAACCCCGACTTCCCAGGGGTGAGCAAAGTACTCCACGCCATTGACGCCGAAAGCGACGACCGGATCAGAAAAAGTGGCATCCTCACTGGCGATGATGATGTCGCAAACCCAAACCAACATGAGCCCACCCGCAATGACCTTACCTTGGACTTCTGCGATAACCGGTTTTGGTAAATTCCGCCAGCGCCAGCACATACCCATGTAAATTTCTTGCTCTTGAGCCATATAACCCTCGGCACCCGGGAGAGTAAAACCGCCCCAGTTGCTAACTGTTTCAAAGTCCGCCATTTTTGACCGGTCTCGCAAATCGTGACCAGAAGAAAAATGCGGCCCCTCTGCCGCTAAAACAATTACATTGGCTTCATCGTCTTGTGCAGCAAGATCAAAAGCGGCATTCAGCTCGTAGATCATTTTCTTATCTTGAGCATTGCGGGTATCTGCACGGTCAAGCACGATACGGGCGACGCCATTAGTCACACCTTCATATCGAACGGTATCGAAATTTGTCATACACTGTATCCTTAAAACAATCAGGGTTGACGGTATTAAATCACAGCCCAGACTTCTCCACTAGGAACGAAATCGATGAATAACAAAACTACCCGAGTAGTACTCTCAAAACGGCCGGATTCTGAGGCCACCGCTGATTGTTTTTCAGTGATCACAGAAGATCTCGCACCGTTAGAAGACGGCCAAATTAGAGTGGCAGTTGAGTACATCTCCGTCGATGCAGGCACCAGAACCATGCTCCGCGGCGAAGGTTTTCACCATCAGGTCGCAATGGGCGGAACTATTCTTGCCGGCGGCGTGGGTCGAGTGATGGAATCAAAAGTCCCAGGGTGGGAGCAAGGTCAAGCCGTACGCGGTGGCCTAGGTGCCCAAACCATTGCGACGGTCTCAGCAAAGCAACTTGAAAAAATCGACGATGCAGTAGGCTCACTCAGCGCACATCTCGGCATATTGGGCGATTCAACGGGCGTCACCGCATGGATTGGCATCCGCCGCGTCGCAAAACCCAAAGCAGGGGACGTATTTGTTGTATCTGCCGCTGCCGGTGCTGTTGGATCAATTGCCGGGCAAATTGCCAAGCTAGATGGCGCGTATGTCATTGGCATCGCCGGTGGACCAGCCAAAGCCAGCTACCTAACAGATCAACTGGGATTTGATGCCGCCATCGACTATAAAAACGAAGACGTAACAGCGCGCCTGAAGGAACTTGCACCCGACGGCGTTAACGTATTTTACGACAATGTGGGCGGCGATATTCTAGATGCTGTGCTCGATAACCTTTCATTGCGAGCCAGGGTCATCATTTGCGGCGCAGTCTCACAATACAATGATATGGACCACGTGACCGGTCCCTCACTCTATCTCCGCTTGGCAGAGAGGCAATCAACTATGGAAGGCTTTGCCTATTTTCATTTTCCAGAAAGCATTCAAGCCGCTAAAGACGAACTGGCTGGCTGGTTAAAAGATGGCACCATCAGCCTGGATGAAGAAGTACTTGACGGCATAGATCAGTACCCAAATGCACTTCAATTTATGTTTAAAGGCGGCAATATCGGTAAGCTGCTTGTAAAACTAACATCTTAAAAAATAGGTGCGCCATGCATAGAACAAGTTTTTTCGTTTCGTTATTGGTTATTCAATGCCTCGGTGTGGCCAGCGTAAATGCATCTGATGCATATTCGAAGCCGGCTGATCACAACTTCCCGACCCAAGTTTATTGGGGCGATACACACCTACATACACGGAATTCTGCTGACGCATACGGTTTCGGTAATACAAACTTAACGCCCGTCGATGCTTATCGATTTGCAAGGGGCCAAGAGCTAATCGTCAAGAACGGCATGCCAGTTCGGCTCAATCGTCCATTGGATTTTTTGGTGGTTGCTGACCATGCCGAGTACCTCGCTGGGCGCTATCGATTTGATGTAAATGATCCAATCGTTGCTGACACTGAAACAGGTAAACAATGGCGTGGGTATTTGGAGAATCAAGATTTTCTGGCAATGGCAATGGCATTCGTCAATAGCATGAGAGATCCAGTTAAAAACGTGCCATTCCCTGAAGATACCCGCAATAGAATTTGGCTAGACGTCACACTCACCGCCGATGAATATAACCAGCCTGGTGTTTTTACGGCATTCTCCGGCTATGAATGGACGTCAATGATCAATGGAAACAATCTGCATCGTGTCGTCCTGTTTAAAGATGGCGCTGATAAAGTTTCAAAGATGACACCATTTTCGGCTCAGGACAGCTTAGATCCGCGTGATTTATGGAATGCCTTGGACGAATATCACAACACGACTGGCGGTGATGTTATGGCAATCGCGCACAACGGCAACATTTCAAATGGCATGATGTTTCCTGATCGTTCTGTTGATGGCAATCCAATTGATCTCGGTTACGCCGAGCTACGAGCACGCTGGGAACCACTCTATGAGGTCACCCAAGTAAAGGGTGACGGCGAAAGTCACCCGACTTTGTCGCCTGACGACGAATTCGCAGATTATGAAACATGGGACGAAGACAACATTGCCAGAACACAGAAGAAAGAAGATTGGATGCTGAAACACGAGTATGCGCGAAGCGCACTCAAGCTTGGCCTTAAGTATGAAGAGTCTCTCGGTGTTAACCCTTTCAAAATCGGACTAATCGGAAGTACGGACGGCCACAATACAGCTTCAACTACCGAAGAAGATAACTTCTTCGGTAAGTTTCCAGAATCTCTACCCGGACCGGAACGAATGTCGAACGCAATGGCAAATGACCAACTTTGGAAAAATTGGCGCCTCGTTTCATCTGGTTACGCAGCTGTATGGGCAGAAGAAAATACTCGCGCAGCGCTTTTCTCTGCCATGAAAAGAAGGGAGGTTTACGCGACAACAGGTTCAAGAATTTCTGTCCGACTGTTTGGCGGTTGGGAATACACAGATGCTGACATCCAATCCCCAGCTTATGTCAGACTCGGTTACCAGAAAGGCGTGCCTATGGGTGGCGACCTAACGATGGGGCCGAAAGAACAACCCATCACATTCATGCTTGCTGCCAGCAAAGACCCAGCCGGCGCTAACCTAGACAGGGCACAAATAGTCAAAGGGTGGCTGGACTCGTCGGGTAAACTGCAAGAGAAGGTCTATGACGTTGCCTGGTCGGATGATCGCGCGCCAGACAAACAGACTGGCAAGATTCCACCTGTAGGCAATACAGTGGATCTTAGTACCGCAACATTTACCAATACTGTTGGAGCAGCGGAGCTTGCCGTCGTGTGGACTGACCCAGATTTTGATCCGAGTGAACGTGCTTTCTACTACGCGAGAGTCATTGAAATTCCTCGCCCGCGATGGACCACTTATGATTCCGTATACTTCGATGTGGAGCTGCCAGATGAAGTCCCCCGCACTATCCAGGACCGGGCCTATACGTCGCCGATTTGGTATACGCCATAACCCGCTTGAAGCAATTATTCAGAGAGCCCCTGTTTTACTTTCTGCTCGTTGGCAGCCTGCTATTTTTGTTAGACGAGTCGATGCCACAATCAGACCAAACCATTACGGTCAGTAAACGCGAGTTGCTCAACTTTTTGCAGCTCCAAAGCACTTCAGGTGACCGCGATGTGGCACTTAAAATGTTTGCGGAAATGGACCCTGAAAATCTCAGCCTACTTATCCGAAATTTCACGGAGGAAGAAGCGCTTTATCGAACAGGCATTAAATTGGGCGTCGATGAGAGTGACTACGTGATCCGCAAGCGGATTATCCAAAAAATGGAATATATTGGTGACGGCTTCAAACCCGAGGTAGATAATCCGCAAAGTTTTTTCGAACGTCATCAAGATCGTTACTTGGTAGAAGAAAAGATCACCTTCACGCACGTCTTTATCAACAATGGTGCAGACGCAGAAGCACGAACTTCACTTCTTCTAACCGAACTTAATCAATCTGCTGCAGACTATTCGGCAGCCACATCTTATGGTGACCGCTTTTTATATCATACGAACAATGTCGACCGAACCTTGGGCGAGGTTGCCGATCACTTCGGCAATAGAATGGCAAAGGCTCTATTTACGCTAAATCCAGACAACTCACTCTGGCGAGGCGGGTTTAGATCTTCCGGAGGTCACCACATTGTTTTGCTCACATCGCGAACACCCGCACGCATTCCAGCGTTCAAAGAAATTGAAGCAAGAGTCAGAGCAGATGCCAGGTCGGAACAGATTCGTGAGGCACGGGCTCAGTTCGTACAACGAACAGTGTCTGAATTTACTGTGGAAATTGCACCCGAGCTAGCTTCTCAGGTCCTGAAAAACCTTTAACCAACGGCATCACTAACGATTAACTACTGACCAATGATAGCGGTTAAACGAGCGAGTCCATCATGGTCGAGCGCTGCTGTAACGTGCCGCTCCGCCATAGATGCAACCAGCTGCTTACCCCGATCATTACTAAGATCCAATGTCCCTGCTGTTACCATGGCAACCGCGAGCCCACCCATTAGATGAGCATGGCCATAGTCATCAAAGGCCTGGTCAAAAGAGTAGTCATCAACCTCATTAGCCAGAAGCTCATCGTGATATGCACGAACAAGCTCCACTTCATGCTGCCTGCGGGCGGGAACAGTCATCGAGCCACCGAGTAGGTACGCCAAATCGTAAGCACCTGGGCCCCGACCAATACCTTGCCAATCCAGTACGATAGCCTTGCCTGAGCCGGGCTCTCCGAACAATAAATTTTCTACGCGATAGTCTTGGTGAGCAAGCGTCCAAGGGCTGCGACCTGAAATTGCAGTGTTGATTTTTAAGTAGTTACCCGCAAATTGTTCATAAAGCTCAAGCCCTCCTGCTGGTAAATGTTGGCCAAAACCATCTGCAAAGATCGGGTAAATTTCCGCAAGGAGTTGATCTACATATTCGATTCGAGGGCCGATCATGCTCGGAATCCACTCTAACGAGTCTACTTGAACCTTGTCCCACCAGACTGCATGAATCGCAGCTAATACTTTTACGGCCGCCAGTGCTTGATCAAAACTCATACCTTCAAGCTGCGCCACCGATATAAGGTCACTGAGATCTTCCATCACAATGACAAAGTCTGCTGTACCTTCAATAATTTCTGCGTGGTAAACACGCGGCATGCCAACCGTCGCTTGCTGTGCGAGCTCAGAATAGAATTTAACTTCTGCATCAAACATTCCAAGCGCCACTCCTTGCGTTCGGTTGCCTTCAAATGAAGATGGCAACTTGACGACGACGCTCTTCAATGAATCCACGCCTGTTTCTAACGCCCCAGTTTCTAAGGCAACGCAATAGATATCTCCCATGAGCCCAACCCCCTGGCCAATCTGTTCCACAGAGATACCCGCTACTTCGAGATTTAATACCTCGCCTAGCCAAGCGGGTGTGACATCGTTAATCGTTGCAGGAATCATCATCTATCTCCTAATCGTTACCAAAAATATTAGCATAGCAAAGACCTTGCTTTCACTACATCAACCCTTCAGTCTGGCCACTGATATAAAAACAGATAGGTCTCCATGGTCAGCTGGCCGCTAAGAATTGGTTACGGTATTGGACAGTTACCCGAAGGTGTCAAAAGTGCTGCATTCGGTTTTTACCTTTTGTTCTTCTTTAACCAGGTCCTTGGCTTATCTGGAACGATGGCCGGCATTGCTGTTTTTGTTGCCCTCTGCGTAGACGCATTGAGTGACCCTTTGGTGGGCTCCTGGTCAGACTCTACGAAATCGAGGCTCGGGCGACGCCACCCCTTTATGTATGTGGCCGCCATTCCTTTTGCCCTGAGTTTTTACCTCCTCTTCACGCCGCCACAGGGACTCGATAATTTCGGTTTATTCTTTTGGCTCTGCGGCTTTGCAATATTGACGAGATCCGCTATGACCCTCTATTCCGTTCCTTACATGGCGCTGGGGGCAGAACTCACCAACGACTATGACGAGCGCACCCTGCTGTCATCCTTAAGGACCATATTTCAACTCATTGGTATGTTCGCTGTGCTGATTGTGGCCAATCAGCTTTTCTTCGGTGCAACCGACGCCCATCCGAATGGTTTGTTAAACCCGGCAGCCTACCCAAAGTTTGCTTTGGCGGCAGTTCCCTTACTGATTGGCGGCGTCCTTATCTCCGCACTTGCCACACACCACAAGATCCCTGAGCTACGAGTTCCAGATGAAAAGCCATTTTCTTTTCGGCGGGTTCTGAAAGAGGTTTCCCTCGCCTTCAAAATCCCTTCGTTTACAGCAATTGTTTGCGCCAGTGTGATTTTCGGAATTTCACAAGGCATGATTCAAGCCCTTATCATCTACACGGGTACGTACTTTTTCCAAATTACACCGGGACAGCTCTCAATGTTATTTGGTGTCGCGATTTCGGGGATCATCATCGGCAGTGCCGCAAGCCGCCCATTGGGCGTATTGGTTCCGGAGAAAAAGACGCTCTACATATACGGTATGTGTTGGTATGCATTTTTTACCTCCATCATTATTATTCTTAAGTTGGTCAACGCCTTGCCGGATGATCCAGTGCTTGTCGGCTGGCTCTATATCGGCAGCAGCGGTTTTGTGTCAGCGGTTGGGCTCGGTGTTGCACTGCCAATGGTGGGTTCAATGATCGCAGATATTACCGATGAACATGAAAGGATTCACGGCGACCGCCAAGAAGGTATTTATTACGCAGCGGCCTCTTTTGCCGGCAAAGTAGTTGGCGGTGCAGGACCAGTTTTAGCCGGCTTTGTGGTCGACCTTGCGGGGATCAAACCAGGGGCTACGCTTCAAACGATTGACCCTGCGGCAATAGAAAGATTCGGCTGGGTCCAGGGGCCCAGCGTGCTCATACTCACCGCGATATCCGTGGTTTGCATTAGTTTTTTCACCATATCAAGAGCTCAACACAAAGCCACCATGGCGGAATTAGCGAGCAGACATACTTAAAGGAGTGTATCGATGAAGGTTGGACTAGCGTTTGGAAGCAGTGTTGGTGTTGAGGGCGAAGCCGCCATAGATCTATGCCGTCGGGCGGAAGCCGCAGGTTTTGAATCGGTTTGGGGTGGTGAACACGTTATTCTACCTACCAAGATCGATTCCAAGTACCCGTACACTCCCGACGGAAAGATTCCAGCCGAACCAGAAACACCCATTCCCGACCCGCTCATTTGGCTAGCCTATGTGGCAGCAGCAGCACCGACTCTGAAACTCGGTACGTGTATCTTGATCGTCCCACAACGTAACCCGGTCATCCTTGCCAAAGAACTTGCGACACTTGATCGCTTGTCCGGAGGTCGTGTCGAGCTTGGTCTCGGTGTCGGTTGGCTAAAGGAAGAATTCGATGCCCTCGGGGTTGAGTGGTCTAGACGCGGTGCACGCAACGATGAGTATGTCGAAGCCATGAGAAAACTCTGGGCTGGACCCCATGCCGAATACCATGGCGAATTTGTAGATTTCCCTCAGGTAACTTGTAGCCCAAGACCTGTAAAGGGCGACATTCCAGTTTTGGTGGGCGGTGATTCCGACGCGGCTATACGACGGGCTGTTCGAATTGCAGACGGTTTTTTCCCGGGCGAGGGAGATGCTGAACAATTAGGAGCGCTCATTACTCGACTCCGTCAAGCAGCAGAAACCGCTGACAGAGATCCAGATAGCATAGAGATCAATGCAATGTTTGGTTCACAAATAGCCGACCCCGTCGCGGGCGTAGAGCAAATGAAGGCGCTTGGCGTTGGGCGTATCATGGTGCCAGCATTTTTCTTTGCTGGTCCTGACGGTATGGATAGACTCAGCGAAATTGGCGGCCAGATTGTCGCTGCAGCTAAAAGTTAAACAAGCTGCAAGCCAGCTACCGGCTTTTCCAGTGACTTTAGAACGAATAGCATTTTGATTATAGCCCCCGGCGAATTCAGTTTGAATTCGCCCACCACTTCCCACATAGTTTATTCAGACCAACAATTGATCGAATGGGGCTGTGAAAATGAGTGAGCAACAAAATTACGATGACTTAGATTTTGATCCCGTTGCACTAAGGATCAAGTACAAAGAGGAAATTGAAAAAAGACTAAGAGAAGACGGTAACGAGCAGTACATAGAAGTTAAGGGAGACTTCTCCAAGTACATCGATGACCCTTATGTAGAACGAGTCGAACGCGACGCACTCGCTGACGAAGTGGACGTGCTCATTATTGGTGGCGGCTTTGGTGGTTTGTTAGCTGGCGCAAGAATGCGCGAGGCTGGTTTAAAGGATATTCGGATCGTCGAAAAAGGTGGCGACTTCGGCGGCACCTGGTACTGGAACCGATACCCCGGTGCGCAATGCGACATTGAATCTTATGTCTACCTGCCTCTACTGGAAGAGTTAAATTTCGTACCCAAAGAAAAATATACCTTCGCGCCAGAAATACTTAAACATAGTTCTAACATTGGTAAACATTACGACCTTTACGACAACGCGCTATTCCAAACTCAGGTTACCGGTATGGAATGGGATGACATTGCAGCTCGTTGGACCGTATCCACTGACAGGGGCGATAAGATTCGAGCCAAGTTTGTCGCAATGGCAAATGGACCCCTCGACCGACCAAAGCTACCTGGCATCCCGGGCATAGAAACTTTTAAGGGGCATACTTTCCACACCAGTCGCTGGGACTACGACTATACCGGCGGTTCTCCAGAAGGTGGGCTCGACAAATTACATGACAAGCGAGTTGCGATCATTGGTACAGGTGCAACAGCCGTACAGTGCGTTCCTCATGTTGGTGAAACCGCACAGCAGCTCTACGTTTTTCAACGAACGCCGTCTGGTATCGACGTTCGAGGCAACTCGCCAACGGATCCTGAATGGGCTAAGAACCTGAAACCTGGCTGGCAGAAGGCGCGAATGGATAATTTTAACGCGCTCGTTTCCGGAGTCCCTCAAGCTGAAGATCTAGTCAATGATGGCTGGACTGACCTTATCGGCAAGATGATCAATATGTATAACAAAGGTACTGTTGAGGGCGAGGCCGTCAGAGAGCTCAGCGAAATCATGGAACTCGCAAACTTCGAAAAAATGAACGAAATCCGCGCCCGGGCAGAAGAACTCGTTAGCGACCCAAACACAGCCGAAGAGCTCAAACCCTATTATGCGATGTTCTGCAAACGTCCCTGTTTTCACGATGACTATTTGCCGACTTTCAACCGCCCTAATGTCGAATTGATTGATACCAATGGTCAAGGCGTCGATGCGATCACTGAGAAAGGTATTGTCGTTGGCGGCAAAGAATACGAAGTAGACTGCATCATTTTCGGCACAGGCTTTGAGGTTGGCACGGATTACGCTCGCCGAGCTGGCTATGACATTGTCGGGAAAAACGGCCAAAAGCTATCCGAAAAGTGGGCGGACGGAATGAAGACCTTCCACGGCATGCAATCTAGAGGCTTCCCAAATTGCTTCTTGATAAGCGCCTCGCAAGGTGGATTTTCCGCTAACTATCCACACCTACTCAATGAAGTGGCGACACATCTAGCCTATATTCTGAGCCACGCAATTAAGAACGATATCAAGGCGATCGAAACGTCATCAAAGGCCGAAGCTGATTGGGTGCAAACCATTATTGGCGGCACTGGTCCCTCCATGCAAATTGGCGGCGAAGGTTGTACTCCGGGTTACTACAATAACGAAGGCAAGCCAAACCCGATCGCAAAGTACAACGCGTTCTATAGCGGCGGATCAATTCAGTTTTGGGATCTGCTTGCCAAATGGCGAGAAGAAGGGAACTTCGAAGGTTTAGAGTTTCGTTCTTAATTGAGTTAAACCAGTACTACCAAAAAGATAGTCTTGAAAATAACTAGTGCCGAAAAATGCAGAGCCGAAATAATGGCTCACGCTTAACCGGCACGATCACCTCTGGCAAAGGGCCAATGCCGATGGCTCATTCGAAACCCAAAATAATGAGACAAGTGAGTTTATGAAAGACTTTTCAGGAAAATTCGCGGTTATCACAGGTGGTGGCACCGGTATGGGCCGTGAGCTGGCAAGACAACTGGTTGCAGAAGGTTGTGACGTGGCGCTTTGCGATGTGATCGAAGAAAACATGGCGGAGACCTTGCGACTCTGTGAATCCGAAGCACCACAGGGCATTAGAATTACCGCCCACAAGTGTGATGTCTCTATCGAAGATGAGGTCAACCGGTTTCGCGATGACGCTCTTGAGCAACATGGTCGAGATAGCGTGAACTTACTTTTTAACAACGCGGGTATTGGCACAGGCGTTAGCTTTGTTGACGGCGACAGAGATGAATGGGAACGCACATTCAATATCTGTTGGTACGGCGTCTACTACAATGCCCGTGCTTTCATGCCCTACCTTGTCGCAGCAGATGAAGCCCACATGATTAACACCAGCAGTGTGAATGGCTTCTGGGCAACGCTAGGTCCAGGTTCGACCCACAGCGCATACAGTGCGGCAAAATTCGCCGTAAAAGGATTTACCGAAGCGTTGGTGACAGACTTGCGAATCAATGCACCCCACGTCAAGGTCTCCGTTGTGATGCCCGGTCATATTGGCACATCGATTGCGATTAATTCTGGCAAGATCTCTGGCCATGCGGATCCGGATGATATGCCTAATGAGGAAATCGAACAGATTCGACAGCGCGTCGAAAAACGTATGGAAATCGATCTTTCTTCTGCAACAAACGATCAAATTCGTGAAATGATAAAAGCCCAGGGCGAAGCCTTCCGTGATAATGCACCGACCACTGCGGCTGAGGCAGCAGCGATGATGATTCAAGGTGTACGCGATGAACGCTGGAGGGTTTTACTGGGTAACGATGCACATGTACTCGATAAATTGGTTCGCGAAACTCCGGATCAAGCTTATGAAGACAGCTTCTTCAAGCGACTTCAAGAACAAGGCGACTGGGGTCTAGGTCGTAATTAGGTGGCAACTAGGTGTCCATTAATCGATGAGAAAGAGCCTACCTAAAGATTCAGAAGCGTTCACATCAACCAAAGGATGGGAGAAAGGGTAATCAAATCCACCTACACGTTGGCAATCGTCGTTGCGATCATTCTCGTCACCTGGCTCATTTCTGGTCAGATACAAGGGCCAGACAGTTCAGCTGACGAAGCAGCAGAAAGCTCGGCGGGAGCGGCCATCACGCGTGTGCAAACACACATAAGTCAGGCAGCACCCTATACTGTTCAAATCCGCGCAAGCGGCCAGACAGAAGCAAAACGCACGGTCAAAGTGCGGGCAGAATCCAGCGGCCGGGTCGTTGCACTCCCAGTAGGAAAAGGCTTACGGGTCGACGAAGGCAACCTGCTTTGCAAATTGGCGTTAGATGATCGGCAAATCAAACTTGAAGAGGCAAGGTCGCAGCTCCGGCATGCGGATCTAGAACACCAGGGACTGACGAAGCTAAGCCAAAAGGGATTCCAAGGCGAGGTTCAAATTGCTGCCGCCGAAGTAAGCCTCATTAGCGCGAAAGCCAACGTCAGATTTCAAGAACTTAATCTCGCCCGGCGAAACATAAACGCCCCCTTTGCTGGAGTCGTTCAGGAACGTCCGGTCAACATCGGCGACTTTCTGCAACAGGGCCAGATTTGTGCAGAAGTGCTCGACCCCAGCCCTATGCTCATTGTTGCTCACGTTACCCAGCAAGAGCTTGGCGAGCTAAGACTCGCAGGACGAGCCGCTGTCAGTATCGACCATGGGGCCAACCTCAACGGCACTGTTTCTTTCGTCAGCCACGCGGCGGACCCAATCACTCGAACGTATCGTATCGAGGTGGAAGTCGTTAATGCCGACTACGCCATTAGAGACGGCCTTTCGGCGGAAGTTATTCTAAACCAAGGAACGGTGATGGCACACAATGTCTCACCTGCTTCGCTTTCCTTAAGTGACACGGGCGCCATTGGCGCTAAAATCGTCGACAATGACGATATTGTGCAATTTATTGAAGTGCAGATTGTGAGCGATACTGCGACGGGCGTCTGGTTAACGGGATTGCCGCCTAACGTTGAGCTAATTACGGTCGGTCAGGAACTGGTGTTTGCCGGACAGCAAGTGATACCAGTACCTGTTGGCAGTCTTGTTAACGTCCCTCCTGACGCCATTGTTAACATAAAGGCCGGTGGAGGATAACCATGTACGCGATTATCGAAACCGTCATCAAGCACCCTCGCACCACCCTAAGTGTGTTGGCGATGCTAGTGTTCGCAGGTGTTTTTGCCAGGGCCACTATCACGGTTGAAGCTGACCCAGATATTACAATCCCAGTGGTGCTCGTCACTATCCCTCACATTGGTATTTCCCCTGAAGACGCTGATAGGCTCATCATCAGGCCCGTCGAAGCAGAAGTGCGTTCGCTTGAAGGCATCGAAGAGGTTAACTCGAACGCACGAGAAGGTATGGCGACCATTGCTCTACAATTTGATATCAGCTTCGATCCCGACGTTGCGATTTCTGAAGTGCGGGCGGCAGTCGACCGATCTCGTGCACAGCTACCGTCTACATCGGAAGAGCCTATTATTAAAGCGATCACGGTCTCTGATTATCCTGTCATCGCCGTGAGCTTAGCGAGCGATACGGTCTCAGAACGTGTGCTATATCAAAAAGCCGTTGAACTGAAATATGCATTGGAGTCCATTCCTGCCGTCACTGAAGCGCGACTCTCCGGGCATCGTGAAGAATTGCTTGAAGCGACTATCGATCCAGCAAAACTTGAGCACTACCAGATTTCCCAGCAGGATTTATTCGCCACCATCCGTGACAACAATTCCTTAATCGCTGCGGGCGCAATGGACACCGGCCAGGGTCGATTTGCTATCAAGGTACCCGGTTTGATCGAAAACCGAGCCGATATCTATAGCCTACCGATCAAGTCGTCGGACGAAACCGTGATCACTCTGGATAAGGTCGCCTCGATTCGACGTACGTTTAAGGATCGACAGTCTTTTACCGCGATTAACGGGTTGCCCTCGATAACGGTCGAAGTCCTGCGACGTCCTGGCGCGAATGTCATCGACCTCAACGCAGAGGTTCGTCAACTCACTGCTGAACTCACCAAAGATTACCCTTCTGAAATATCAGTCATTTTTAGTCAAGATCAATCACCATTTGCTAAACAACAGGTCACAGAACTGCAGGGCAACATCGTCACTGCGATGGCCCTTGTGATGATACTGGTCGTGGCCGCACTTGGCTGGCGATCTGGCCTGCTCGTTGGTTTAGCAGTGCCGACTTCATTCCTATTTGCGATCACTGTCATCTATGCACTGGGATTGTCATTTAACTTTATGGTGATGTTCGGCATGCTGCTGGGACTTGGTATGCTGATCGACGGTGCGATCGTTGTCATTGAGTATGCTGATAGAAAAATGTCTGAAGGCATGACTAAAGAACTCGCCTACATCGCGGCAGCCAAACGCATGTTCTGGCCGGTGTTAGCCTCGACAGCCACCACCCTTGCTGCGTTTGTTCCACTCTTTTTCTGGCCTGGGACATCAGGGCAATTTATGCAGTATTTGCCCATCACTGTGTTTGCCGTGTTGTTTGGCTCCCTACTCTATGCGTTATTTTTTGGCCCGACCCTCGGCGCACTTTTCGGCAAGGCTGGTAGCAACGACGCAGAATCTATTGAGCAGTTGAACGTACTGGAACATGGAGATGTGCTTGAGCTCAAGGGCATTACCGGCATGTATGCTCGGTTTCTCCGCCGCTTGTTGAACTATCCTGTCATTATCCTGACATTGACCATTTGCTTTCTATTTCTGATTTTTAAAGTCTATGGTAGTTTTGGGGCCGGTTACATTTACTTCACCACAACCGACCCAACGAATGGCCGCGTCAGCATCAGTGCCCGTGGGAACTACTCAAAATCTGAGCTACAGGACATCGTCACTGGCTCAGAAGCGGCTCTGATGCCACTGAACGGCGTACACACCTACTTTACCAGTACCAGTCGCGGCCAGCAGGTCAGCTTCTTTGGGGGCGGTTCACCCGCAGACCAGGTCGGCACAATTTTCATGGACATGGAGAACGTTCGCGCTGCGGGTACGACTGGATACGACGTGCTCGAACTTGCGCGCGAGAAACTAGCACCTATTGCCGGCATACAGTACGAGATCATTGAACAGGAATATGGCCCTCCCACGGGCAAAGACATCCAGATACAAGTGTCTTCCAAATTTCGTCAGGATTTAGAACCCACCATCAAGACCATACGCACCCATCTGGATCAAATGGATGATCTACGAGACGTCGAAGACACCCGAGTATTGCCTGGCATCGAGTGGGAGCTCGCGGTTGATAGAGCGAAAGCTGCCTTGTTTAACGTCAATGTCAACGAAGTAGGCGCAGCTGTACAGCTGGTGACCAACGGCTTATATCTAGGAGAGTACAGGCCCGATGATGCCGAGGAAGAAGTTGAAATCCGTCTGCGGTACCCGCTCACCGAGCGTAATATTGACTCCCTTGATCAGCTTCGAGTCACCACGCCTTCAGGCTCAGTGCCGGTCAGCAACTTTGTAGAGCGTCGTGCCAAGAACAAGCTAGATTCAATAGAGAGAGTGGACGGCGAATACATTATGACGATCCGAGCAAATGTGAAACCAGGCATTATCGCCGACAATAAAGTCCTAGAACTGGAAGCGTTCATCCAATCGTCTAATTTTGATCCGCGCATTAACATCCTGTTCCGAGGCGCTACCGAAGAACAAAATGAATCAATCGAGTTCATTGTGTTCGCTTTTGTGATGTCGCTACTGTTGATGTTCATTCTACTGGTGGCGCAGTTTAATAGTTTCTATCAGGCGACACTTATACTTTCCGCTGTTGTGATGTCCACCGCCGGTGTTTTACTTGGGCTACTAACCTTCGATCAAACATTCAGCGTTATGCTCACAGGTATCGGGATAGTTGCACTGGCCGGTATTGTGGTGAACAACAACATCATTCTTATCGACACTTACAACGAATTCCGCGGTGCTGGCGTTGAGATAATGGATGCTATTGTGAAGACAGGTGCGCAGCGTTTGCGGCCCGTTTTCTTAACCACGGCCACCACTATTCTCGGCCTACTGCCACTGGCCACCAATGTCAGCATCGACATCATTAATCGTGACATCGTTTATGGCGGTCAGGTTTCTTCCTATTGGGTGAAGCTCGCCAGCAGCATCGTTTACGGTTTAACATTTGCCACGGTGCTCACCCTCGTGGTGACGCCATTAATGTTGATTCTGCCCGAGTCTTTCAGAAAGTTCAGGGCTGAAATTAGAGAAAAATTGATGGCAAGGTTTGGACGCGCTCAGCCACAAAGCTAACGGATAAGTTAGGCCGCGAAAATAGAATCGTCCACATAGTGACTCAACTGAGTCGGCGATCAAATCAAATAAGATATCTGCAGCCAAAACAGAAGCGATGTCTTGTCGGCGCAAACTGCCCTTTGTTGCACTGCGATAGATGCCGTAAGCCCTACCGACTTAGAGAGCCCGCACCTGGGCTGAAATTGATCAGCAAATGCTTCTGAAGTCAGCCTGACGTGAACGGCGTGTCAATTTCGCTCAGACTCTATTGGTTATCGAACCTGTTTATCGCGCCGCACCATTTAAAACACCATTTTTTGCGCCATTCATTCCAACATTCATTCAATCAAAGCGGCCCTGCTAATTGACCCAGTTCGTCTATTGCCTTGTGTCAAATTTTGGCCATTTATGTGGTCAATTCTTCGGTTTTCGGGCGCGTAGAGGCGGCGATCGGACACCAGAAGACTAAAGATGAAATGTGGATAATTCTTCTTATCTCCAGAGGAGCTTGACTAGTTACTGCACATGATTTATACAATTAAAAACAAGCAGGCCTGACTTTTTTGTAGTTAAGCGACATGTTGAAAATTAGAAACTAGTAAGGCCGATAGAGTAGAAAAACAAAAAGTACAAAAGTACTAACAAAAGCAAGATTTGCGCACTCTGGGGGAAACACAATGATTAGATCGATAAATCGAACCATACAACTGGCAGCTATTCTAACAATTGCAGCCAGTGCTGCATCGGTGCCGACGTGGGCCGCTGAAAAGAAGAGAGTTGTTCTTGAAGAGGTGCTCGTCACCGCTCGAAAAATAGAAGAATCAGCTCAAACGGTGCCGATAGCGATGACGGCACTGACCAAAGAACTAGAAAGCTCGACGATCCGGGACATTACCGACCTCAATGGCTTTGCACCTAACGTACAGATTGGCGAGGATGGCTCTCGAGGTGGTGGTGGTGCTGTTATCGCAATGCGGGGCATTAGCCCAAGCCGTACTGATGACAACTCATTGGACGCCCCTGTCGGTGTAATGATCGACGGGATCTATCTCGGCTCACTCGCAGGGCAAGTGCTTGAGAATTTTGACCTAGAACGAGTTGAAATATTACGTGGTCCTCAAGGTACTCTGTTTGGCAAGAATACGATTGGCGGTGTTATTCATGTCATCCGAAGTCGTCCTACAGGTGAGTTCGGCGCGCGCATAAAAGCGACCGCCGGAGAAGATGGCCAGCAAGAGTTGCGGGCTGTCGTCAACACTTCTCTCATTGAAGATACTTTGGCGCTCAAACTCTTCGGCTCTTATATCCAAGATGATGGGTTTTCCAAAAACATCACCATCGGCGGCAAAAATGGCGCAACGGACTATAAGAGTTTTGGCGCAACATTTCTGTACACACCGAACGAGGATTTTGAAGCTCTGTTCACTATGGAGAAGTTTCTGGATCAAAGTGAATTAAGTGCTTTCAACACCAATTTTAATTTGGCAGCGGGTGTAGCTGCACCGCCAACGGGACTTCGCGACTCAGACTTCAGTGGTGGCTTTCAAATATGTGACGCTACGCAGTTGTTCAGTTTCCCCGCGGTCTGTAGAACCTCTCTAGCTTCCTCTAACGTGTCTGAGAACGACACAAGGAATGCAGCAGAGCTAGATACCACCGCTTTAACATTAGCTTTGAGATACGATTTAAACGAGCATCTAACGCTAGTATCCACTACTGGTTATCGTGATTTGCAAGAAGAAGCCATCTTCGATTTTGATGGCTCTGCAGCACCGTTTATCACGATCGAGAAATTCAATGACTTCGAACAGCTAAGTGAGGAACTTAGAATTGATGGTAACTACGATAACTTCAATTTTACTGCCGGCCTCTACTACTTCACCAGTGAATTCGATCGTGATTGGCGTACAGGTGGATCTTTCTGGCAGAACCGGCTAGGCGGCCTATTTGCATTTGCACCAGACCCGGCTCCAGGGCTTACTTTTTGGAACCTCTGCCAAACGGGTGCCATTGGCTTATTCTGCGACACTGGAATACCAGCTTATCCCGGCCTGGGCTCCGATTTAGTTCAAGTTCTTTATGAACAGCAAGAAACTACTTCCTACGCTGTGTTCGCACAGGGTGACTGGCAGTTCGCTGAAGATTGGACATTGACCTTAGGGCTGCGCTGGACTCGCGAAGAGAAGGACTTTATTGCCGGTCAGGCTTATTTGACCACCGTGGAAAGACAAGATGCATTTGCCTATCCAGCCTTCGCCGATCTTGACAATTCATGGACAGAGACCTCTCCTAAAATTGGCCTCACGTACCAACTCAATGATAACGCCATCATATTTGGTACCTACTCAGAAGGATTCCACTCTGGTGGATTCTTTGGTACTAACCAAAATATCGCCGACTTTGAACGAGACCAGTATGAACCTGAGTTCGCTAAGACATTCGAACTTGGTTACAAGAGCATGATGATGGAAGGCCGTCTGAGACTAAACGTCGTTGCGTTTTACAACGACTTTACGGATAAGCAAGAGTCATCAGTTTCCTTTGACCCAGTCACCAACACTGTCGCGACAATTTTTAACAACGTATCCGATGCCACCTATAGCGGTATTGAGCTAGAGACGGAATTCCAGGCAACAGAGCGCCTGCGACTATTCTTAAACTACGGTTACTTGGATGCTGAATACGATAGCTTTGCAACTGATCTCGACTTAACAGATTCAGACTTTTCCCTTTCAGACGCATCCGGTCTGAGACCTCGCGATACGCCTGACTATACCTTGGGCTTTGGCGCAAGCTATATCGTTGAGGTTGGCCCTGGCCATTTGGAACTCTATGCCAAGTACACAGAAGTTGATGATAGTGAAGATTTGCTCAATACCGATTTTGGGCATAGAGATTCCTCTGAAGATCTCACTGCATCTATCGCATATCATGGTGAAAGTTACACCATATCTGCTTTCGGTCGTAACTTGACCGACGACCAGGTTGAAACCGGCATTCCCATCGCTGACTTGTTTGCTGCTGGTTCAGTGAACCAAGGTAGGATTTTCGGTCTCGAATTCACTTACGAGATGTAAACTTAGTCAATAAAAAAAGCCCGGTTTTACCGGGCTTTTTTTTGCGCGTTACTTTTTTTCAAGCTAATAAGTGGGCCTATAATTAGACCTACACCTAGACCAGAGTTAGCCCAAGGTTGGCAGCAGCTCATCTAGATAGTCAGCACTACCGAGCTCGATAGCTGACAACTCATCGAGTGCATCAGTTTGATCCGGATAAAGTGCCTTAAGCGTTTGCCACGCATTTGCACCTTGCCGTTCGGCATTGGCTTGTATGGTCATTTGCTCCACCGGTGTGTAGTTCTCAAATGCCGTATAGTAAGTCGTCTTGGCGCCCGGAATAATTGAGGCCACGAGCGCCCGATGTTCCTCTGAGGGTGGGAACATCGCTTCAACACGATTGGCGATCTCATCTTCACGCGCGGCACATTTCAAAATGCCTTCCCGGTGGGCGGGCACATCATCCGCCCAACCGCGATAGCGATCTGCAGCGGTCCGCTCAAGTTGTGAGAGCAGATAAGGATAGGCTTCGGTGGGCACACCGCTAAGGTGCTCGGCAAGTAGTTCACCGAAATTGGGAATTTCTACAGTTGTCATCATTCTTCCTTTTTTCTGTTCTTGTTTGCATAGTGAGTAATGGAAATAACTGGTGTCGAAGCAGACCTGAATTGCAATTTTAAAGTCACCGATTGCAGAAGCCCGTTTACGCTCTCAGTCTACTGTAATTCTCTATGCTGGCCCTCTACCCTAACCCCATAACTTTAACTGTATTGCGCGCTGCGTGACAGGACTAGCTATAACTGACAAAATTTTCGTATAGTGGCCGAATGAAATCAGAATCAACATCAGCGCTGAGCATAAAAACCAAGTTTTTTTATGGCTCAGGCGCTGCCGCCGAGGCGGCTATTCACATTACCTTCAACACTTTTAACTTTCTATTCTACAACAATATCCTCGGCTTATCCGGCACACTGACGGGGCTCGCCATCACAATTGCCGTGGTATTTGATGCTATTTCCGATCCTATTGTCGGTTCAATTTCGGATCGCTGGCGGTCCAAATTCGGCAGGCGTCACCCCTTTCTTTACGTCTCGGCAATACCATTGGGGCTGTGCTTTATCGCGCTCTATGCGCCACCTGACTTTCTTGAAGAATTCGGTCTTTTTATCTGGTTCACGGTATTTACGATCGGCTTGCGGCTGTCCTTAACGTTATACCACGTCCCACATCTGGCGCTGGGCGCAGAACTCTCTGATGACTACCGAGAAAGAAGCGTCGTCTATGGCTACAACAGCGTACTCGGTATGGTCGGTGGTGCTTCTGCTTATTTCCTCGCCTGGACGTATCTCGGCCAAGCCGAGGGGGGTATCAGCGAAGCCGCCAACTTTTTACCCATAGGCATCGTCGTTGGCAGTGCGGCAGCAACGCTCGTTCTTGTGTCTGCCCTTTTCACCAAAGATCTGGTGCCACGCCTAAAGCAGATCACAGAAGAGCTACCACCCTTCTCGCTAAAACAATTAACAGAAGAAATTTTGGATTGCTTTAGAAACCCAAACTACCTTTGGTTAGTATTGGGACTACTCTGTATTTCCGCCACCAATGGGCTACGCGAAGCCATGAACGCTTATGTCGGTTTGTTTTTCTGGGAGCTAGTCCCAAACCAACTACGTTTCTTCGGTCTTGCCACTCCGCTTGCGTTTATCTTTGCCTTCTTTGCCACACCGTGGCTAAACAATCGGTTCGAAAAGGTCGGCACCATGATGGGTGGCATCGGTGTTTTGGTGATCGCCCAAGCCCTACCGCCAACGTTAAGGCTGCTTGGCTTAATTCCGGAAAACGGCCATCCAGCAATTTTTCCAATGTTGCTCGTCGCCATTGCTATCGTCTATGGCGCGGGTGCGATCTTAAGTATTTCGGTATTGAGTGCGCTGGCTGATATTGCAGACGAGCATGAGCTCAATACTGGCAGACGCCAGGAAGGCATCTTTTTCTCTGCCCGCACCTTCGTCGGTAAGGCTACGGGTGCCATCGGTTTACTCCTAGGCGGTATTGCCATCGACATCATCGGCTGGCCAACCGGTGTAAAATCGGCTGACCAGGTTGATCCAGAAACAATCTTTAGCCTCGGTTTAATTGAAGGACCCCTTGCCGCCATACCGTCGCTGTTCGCCATATTCTTTTACGCCAAATACACGATCACCAAGAAGCGGCATGAAGAGATTCGTAAGCAACTCGCGGCAAAAAACTCGTCGTGAGTACCGAGACAACCAAGCTCACAGCGTCCGCTAATACCCCAAGGCTTGAGCCGTTCACTACAACGTAAATTCAATAGCTCACCAGCACAAGTTCTATTGGACCGAAGAACAGTATGCAGGTCAGTCTCTGCAGTGCGCAGAGTTGCTGATTGATCTTTTCAAGGAACGACAATGTCCTTATTGCCAAATTCAATGCCACGCTTAAACAAGCTATGGATGATCTTGACGTGTTTACTATTTTCAAGTGTTGTTGTTGGTCACGGTGTTACCCAAGGTGACCAGGGGTTTATTCAAGAAATATCCGGCACGAACATAACCCCTTTTATCTATTTGGGGGCGAAGCATATGGTAACCGGATACGACCACTTACTATTTTTAGTTGGCGTGGTGTTCTTTCTCTATCGACTTACTGAGGTGGGTGTTTACGTCACTTTATTTGCGATTGGCCACTCAAGCACCCTTTTGCTGGGAGTGTATTTTGATATCCCGGCCAACGCCTACTTAATCGATGCCATTATTGGCTTGTCCGTTGTCTATAAGGCGCTCGATAACATGGGCGCTTATCAGCGGTGGTTCGGGGTTCAGCCGGACACAAAAACCGCAACATTGATATTCGGATTCTTTCATGGTTTTGGCTTGGCGACCAAAATACAAGACTTTGAAATGTCCAGCGACGGTCTTTTGGCTAACTTAATCGCGTTTAATATTGGCGTGGAAGTAGGTCAACTATTAGCCTTGTCGGCAATACTGATTCTTATGGGTTACTGGCGACGACAGAGCTTCTTTTTCAAGCAGGCCTATAGTGCCAACGTATTGCTTATGTCATCGGGATTCATGCTCATGGGACTTCAGTTAACTGGCTACTTTCTAAATTGAACCAGATTAAGAATTAACGCAGGTTAGGAACTAAATAATGTATAACGCAAACCTACCAAAAAACATTGAGCTACCGAGTTCTAAGCAACTCATAAAATCCACAGTCGTAGCGTTAGTGACAGCATTTATTTTGTTAGTGACTGCAATTTTGCCCGCCGAATATGGCTTCGATCCTACTGGTATTGGTCAAACCCTCGGCCTGACAAAAATGGGTGAGATTAAAATGCAATTAGCGAGCGAAGCTGAGAAAAATATTCTGCAAGATACTGCCGAGATCAGTCAGCCAGTCGCTAAGGAAGTTGACGCAGTCATTATAACGAAACCTGCTGAAGTAGACCCTTCGGAAACACGATTTGTAGAGCTTCAACCAGGTGAAGCCGCTGAAATTAAGTTGGCCATGAAAAAAGGGGCAATCGCCACCTACCAATGGTCCGTAGATTCGGGTCATGTGAATTATGATACTCATGGCGATAACGCGAACACTAATTATTTTGGCTACAACAAGGGGCGCGCCTCGACAGAAGATAAGGGTGAGTTGCAAGCTGCATTTGATGGGAAACATGGTTGGTTTTGGCGCAATCGCTCTAACCAAACAGTGGTAGTGACACTTGTGGTGTCAGGCGACTATAGCGACATTCAAAAAGTGTTGTGAAATCAGAAATTGGGGCATTTTTAGAACCTGCGAAAAAGCAATGCTTTCTGCTCGAAGCTTGCGCGTTAGGGCTAACGGTCCGCCTAACATACAGTCTTTTCGACATTCTCTTTTAGTAATAAAAACCCATACTACCGTTTCACGACTGACACACCAGAAACCGCGGTAAAACCCTAGATTGCAGAAATATATTTTGCTTTGATGCCATATTAGAAAGCCGTGAGACAACTGGCGGCATGAGTTCAAAGACCACCAATGCGTCCACAATTCTGCCCCCAAGAATCAGCCAAGTCAGCATCACTCACGGATGATTAGCTTTACCCTGTCCCTCTAATTATTTCCCGAATTTTGAAGAAGTGCGGTCAATCCAAATCCGGGTTTTGTCCCAATATCGTCATAATGATTTTTCGACCGTGAGGCGTTAGGTGAATGGATTTCTGACGCAGGTTCATCATGTCGAATCGAAGTTCGATTAGGCCGGGCCCCGGTTTCTTAGTAGAAGTCAGCGTCGACATGTCAGCCAGGTTCCGAGATAAAGCAGTGACCGATGTCACATCAAGCAACTTCAGCAGATTTCTCTGATTAGTACCCTCGTTCAGGTAAACATTGAGCAGGATATGCAACCGCAGCGCTGTGACGTCTGGACCCAGGGTTTTTCTCGCGCTGACCAAAAACTGATCGAATAGTCGCACTGAGGCTTGCAGGGCTGTCGTTTCCATTTCTTTCTCCCGATAAAGTAATAGTACTTATATCGTTATATTTGCGGTATCGCAACTATCTTGTTACCGTGTTTACACATTCTTGTTGTGGAGGACCCATGACTCAGCCAGTGCTTAAAGCACAAACTACTGAATTACATACGGAAAATGGACTGCTAGACGGCGAAAAGTCCCACGCAGCAGCTTCCGTCAAAACAGTGCTAGCGGACACTTTTAACCTGCTGATCGCCACCCAAGGGCTCCACTGGAACGTTCAGGGACCCATGTTCTACAGCATCCATCAGCTGACCGAGGTGCAGTACCGCGACATGTTTGAGGCGGTTGACAAGTTGGCCGAACGAATCCGTTCTCTAGGATTTCTAGCGCCTCATTCTGCCGAGGAACTCGGCCGTGGTTCGGTGCTCGCCAGCCCGCAGGAAGGCGATGAACTTAAAGTACAAATTGAACACCTGATTGAAGGCAATGAGTTTATCGCCAAGGCCCTGCGTCACGCATTGCCAGAAATTGATGCCATGTCGGATGTCAAAACCTCTGATCTGTTCGCCAAACGACTCGGCACCCATGAAGAAAATGCCTGGATGCTGAGGGCAATTATCAGCTAATTGCTCACGCCTCAATCCCACAATACGACTCAACAGGAGACAATCATGAAGATCCTAGCTTTTATTAATCTTAATGAATGGAATAGTTTAAAAAACCATCCTGCAACAGAGTTACCGCTGGCGCGGCGGGTACTTGATGCCGCCAGGTCACTCAATGCAGATGTGCACTTCTCTCATCGGGTCCACGACACCGCATTGATAACAGGAAGTTCCGGTGACCGTGAGCTTGTTCAACTCCGTGACCAGGTCCAGTCCATCGAGCAGAAATGGCTTGATGGCCTCGTGGATTCGGCTAGCGACTTAAACGTGACGGCCAAGACCAGTTTCGCAAGTGCCAGTGCTGATGCATTAGTCAATGAGATTAAGGAATACCAGCCTGACCTGGTGTTCAAAATCGCCCGGGACCACAACTTCGTTTTGGGTCTATTCTCGAACCTTGATTGGGAACTGATTCGTCAGTCCCCAGTCCCGATCTGGTTTGTTAAACAGGAGATGCGAGACATCAAGCGGGTCGTGGCGGCAGTTGATTTCGTTGATGAAGAGGTTGACGAAGAGGACGGTACGAAGGGTTCAACGAAAAGCTCGCTCGATCATGAGATTCTTGGCAAGGCAACGGAGATATGCAAAGCCATGAATGCTCAACTGACAGTGGTCCATGCATATCCAGCTGCCGAGCCGCAGGTTCCGGCCATGGGTTTTACTGGGGCGGGAGCAGGACTCGCGTGGTCCCCTGAAACCACGAGTCTGCTATTGGCATCGCAACAGAAACAGGATCAAGTGACAGAAAAACTTCACCAAAAAGCGATCCGCAAACTGTGTGATGGATTCAACCTAAATCAGGAAGACATCGTGCTAGTGAAGGGACATCCAAATGATGTTATTACAGCAGTTTGCCAGGAGCAGGACGCCGGGCTTATCGTGATGGGTGCAACTAATGTTGGCCGTTGGGAACGAATGGTCTCGCCCGTGCACGCAGAACCCGCGCTTGCGGACGCCGATGCAGACGTATTGTTTATTCCCGAAACACGCACTTAGAAGAACTGGCTTATAAGCTTTTCCCCTATTTTCATAGTCAAAGTGACCGCATTGTTGCGAACGCACATGCCAAACTTGACAGCTGGCTTCCTGTTCAAGTCTTATCACTGATAGTGACAAATTGAACTCGCACGCCATTTCAACCAATTTCAAACAAAGGCAAAACTCTATGAATGATGAAACAACACACTCTAAGGGCACATGCCCAGTAATGCACGGCGCCAGAACTTCTGTTGGATCACCCGGTATGGATTGGTGGCCCGACGCACTGAATCTGGACATCCTCCATCAGCAAGATACGAAAACCAACCCATTGGGCGCCGATTTCGATTACGCCGAAGCATTTCAGAAACTGGATTTCGCATCGCTAAAAAAAGATATACATGCCCTGATGACGGATAGTCAGGATTGGTGGCCAGCAGATTGGGGCCACTATGGCGGCCTGATGATTCGGATGGCCTGGCACTCGGCGGGCACGTATCGCATTGCCGATGGTCGTGGTGGCGGCGGAACCGGTAACCAGCGCTTTGCGCCAATTAACAGCTGGCCGGACAATGTCAGCCTCGATAAAGCTCGCCGCCTGCTGTGGCCGATCAAAAAGAAATATGGGAGCAAACTGTCGTGGGCTGATTTGATCATCCTGGCTGGCACCATGGCGTACGAGTCCATGGGATTAAAAGTCTATGGGTTCGCCGCCGGTCGTGCAGATATCTGGCAACCGGAAATAGACGCTTCCTGGGGTTCGGAAAGCGAGTGGCTTGATAAAGACGCAGAGCGCCAGACCACCGACACGTCCGAAACTCTCGATAACCCGCTGGCCGCTTCGCAAATGGGGCTTATCTACGTCAACCCGGAAGGTGTAGATGGTAAACCCGACCCACTAAATACAGCCAAAGACATCCGCTTGACGTTTGCCCGCATGGCCATGAACGACGAGGAAACCGTTGCCCTCACTGCTGGTGGACACACTGTCGGTAAATGTCATGGTAATGGTGATGCTTCCATACTTGGGCCAAGGCCCGAAAGCGCTGACGTCGCCGAGCAGGGGTTTGGTTGGCACAATCCACAAAGTAAGGGTGTTGGTCGCGATACTGTCAGTAGCGGCATTGAAGGCGCATGGACCACGCATCCGACCCAGTGGGATAACGGTTACTTCTATATGTTGTTCACTTACGACTGGGAATTGAAAAAGAGCCCGGCTGGCGCGTGGCAGTGGGAGCCCATCGATATGAAGGAAGAAGACAAGCCTTCTGATGTTGAAGATCCATCCATCAAATGCACGCCCATTATGACCGATGCGGATATGGCTATGGTTAAGGACCCTAGCTACAGGGAAATATCCGAGCGTTTCTACAAAGACCCCGCCCACTTCTCAGAAGTCTTCGCACGTGCGTGGTTCAAGTTGACCCACCGGGACCTCGGACCCAAGAGCCGGTATCTGGGCCCGGACGTACCTGCAGAAGATCTCATTTGGCAGGACCCTGTTCCCGCCGTTGACTACAGCTTGAGTGAAGCGGAGATTGCAGACCTCAAAGCCGCGTTGCTCGACAGTGGTTTGACCGTATCAGAACTGGTCACCACCGCCTGGGACAGTGCCCGCACCTTTCGTGGATCAGATTATCGCGGCGGCGCCAACGGCGCTCGAATTAGACTGACACCACAGAAAGCCTGGGAGGGTAACGAGCCCACCAGACTGGCAAAAGTGTTGGGCATAATGGAAGGTATTCAGGCTGATTCCAGAATTGAAGGCAGCACAAAAGTGAGCATGGCTGACCTGATTGTTCTAGGTGGTACCGCCGCTGTTGAAAAAGCCGCGCATGATGCTGGGTTTCATATTACCGTGCCATTTTCTCCTGGCCGTGGGGATGCAACAGATGAAATGACCGATGCTGATTCCTTTGCGGTGCTTGAGCCTGTCCACGACGGCTATCGCAACTGGCTTAAAAAAGACTACGTGGT
>JBNMQM010000044.1:0-35985 GCA_051278195.1 Candidatus Azotimanducaceae bacterium
TCCATAAGAAGCAAAACTTGCTTACCTTGGTCCCGATAGTACTCTGCCAAGCGGGTCGCAAGAAAGCTGGCGCGAATTTTCATCGTCGGCGAGTCATCCGCAGGCGCCGCCACCACAATCGCGCGGCTTAAGCCTTTCTCATCAAGAATTTGCTCGATAAATTCCTGGACTTCCCTACCTCTCTCTCCAATAAGGCCGACCACAATCACTTCAGCCTCTGTGTAACGAGTCATCATGCCAAGTAAAACACTTTTGCCAACACCGCTCCCCGCAAATAGTCCTAGACGCTGTCCACGACCGACCGTCATAAAGCTATTGATGGCAACAATGCCAGTATCCAACACCTCACTAATGGGTTTACGGTGCAAAGGATTAATCGCCGGAGGCGTCACCGGCACAAAACTATCGGGCTCAATTGGGCCGCGGCCGTCAAGCGGTTCACCATTGCCATCGATCACTCGGCCCAAGTAGGCGTCACCAACACCGATCATTTTGTCCGGCAAGGGCACAACGGTAGCACCTGGCCTAAATCGACCAAGATTGCCTACCGGCATCATAAAGATTCGGTCTGATTCAAAACCCACCACTTCTGCCTCAGCGGAATTATCTCCATCCTCGATGCGACACACACCACCAAGATTGGTCTGGCAGCCTACCGCTTCTAGTAGCATACCTGTGACGCGAACAAGTTTACCCTTGGCGACAAGATTGGGCTGATAGGACTTTAGATTCGCCCGGAATGTATCAATTCTATTATTCGGCATGCTGATTCAAGTCAACCTCTATAGTTGATTCGATGTTTTGCAGATCAAGGTCTTTAATTTCTGATAGCTCTTCGCCCCTGCATGCAGCCGTTAGGGCATCAAGAATTCGTTTCGAAAGCCCTGCTTCAATCTGACTTTGGCCAGCAACCACCCGGCAGCCGCCACGTGCTAAGCCAGAGTCAGGTACAAGTTCGACATCATGTGAACTCATCGATTGCAAAAATTCAATATCAGCTGGGTTGACAAATACCCGAGGAATTTCCATACCATGGGGCAAAGCGGATATGGCCTCCTCAACGAGGCTTTGGATAAACTCTGGGCGTGTTTTTAGCTCATGGCAGACCACCACTTTGGTGAGCTCCGTGATTAGATCAACCAACCCTTCTTGCAAGTTTTTATCGTAGTCGGGCGGTTGAACAAACGCTTTCTGAAGCGATTGAATAGCCTTTCTTTGGTTAACAACTTCAGCTGTAAAATTAGCCTCGGCCTGTTTTTTTCCTGCTTCATTACCGGCACTGATGCCTGAATCGTGACCCGCTTTTTCACCTTGAACAAAGCCTTCAGTCTCGCCCTTCTTGTGCCCTTCTGCGTAGCCATTTGCGTAGCCATCTGCTTCGTTGCGACTGTCAGCTGGTGCTGCCATAGACTCAGTAGCTTCTGGCACTGACGGCGTGTTTGCCGATAGATCTTCTGGTGGAAGGCTGTCTGCGAGTGAGTTGCCTGCGGATAAGTCTTCTGTCGAAGTGCCCTTTTCTGACTCTGCCGGGCTAGCCAGTTCTGTTTGCTGAGCCGGCTTAAGAGCTTTCGTGGTAGGCGCGCCACTCAACTCTAGGCGCAAATCCATCCTTCCAGGTTTAAGCTGGTTGGTAAGACGGATAGTCTTGCCATTGCCGTCAATTTCCGGCGGCAACCAACCGGAACAATTTGTCACTTGCGATGCGGGAATTCTGCCTGGGAGCTTAGCCATGATTAAACCATCTGGTCGCCGCCGCCCGACAAGATAATGTCACCACTGTCTGCCATCTTGCGCGCTACCGTTAGAATTTCCCGTTGTGCTGCCTCAACATCACTTACACGCACAGGACCTTTCGCTTCCAAATCATCGCGCATCAGTTCAGCTGCACGTTTGGACATATTCTTGAAGATTTTGTCTTGCATAGTTTCATCTGAACCTTTCAAAGCAATAATTAGTACTTCGGAGGATATTTCTCTCAGCAGAGTTTGAATGCCTCGATCATCGACTTCCGCAAGATTATCGAATACAAACATAAGATCCTGAATTTCTTCGGCTAGCGCTTCGTCCGCTTCCGCTATTGCAGCCATGATGTCCGCTTCCAGAGTTGAATCAACGTTGTTCATGATTTCTGCGGCGACTTTGCTACCACCCATCGCTGAACTTTGCGTGCTGGAACCAGAAAACTGCTTTTCTAGAATGTCATTGAGTTCTTGTAACGCTGCAGGTTGAACCGAATCGAGAGCTGCGACGCGCATGACAAGATCTTGACGAACCCGCGGGTCCTGCATGTGACCCAACACCTGAGCAGATTGATCCGGATCCAGGTAAGCCAAAACAATTGCTTGAATCTGCGGGTGCTCGTAACGAATAATCTCCGATACAGAACGTGAATCCATCCACTTCAGAGTATCTAGCCCAGTGGTGTTACCACCCATCAAAATGCGATCAATAAGCCCTCCGGCCTTATCAGCCCCCAAAGCTTTAACCAGCGTCGCCTTGATATAATCATCGGAACCAATGCCTAAGCCAGTCTGGGACTCTACTTCTTTCATCATGTTAGTCATGGTCAACTCGACCTGATCATTGGTCACATTTTGCAAAGCTGCCATCGCCGAGCCCACGCGCTGCACTTCTTTGGGACCGAGATGCTGCAGCACTTTAGCAGCAGCACTTTCTCCTAGCGTCATCAGTAGGACAGCCGCCATATCCAACTTCGCCATCTTGGTTGTTGGTCGTCCTTCGTCAGCCATTTAGTTCTCCACCGATACCCATTCTTTGATGACCTGCGCGACTCTGGCAGGGTTTTCTTCTACTAGTGCTTTGATCATGTCTAACTGGCGAGCATACATATCACCGGGGCCTGGAAGCAGCAGTTCTTCACCGCCACTCAGGGTCACGGTTTCCTGCATCGCGTCTTCTTCAGCTTCCAGTTCCTGCTCCGCAAGTCGTTCCAATTCTTGTTCGGCGACGAGGTCTTTCATTCGATCCTCAGCGCTTGGACCGGCGAGCATACTCAAGACCGGTCGAAGCACAAAGAACGTCAAGAACACTACGAGCAAACCAAACATTGCTTGCTTGACGATCGTGAGGAACCAGGATTCCGTCCAAAACCCTCGCGGTTCAAAGACGATCTCATCCATTTTGCCAAAGGGCTCGCTCATGACTGTGACTCGATCACCTCGCAAATTACTGTAGCCAATCGCGTCTCGAATTAATTGATTGAGTTTGACCAATGAGTCGTCTTCCCAAGGAACCGTCTGCAGTTCACCGGTCTCTGCATCGATAACACGGCGATGATCCAATACTACCGCGACAGTAAGGCGGTTAATTCTCCCCACTGGATGTCTCGTGTGGCTGATCGTTCTATCCAACTCATAGTTTCTCGTGGCCTGCCGACGCTGACGACTGATCTGCGTCGCCTCGGCTTCCCCTCCAGCCGCTTCTTCCGGCGCAACACCCGGATTAGGTGGCTGGTTCGTCAGAGCGCCCGGAATACCACCTTCATCTCCGCTGGCTCTGGTTTCTTCCATCGTTTCTTCACTGCGAATGGCTGGCAAATCGGGATTGAACATTTCCTCGGTCTGTTCAATCCACGTAAAGTCGACATCCGCTGCAACCTGCGCATTGAATTCTGTTTCTCCCAAAATAGGTTGTAGTATTCGTCGGATCTTGGCCAAAAGCTCAGTCTCAACTTTTTGTGAAAACTGAAACTGTTTTTCGGTTTCGCCGATGGCATTATCTTCTTCGAGCTCCGACAACAAGTTGCCGTTCTGATCGACCACCGTGACATCATCCGCGGACATTTGCGGAATGCTGTTGGCAACCAGGTGCATAACAGACTTTACTTGCTGTCGTTCAAGATCTCGGCCACCTACCAGCTCGATAAAAATCGAAGCAGAGGGTTTACGTGCGTCCCTCACAAATACCGACTGCTTAGGTATCGCAAGCAGAACTCGGGCAGACTTAATCGTCTTGAGACTGGAGATTGTTTTCGCCAGTTCGCCTTCTATAGCGCGCCGATAGCGAGCCGTTTCCATAAATGCACTTGTGCCTAATTCCTGCTCCTGATCTAGAATAAGGTATCCCGTATCTTTGGTTGCAATCACATCAGCCGCAGCAACCTTCATGCGGGCATCGTGAATTTCGGACGCTGCCACTAGCACCATGCCTGTCTCAGGCTCGACCGTAAATTTCACTCCGCCCTCTTCTAACGCCCTAGCAATCTCTGATACCTGCCCAGGATCAAGGTTGCTATAGAGCGGCCGGTAGTCTGGCGACTGACTCCACATCACAATCAAGACGGAAAAGGTAATGACGCTGGCTAAACCGACTAACAGACCAACTTGACGCAACATCGGCAAACCCAAAAACCCGGATACCACATCGTTTGAGCGATAGCGTGACGAACCCCGCGAGTCAAACGCGATATTTGATGGCTCCATAGACTGCTGTCGCTCAACGGCAGCGGAAGGTTCATCGAGCTCCGCCACAGCGGACATTTCTGACATTCCTGTCTACTCCGTTAGATGGGCATGTTCATGATTTTTTCGTAGGCGCTCACTAATTTATTTCGAGCTTCGGATACGGACTGAAAGGCTACGGATGCCTTTTGTGAGGCAATCATGGCCTGGGTAAGCGTGACGCTCTGGTCGCCGCGCTCAATCGCAGTAGAAAGACGACCAGACTCCTTCTGTAAATCATTAACGGTATCCAGCGCGTTGGTCATCAGATCACCAAAATTACTCGTCGATTCTTGGGGACGGCCGATGGACGTCGTATCCGGTCTATCCGCACGAGCGAGTGCTTCAGGGCCCTGCGCCTGCAGCTTCATCGTGCGCATTTGCGCGAGTACGTTTTGAATATCCATTCGATCCGACATAATTCTCTCCTCTTTTCTGGCCGCGAACTAAACCGCTAAAGCTGCATTCACATCAATCCCGCATTCACGCATCCGAGCAAGCTTATAGCGCAATGTTCGAGCACTAATCCCAAGTTGTTCCGCAGTGCGACTGCGGCTACCTCGCTCTTTACGTAACACCTCGATGATCAACTGAAATTCTTTGTGCTTGAGATTCTCCTCAAGGTTACCGTCGTCACTTTCGGCAATTTGAGAGATTGGTGGGGTGTCCGTCATTGGCGTGGCGCCATCAACTGTAGACATAGGGTCCAAGAATAAGTCTTCTTCTCCAACCAGATTGCCGGGCTGCAGAATCAAAGATCTTTGCACCACGTTTTCGAGTTCACGCACATTGCCAGGCCATTGATAGGCACGAAGAGCAGCACTGGCAGCAGGATTAAACTCAATCACTGGACGATTCATTCTCCGACAGTATGTTTTTGCCATATGCTCCGCAAGCGGAAGTATATCTTCCCGACGGTTTCGTAAAGGCTCAATTCGTATCGGGAAAACGCTGACGCGATAGTAGAGATCTTCACGAAACTGACCTTGCTTAACATACTCGACCAGATTCCGGTTACTGGTGGCAATGATCCGAACGTCAATTTTTCGAACTGTTTTGCCGCCCAATCTTTCGACTTCTCGTTCCTGCAGAACGCGTAAAAGCTTTGCTTGCAAGCCCAAATCCATTTCTGAAATTTCGTCCAATAAGAGCGTGCCGCCCTCTGCTTGTTCAAACTTACCTTCACGGCTGCTGTGTGCACCTGTGTATGCTCCTTTATCATGGCCAAATAGAGTCGCTTCCAACATGTTTTCAGGAATCGCAGCGCAGTTAATCGCAACAAAAGGCTTGGCAGCTCGTGGCGACTCTTCGTGGATAAAGCGCGCAATAACTTCCTTACCAACACCGCTCTCGCCTAAAAGCAGAGCTGTCGAATCAGCAATCGCGACCTTCTTTGCCAGCAAATACAGTTTTCGTGACACCGGATCGACGACAACTGGCTTAACCGCCGAGTTGTCTCCGGCTTGCTGTCGAACGGTTTCAACCAACACACCAGGCTCAAACGGTTTGATCATAAAATCAACTGCACCCAACCGCATGGCAGAAACGGCTTTCGACACATCGGCGTAAGCTGTCACGATCAAAACTGGCAGTTGAGCATGGGTTTTCCGAATATTTTCTAGTAGCTCTATGCCATCCATACTAGGCATATTCACATCAGAGACAACCATGTCGACCTCACAACGCTCCAATACACTTAGGGCCTCGATACCATTGTTAGCCGTCCGCACTTTAAAGCCTGCAAGCTTGAGAGTTTCTGCAACTGCTTCTTGAAGTTCGAAATCGTCCTCAACTACCAAAATGCACTTCTTGGTCATTAAAATTTCCTTTTCTTCTGTTGCTTGATGCTCACTGGAATAGTTAGCTCAACTTTGAGGCCGCCGGTATCCGAAGCCGAGAGACGAAGGTCACCCCCCAACGACTTTGCAACGGCTTGAACGACGGCAAGACCGAGGCCTGTGCCCTTTGCGCGGGTCGAGTAAAACGGCTCTAATACTCGGCCGATATCACCTTTACTAATGCCAGGGCCGTTATCCTCAATTTTCAGGCATAGCTGATGGCAAACGATGCTTGCCGCAATGGTGACTTTAAGCTTTGAGACGTGACCCGTTTCAAGATTGGCTTCCCGGGCATTGTTGATCAAATTCAAAATTGCGCTAATCAGTGCGCTAGGATTGCAGGTAAGCGAAACATCCTCCGCATTATTGACGTAGGTCACCGTTACAGATTCTAGGGTTGGTGTTGTGGCAACCTCACGCTCTAGGCGTATCATCAAGTCTGAAACTCCCATATCTTGTTCAGTCGCTTGACTACCTCGTGCAAAAATCAAGAGGTCCGATATTTGTTGTTCAACATTTTTGAGCTGGCGAACCAATTTCTCAGCAAAAGGCACTTTTTGTTTGGCGGGTAGCGATTCATTTTGCAGGTGCCCTGCATAGAGCATCGCGGATGATAATGGCGTACGAATTTGATGCGCCAGGTAGGCGACCATTTTGCCCATCGTCGCAAGTCGATCCTGGCGGCCCAATTGGGCTTGTAGCTCGCGAGTTTCAGTTTGATCAGTGAGTAGGATAAGTTGCCCGCAACCGCCCGGCAAACCAGCACCCGTCATCGACCGAGTAGCGATGCTCAACCTACGACCATCCTTTAGTGAGATTTCATGTCCATCATCAAATTGCGGAGAAAAATTGCGTTCAATAATTTGAGTCCACTGCATGCCAAGTAAAGCAGGTCCTAGAAAATCTTCTGCGACAGGATTGCACTGCTGGACAATACCTTGAGAATCGAGCACGACAACGCCGCCCGGTAGTAGCGTGAGCAGATGTTCAAGGCGGGTGGCAATGTGTTGTCGATCGATCGATGCGCGCAACTTTTCCTTGTTGCTCTCCACCAATTCCTTTTGAAGCTCTGATACGTGATCTTGTAAATGCTGGTATGAATCGGCCAACTGTGCAGAGACCTGAGTAAAACTCTGGAAAGCCGTTTCCAGACTGAGTCGTTCTGCCGCAGCCTTGTCGGTGATAGCAGCTTGCTGTACAGATGACCTACCCAACGTGAAGTTTCCTTTTCTCGTTTCTTTTATCGTTCATTTGCCAGTCATTAATTGCAGGTGTGATCAGCGCGCTGACATCCTTGTCTGTAAATCCTGTTACGCATTTCATCCGTGTATTCCATTATCCTTTGCTACGCTCCGTCAACTTCCTGTCGACTTCTGATCACACCTACCTCCATACAGCAACTAGCGTGCCAGTTAGTAAATCCCTAACGCTTTCAATCAGTTGGCAATTTATGGATTTGGACTGGCAGTGTTGGCGTCAAAAAGGTGACCCGGGTTACGCAATGTTGAATCGATAATCATCGTCGTTCAGATAAACGCACTCCCATCCTCCACGAGCCTTAGGTGACTAGGCTCTAGGCGGATCGAGCGGGACGCGCAGTCGGAAGCTGGGACGGCCACAAGACAGTGGAGGAAATGGATGGCTGACAACTGGCGCAATACCAAGGGCCAGCCGAGTAGGATTGAAATGCCCGCTCCCTGGCGACGATGGAAGTGAGAGGCAAAGATCGTGTCACTAGCTTTTCAAGTTAGCAGGTAATTACTTTTGTAAGTTGTACTTACGCATCTTCTCGACCAGTGTCGTGCGACGGATGTGCAACTTGTCCGCGGCACGCGCCACCACACTGTTGCTGTCATCTAGAGCCTGCTGAATCAGATCTTTTTCAAGCTTGGTCAGATATTCTTTTAGGTCGACACCATTGACCGGCAGCAAAGCCGTATCATTCATGTTCACGATCTTTGGTTGAGAGTCAGAATTCGCTCCTAACACCTCACCGATATCGTCTTCGTCACCTGGATCGACGTGCCTAAATTTTTCCGGCAAGTCTTGCGCACCGATTACACCATAGGGGTGCAGAATCGTCATGCGCTCAACCAGATTAGCGAGCTCGCGAACGTTACCAGACCACTCGTGCCGACAGAGCGACATGATAGCGGCGGAGTTAAAACGGATTGAACCACGCTTCTCGGTTTCCATGCGCGTAATCAAGTCGTTCAGTAGCAGAGGTATGTCTTCAACACGCTCGCGCAAACAAGGCATTTCAATGGGGAAGACGTTCAGGCGATAAAAGAGATCTTCGCGGAAGGTGCCTGCTTCAATCATTTCTTCGAGATTATTGTGAGTCGCGGCGATGATGCGGACGTTGGTGGCAATACTTTCGTTGCTACCGACTCGCTCGAAAGAGCGTTCCTGTAACACGCGCAGAATTTTAACCTGCATATGGAGTGGCATATCACCGATCTCATCTAAGAATAGCGTGCCACCCTGGGCCAGCTCAAAACGACCTTGGCGCTGAGAAATTGCGCCGGTAAACGCGCCCTTCTCGTGGCCAAAAAGCTCACTCTCTAGTAATTCTGATGGGATTGCGCCGCAATTGACCGGCACAAAAGGTTCATCCCGTCTGGGCGAATTGTAATGCAGGTTACGAGCGACGACTTCTTTACCTGTCCCAGAGGCACCGGTAATCAACACTGTGACATCCTTATCTGCGACCTGAGACATCATTTCTCTGACAGCCGTGACCTTGCGGGAGGTACCAACCAGCGACCGAAACAGCTTGGCGTTTCGACCGCTTTCTCGCTCACGACTGATGTCGTAGTGTTCACGGTATACTTGGGCTCGGTGCAACGAATCTAATAGCTTGTTGTAGCTGGGGGGTAACGCGATGTTAGCAATAACGTTGCTCTGGTATTCTTCTGAGAGGACTTCTCGAGCAATATCCCCCAGCAGCAAGACCGGCACAGTGCTGTCCCATTCGTCAATGGCATCAAGGGCAAGCTCAAGCGTTTCTTCGTCACAATGAACACCGAAGAGTACACATGAAATATCACGCGAGTCCGGGACCTCCTCCGCAACGACATCACGCCATCTGGAAAGTGTAGAGCTGATCACTGTTTCTCCGAGGAATTTGAGAATGACCTCGATATCCCTTCGCTGCTCTGCGTCGTCTTCGATCAGTAGTACTTTAATATCTCGCCACATGAATTAAATGCCTTATCCCTGATTATCGCTAAAACTATGTTTTAAGAAACGACGTAAAGCCGTCACTAACAGTTATAAGTAAAGACGGTAATCCGAGATTGTCAAATCAATGACGTTAATTTATTGGCGGCGTCAGCAATTTGTCTTTTTCTTTGGTTTTTGGCGGGCGGAGGCTAGACAAACCCTCAACATAGGACTTCAGAGATGCAACCGAGGCTATTTGACGCGGTTCATCGAGTGGTAATGACGACCGTGCGCATGAGCGTGACGCATGGTGATGGCCTGGCTGGCGATTTGATTTTTGCTGTACCGACAGTCCTGTAACAACGACGCATAAAACCTCAGCATCTCTGTTAAAGCTTCTAGCACAGAACCATTAGCGTGGCTCACGACCTCAGTGACAATTCGGCGGCACTCATTGTCCAGTTCGGCAAGATCTTGCCACTTACTCTGCTCAAACGCCGCTTGCATCCGAGCTCGAAGCGCTTGCAGCTGGCTGATCGCAATCCCGCTGCTGTCTGTTCCTTCAGACGTGTTCTGAACAGCGATCACGAACCTTGCACCTCTTCTCGAATACCATCCCATCCTTCCTTAACGGTCTTGACGAGACCGATGACCTCATCAATGATATCGATGTCATTCGCCACGCCCGCGGCGAACACACGCCGAGTCATATACAAGTACAATCGATCAAGGTTTTCTGCGATTTCACCACCTTGGTCGGAGTCCAATGCATCCTGCAGGGCCCCTATAATTGTAATGGCAGAGCCTAAACAACGAGATTTCCCTTCGTAATCCTGGCGACTAATAAATCCTTTCGCCATCGCCAATCGACTGATTAAACCATCAAACATCATGGTGATCAGCTGGTGAGGACTTGCGTCCATCACACTGGTTTGAACATTCATCTGTTGGTAGTGCTTAGCGCCGGATCCGTACATCAAACTTGCCACCCTTAATGATTCATAAGGTAGTTGACGGCTCAGCCCAAAATTTCTTTAGCGATTTGTTCGTGACAATGTCAGTGAGTCGCCAAAGAGACATTGGCACGCGTCTTGCGATCTCTGCTCTCGCGAGGGTCCGAATGGGTCCAGATATAAGAATTGAACAGCTAACATCGGCTTACATCGATTGGTTTAAAAAATGGAAAATCTGAACAGACAAGCAGAACCAAAACAGGAAACGCTAGCCCGCAGCAATGTGATGCCTGCCCTGCGTAGGAAGATCAACAAAATGCTGGAGGAAGCCAGTTTTGCGTTTGATAGTACTTATAATGAATCTGGCGCCGATCAGGGCCGTATTTATAAGTTACGAAATCGAGCCCGATCACTCGCGCAAAAGGTGTTGCAGAAGCAAGCTGACAATATCGATGCCTTGAATCTACTTGGACGCATCTCACTAGACGAGGGAGATCTCGAAGGCGCTGGTCATTTTTTAGATAACGCACTCGCTTTCGAGCCAGAATCAGCATCGCTCAATTACTCCCGGGGACATGTTTATCTTGCGACCCAAGCCTACGAGCAGGCGGAGAAAAAATTCAACCGTGCCGAACAGCTGGCCCCAAAAGCAACACGCGCTAAGGCTTCACTCGCATTCAGTCGAACTAAGCGCGGCGCCTTTGTTGAAGCGTTTGCAGATTATCGTGAGCTGATCAAACTGGATACTTCCGACCCGCATATCAAGACCAAATTATTTGAGTGCATTCGCCATATTCAAGCGGATTACTACGCGCCAGAGCTGGAAAATGAGCTCATCGGCTACATGAAGTTCGACGATGTTGATCATAGCGATCTGACAAATCTTGCATCATCACTTCTGATTCACAAATATGATCTGGTGGCGGGTAATTCACCACTCGACCCGCAGCAATTATCCAAAGATGAACTACTCAATCTGGCGCTCCGTCGCTGCCAATTTCAAAACCCCATTATCGAAGAGTTTTTGACCGCATGTCGTCAATGTATTCTGCAGGAAGCTATTGACCAACAGAAAATTGACAGTAGGTTCATGGAGTTTCTGGTCAGTATTTCGTTGCAGTGTATTCACAACGAATTCGTCTATGCAGTCTCATTTACAGAAGAAAAGGTTTTGCGTGAGCTTCGCGCGATGGTTCGGACGACGGTGCTCTCTCGTGAATGGCAAACAACTGAGGTGGAATACCCGCTGCTGTTACTCAGCATGTATTCACTCTTACACCACAATAGTTTCCGTGACCACTTATTGCGAAAACCACTCTCTGCCTGGTCTGACGAGGTACAACCGGTCATTCAACCGCACCTTTATGAACCGCAAAAAGAGCTGGAAATTCAACGTCGAATTGAGCCACTCACCAGCATTACAAACAGTGTTTCGAAATCCGTTGGGCAACAGTACGAAGAACACCCCTATCCTAGATGGCGTTCATTAAGCTATGCCACGCCAACCGACTACGGCCAGGCACTAGCCGCAGAACTGCAGGGTTTTACACCGCCCTCGTTCTTGCACAATCAAACCATACGGGTGTTAATCGCTGGCTGCGGTACCGGCAAACATGCGCTGCAAGTGGCAAAAAATTTCCGCAACGTCGACGTGACAGCGATCGATCTCTCAAAAGCGAGCCTTGCATACGCGACGAAGCAAGCTCGAGACCTTCAAATCGGCAACATAGAATTTTTCCAAGCTGACATTCTCGAGCTTCAGCCACGACAGCAGTATCACATTATAGAATCGTCTGGTGTGCTCCACCATATGTCTGATCCATTAGCGGGCTGGCAAGCCTTGACTAAGCTATTGGTGCCTGGTGGCTTGATGAAGGTTGGCCTTTACAGCGAGCGTGCCCGCCGCATCGTGACTCATGCCAGACACGTCATCGAGGAAAATCAGCTGTCAGCAGACAATGAACACATTCGCATCTTCCGTCAGGCAGTATTGGATGGGCAGATTAGCGGTGACTTTGATGTCATCAAGCAATCCGCCGATTTTTATAACTTAAGCGGTTGCCGGGATTTACTCTTTCATGTCGAGGAACACTTGTTCTCACCACTTGCCATCAAAGCCTGTGTCGAGAGCGTCGGCCTTGGTTTTCTAGGCTTTGTTAACCTGCCGTACGATGTTAAGCGCGCTTTCGATCAGCACTTTTCTAACGACCCGCGACGCATCAATTTGGAAAACTGGGACAAGCTGGAGGAAGCTGCACCCGACATCTTTGGCAACATGTTTCAGTTCTATTGTCAGCATCAATCAGACAATATTTCCAGACTGGGTTAGCGGCGTCTGATTCTGTACACTCACCACTCAAGAGTGCTGAGTGAACTATGCTGTACTTACTAATAATCGTTGGCCTTGTTGGCGTCCTGTTTTTCTTCGCCCCCAGGCCAAAACTAGATGCTGCGCTGCGCCAATCTCAGGTTCCCCAGACATCTATTGGCCAATTACCTGAGTGGCTAAGTGCTCAGGAAAACCGGGTGCCCAACCTCATTGAGGGCACTGCTGCGCATATTGAGTGGGCGGATAACGAGAAGCCCACGAAAACGGCCTATTGTTTCCTTTACCTACATGGATTTTCCGCCACGTGGCAAGAAACAGCACCGCTCACTAGCCTTTTAGCGGCAAAGCGTGGCGCTAATGTTGTGCACGGACGACTGGCAGGCCACGGTGAGGGTCCAGATGGCATGCTAACGCCAGCTGAGCACTGGCTACAAAGCGTTACTGATCATTTCGACATCGCCGCAAAATTAGGCGACAAAGTGATTATCGTCGGTGTATCGACAGGCTGCACCATCGCCACTTGGTTATTAAATAATCCAGCGCTTGCAGATCGTGTCCATGCGTGTTTATTCCTCTCACCTAACTTTAGGGTTCGTAGTCCCTTTGGATTTTTGCTGACCTGGCCCTTATCTCAATACTGGGCGCACTTCATTTTGGGTCGAGAACATAGCTGGGAGCCCGTATCCGAAGCTCAAGCCAAAGCCTGGACACATCGCTATTCCACTCTGGCACTGATTGAGATGCAAAAGACGGTCGATTTCGCCAGCAAACTGGACTATAGCCGCTTTCAAACACCACTGGCGATGATGTACATGCAAAACGACAGCACCATTCATCCCCCGACCGCAATCCAGGTGTTCAATCGATGGGGGGCGCGACACAAAATACTCATTCAAGTTGAACTCGATGGCGATACCGACGAGCACGTCTTTGTCGGCGAAATCACCGCACCGCATCGGATGGACTGGTGCCTTGAACGACTCAATTCTTTTCTTGATGACCTAGAGCAGTCAGCATGATCGAGCGGTTTGGCCAAAGTCTATTTTTACCCACGGTACTGTTTGGATTCGCATATTTTGGTGCAGCCAACGTTTCACAACTGCCTGGCGATGCACTCATTCTGCTCGGTTATCTACCCTACGTCAGCCTGCTACTGGTCGCCTTAATTGCCAGCGCCTTCAACCGCGGCAGGTCTTTGATCGCTGCAACTTTTGGCTTACTGCTGCTCTCTGCCGACCAATATCAGGCAGACATCACCTTTGTTTATGCACTGGGACTGCTGCTTATTCCGATCAACCTCGCCATCCTCGCCCTCTTACCCGAGCGCGGCACAATGACGTCAGCGGGGATTTTGCGGATCACACTGGTGCTCAGTCAAATCGCCGGTGCGGTATTTTTGGCTGAACGCTATGGCCCCCAGATCGAGCCCTTTCTCTTTTTCGAGCTGCTACCCTTCTGGTCAGACTGGCTAAATGCCTCGCAGCCGGCCGTCATCATCGCCCTCATTGCCTTAGCCGTGACGTTAGGCGCCAGTAGCTTTTCACAGTCACCGGTGACGCAAAGTATATTCGCGGCTAACGCCGGCATCGCGATCGTTTTGATTTTCAACTTGCCTGACCCAAGTAGCCAAGCGTTCTTGACGGCGATTGCGCTCGCCCTAGCGATTGGTTTAATGCGTGACTACTACAACATGGCCTACCGCGATGAACTCACCTCCTTGCCACAACGGCGCGCACTGAACGAAAGCCTGACCTCGCTAAGTGGCCAATACAGTATGGCGATGCTTGATGTGGATCACTTTAAGAAGTTTAACGATACCCATGGCCACGACGTCGGCGACCAGGTTCTGCAAATGGTCGCGAGCCAAATCAGGAAAGTTCAAGGTGGCGGTAAAGCGTACCGATACGGTGGTGAAGAATTTACTGTGGTGTTCGGGGGTAAACAAGTCGATGACGCTACGTACTTTCTTGAGCAGGTAAGGAAAAATATCGAAGGTTACGAAATGGTGATCCGGGAGCAAGAACGGATAGAAGAAGATATCTCAGCACAGAACGACCGTCAGAAGGGTTCATTTCGAAAGGCGGGCAAAAAAGTATCCGTCACCATTAGCATCGGTGTCGCGGAAAAAACCCGTGGCGAAAGTCCGGATGATGTATTGAAGCGGGCCGATGAAGCGCTCTATCGTGCGAAAAATGATGGTCGCAATCGAACCTCGACCTAGGTCTTAAGCTCTGACCTCTAATGCTCTATAAAGCTTTTAGCCTTTCTTAAACGCCTCGCTCAAGATACTCAGCTGCTGACTCAAGAAATCTTCTGTGTTGTTTAGCTGCGAAATGAGCCCGTCTGCGATGGCGAATTGGCTGCTCAATTGCGCTTCAAGCGCTTCCATTCTCGTGTTGAGTTTGACCCTTGATTCCTCGACGTTATCTAAAAGACCTGAGAGAGAATCAACTTTGACATCGAGTACGCCGCCCGAACGGAGCATGTCATCAAACAGTTGCGATAACTTGAACGCCGTCCCCTGAATATAGCTGACGGTGCCTCGAGTACCTAGAGTTCCACCCAGCACACGGATTCTTAACCCGGCGGCCTCGTTGAGGTCCCCCGTCGCTGACGCTCCAGCAGTGCCGCCGCCAATCGCAAAACCAAATTGACTGGTCATGTTGGCTGAAATTTCCGTGAAATTCACCGACGAAGCGGCGCCAGTGGTTGCTGAAATCACGCCGTAGTTGCCCACGCCCAAATCAAAATCAACTGCAATCGATTTACCTGCAGCGGTGAGCACGGCATCGCTGTTAATCGCGGTTTGTAGGGCCGCTGCGAGCTCTGGCGCTGTTGAGTAGGTGCCTGCTGCGATCGATACGGTGTTTGAGGCAATACCGTCGACATTGACCTTAAAATCATAGTCGCCGGCCGTTACTTCACCCGCGGTCACCGTTAGGGGTACATTCAGATCGTTCAGGATGCTGCTACTGACAAAACCCGGCTTAGCAGCTTCCGCCCCTTCCGATGCTCGGAGGAACTGACCGCTGCCTGTGGCAGCCTCACCATTGATGGTGCCTTTCACATTCAAACCGGCATTGACAGTGCCAACACCGGAGCCAAAGCCTAGCTCATCTTCAACATCGGTATCTGCTGAAGAAAACGAGATCGAACTGTTCGAGCCATAGTCGTTACTCTGAAATTCAAAGCGCTGACTCGTACTGTTATAACTCACCGTTACCGTATCGCTGGTTTCAGAGATATTGGCATCGTTATTGATGCGTAGCTGAAGCTCTTGCGCAAGAATCGCCGCAGACGCATACACGCCCTGCGTGATCGATACGGTTTCAGACGTTTCACCGTTAACGTTGATGATGAAACTGTCGTTGTCGCCATCAATCGTAATCGCGCTGTCGAGCAACGCTAGGGTGTCGCCCTGGTAATTGCCCTGAGTTGCTACCTGGGTCAACTCGACCAGATAGGCGCCAGGCAGAGTACTAAAGCTGGTATTGACCACTTCTATAAGCGGATCAGATGCAGAGGTATTGGTCGCAAACAAACTCACAATCGCATTGGGGTTTTCCTCGATTGATCGACTCAGCTTGTCGGCATCTAACTCTAGGAGGTAGCTGTTGTCTTGGTTGGTGGCGATACCAACTTCTGACAAGGTCCGAAAACTTGAGCCCGTAATACCGTCCACAATAGAGTTCATGACATTGCGGATTTGTGAGGTCAAGGTCCGCAGCGTCGAATCTCCCAACAACAAACCACTGTCACCCCGCTCCAAATCAAACTTGGTCAATTCGTTGCTCAATACTTTGAGTTCATTATAGGAATCGACGAATCCCTGTACCTTCTCGATAATCGACGCACTGTCACTCTCAAGAATCAGATTAATCGGCGTACCGATATCAGCAGATTTAAGATTCAGCGTGACGCCATTAATCACCTCAGTCACCAGGTTAGACTCACGGGTAATGGTCAGACCATTCACCTCGATCTCAGCTGACTGCGCAGCCTGGGTTTGTGTCAAACTGCCTTCCGAACCAAAGCGAGCACCAAGATTGGGATTGAGACCCAGAACACCGTCATCGGCCGTTACTTGAATCGTTTCGGCCAACCCAGTGGCGAGTGTCGTTAGTACCAGCCCGCCGTCCTCAGGATCAATGGACGCAATGACATCACCGGCCGATAGACTTGCCGCGATCAGCGCCGTATCAATCGCTGTTTGAATGGCGATCCGGTTGTCTTCTGCCGTTCCACCACCGCCACCAAGATCCGTTGTTGCATTAGCATCAACCGTCACCGCTATACCCGTGGTCAGGCCTAAATCAAAAGTGAAATCGGCGTTGCCTAAAGAGAAATCAATGCCTGCTGAAAGGTCTGTAGAGCCGCCTTCTGTGATTGCACCCACAGCACCTTGGCCGTTATAAGTACTGTTGTAGGCAAATTGCGACAGACCGCTGCCGTTATCAGCAGCCACTAGGATTTCCATGCTGTTGGAGATACCTGGGTCTTCTGTTGATAACAGCAATCTGAAACCAGAGCCATCATTGACAATGCTGGCTTCGACACCAAAGTCCGCGTTGTTGATGGCGGATCGCAACGAAGCCAGGGTGTTGTTGCTGGAATCAATGACAAAGGTTTTGCTGGACTGGGTGTTGTCCAATGCAAATGCATCGTAATCGCTGCCACTAAACGTCGTGGTGCCAAAGCGAAATGTCAGCTCACCAGTACCGACAATATCGGTAATTTCATCGTAGGATTTACTGACCACAGAATGAGACTGGGCCAGCTCATTAATCGTAATGGAATAATTCCCGGCTTGGGCCAAACTCGAAGCCGTTGCCGATAGCGCACTTTCGTCGCTGGTACTGGCCGCAATCGCTTGCAAGGCACTGGGTGCCTTCAGCGCATCGGCCGAAATTTTGAGTTTTTCTAACGCTCCGGTAATAGTGCCAAACGCAGATATCTCAGCCTCGAATTCAGCTTTCTGAAGATCGAGCCGCAGGTCGATCGTATCTCGCTCAGCTTTTACCAGGTCGTCTACTAGCTCATTGGTCAAAATACCGGAGCCAATACCTAATGATTGTATTGCTGCCACAAATGTAACCTCAATAGATGTTAGAAACACCAAAGTCGCAGAAGGAAATTAGCTCCTACTGCGACCCTGGCTTGTTCCATCAAAGATAGAACAGTTTGCTACTTTAGTTGCTTAGAGACTCAGGCGTATCCTTAAACCTGTGCACTAAACAATAGCAGTGGTTCTTCGTTATTCAATTTCTGTGCCAGACTCAAGGTTATCTCCTCGGGTATGCGACGAATCACCTCGTTCGATTGGGTATCGATAACTGTGATCACCGATCGACCGTTGGCCTCGTCAAGCGTGAACCTTAGGTCACGCTGCACTGATTGAATGTAATCATTAAGCTTAGCCACTGCTTTCACTAACTGCTCTTTACTCTCATCTGCTTTTGCAGATGCTGTTGCTGTGACATCCTTTGCCTCAGCAAGCGGCAATTCATTGCCACTTGAAACTGCGGGAATCGTACTCGCCTCCGTTCGCTGTCCACCCCGCGTTCCAGAACGCTGCTCAGCCTGAGCTGGGCTTTGTGGATTAATATTATTCATAACGAACCTCGTAAGGATTTGGTTGCCGGCGTCCTAGCCATTTCTGTATAAGACGCCAACTTCCAGACCACTTTATACTTCTCCAAAAGGACCCTATAACTCTATTACTGCAAGAGTGACAGAACCTGCTGAGGAGCAGCATTCGCCTGAGCGAGAATTGAGATACCAGCCTGTTGCAGCACCTGAGTTCTGGACAATTCCGCTGTTTCCGCAGCAAAGTCAGCGTCCAAAATCCGAGAGTTTGCAGACTGCAGGTTCTCAACCGAGATCGATAGGTTATCAATCGTTGATTGCAAACGGTTCTGGATAGCACCTAGATTCGCTCGTTCAGATGATACTGAAGAGAGAGCATTATCCAGGGCATCGAGAGCTGAAACCGCTCCTTCAACCGTGGAGAGGTCCACCTCATTCAAGAACTGTCCGCTCTCAGCACCACCGTAAGTACCAGCTTTAATACCGAGACCTTCAAGACCACCAAAGCCATCATCACCGACCGCACCATTAGTACCTGCGCCAACAGTAAACTCACTAGAAGACTCAAGACGTATGGTAGAAGACGTTGTGGCAGCGACTGCGGCATAGGTTGTACCCTCACCCGCGAAGTCAGCTTCCGCAATACCTTGAACATTCGCATCCAGGCCAATGTTCTCACCCGTGAAGCCAGTACCCAATGTATCGATCGCGACAGAGACGTTACGACCATCACCCGCCGTCAGGGTAATACCACCACCGTTATCGGTAGCAGACACACCCGTTTGACCGGCAATCTGGTTAATCGCACTGATCGCGTTGGCGCGGTTGGTTTCTTTATCACTACCCAAAGCCAGCGTACCGGTTGAGATACCATTGACGTAAACCACACCAGAATCGCCATCAGCTGTTCTATCTGTGTTGGTAGTACCGCCGGTTACCACTGTCGCATTCACTTCTGCTGATACACCTGTTGTATCGGTTGTACGGTTGATAGCCGCTGCGATGGCAATACCACTCGATGATTTAGTGGAACTGTCAGCCAGTTCATTAGAAGCCGTATCATCAGAGGCGCGCGACGCTGCAATACTTACACCGTTGATTCGCAGGTCACCATCTAGCAGACTACGGATCACCTGAGTTTCGTTAGCAACGGTGGCAGATGCCTGCTCGCTTTCAATGGCCGCAGAAGCACTACCATTACCGTCGAAGCCAAGCTCAACCGCAGCGGTACCCGTGATCGCAACCGTATTGCCTCCACTTGCCTCGGTGATGTCGTTATCGGTGATCGTAATCACACCCGAATCACTTAAGCTCGCCGTTCCATTGGTCAACTTATCGTTCAGCTCAGCAACAATCGCTTCGCGGTCCGTAAAGCTACCTTCCAATGTGATGCTCTCGTCTCCACCTTGAAGACCGGTTACCGTCAGCGTGTTGTTTTGCACAGGCTGATCACGTCCGGTATCAGTTTCTACTGAACCAGATGTATTCGTGACGATATTGGTATCCGTACCAGAGGCCTCGAAGGATAAGGTGGCATAAGCCGTCGCATTACCGTCACCGAGTCCCAATGCTTCTAAACCACCAGCATCGCCACCGGTACCTTCGGTAAAGTTATCGACCGTGAAAGTCACGCCTGCTCCAGTATTGTTTCCGGTGCTAAAGGTCAGAAAGCCATCTTTATCGAGGCTTGCCACAATGTCGTTGGCATTATCCAAAACGCTATCAAGCGAGGCCTGAATATCTGCAACCAGGTCGTCTTCGTCAGCGGCAGCTGCGGCAGCCAGAGTGACTGTAGCTGTCACAGGTGCGGCGCCACTACCATCGTCAAAGGAAACATCGAACGTCACGTTTGCGGCATTAGCATTCGCGCTGAAGTCAAAAGTGGTCACGGCAGCTGAACCAGTTGCTTCACTGATTGTTGCCTGAGCACCACCAGCTGTGAAGTTAGTTGGCGCCGCAACACCTGTGTCAGCAATGGTCAGAAGACCTGAACCACCGGAGATCTCTAGCGATGCATTCGCATCGGCGTTGGTATTTGAAAACACCAACTCTCCAGAGTTGTTGATAGAAACAATGATGTCACCCGAGGTATAAGCATCGACACCTGCACCCGTGGTACCCGCCCCAGCTGCTGTAGCAAAGGCTGCGTCAAGATCGGTTTGGATACTCTGCACTAGCTGGTTAGCCGTCGCATTAGTAACAGCACTACCACCGGCATCTGCTACGGTAACAGCAGCTCCGCCGTTGAAAGAGATATCGAAACTATAACCAGCAGCAGCACCACCTGATAAATTAATGCCTGTCGCGCCATCACCACCGGCATCTCCGGCAGTTGCCGAAAGGCCAGTTGAGATCGTCAGCTCAGGTCCATAGGCACGCTCAGTTCCATCAACACCTAAGGCGCCGAGTGCAGCTGCACTGCCGACAAAGTTACCCACCGTCAGGTCGATCGCTTCACCGGTTGCCGCTGTGGTGAACACCAGGTTGCTGTCCTGATCGATCGAAGCTGTAACATCAGTACCAATCGTCGAGGCGGCAATTTTTGTGTTTACATCATTCAGGAACGCAGCATCCGCATCAAAGTCAGAGCCTGCACCGCTAACGGTCGTAGTGGCGTTAACACCTAGCGCTGCTAGGCTGGCCCCGGTTTCTGAGGAAAAGTTCGAGAGTTCGAATGACACATCACTACCAGTATCAGCGCTGGTAAATGCGAAATCCCCACCAACACTGTCGTAGGACACAACGATCGAGTCAGTTGTACCTAAAGCGGTATTGATAGAAGCTTGCAGGTCATCCACCATATCGTTGAAATTACCCGCACCAGCGTTAGCCGTCGTCAGCGTCGCATCCCCAGTCGTCGTCACACCGTCTGCAGTGTAACTAACGGAGAAGGACACGGATTCACCAGCGCCGTCAAAGTCAATGGTTTCGTCAACACTACCCAGCGTCGTGCTCGCACTGGCAGATGCATCACCCCTATAAGTGCTTGAAGTGATATCAGCGTCAGCAACGTTGTAAGTAACACCTTCGCCCGTGGTAATAGCTGAAACGGTCGCTGAGTTTGCACCTGCCGAAGCGGATATACCGAGGCTAGATGCTCCGTTGGTATCCTTTGTGGTAATCACGATGTTATCGTCAGCGTCGATGCTGACCTGGACATCACCGGCCGTATAGGCCCCGCCTCCGGTTCCAAAACCCTCTGCAGCAGCAAAATTGGTATCAATGCTTGCTTGAAGGTCAGCCACAAGATCAGCACCTGTGGCAGCTGTTGTCGTATTGGTAAATGCTGCGCTAACCCCGTTGTATTCCAACGTGAAGGAAATATCGTTAGCGGCTAAGGCTGTGAACGCACCTGTACCGTCTATCTCATCACCGGCACCTGCGATTTCACCATTTACTGCGACAGCCAAAGAAGCACCCTTCGGGCTACTATCGGTGTCTAGCGTGATCGTGTCATTCGTGATCGTGCCATCGTTATTAAACGAAATATCGAATGAAAGATTATCTCGATCCACCAAATCACCGGTATCACCAGTACTGAAACTGGTCACAGTGCTATTGAAATCGAAACCAAAGTCTGGCGTTGTACCAGCAGCCACGGTTACCTGCGCCGCCTCTGTGCCGCCATCACCCGTGGCAACGACGCCAACTGCAGTCGCCAGATCCAGCGCATCAGACCCATCGTTAGCCACGACGGCTGTGATTTCCAGGCTCTTCGCAGAACCCTTAGGACCCGTTTCAAAGACGAGTTCGTTGTTATCGAAGCTCACCAGAATTTCACCTGCGCCAAACGCAGCATCAACGGCTGTCGAGATGGCACTGAGTACCACAGCCTGGCTCGCGTCTGTTACGCCAGCCTGGGTTGCCGTTGAAACCGTGACCGCTTCGCCATTATCTAGAGAAAGTGAAAACTCAATCGAACCCGCCTCAATCATATTGATGCCGGTCGAGCCTGATGTTGTATTTGTACCAGCACCTGTACTGAGGACAGCAGATGCAGCAACACCAGTCTCAAATGCAACCGTCGTGGCTGACTCTGCACCGGCGGTAAAGCTATTGCCGGTACTGAAGAAAACAGCGGAAGCATTTACCTCACCAACGGTTGTCGCATTCGCGCCGTTAGTACTCACTGTGCCGTTACCGTCCGAATCATCCAGAGCAAAGCCAAGCACCACCGCCGCATCTGCGTCTGATACCGTACCAGAACCAGCGATGTTCGAGATCTCTACTGTTCCTGATTCACCTGTATCTCGCGTCAGCACCAACTCATTGTTATCGCCAACCGAGGCTGTAACGTTAATAGTCGTGCTCGACTCAGCGATCGCCGTGTTGACGGCATCTACAACCGCGCTCGTATCAGAAAGCGAGTTAAGCGCAACGTCGCCATCCAATGTGACAGAAACAGTCTGTGCTGACTGGGTTTCCGCACCTGCGATCGACAGATCAAACGAAATTCGATTACTGGTATCAATTACCGTCCCGCCCAGGGCAGAAGTATCAACTGCAGCCTGACCGGTCACCGAACCTGCTACCGCGTCAACGACTGTATCCTCAGAAATCACGTCAGCACCTTGGCCAACGGCTCCGCTCGACAAGCCCAACGCTGTGGCAACGACCGCGCCAGTGGTTGTGCCGTTATCGGCAAAATTACTAACTGTTAATGAGCCTGCTTGTGCAGTGTCGCGAGCAATCTGTAAATTACCATCGCCATCTACACTGGCAGTTACTGCAATCGAGCCATTAATTGAACCATTGATGGCATCGGCGAGATCCTGAACAGAATCACCTGCTAGATCTTGATTCACGCTAACCGTGAAAGTGCCGTTTTCAGATGCATCAACTGCATCGCTAATCGTGATATCGAACTCAAGCGCGTTCGCACCCGAGAAATCACCCAGCGTACCAACCCCCGCGCTTGTGACTGTCGCTGCAACTGCTGGCGTATCAAACACTGGCGCAATCACTGGCGCGCCGTCTTCAGATGTACGCACGCCGGTCGCAACCGCAGCTGTATTAGCAGCATAAGTACCCGCCACTAGACCTGAATTCGAAATGCTACCGGTGCTCTCAGATATCACAATGGCAGTACCTGATGTTTCTGCACTGAGGGTATAGCCACCAGACGTTGTCTCAGTACTGGTCAAACCCGAACTGGCAGATGATATTGTGCCCGACGAAAATTGTAGGGTGATATTTCGGCCATCTTCGGCCTCAAGGTTAATACCGCCGAAACGTGTTCCTGTATCTACGGCTGTTACGCCTGTCTCACCGCTACGGGAATTAATGGCTGCCACAATACCGGTTCGGTCAGCAGACACATCCACATCACCGGTCGCAACCGCGATGTCAACACCGTTCAAAGTGATAGCACCTGTTGTTGAATTTGCACCACCAGTAGCTTCGCTTTGGACACTACCAGCAGCAATGTTGGTGAGTACTTCAGCTTTAACACCAGACTGCTCAGTTGCGCGGTTAACTGCGGCAACTTTTGAAATGGCACTAGCAGGTGAGTTAGCGAAAGAAGCCGTATCATCAGATGCGACAGATGGTCCAACCACCGCGCCGTTGATGACAAGGTCGCCGTTGCCCAGACCGGCACTAGAACCAATGGCGCTGACGCCAGCGGTTCGTCCGCCACCCAGGTTAGACGCTGTGAGTTCGGCAATACCAAATGTGACCGTTTCACCTGCGTTTGCGCCGACCTGGAAGGAAGCGTTGAAATTACCGTCTAATAGATTGGTACCGTTGAAGTCAGTTTGCTCACCCGTTCGAGTGATTTCTGAAATCAACTGCTGCGCTTCCGCATTTAGTGCTTCTCGGTCAACGTCAGAGTTAGTGGCGTTAGAAGACTGCAGCGCCAGTTCTCGAAGACGCTGTAATGAACTTGAAATTGAATCCAGCGCACCTTCCGCTGTTTGTGCGAGGGAAATACCGTCACCCGCGTTTCGAATCGCCACAGACAAACCTCTGATCTGTGAAGAGAAACGTGTAGAGATAGCAAGCCCAGCAGCGTCATCCTTTGCACTGTTAATCCGAAGACCTGACGATAACCGCTCCAATGCAGTTCTATTAGCAGACTGCGAAGAGTTCAGGTTACGTTGAGCCGTCAGTGACGCAATGTTTGTATTAATAATTTGAGGCATGGTTTCTTACTCCATTGGTCAGCACCTATGTGCAACCGTTTGCTCAGTTAATCCAAGTACCTCCAAACAACAACAAATCACAGGAAGTACTACAGCTCAATGATTGGTAACGACTGCCTTGAGAATTCCTTTAATCTTTTTAATCGATTTTTTTAGCTGTCGCAGTAGAGTGACACTTTGCCTAGAAAAGGCGTCAGAAGAGCGTAAGACGAAAAGCCAAAAACAGGTCAATTTTTTGACCCAAAGCCAAGCAAACCTGTCATCACTGTCTATACTCAATAGAAGATATCGGCAAAAAAGCGAAAGCTTGAGTATGGAAACACCTAATCTGGCCACGGAATGGACCGACGACGCGCTTTCTCTGCAGCGCACTCAATGGCAGGCCATATCCGCGCTATCCCGCGACATTACCTCGTCAGCCGATCACCTCGACTGGGAAAACTTGCTGTCAATTGCCGATCAACGGCAAGCCCTCGTTGAACAGTTCTTTAAGGTACCGGTGTGTTTGCCGCTGTTTCATGACATCACCGTCGAGCTCGAACAGATTCAAATTCAACACAAGCAGGTCTTACAACTGGTCCAACAGGCACTCGAAAGAAACGATGCTAGAGCATCATCATTGCTGGAAACCAGGGGCGCCATCAAAGCCGAAACCACCAGTAACCAAGATCATCACTAGTTACGATCACAGGAAGGAACCTATGAACGTTAGTTCTCGGAAATCTTTAGCGTCGACTTTGTCTTCAAACGAAGGCAAAGCTCTGATTAAGCTTGCGGCAGCACAAATGCGAGACGAACATTATTCAAGCGTGATCAAAACGCTTACCCCTGTCGTGCAGTCAATGGACCTAAAGGCTGCCGACCCTGATCATGTTTTTGCTTTGCTGATGATGGCTGATGCGCAACGGTTTTCCGGCAGCGCAGTTGCCGCATATAAAAACTATGTGGTCGCTTCTGAGCTCGATAAGGACCGCGCTTCGAGCCTTTTTAAGCCAATATTGAACTGCTTTCATGACATCAAAACACCCATCAAGTCGCCCGTATTCGAACAACATCTCATTGCGTATCTACATTCACCAGAGCATGACAACTCGGCGGTCGATCGACTCACAGCGAATGTGCTGAAACTTAAGTTCGATCTGGAGAACGATGCGGCCAAGCTCGACTTCGCCACGATCATTTCCGATCGGCTGCTGCTAGAAGCAATGAAGCACCTTGTCCTCGCAGATGCACACGTTGAACGATTTTTGAGCCAGCTTCGCGCTCAGGTGTTTCATCTGGCCATCGAGAGCAACCTACCCGAGGCACTGCAACCGGTTGTGATCGCCCTCGCTGAACACGCGGAGCAGGTCGAGTATGCCTTTCCTGTATCCACCGAAGAGCGAATTTTACTGCAGAACATCGAAGCAACTGTGCTGAACAAAGAAACATCAGCTAGCGAACTCAAGTCACAACTGGGTGAGATCTGTCTATATGCTATGTTTGAACCATTAGCGAGTTTTAAGGTAGCGCAAAAAATTGCTGAATCCGACCTCGCGAGCTGGCCAGCAGGAATCCAAACACTCTTCAAGCGGCTGTTCTTCGATCGCGTTGAAGAACGAAGTCTAATCAATAACATCAAGCGCATCACCAATGTGACCAACGACATCTCGATAGCAGTTATGCACCAGTACGAGGAGAACCCCTATCCTCTCTGGCATCATGTTTTTGTTCCAAACCGAAAAATTGGCTATTTGCAAAGCTACCCATACCTCGATCAATCGGCAGCCAATCGCAAACGATTTAACAAACAACTCAACTGTCTCATCGCCGGCTGCGGCACTGGCAAACAGCCTCTCAGACTCGCCTCGTACGCCAAAGACATATCAATTAAGGCCATGGATCTCAGCCTCACCAGTCTTGGCTACGCCAAACGCAAGGCGGAGGAATTAGGGTTATCTGAATTTGTCGAGTTCGTTCAGGGCGATATACTCGAGCTGGAAGCGCTTGAAGAAAAATTTGACGTCATAGAGTGTTCGGGCGTCTTGCATCATATGCAGAATCCAGAACAGGGGCTTCAGGCTTTGCTACCCAGACTACGCAAGAAAGGGCTACTAAGACTCGGTCTTTATAGTCGAATCGCCCGGGACAAAACTGGAATCAATAACGCAAGGCGGCAGGGAGCCGATGCATCCCTGAGCAACATTAGAGACCTAAGAGCCGAATATTTGCAGGGAGACCAGTCACTAACAAAGCTATCACGGGACTTTTTCTCAACCTCGGAGTGCCGAGACCTCTTGTTTCACGTTCAAGAACATCAATTTGACCTCATCGAGATCAAAGACCTACTTGAACGGAATGGCCTTGAGTTTCTTGGCTTCGACCATCCCGCTGCGGATATTGTGCCCGCGTTCAAAGCAATTTATGGTGAACAGCTCTTGAGCCTGGATCACTGGCACGAGTTCGAGCAAAACAACCCCTACATTTTCAAAGCGATGTACCAGTTTCACTGCCAGAAAAAGACCTGAACCTGAACCGAATCTGAACCAGAGTTAGAAAAACTCGCCGCCGATAGAAATTTTTTGACCAAACCCCTGTCTTAAAAAGTAGCTCTTTATTCTTTCGCGGTGCAGTCTGCGAAAGAGTCTTTTGAGGTCGGCACCCTGCCGGCCTTTTTTTTGTCTATATTTAATGCAATACCGCTACTTATTTTTAGGGCCACTCTAATTGATCATTACCTCCGAAATGTTGGGCCGGTTTTCCCCCTTCCAATTACTGACAGCAAACGCGCTTGAAGAAGCTTGCCGTTCGGCCACCTTAACAAACGCACCAAAAGGCAAGGTGGTATTCAAACGGGAAGACACAAGAGAGGCTTGCTGGTGGTTATTGAGCGGTAGCATCGATCTGGTAAACGCTGAATTCCAAACCACCCAGCAAGATTCAGACGCCCCTAACAATTGCCGCTGCCTGGAAGAAGCCGAGCACTACCAGCACACCGCCATCGCGACAGTGGACTGTCTAATGATAAGCATGGATCAAGATACGCTCGATCTGATCATGACAGTTGACCAAGCCACCGATGATGACAGCAGCGATGACGACTGGATGACCCGACTGCTCAGTTCACGGCTGTTCGACTTTGTACCGCCGGCTAATATCCAGGCATTGTTTCAAAATTTTTCTCCTATCAATTTCAACGAAGGTGATGAAGTCATTCGACAAGGCGCGACGGGGGACTATTTCTATGTGATCAAACAAGGCCAGGCCAGCATTGATCACAACACAGACGAACAACATGAACACTTGAAAAAAATTGGCCCGGGTGCCAGCTTCGGTGAGGATGCGCTGATCAGCGACAAGAAGCGTAACGCCACGGTGACCATGCTTACCCCTGGCATCTTGATGCGACTCGGCAAGGAACAGTTTAACGATTTACTGGTAAAACCGGCTTCTGAATATGTCACCCTGGATGAAGTTCGCAATGTCATTGCTGGCGGCGAGCAAAAGATCAGTTTGATTGACGTTAGGCACCCCAGTGAAATTGAAGTCGAAATCGTCGCAGGCACCGAGAACATTCCGCTACAACTACTCCGTAGCCACTTTGCCAAAATGGACCAGGAAACCGTTTATGTTGTGGCCACTCCGGGCCGCCGAGCGGAGCTCGGCTCGCTCCTGCTCACCCAGGCCGGATTTGACAGTTACATACTCCAGCATCAATGATACGCCCCTGTCACATTTCATGAATAACAGGGGCTACACATGAGCGAGCACAATTTTCTGGTTGAACGGGCCAATCTTGGCAATACCACGATACAAGCCACCACCAAACCCGAGATAAGCGACGGACAAACACTGATCCGTGTGGATCGCTACGCGCTGACAGCGAATAACATTACCTATGGTGTCGCTGGCGATATGATTGGCTACTGGCAGTTTTTCCCCGCGGACGGAGATCAGGGGCGTATTCCAGTATGGGGCGTGGGCACCGTGGTCGAGAGTAAATCGGCTGATGTTCAGCCTGGCGCTCGCTATTATGGCTACTATCCAATGTCTAGCTATCTGGTCATCGAGCCAAAGAAAGTCAATGAACGCGGCTTGTTTGATGGCGCGGAACACCGTGCGGCGCTGCCCCCCACCTATAACCAATATAGCTTGATGACACCGGAGACTGGCTACGCGCCGGAGTTCGACAATCATCAAATGGTTTACCGGCCACTATTTACTACCGGATTTGTCCTAGACGATTTCTTTGCTGACAATGACTTTTTCGGCGCAAAGCAGATCATTCTATCCAGCGCCAGCAGCAAAACTGCGTTCTCGATGGCCTATCTTTTGAAAGACAGGGACATCAAAGTAATCGGCCTGACCTCAAAGGGCAATGCCAACTTTGTGGCTAATATGGGTTTGTATGACGAAGTCGCCACCTACGATGCAGTCAGCGATATCGATGCCAGTCTAGCCACTGCTTATGTCGATATGTCCGGTAATCGCGATGTGTTATCTCAGATTCACAACCACTTTAATAGCAATCTCGTGAATAGCTGTGGCGTCGGTATTACCCATTACGATGCCCGTGGCGGACAGGATCCAAAAACACTGCCCGGTGCCGCACCCACCATGTTTTTTGCCCCCAGCCAGATTCAAAAGCGCCACGCAGAGTGGGGCGCCGAAAAATTTCAAACCGCATTGGGAGGCGCTTGGGATCGCTTTTTAGGTGACGTTGATCAGTGGGTCACCATTGAAGAAAGCAGTGATGTTGAGGCGACCTATCGAACCGTACTAGAAGGCGCACTGCCAGATCATGCTTATATCGTGGTTAATCCAGTCTAAGCACCATCGGAACGGCGCTAGAGCAGTCTTATAGGGAGTTAAATAGGGATAGATTGGCGATCCTAGCAAAACTCTGTTGCGCCGCTTCCAAAATGAAGGTTTCAAGGCTGAGGCGGCTAACCGCCTCAGCGAAATCGACATCCTGCAAATCAGACAATACTTCTTTGCTGACCAGATCAATATTCTCATGCAGTGCCTGGGTACTATCAAGGGTGTTCAAGCGAGCGCCTACTTTACTCTGGCCTTCCAAAATACTCGTCTGGGCATTGTCCAAATTCTTGATGGTCGTTGCGACGAGATCCGCCACCATTTTCTTACCCTCGGGCGAATCATCAAAGGCACGAAAGCCTTCTACCATTCGCCCAATGGTGGTCAAAATACTCTGCTGCGAAGATGATTCGATGATAAAGCTGTCACCCGGATCTGGCGTACCTGCTATACGAACACCAACACCCTGAAAGTTAATCAGATCGCCTGAGACAAAGCGCTCGTTCTGCAAACCTTCTATTACCCGATTATCCGATGATCGCCGCACTGTATAATTTAAGCCGGGCGGCGTGATGGCATCCGCCGACTCAAATTCGATATAGGCATCTTCAGGATAAAACGCATCGAATGCTTCCTGGTCTATCACCTGACCCACCGTAATATTCGCCGGTGGCACAGCCGTGTTACGAGGGTTATTGGTCGTCAAAAAAGTATTGGAGTCTGAAGGCACTTCTTCAAACAGTGCTTTGCCAGAGTCACGCGACGCGATAAATGTTGTCGCGCCAATTTGCACCAGGCGTTCACCCTCATCGCCCTGAAACTTATAACCTCCGCCTCCGCCATCCACGAATGGCTGTGTGCTGCCTTTGTAACCAGCAAAAATGAACTCTCCATTGGCATCTTTGGTATTCAGTAGCCCGAGCAGTTCTTCGAGGCGTATATTCACCTCTTCCGCGAGAAAGCCACGGTCGTCCTTACTCAGCGAACCATCGCCTAACTGAATACTAATTTCTCGCACTCGCTGCAACACATCGCCCACACCGGTTAAAATAGAATCTTCTAAAGACAGTCGGTTGGTCACTGAAATAATGTTGCGCTGATACTGTTCCCGGGAAACAATCTCTTGGTTGAGCTGCAAAATTCTGGTGGCCGCCACCGGATCATCAGAAGGACGGAGAAACTTCCTGCCAGTCGATATTTGCGCTTGCGTGTCATTGCCGGCTCTACTGACGCGCTGAATATCTGCGATACCGCGATTAAAAGTTTGAATGGTGGTTATACGCATGTGTTATCTACCTGAAGGTATTGAGCAAGGTATCGAACAGACTTCTCGCAACGGAGATCACTTGAGCTGACGCGTTATAGGCCAATTCATACTTAATCAGATCAGCCGCCTCTTCATCCAGACTCACCCCCGCAATACTGTCTCGGGCGAGCTGTGACTGGAGTAACAGCGATTCACTCGCTTCAGCATTAATCTGCCCTTGCGCAGTTCGTGCACCGACTACCTCCACCATGCGACCATAGGACTCTTGCATACTGACACTAGAGCCCTCGAGAAGTTTTTGGGTTTCAATTGAGGTAAGCGCGAGACCGTTACGGTTATCCGACACGCCGTCGGCGTTAAACTCCACCACAAACTTGTCGCCAGCTTCGGCAATGCCATCAATGATGACCTGGTAGCCCAGATAAGTGCTTCGTGCTTCGGGGTTTGCCGTGAACAGATTACCTGTGACCTGAGCGGCGCTAGAGTTGATGCTAACGCCCTCTTCCATCACAACATCTATAACACCGCCCACGGTTACTTCATTACGGACTTCCGCGCCCACTGAACTATCGGGTACCAGACCCAGTGCGGAATTCAGTCCTGGTGAGACATCCACAATCTGAATATTGGCCTGGTCACCTCGCGCCCCGGTTGTGAGGCTGATCTGGCCTTGCAGGTCCATGGACACCACCACATCGCCACCCACATTGTTCGTCGCATTAATTTTGTTCTGCAATTCGCGGACAACATCAGAGCCAAGAATTTGATTGCCACCCAACAAAATTTCTTCTGTGACGCCGCCATTAACGTTTAGGCTTAGTCGGTAAGGGCCACCGAGTTGGAAATTAAATCCGGCCGAAATATCGGCATCACCGGAGAGAACCGCTGGCGTACTGCCGCCGGCACCAAAAATTGGCAGCGTTCCACCAAACTGGTCGGTTAAGATCAAGGTGTCGCCTGCATCACCGCTTACGCCAACGGTAATATCATCGCCGGCAATCGACGTCAGCGTCAGTATTTCACCATCGCTCTTGGCGGTAATACCGGCGTTGGCAAAATTGGAGTTGGCCGAAATAATGTCCGCTAGATAGTTAGGAGACAGCAATCCTGGCTCATTCGGATCGGTTGGGGTATTCACGGTAATGCCGTTAATGGTTAACACCATCGGCAGATCACCGTCTTCAGCATTTCTAAAATCGGAAATTTGCAAGCTGGTTACGGCGCTTGCAGTGACGCCCGTTAAAGCATTCAAACTCCTCGCAATCGATGATGCTGGTTCACCTGCGGTCACTTCAATCGCTGGCTGCACCGACACAATGCCGGTCGCGGGATTCACCGTTGTCAGGGTTAGGGTCTCATCGGCATAACCATTCGTGGAAATTTCTAGCGGCGCCAACGTGACATTGTTGGGCAATCGACCCGCTAGTTGACCATCGCTGGTCACTGAGGTTTGGCCCGCGGAATCTGGCAACATGCGATTTTGAATGCCTGGCGTAAAGCGCTGATTACGCAGTGGCGGCACCAAATCAACCGGCTTAGCCCGGTCGGTGTTATCCAATACGTCATAAGTTTCGGGGCTAGTAAACACAATCACTAATGGCGGCGCCAGATCACCCGGCACATCAAAGGAAGGTGTCGTGACATCAATCGCCTGGGTCGACAATATTTTTGCCGTGCCGTTATTACCTAGACTGGCTTGCGCACTAATCGCCGAGGCTACCGCCAGTCGCTCGGGTCGTTCAATTTCGACGCTAATGTCTCTGCCACCAAAGCGGGTTGGCTGAATCAAATAACGGTCACCTTCCTGAATGGCACCACTCTCGACATTGATGACAAACCCTTCTGCCTCAATGGTGTCTGGCAGTGCGCCAGCGAGAATGCCTTTTTGAATTACGGCACCATCATCGATGCGACTCAGTACATAGCGTTGGCCGCCAGGACCAGGAAAGGATAAGACGTAGTCAGATTCTGACAGCTGATTGGTATCGGAGATCGTGACGTTCAGCTGGGTTTCGTTGCCGGAGCGGTTATCTTTGTCGGCAAATATGCGAGCGCGTGAGTTTTCCGCCGAGTTGATGTCGGCAAAGAACAAGCCGCCAAACAAACCGTCTAAATCCAGACCCAGGGCGTGCTGTTCATTAATGCTGTCACTGATCGTCAGCGCAATACGGCCCACGCTGTTAATGGTTTGATCCAATATCTGGTCGCGAAAATCAAGAATGCCGCCTAGCTTACCGCCCGTGATCAGCCGCGTGACTGTTTGCTCAATGTTGCCGTTCACAAAGGCTAGATCTTTGCGAAAGGGATCCGTCTCACCTGGAACTGCTCGTAATTCACTGGCGCGGTCACCCACTACAAGACCCTGACCGCTGCCGATAAAAACATCCACGGCATTTTGTGCTTTTGAAACCACATTCACCGAAACCAACCCGGATAACTGCCGCAACAGCTCATCGCGCTTGTCTAACAAATCATTCGGTGCGGAATTTTGCCCTCGACCCGATGCCGCGACAATATTGTTATTCAGATCTGCAATGCCTCTTGCCAGGCTGCTAACTTCACTGGCGATGGAGTCGAGCTGCTGATTCAGCGTGCTGTTGTGCTGCTCTAGTCTTGTTTGCACAGTACCAAATCGCTGCACCAAACCTTCGGCTTCACTAATCACCAATTGACGCACGGGCACTGATGTTGGATCGTCTGCCGCCGCATGAAGGGCGCCGAAGAAATTTTGTATACCCGGTGCAAGCCCGGTGGTGGCATCCGCGAGTAGCGAGTCAATTTGTTCAATGTTGTTCGAGAATGTTTCCAGCTCCTGAAAAACGCTGCTATCTAGGCGCAATTGGCTGACGGCAAATTCGTCGACGATACGACGAATGCCTTCCACTTCAACACCCGTACCTTGATACCCCGCACCCGTAAATCGGGGCGTGGTCGTAGCTTGCTCAACGCTCTGGCGACTATAGCCAGGAGAGTCTGCGTTAGAAATATTATGGCCGACGGTACGTAGCGCGGCCTGATTGGCCAACAAGCCGCTGACACCAATATTTAGTAGTGACACTAGTCGTCCCTCATCGCGAACTGGGACCCTTTAAGATGATCCAACACGCCGGCAATCTTCTGCCCGTATTGTGGATCTGTGGCATAGCCGCCCTGAGCTAAACCCTGGGTAAAGGCTTCGATATCCTGACTGCCGGTTACGTCTTGATAGCGCTCGTTGTTGCCGATCAACGCGGCATAGTCACGAAAAGCTGTTTCATAATCGGGATAAACCTTGAATGGGCTTTTAACCTGCTCAGCCACGCCATGATTGATTTCGAGTGACTCGATACTCACCGTTGGGCCCTGCCAATCGCTATTCGCCTTAATGCCAAATAGGTTGTGGCTGTTCATACCCTCGCCATTGAACATCACATGCTTGCCCCAGCCTGTTTCAAGTGCAGCTTGAGCAACAATAAATTCAGGTTTTGTCTCCAGCGCGCGGGCCGCTTGCTCCGCCTTGGGCAGCATCTCCTCGACAAATCTAACGGGGTCATCGAAGGCCGCACGACGGTCAGCTGGAAATACTTTGTTGTTTAAAGAGAGGTCGGATGATAAGACGGAAGCGCCTTCAGAAGTGCTGCCTGGTTCGATAGATTCGAGGTCATAACTAGGGGTTCTAGCGGCTGGCGCAAACTGGCGCATCAACAGATCCGCAATACCCAGGCCGCCGTTCTCGCTCAAGCTGACACTCAGTTTTTCATCGAGCATGTCCTCGTACATTTTGCTCTCGAAAGAATTAAAGTAATTTCCTTCACTCAGTGTTCTATTGGCGGAGCGCATCGATTTCATCATCATGTTCATAAACAAGGATTCAAATTCTTTGGCGACGGCGCCCAATGCTTCCGGACTGTTGGCAGATGACTTTTGTAAACTGCCTATGTCTGGCGAAACAGCCAGTTGCCGGCTCATTTCCATGCGACTTTCAAGTGCGAAACTCATCAGATCACAACCAGTTCAGCTTTCAGTGCACCCGCTTGTTTTAAGCCTTCAAGGATCGCCATTAGATCACCAGGCGCTGCGCCCACTTGGTTGACCGCGGCCACGATCTCTTCAAGAGAAACGCCCGGCGCGAAATGAAACATGCGCTTCGACTCCTCCGTAATGTCGACTTCAGACTGGGGCACCACAACGGTTTCACCATCACCAAAAGGATTGGGCTGGCTCACCCCTGTTGCTTCGGAAATCGTCACTGTTAGGCTGCCATGCGTCACCGCTGCAGGCGATACTTCGACATGCTGACCAATAATGATGGTGCCGGTGCGAGAATTGATAATGACCTTTGCCGCCGCTTCGCCGGCTTCGATTTCCAAATTCTCCAGAACCGATAAATAGGACACGCGTTCATTGGCACTGATAGGGGCACTGACACGCACAGAAGCGCTATCCAAAGCATAAGCGACATCAGGACCTAACAGTTCGTTGATCAGGTCAGAAATACGTTTCGCGGTGGTGAAATCGGGTTGGTGCAGGTTGAAAGTTAGGTCGCCCTGCATAAAACCAGAGGGCGGTTCACGCTCCACAGACGCGCCACTGGGAATGCGTCCGACACTCGGCACGTTGACCGTGATCGAAGAACCATCAGAGCCATCGGCACCAAAGCCACCGACAACGAGATTGCCCTGGGCGATCGCATAGACATTGCCGTCGATGCCTTTGAGCGGCGCAATCAATAGTGACCCACCGCGCAAGCTCTTAGAGTTCCCAATCGAGGACACCGTAATGTCGATCGTCTGGCCTGGCTTGGCGAATGCAGGCAGTTCCGCATGAATCGCCACTGCAGCAACATTCTTAAGTTGCGGCGTAACTCCCTCCGGCGGGGTAATCCCAAATCGCGTCATCATGTTATTGAAGGTTTGGATGGTAAACGGCGTCTGAGTCGTCTGGTCACCTGTACCATCGAGGCCCACGACGAGGCCATAACCGATGAGTTGGTTCGAGCGCACACCCGCAATGTTGGCCATATCTTTGAGTCGTTGGGCATGTGCCTGCTGAGTGGTCAGGCTAAGACTAAGCACAAAGCTCAGAAAAAGGCCCATCGGCAGTGTGAGTGTTCTCGTCAGTAACATATCGTTTATCCTTTAAATGCCGAACAGTGGGCTAACAAAAAACCTGGCTAACCAACCCATCTCATTACTATTCGCAATAGTGCCTTTACCGCCGTAACTGATTCGTGCATTGGCAATGCGAGTCGAATCCACCGAATTTTTTGCGTCGATATCCTCAGGCCTAATCATGCCGCTGATCCGAATAAACTCGTCTCCCTGATTCAGCCGCATCCATTTTTCGCCTCGCACAATAAAGCTGCCATTGGGCAAGACCTCGGCAATGGTGACCGCGATATTGCCGCTCAAACTATTACTTTGGTCACTATCGCCGCTGCCAGAAAAATCGGATGAGTTTTCCAGTTC
>JBNMQM010000045.1:0-35901 GCA_051278195.1 Candidatus Azotimanducaceae bacterium
GTGACGCGTTGATTGAACGCATTCTTGCGGAAGGCGAGTTGAGCCCGGCGGACATTCTCATCACTGTCGACGCAGGGCGCCTCTGGCGCGCGGCCGAAGCTGGCATCTTTCAACAGGTTGATTCCGCGACCCTTGACGCGCGGGTGCCTGAGTATCTCAGAGACCCTGACAATCTGTGGTTTGGGCTTTCAAAACGAGCCCGGGTCATTGTCTATCGCAAAGATGAAGGGTTACGCGTGCCGGCCAATTATGAAGACCTGACAAATTCAGAGTATCGCAGTCGAGTTTGTATGCGTTCATCGGCGAACATCTACAACCTATCGTTGTTGGCGGGGCTGATTGAAACAACTGGTGCAGCCGCAGCGCAGCGATGGGCAGAAGGTGTCGTGCAGAATTTTGCGCGACGACCCCAGGGCAACGATACCGCCCAGTTACGCGCAGTGGCGAGTGGTGAGTGTGGAGTGACAGTTGCGAACACCTATTATCTAGGGCGGCTGATGGCCTCCGACGATCCAGCGGACAAGGCGGTCGTGGCGAAACTGGGTATTGTTTTTCCGGATCAGGATGGCCGTGGTACCCACATTAATATTAGCGGTGCTGGGGTTACTCGTTATGCACCTAACAGAGCCGCAGCGATTCAGTTTGTGGAATATCTAACCAGCGAATTTGCCCAGCGTTTGTTCGCTGAAGGTAACAATGAGTATCCTATAGTGGGTAGGGCGACCGGCCCAATTGCTGAACTGGGCGATTTCAAAGAAGACCAGGTGAATGCAGCGACCTATGGTAAGCGGCAGGCGCAGGCGGTTATGATTTACGATCGTGCGGGCTGGCGTTAAAATTTGGGGTCGGGTTAGAATTTAGCCCGATCCTATTCGTTTCCCCATAATTGCTCGTATTCAAAAAGCCATGATCCTAGTCAAATCCATCAGGGTAATCAGAGCCTTCAGCTTGAACCTTGAACAGAGCCTTCAGCTTGAACAGAGCCTTCAGCTTGAACAGAGCCTTCAGCTTGAACAGAGCCTTCAGCTTGAACAGAGCCTTCAGCTTGAACAGAGCCTTCAGCTTGAACAGAGCCTTCAGCGTAATCAGAGCTTTCAGCGTAATCAGAGCCTTCAGCGCAATCAATCAGCCTTAGTCACCTAGGTCCGCTAAGTTTTCACCGGCAGGTTCCAGAAACTCGACCATCGTCAAAGTGATAGTAACCCCTGCACACGATTGAATGGATGACGCTTGCTACGAAGACTATGAAGACTATGAAGACTATGAAGACTATGAAGACTATGAAGACTATGAAGACTATGAAGACTATGAAGACTATGAAGACTATGAAGACTATGAAGACTATGAAGACTATGAAGTCTGTGAAGTCTAAAAAAGATGCGGACGGAACTGCGAACCTACAATTTACAAAAAGTACTTAGACGGGAGGGATGATGTAACGCCATCCGTAGTCGTTTTCTATAATTTAACATAATATGTATTATGCGAAGTCGGGTATGGGGATAGTGGGGTGCTTGGATCTATAACTATGTCCCCTGGGGCCGTGACGGTTCTAAAACAGGTCGTGTATACTCAGTTCAATATTAATGACGGAGACCGCATGGTTATTCGTTGATGACGCATCGCTTCTTAACGATCGTTAAACTTTACCGACAAGCGAGTATTTTATGGAATGTCCTAAATGCCAATCAGCCATGGAAGAAGTCACCTACGGGCGTAATCTGGTCATTGACCGATGCACCAACTGTAAAGGCATCTGGTTTGATGCAGGTGAAGCTGAACAGCTTAAAAGTAAGTGGATGTCAGAGTTTATTGACTCTGGGGATCCCGAAGTCGGCAAGGAATACAACAAGGTTGACGAGATTAACTGTCCGCGCTGTGACAAAAAAATGGAGAAGGTTTCCGACCCTAAACAGCCCCATATCTGGTACGAGGCCTGTCCCGATCAGCATGGTATGTACTTTGATGCCGGCGAGTTTACAGATTACAAATATGAAACTTTGCTCGATAAGTTTCGTGATCTGGTTACTGGCAAGCGCGAATAGCCAAGCTTCTCTTAATAAACGTGCCTGAGTCAGTCAGACTGTCTAGGCGCGCTTAAATTTCTTTTCAAACCGATGCCACCGTAATCAAGCGGTGGCTGCACAACTCGGTATTATCCTATGAAAGCTGTTTCCTTCAATGTTAATAGTGTCCGCGTGCGTTTACATCAGCTCGAGGCTGTCATCACTAAATATCAGCCAGAAGTGATTGGCTTGCAGGAAACCAAGGTCACCGATGAGGATTTTCCTCTCGAAGCGATAGAATCACTTGGCTATCACGCTGCATTTACCGGTCAGAAGACGCACTACGGTGTTGCCCTCCTCACTAAATCACCGATGACCAATGTCCAGACTGGTTTTCCTGGCGATACGGACGAAAGTCAAAAGCGGTTTGTGAGTGCGGATATCGAAGTCAACGGCACGAGGGTCAAGGTTGCGAACGGTTATTTTCCTCAGGGCGAAAGTCGCAAACACGAGACGAAGTTTCCGGCCAAGGCGGCATTCTATGTCGAGTTATTGGCATTCTTGCAGAGGGAGTGTGACTCAAACCAGCCGACGCTCATTATGGGGGATATGAACGTGGCGCCGCTTGATTTAGACATTGGCATCGGCGAGGCAAATATGAAGCGTTGGCTTAAAGACGGTAAGACCAGCTTTTTGCCGGAAGAACGAGAATGGCTCGAGCAACTTATTCAGTGGGGGCTGTTTGATACCTATCGGCACGTTGCACCCGAGGCAGACGACCTATTCAGCTGGTTCGACTATCGTAGTCGTGGTTTTGAGCGAGAGCCTAAGCGCGGTTTGCGCATCGATTTGATTCTTGCGACAGAAGTCCTGCGCTCAAAGTTGTTGAACGCGGGTATCGACTATGAAATTCGCGGTATGGATAAGCCCTCAGACCACTGTCCTATTTACGCAGAATTTGACCTCTAAGGCGCCCTAAGAGCTATTGGCTAAGGGCTATGCCGTGATCGAATTTTAAGGTGAAGCTTACCGGCACGGTGGGTGTAATTGATGTTAAGCCTGCGATCGCCCGCAGTGCTTCAATGCCCGGCATGAGGCCCCAATTTCCTGCGCTGATCACGGCTGGTTTAATGCTGCTGACGATCACGCTGTCGGCACTTCTCGTCACGGTTACCGGGACGGTAACCGACGCCGTAACGCCACTAATCGTAACGTCTACTTCTAGCGACTCCATCATGCTGCTGCCAGTTGCGAGGGTGTTAAATTTGCCCATCGCCAAATCGACGCTAACAAAAGCTTCTGAATACTCGGTGGTCTTAAACAACAGGCTCCGCATTCGTTCGTTACGAATAGGAATCAGGGTTTCCACGCTATCGAGATCAATAATGACCCTGGCCTGACCATCTTCTGAAATAATGCCCGACAAGGTTTTAAAGTGATGCGACTCGACGACCGCACCGTTCTTGATGGATACGAAACCAATGGCTGAAGCTTGTTCATCCAGCAGCCAGTCTGCCTGTGCTGCGAACGGGATTAACAATGCCGCCATCATCAGTTTGAAGATCAGTTGTTTAACCATGAGTCAGTTCCTTATTTGTATTCAATGTCTTGTTCGTTTTCAACGCCTGTAAAGCAGGTAACTTTAGCAATAGCGGGCTGCAAAGCACAAAGAGGCCAATGCCGGTAACGTTAGCGAGCAGGTCTGTTAGCTCAAAGTATCGGTAGCCTAAGTAGCTTTGGCAGACTTCAATGGCGACCCCGTAAAGGGCTATCAGAAACCAAATGACCCTATCAGCATACTGTACGGAGTATTGCCCCAGTCCGGCCAAAACAAAAAAGGCGAACGCATGGTTGGCTTTATCCCAACCGATGATATTTGAAATGTCCGGTGGCGCGGGTGTAAGAGCTAACCAGGTAATGACACCCAAAGCCGCAAAAAGCATGGATCTGATCATTAACCTGATGTTGTGCGGGCTAATGTGCGGGTTGATGTGCCGGTTAGCGGTAACGGTTGATCTCCATCCGCGTTGCTTCGGCCACTCGGCGCGCAGCAACGGCAAAATCAGACTGTTCAGAAGCATAGACGACACTCCGGGATGAGTTGATCGTAAGACCACCACCCTGCCCGTTCTTCATTAACGCCTCGATATCAGCCCCCTGAGAGCCAACGCCAGGCAGTAGAAATTCCATTTCACCGACAATAGAGCGAATTCGTCCAATCTCTTCCGGGCGAGTGGCGCCGACGACGAGTGCGACATTATTGTGACCATTCCAGTCACCTGCTGCTTTTTCAGCGACATGTTCATAAACCATCTTGCCGCCCTCGAGAATCAAGTTCTGCAGATCGCTACCGCCTGGGTTTGACGTTCGACAGAGTATATAAATTCCCTTATCCACGTAATCCAGAAACGGTTGCATGGCATCCAAGCCCATATAGGGGTTTACGGTGACGGCATCGGCCCTAAATCGACCGAATAGCTCTTTCGCATACATTTCTGCGGTACTTCCGATATCACCGCGCTTAGCGTCCAAGAGGACCGGTACACCTAGTTTCTGGGCATATTCGATTGTGGCAATCAGCGTATCTTCGGCACCAACGGCACTATAGTAGGCGATCTGTGGCTTGTAGCAGGCCACCAGATCGTGAGTGGCATCAATAATCTCGCGATTAAAGCTAAACATCGGGTCGGGATCATTGGCGAGAATTTGTGGAATCCGATCAGGGTCGGTATCCAATCCCACACATAGCAAAGAGTTGGTCTTCGCGCGTCGCTGCTGCAGTATTTGATAAAAGTTGCTCAATTACGTCCTCTGACGTTCAGTCTCGACAATATTCGTCAGTGAGTATACCGGAACAATTCTTGGTTTTTAAATCGGAAAGTCATTTAAGTGATTGTTTTATCTGTATATATTAATTTTTTCAAAACTTGGCACGGCGTTCGCATTGTACTAGCTAACAACAACGACAAATATCGGGTAAAAGAATGGCAACATCGATGCTTCACTCCAAAATCATCAGCCTTACTGACGCCCGAAATTATCTTAAGTCCACAGGGGGCAGGCTCATGAGTCAAACAGCCGAACGTCGAGTTGCAACTCGAACAGCCAGTAGTGAGCGGCTCTTTGTACAAGTGACGTCTAGCCAAGAGCAGCATTTGGTTGGCACTACATTTAGCTGTCACGCGCTTGATGTTTCCTCTACCGGTCTTCGAATCTCCAGCGAAGCGCCGATCCCAGCAGGCAGTAAAATTGATCTTTGGGTCGAAAGCCCACGCCGCCCTGGTAAGTATTTTCTGACCAGCAACGTTTGTTGGAGTGAATCGGCCTCAAATGGTGACTTCTTCATGGGTATTGAGCTTATCGAAAGCCCCACCACTGATATTGATCAGTGGCGCTTAGACCACTAGGCCTATTAACCTTCTTTCTTAAGCTTTCTTTTTAACCCTGGGGCCGTCGCGTGTATCTTCGATCACATAACCGGCAGCTAGAGCTTCGTCACGCAACTCGTCCGCCCTCGCCCACTCCTTGTTCTTACGCGCGGCTTCGCGCGCGTCAGCGACCAGTAAAATTTCTTCCGGTACAGCCAGAATGACTGGCTCCCAGGTCTCGATCTTCAAACCAAAAATTTGATCAAATGCCAGCAGCGTGGCTTTCTTTTGTCCCGGCGCTGCATCTGACTTCACGAGATCCCACGTCACCGCCAGTGCGCGTGGCATATTGAGATCGTCATTCACGCAAGTCATGAACCGTTCCATGTAGTCTGCAAGTGGTTCCCCGCTAGCATCGCCCCACTCATAGGAAGCTTCGTAGAGCCTGCGCAGCGCGATACCGTTTGAATTGAGAGACTCCCAGCTAAACGACATCTGGGTTCGGTAGTGGGCGGTTAAGCAAAAATATCGATACACCAGTGGGTCAATGTCTCGCTCGATCAGCGCCTTCAAGCGTAAAAACTCACCTGTGGATTTTGACATCTTGGCGTTGTCGAGTTGTAAAAAGTAGCCATGCATCCAAAAGTTCGCGAGTCGCGTGCCACGACTGGCCTCGGTCTGAGCGATTTCGTTTGTGTGATGGATAGGAATATGGTCTTCACCACCACAGTGGATATCAAAAAAGTCACCCAGATATTTGGCGGACATGGCTGAACATTCGATATGCCAACCGGGGAAACCAGTTCCCCAGGGGCTTTCCCACTCCATCTGCCGCTGTTCGTCGGCTGGAGAAAACTTCCACAGCGCGAAATCAGTGACATGGCGGCGTTCATTGTCCACCCGCGCGCCTGCCATCAATCCTTCTATGTCGAGACGCGCTAAATAGCCATAACTGTTCAGCTTCCGCGAATCGAAATAGATGCCGTCGCTATTTCGGTAGGTGTATCCCTTCGCCTCCAAATCCTCGATGAACTCGATTTGCTCCTTGATGTGGTCCGTTGCGCGGCACCAGATGTCAGGGCTATCAATATTTAGCAAGGCAAGGTCCGTCTGAAAAGCCTCGGTATAGTAGTCAGCCATCTCCCAGGCCGTCATACCCGACGCTCGTGAACCGACTTCCATCTTGTCTTCGCCGGAATCAGCGTCTGAGGTCAGGTGGCCGACATCGGTAATGTTCATCACGTAGTTAACGTCGTAGCCGTTTAGGAGCAGCACACGGTGCAGAATGTCTTCAAAGACGTAAGTGCGTAGATTGCCAATATGCGCGAAGTTGTACACTGTAGGTCCACAGCAATACAAACCGACCTTACCGGGGGTAAGCGGCACGAACGGACGTATTTTCCGCTCGTATGTATCGAATAGCTGTAGGTCGGGCATGGAAGTCTCTAACTAGGCGCTAACGCGTTGGGCGGCATATTAAAGCAATGGCGCCTGATCTCAAGTCACTGAGCGAATCGCTCGGCCATAATACGTTCGACGGTTTCGACAATGACCTGGGTCTGGGACTCAACTTCTATATTCAGCTCATCGCCGACTTTTAATTGTTCAAAATTAGTCCTGGCGAGCGTTTCGGGGATGAGATTAATGGCAAAGGTTGAAGCATCCCTATCTAAATGAGCCACCGTCAGGCTGCAGCCATTGACAGCTAAGTAGCCTTTATTGAAAACAAACTTCAGCCAACTGGGATCGCCCTGGCACGTTAGGCGCTGATTGTTCTCAGTGAGTTCGATATCGATAACACGCGCGGTGTCAACGATGTGTCCCGATAGGATGTGCCCACCGACCTCAGCATCGGATTTCGCCGAACGCTCAATGTTGACCTGCGTGCCCACTTTTAGTTGTTTCAGATTGGTCAGGTCAAGAGTCTCCTGAATGGCATCAAAGCTCACTAGGGGCCCTTTGAGGTCTGTTACGGTGAAGCAACAGCCGTTCACGGCAACACTAGCGCCCTGCTCAAGATCGGCTCGTAATTCATCATCGAAATTGAGGCTGAAGCTCATTAGCCCTGGCTTGCGTGTTAATTGCTCGATCGGCAACATGCGCTGTACGATTCCGGTATACATGGTTTTTCCTCTTTGCTCTAGATTTCGAAGTACGCTTCCTGACAAGCCTGAAGATAAAACGATAGCGGCGTTATCGGTTCACCACGAACAGCCATTTTGCTGGCATCCTGAAAACGACTTACTCCAAGCTGTTCCTGACAAATGACATCAAGGTGTTGCATATAGGTCCGAGATTTATCGTCTCTAGACATCTGCTTGGCACGGCGTTTCACAGCGCTAAGCTGCCGTTCGGTGATGGGTTGAAGTGACATCGAGTCTCCGGAGTAGATCAGTCATGCAATGCACTGGGCTTTGCCGTGGCACTAAGCCAGGCGGGGCTTTGCGACCCGGGCGATACATTAGGGCGATGCGCCTATGATGTCAATCGAGGCCGCTCCCAATGAGCCAGGCCATGGGCTGCTTGATGCTGTGTAACTATTGATAGGCCCAACTAAAACTAGCCATCCAATGAAAAATGCTATTCATCCTATGAAAAAAGCGATTCTAGGTTTGGCGATTATTCTTGTGACGGGTTCGATTGCAGCAGAAGAGAAATTGGCCCTAGGTATTGGGGGCTTATTTTTTAGAAGCTCTGATCCGGCAACCCTAGGGGCCTGGTACACCAAGCACATGGAGATAAACCCTGTCCCCCCTTATATGAACGAGAGCCTTAGCGCCAGGAGTCTGGCTTCACTGTGTTTGCACCGATGCCAAACGCGACGGACTATTTGGGTCATCCGGATAAGCAACGGGTGATTAATTTTCGGGTCCGTGATTTATCGTTTAATCGCAAGATTGCGTGCAAGTGAGATTCAGGTGTCAGCGCCAGATAAATATCCGAATGGGCGTTTTGCCCGTTTAGCTGACCCGGAAGGCGATCAGATTGAGCTATGGGAGCCCAACCCAGAGGAGTAATCAATTGCAGCTAAGCCTAAAGGCACTATAGCGAGACCTCAAAAGCGATTAGTATGCGTTTGTCCAATTAACACGGTGTTAAAGTTTGATCGATCTTCGTAGCGATACAGTGACTCAGCCAACGCCAGAAATGCGTGAAGCAATGCTCTCCGCCCCTGTGGGTGATGATGTGTACGGTGAAGACCCGACGGTGAATGAACTTGAGGCATATGCTGCGGCACTAACAGGCAAGGAAGCGGCACTATTTGCGGCTTCGGGCACGCAAACCAATCTGCTTGGAATTCTTAGCCACTGTCAGCGCGGTCATGAATACATAGTCGGTCGATCTGCCCACACCTACCAGTATGAGGGGGGTGGCGCTGCAGTTCTTGGTAGCATTCAGCCCTACCCTATTGCGTTTGATGCTGCTGGAGGTTTGCCCCTTGATGAAGTTGAAGCCGCAATCAAGCCCGATGATTTTCACTTCGCTATTACGCGACTGGTCTGCCTCGAGAACACTCAGGCAGGCAAAGTCTTAGATTTGGCTTATTTGCGGGCTTTTAGTGACATGACTCAAAAACACGGTCTGATGCGACATTTAGACGGCGCGCGGGCCTTCAATGCGGCGGTTGCGCAGAATGTCGGCATTGGTGAAATCTGTCAGTTCTTTGATACCGCATCCCTTTGTCTCTCCAAGGGACTCGGCAGCCCGATCGGCTCACTGCTGGTGGGTGATGCCAAGACGATTCATCAAGCCCGACGATGGCGGAAGATGCTGGGTGGTGGCATGAGGCAGGCTGGGATCATCGCAGCTGCTGGCCTATATGCATTAAAGTCAAATGTTAACAGGCTGGCTCAAGATCATGATAATGCAAGATATGTTTCCGACTCTATCAAGTCTAATTCATGCCTAACATTGGCCGAGGAACCACAAACAAACATGGTGCTTCTTGATGACCAAACAGACCTGCCGACCCTTAAAGCACACATGGCACAGCATGGTGTTCGAATCTCCGGTACTCGCTGGGTCTTTCATTTGGATATTTCTGACCTGAATGTCGAACAGATTGTGTCCGCAGTGAAAAGTTACCATTCGGAACAAAAAAGCGCTTGATGAGTCTTTCTTCAGCAGATATCACCGCTATTGTGCTTACGTTGCAGCTCGCCACCGTTGTTACCGTGCTGTTGATCCTGCTCGGGACGCCAATAGCCTGGTGGCTCGCCAATACCAGAAGTTGGCTAAAAGCGCCGGTTAGCGCAATCGTCGCCCTGCCACTCGTACTGCCTCCTACCGTGCTGGGGTTTTATTTGCTGGTTGCCATGGGTCCTAATGGGCCTCTTGGCGAAGCTACCGTTGCATTGGGGCTCGGGACGCTACCTTTTACCTTTACCGGGTTGGTTATTGGTTCGATGATTTACAGCCTGCCATTTGTTGTCCAGCCCTTGCAGAATGCCTTCGAAAATCTCGGTACACGCCCGCTTGAGGTCGCCGCTACATTGGGTGCAGGACCAGTTGATCGTTTTTTCTCCGTTGTACTGCCGCTGTCGAAACCAGGCTTTCTGACAGCCATCGTGCTGGGTTTTGCCCATACGGTGGGAGAATTTGGCATTGTCCTGATGATAGGTGGCAACATCCCTGGCCAAACTCGGGTGGTGTCTGTTCAGTTGTATGATCATGTGGAAGCGTTGGCCTATGATCAGGCCCACGGCTTGTCGATCCTGCTGTTATTGTTTTCGTTTGTTGTACTGTTGGCGCTTTACGGTTCAAACCGCACTCGATTGCGCGGTGGTTGGCAATCGTGAGTGCTGCAACACCACTTATTGTGCAGTTTAATCATCGACCGCAGCAGCGCCAGCAGGTCGATGAGAGTTTTCGTCTTGAGGTCGATTTGGCCTTACCGGCATCTGGCATCACCGGAGTGTTTGGCCCGTCTGGGTCTGGTAAAACCACCTTGTTGAGGGGGATCGCCGGACTTCTGCCGCTCTCGAGTGCGCACATCCGTCTCGGCGAGACTTGTTGGCAGGACCAAGACACACTGATTGCTGCCTACAAACGGCGCATTGGCTATGTGTTTCAAGAAGCCAGTTTGTTTCCGCACCTAAATGTTGCGGGTAATTTGCACTATGCTCGCAAGCGTGCGGTAAACCCTCAATTGGACGAATCACGCATTCTGCAGCTGTTAGGCTTGGAGCATCTATTACAACGTCGAGCCGATGAGCTTTCTGGTGGCGAACGACAGCGTGTGGCCGTTGCTCGTGCGCTGTTCTCGAGCCCGTCACTCCTGTTAATGGATGAGCCGCTGGCAGCCTTAGATTACCGCCGCAAGTCAGAGATATTGCCCTACCTGTTGGATCTGAAAAGCGAATTACAAATTCCGATACTTTATGTCAGTCATACCGCCGATGAACTTGCTTCTCTTGCTGATTGGCTGGTTGTGCTCGACGAAGGCAAGGTGCAATCGAGTGGTCCCATTGAGGAGAACTTTCACATGATCGCAGAGGCTGCGCATGGTGACTCTGATCTGGCTGTTTTGATCCAAGGTACCATCTCCGCGCTGGAACCTGAGTGGCACTTGCAGCAAGTGCAATTTCCCGGCGGTCAACTGTTGGTGCGTGATAGTGGTCGGCCTGTGGGTGATAATATTCGGCTCAGGGTTCAGGCTCGAGATGTCAGTATTAGCCTCTTGCCGCCAGAACAAACCAGCATTCTGAACAACCTACCCGCAGAGATCGAATCGATTGAATCCAACGCGGATTCTTCTATGGTGCTGGTAACAGCATGGGTAAAAACGGACACCAAGCGAACCAGATTTATGGCTAACATCACGCGCCGCTCTGCAGTTGCGCTCTCGCTTACGGTGGGCCAGCAGGTCTACTTGCTATTGAAATCGGTGGCGATACTTAACTAGTTTTGTAGCCGTAAGCTTCAATGATGGTTCGGGCTGTTGGGCCCTGTAGAAAATCCATGAACGCCTTCGCTGCGTCGTTACCCTCTGCATTTGGCAAAAGCACCGCATCCTGCCTAATGGGTTGGTGATACTCAGACGGCACTATCCAGGCGGACCCAGCCGCTTGAGCACCTGTTTTGATGCCTATGACCTGAGACAGCGCAACGAAACCGAGGTCTGCGTTACCTGAGCTTACGAACTGAAAGGTTTGGGCGATATTTTCGCCCTGAACCCACTTTGATTCTGTCGCTTGTCTCAGATTAAGCGCTTCGAGTACTTGCACGGCGGCGACGCCGTAAGGCGCTACTCTGGGATTCGCCATTGCGAGTTTATTGAAACCCTGCTGGCTCAGTACATTGCTCGATTGATCTACCAGGTCCGGCTGGCTCGACCATAACACCAGCGTTCCAATGGCATAGGTAAAGCGGCTTGCCGGTACGACCATGCCCTGCTCCTCTAAAGCAGCTGGCTTGGCTTGATCGGCAGACAGGAAAATTTCGAAAGGTGCACCATGCTGAATCTGTGCATAGAACTTTCCGGAGGAACCGAACGATAATGTGACGGTATGACCACTCGTAATTTCGAATTCTGTGGCGAGTTGTTTGATGGGCGCGCTGAAATTAGAGGCCACGGCGAGATGTACGCTGCCCGCCAGGCAAGTTTGGGCAGTCAGTAGCGACAGACCATAGACAGCAAGAAAGGATAAGCTCGTTCTTATTGCCGCTTTCATTCTTACTCTCATGTTGATATCTGTGGTGAGTGTTTTGATTTTGCTTCTGGACGCTGCTAGTTGGCTGGCGTCAAATCAAAGATGACTTCATCGGGTACACGATTCAAAGCGCCATCGACAACCGGGACGGTTGCGGCAAATTCGAGATCATCGAGCACACAGGCAGCAGGTACCGGAACAAAGCCGATAGCCTTGTGGCCTTTGCCAAGAGAGTCGATGTGGACTACACCAAATGCCCAATAGTCCTTGCCGTGCGCCATCTCGGCGCGACGCACATTCTGGTAGCTGAATGTCTCTTCTTGGTCGACGATACAGCGAAGCTGGCATTGAGCATTGCGAGGACAGCGATATTCAAATAATTCCCGTACCTGAAGGCTTACGATAAGCGATTGGGGTAGAATGCCCTCCGCTGATTCTGCGAGCGCAAAGGTTGGCCAGCAAATGCAGAACACAGCAATTTTTCTTAAAGACTTGATATTCATATTGACGGTTCTGGCCTGATCCTAGGACGGAAATCACTTTCTACGAATGGGATGAGGATTGCAAATCCATGACATCAGTATTGGTTTGTGGCAGCGCGGCCATAGACTTTCTGGGTTCCTATACGGGCTCCTTTAAGGATTACGAAAATCGGTATCCGACAGCTGGAATGAATATTTCATTGCAGTTGTCGAAATTGGACACCAGCTTTGGGGGCTGTGGTATGAACATTACCTATGGCCTGAATAAATTGGGTGTTGCCGTAACGCCGCTGACCTCGGTCGGTCTGGATTTTCGAGACCATTATCTCGGTCACCTGGAAAGCGAAGGTATTGATAGCCGTTATGTCTGCGTGGACGAGGCGTTCGAGCAATCTGCTCACTGCATTATTTTCTCAGACGATCATGGTAACCAGATTACCGCTTTCAACCCCGGCGCTTCATTGTCCGTTGAGCGTATCTTGCCCCGGGCGATTCCTCATTTTAGTGAGTTCTCAATCGCTATGTTGGCGCCCGAAGATGCGCCCATCATGCTGCGTCAAGCTAGGAACATTGCCAAGACTGGCGTGAAAGTGATTTTTGATCCGGGTCAGGGGCTGGCTGAGTTCAAAAAAGCAGAAATTCGTGAACTTCTCGAATTGTCACACTTTGTCATTTGTAATGATCATGAATGGGAAATCATGCAGACCAATGCAGATTTGTCAGCGGAAGCCATTATTGCGACCCACGAGGTCATCATTACTCGTGGCGCCAAGGGTGTTGACCTTTATTCTGCCCATCGTGAACAGAGTCATGTAGACGCCTTGCCCGACCAAAAAATTGTCGACCCTACCGGTTGTGGTGATGCGTTCAGGGCGGGATATATCTTTGGCATGCTCGATGGACAGTCGCCGGAAGCCTGTGCCGAGTATGGCTGTGTTATGGCAAGTACCAATTTGACGTGCGGCGAAACCCAACGGTATAAGATTGATCGTGACACGCTTACAAAGTCCCGAGAACAATACTATGGCCAGGTCGGCTAGTCCTTATCGTTTGGCCACATGAGTGCACGCAGCCAATTGCTGATGGTGTTCCCCGATAACAATTCGCGAAAATACTCGGCCTCGAATTCGTGGTAATCCCGATGCATATTGAATAGGTCGCGCCGGGTAGTAATGTGTTGGTCACTGAGTTCCCGCACCTGGCGTGCAGGGTTCCCGGCGACAATACAGTTGTCTGGCACATCCTTTGTGACAACGGAATTTGCCCCGACAATGCTGTTCTCGCCAATACTGACGCCTTTTGTGACCAATGCCCCATCACCGATCCAAACATTGTCTGCAAGATTAATGGGCGCGTGTTTGCCGGGTGCGTAAATTCTGTGGTTTAAATCGTGCCAGTCTGCATCGGACAAATAGCAATTTGTCGCTAACATGCAGCCTTCGCCGATATTGATTTCGTCGGCACTGGTTATTCGTACCCCGGGATTGATGATGCTATAGCTACCAATGTTAATTTTCCCGAGACCTTCGAACACCGCCAATCGCACAGGTTTGTCTGGCAAGGCCATAAAATGAACATGATCGCCAACGCGAATATTGGGACCAGAAATATCCAGTGAGCGAGGGGTCATAACACGCAGGTCATAACCTGCTGCGTCAAACTCGGGCCGAATAAAGTGATTGACGTACCACCCGTTTATCCGATCGCGTATTGATTTTAGCCAAAAAGGTTGTCGATTGCGGCGTGTCAAACTTGTCCCCCTGATGTCTGGTCAATACTCGCATTCTATGTAAGCATTGCCTAGCATTTGAGCCATTGAGCGTTATGAAATTCGGTAAAGCTATATTCTTAAATGGCACCTCGAGTGCCGGTAAAACGTCGCTTGCCCATGCACTTCAAGAAGTGCTGAGCGAAGCCTATGTTCACGTTGCTTTGGATCAGTTTCGCGATGGACTGCCCGCCAAGTTTCGCGGTCTTAATGCGCCACCTGGCACGATGGGCCACGAAGGGTTGAATGTCGTACCGGTCACGTCTGGCGAAAAGCCCTTCACGGCCATTCAATTCGGCGATGCTGGCCAGAAGGTGTTGCGTGGCATGAGGCGAGCGATGGCGGCAATGCTTCGCGCCGGGAATAACATCATCATCGACGATATCTTGCTGGAACCCGGCTTTCTCCGTGATTATGTTGAGGTGTTCTCAGGCCTTGAAGTGGTCTTCGTTGGCGTTCGATGCCCTTTGAAAGTGATCAATGCCAGAGAGAAGACTCGGCCAGGACGCTTTCCTGGCACCGCATATGGGCACTTTCACTCTTGCCATGCTCATAGTTGTTATGACGTCGAAGTTGATACATCGCAAAGCACCCCAATAGAATGCGCGCAGCAAGTGGTGAATTACATGGCACAGCATCAGGTTCAAGCGTTCAGGCAACTTGAATCTGTCACGACCTGAAGTCAAATCGGTCGTGCAATGCCATGATAGTTGTAGGTTGCGAATTTTGGCCCGGGTATAAATCCTTCCTCTAGCGTGTCGAACTTGAAGCCCTGCCTAAGTATCGACAGATCCGGTTCTCGATTGAGATGACAGCCCCCCGCTAAACGCCTCCATAGCGGGTTGATGCGATCCTGCAATGCGGCAATTGCAGCTTCTTTCGCCTTACCATGTTCCACGAATATGAGTTTGCCGTTTGGCTTCAGCACCCGGCGAATTTCGACGAGTGCTGACTCTGGGTCGGGAATAGTACAAAAGGTCCAGGTGACAACTGCCGAATCAAAATGATGACTAGAGAAAGGTAAATCCTCACAGCCCTGGGACAGAAACTCGACCGGTATATCGGCACCAGCAGCGACTTCTTTCGCGTATTCCTGTAGTTCCAGTGATGGATCCACGCCGGTCACGGACACGCCAGGAGAGTAGAATGGTATGTTGAGACCGGATCCAATACCGACTTCCAAGACCTTACCTTCTGCAGCAGGAATCCATTTACGCCGGAGTGCCTCCATCTCGCGATTCTTCATCAGTAAGTTCAGGAGCTTCGGTAGAAAGTACCTTTCGTAAATGCCCATCAAAGTTTTCTCATTAAAATGCTGGTCACTGTGCCAAACAGACATGGCGCTGTAAATGGGACTATGGCAAGGTTTACATTATGACAGAAGCAGAACTCGACCAATTTCGGCATCTTATTCACGGTGCAAACAATGTTGTCATCTTTACTGGTGCAGGTATTAGTACCGAATCCGGCATTCCTGATTTCCGTGGACCCAATGGTATTTGGAAAACCATGAGGCCCATTGATTTCAAAGATTTTGTCGGTAACGAGGAAGTGCGACGTGAATCATGGCGTCGCAGGTTCAGTGGTGATGGTATGGCTCAGGCCGTCCCGAACAGTGGTCATCTTGCCGTGGCGAAATTGGTTAATGTGGGTAAGGTCAGTTTCGTGATCACGCAAAATGTGGATGGGCTTCACCAGAAATCTGGCATCCCGGATGAGCGCGTTATTGAATTGCATGGCAACGCCAATTACGCTTCTTGTTTGTCGTGTCATAAACGCTATGAGTTGGAAGACATTCGGGCGTCGTTTGAAGGCGACGAGATAGTCCCTTATTGCTCAGAATGTAGCGGTATTATTAAAACAGCGACGATTTCATTCGGTCAGTCTATGCCCGAGAGACCGATGACCTTGGCGCAACAAGCTACGTTAAGCGCTGATCTCTTCATTGCCGTGGGATCCTCTCTTACTGTCTACCCAGCGGCGAGCTTTCCTCGAGTGGCGCACCAACAAGGTGCAAAGTTAGTGATTGTGAATAACGAACCGACTGACCTGGACCCGATCTGCGATCTGGTGCTGCACCATCCGATTGGCGCGACCCTGACAGCTGCTGTTAACTAGTCAATGATATTGCTGACCATCGCGGTTAGCTCGTTAATATCGATTGGCTTGCTTAGAAAATGTCTGATTTTGACTTTGCCTGCCATCTGCTCTTTGATCAGCATCTGATCTCCGGTACACAATACAATCGGCTGTGACCGATCGTATGCGAGGAGTTCTGTCGCAAGCATGATTCCAGACATTTCCGGCATAACCTGATCCATGATGACCAGATCGACCTGCTCCCAGTTCATCTTGTAGAATTCTAGAGCTTCTGTGCTCTCGGTAAATGCGGTGACCTTGTATTGTCGGGCGCGCAGTAGTTCGGACAAAAACTCTGTGATTTGGGCTTCGTCATCTACGACTACGACATGCTTGCGCTTGAGTGGTATTGCGGGTGAAAACTGTTGAGCCGCGCCCTGCTTTTTGTTTTTTATAATCGAGTCAGCTCGCTTTAGGCCTTCAAAGACCTCTGCTTCGTAGCGACGAACAGCCGCAAGTCGCTCACCTGAAAACTCATCGTGTTCCTCCAACATCATGGAGATGAGTTCGGTATAGCCGAGTGTTGTCGTAAGTGCGTTACTCAATTCATGGACGAATTTGCGCTCGGGTTGCTTGTCAGTTTTGAGTTGCCGAGCGAGAGCCACCAGCTCGGAGGTGTCCTCTACAATCAGGGTTGATGCTTCGGGCACATGAACTTTGGTATAGAGGCTGTTGTTACCAAACTTGAATTGAATTTCGGCACCGCTTTTGGAGGGGTTGTGCAACAGCAGATCGAACGCTTCAAGGCAATCTGGGTGAACGAGTGCCCGGATATCGGCGCCAGGTTGCAACGGCAGTAGCTGCCGCGCAAATTGGTTTGCACTATTGACTCGATAATCATCATCCAACGTCAAAACCCCGACGGGCAACTGGTCGAACAACCTCAAGTCAAACTGATCCTCGTAGTCCATACCCAAACTTTCCCTGCGGTGCCCGATTCGCACCTGACGATATGTCGACGGTTTTTGTTTTCCATTGGCACTATAGCGATATCGATGAATCATGGATAGTCAAGCCGAAAGCGTGCCGAAAATAGGGTCGCGCCGGCCCATTTCTGACTTAACGGGCATTCATCTGTCTCGAACACTACCCATTAGTCTTTGATGGTCTATATTTTAGAGATAGACAAATAGGTTAGACAGCGAGATGGGCAGCATCGAAACAGTTAATAATTCTGACTTTAGGAATCTACAGGTCGACGATATCCCTAATTGTTCAACCAATGATCAATTGATTCTAGATATTATTACTGATGATGATGTTGACCTAGAGCAGCTGGCCTTGTTCATAGAGGAAAGCCCCTCGCTCGCAGCGACTATTATTGGGCTGGCGAACTCAGCCTATTTCAGTGCGCCAACGACCATCTACAACGTCAGCGATGCGATTATTAAAGTACTTGGAATGCGTATGGTCCGAAGTATCGTGCTCAGTATGGTGTTGGGGCGTTCACTGGATCTCTCTCAATGCCCCAGCTTTAATGTCGTTGCTTACTGGGCGGATGCGCTGACAGTTGCTCGTTTCTGCCAGATTCTGACTATCAACTCTGATTTCAAGAAGCTGGTGTCTTCCGATCAGATCTATTTATGTGCGTTGCTGAGTAACTTCGGACGTTTGGTATTGATTCATCATTATCCTCGAGAAATGGATGAAATCCTGACGGAGTGTGAAGGTGATCTTCTACTCGAAGTTGAACAGCAAGATAAACGCCTCGGCATTACGCAGTCAGAAGCGGGTGTTTTACTTGGTAGAAGATGGCACCTTCCGACCCTGGTGATCAACACCATGCATCACTGCCTGACGCCCGATTATGAAGGCCAGGATTGGGTTGTAGCTCGGCTGGTGGGTGAAATCACGCATTTGACAAATCAGGTGGCTCGGGGTGATTGCGAGTTAGCGTTGTCTCCGGCGTGTGAGAAAATTCTTCAAGTACCATCGGCCGAATGCAACTTGGATGAGATCGAGGGTCTCAGGATGGACCTGCTTACCGTTGCCCAACATATGCAAATGGGTAGCTGAGAAATGCTCCAAGATTCTCTGAACCTCCTGAGAAGTCAATTTCTTGGCCTGAGCCGTGTTTTGTCCACTATTACCCAGCTCTTATCAGGTGCGGTCCAGTATAAAGACGAGTCGGAGCTGCTGAAGGCTGCAACAGAACTACTGATTAACAACCATAATTTTCAATACGTAACGGTTCATTTGGTTGTGCAGGGTGAATTGCAATTGAGCTGCGCAAAATCTACTCGTAGCCTGCTTCGCGGCGACACTGATGAATCGTCAGCAGACTGGGTGAGAACTTGTCTGCTGGTTGCAAGCCCACTTCTGGAGCAAGTATCGCAACCGGTTGTGAAGCGGACGATCGCAGATACTTTTTACTACTCCTCTCCCATCATGTATCAAGAACAAGTTCTAGGTGTGATAACAGTGAACGCACCGAGTTACGATGATAATCATTCAAAGTTCCTACCCGTTTTTGCAGCTTCATTGGCGAGCTTGGTGGTCAACTGCAGGCATAGCATGCAGCTCACTGCAGATGTTCGGCGCCGCAGTGAAGAACTAGAGTCTGCCTGGGAGTCAGCAAAACAAAGTGACGCGGCTAAATCTATGTTTCTAAATAACGTTGGTCATGAGTACCTAACCCCGTTAAATGCGATCAATGCCGCCGGCGCACTGTTGTCTGATTCGACATTGACGTCTGAACAGCAAGAATGTGTTGATACGATAAATGCAGCGGCACAAAAGCTCAGTGGTATGGTGGATGGGACATTGGATCTTGCATTGACTGAATCCGGCGTGCTACCTCGATCGTCCCAACGGACAAGTATTTTGCCTTTTCTGGAAGGTCTAGTAGCCGAAGCGCGTGCAATCATCACACAACCTGGGCTTGCGTTAGAGTTGCTTGTACCCGATTCTTTGCCGTTGATTGAGGTTGACACTAAACGGCTCCGTCAGATACTCACTCACCTCGTTAGCAATGCCGTCAAGTTTACGGAGAGCGGTATCGTTAGCCTTGAAGTTAGTGTGCTGTCGCGATCTGCGAAAATAATGGACCTTCGTTTTCGTGTTACAGATACGGGCATCGGGATTGTCCACTCGGACCAGGAAAAAATATTCGGCGCTTTCCATCAGCTCAATGGTTCGTCGACGCGACCTTATGGTGGGACTGGCCTAGGGCTGGCGTTGTGCCAACGAATTGCTGGCATTATGGGTAGCGAAATCAAAGTTGAAAGTGAACTGGGCCGAGGGTCCAGCTTCGAATTTGTGTTGCAGGTGTTGTACTTTGATACCGAGCTTGCTCCGTCGAAAAGCAGGGCAAAACAGATCGTGCATCTCGCAACCGACGCGGTCAGTGTGCTGCTTGTCGAAGACAACATCATTAATCAAAAACTCGCAGCACGATTATTGGAGCGAATGGGCTGCGAAGTCGACATTGCTAACGATGGCGTTGACGCGGTCGATAAGTTCAGTCGCACTGCCTATGACGTTGTTTTTATGGATTGTCAGATGCCGAATATGGATGGATTTGAGGCGACGACGCGCATTCGGGAGCTAGAAGCTACGCCAGGATCAACGGGATCAGGACACCGTACGCCTATCATCGCGTTAACCGCAAATGTTCTGCCCGAAGACCGGGATCGTTCTTTCCGAGTCGGCATGGACGAGTTTCTGACCAAACCGGTTGTCAGGCAGCAGTTGCAGGAGGCTCTCGACCGTTGGTCTCCCTCCTAAACGCCGGCTAGCTGCAGCACTAGTCACCTCACTAGACACCCTTCTCGCTGTCGCGCCCCTTTGATATGATGGCCGCCCGGCTCTTTGCGATCATTCGGCGACCCAATAACGTGATTTTTAAAAACCTTACCTTCCAGGTATTCATAGCGGCAATATTTGGCGTCGGCTTAGCGACCGCCATTGGTGCTCCGCTCGCTGCTGATAGTCTGTTGGCCGAATCGATCGCACTCCTAAAGACTTCGTTTTTGTCGGCATTGCGTATGTTGATTGCCCCCATGATCTTCTTTTCGTTGATCGGCGGCATTATCAGTATTGGCGACGTGCTGCGCCTCAAGAAGCTCGGCGGCGTAACAGTGATTTATTATTTAGTAACCACGTTCTTTGCCATCATGTTGGCGCTGTTTGCTGTGTTTTTTATTCACCCGTGGACCAACTATCCGCCCAGCGTTGAAATCGTCAATGCGATTCCCGTCGGTCGAATGATCGACCCTGGCAGTGAATCCATTGTCTTGGTGATACAGCAAATGTTGAATCTTGCCCTCACCAATCCAGTGTCAGCTCTAGTCGAGATGAATATCCTTGGCATCGTGGCGAACGCGTTTCTGGTTGGGATTGCTATGGTGGTCGCGCTACCCCCCAGCAGTGCTCTGTTTGATGTGGTGAATCACATCAATGAGGTCATATTCAAAATCTTAGGCTGGGTTATCAAATTTTTGCCGATAGGCATCTTTGCAATCTTGTTTGATTTCACCATGCGCCTTTCTGCAGGCGACGGACATTCGGCAGATTTTCTGACCCAGCTATTTCAATTCGCGCTATTAGTTGTTGTCATTACCTTGGTGCACGGGTTGGTTGTATTGCCACTGATTGCGTGGCTCGCCACCGGTCGAACGCCGATCAATTTGTTACGCCAGATTGCTCGGCCTATGATTGTTGCGTTCAGCACATCTTCTAGTGCCGCAACCCTCCCCGTCTCTATGAAGACCTGTGAGGAAGAACTTGGCGTCAATAAGTCAGTTTCGAGCTTTGTCCTGCCACTCGGCGCCACCATGAACATGGACGGGACCGCATTGTTTGAAGCTATGGCGGCGGTATTTCTGGCCTATTTATATGGCATAGAGTTAAGCAATGTCGCGCTGATAACGATCTTTTTGATGTCAATGGTGGCGTCTATCGGTGCACCAGGCATGCCTTCTGCATCTATGGCCGGTATGCAGATGGTGCTTTTGGCCGTTGGCATACCGCTTGAGGCAATTGCCATCCTATTGGTGATTGAACGGCCGTTGGATACCATTCGAACAGCCGTCAATGTCGAGGGCGACATCATCGGTACCCTCGTGGTGAGCCGTTTTACCGGCCACTCGATATCAACCCCGTCGAACGAAGGGGTGAGTACTTGATAGGCCGCCATCAACGGCAATCGCCTGGCCGTTGACATAGCTGGCGTCATCGCTGGCCAGAAATAGTGCCATATTGGCAATTTCATCTGCGGTGCCATGTCGATTTAGCGGATTCAACTGGCCGATCTTATGTTCGTTACCACGCGATCGCGCACCATCAAAAATTGGTTTGGTCATCCCTGTTTCTGTAAGACCGGGGCATATCGCGTTAATACGAACGCCGGTGCCATAAAGCTCATTGCTGACAGTTTGAACCAGACTGATCACACCTGCCTTGGAGGCGGAATATGGGGATCCACCAGCATTGGCTCGTAATCCGGCTACCGAGGCTGTACAAATTATGCTGCCCTTGCCCTGTTTTGCCATATGGTGCCCGGCGTACTTAACGGCTAAGAAGGGACCAATAAGGTTAACATTGAGCACGTTTTGCCAGTCGGCAACTTTTTGTTCAAACAATGGAACAAAACCTCCCGATATCCCCGCATTGGCGAAAAACACATCAATATCCCCAAATTTATCCAGGGTTTGATTGACCAAAGCCTCGACTGAAGCCTCGTCGGATATATTGGCTGTATGAATATCGAGCGTACCCTCCGCGCCCTCAGCTGTTTCAATGAGGCCTTGTTCATTGAGGTCTACCGCGACGACATTAGCGCCTTCGGCAGCAAAAAGTCGTGCAGCTGATCTGCCGATACCGCTACCAGCGCCGGTCACGATAGCGGTCTTGCCTACAAGTCTGTTCATGAATTTATTCTCGAAGATTGAAGTTTGAGAGCGCATCCGATCCAAGGATCAAACGCGCAAAATAGTGTACAAAATCGCGATGTTGTTGGTTCACCTGAAGCCGTGTCATCGCATCTTCGCCGGCTTTTGATGTCAGGTATTCATAGCAGCGAGTGACCGTGTGTCCCTTACCCAGTAAGCTCTCGATCTCCTCGTTCAAGAAATCATGAAGAGCAGGTAAGTCATGTTCAGTAATGCCGGATCGTTCAGGTTCAAGCACTGCGTTGCCCCAAACGGTGACCACGTAAACGTGAAAACGGTCCTTGTCGAAGAACTTCTCGTCGACACCAGAGGCATTGACGATTTCTTCGATGGCCGGTAAGAACCGTTCTCGTATTTCTTCTCTGTCCATTGTTTTGACGCATCAAATAAGAACCACGAGTATGCCATTCTCCGGCTGGTGCTAAAAGCCAAGCCTGTTTACACTTAGGCCACTTTTAAATTGTAAATTGACTGATACTAAAAAAAAGGAAACTTATGAGTGATCTGTTGGAGAAAATCGAAAACGGCGTTGCCGTACTGACGATGAATCGGCCGGAGAGTCTAAATGCGCTTTCGGGTGAAATGATGGCTAGTTTGTCTGAAGCAGTACCACGTTTAGCTGAAGACCCAGCGGTGAAGGTAATTGTGTTGACCGGTGCTGGCCGCGGTTTTTGCGCTGGTGGCGATGTAAAGGGTATGGCGAATCGCAATGAAGGTACGCCCGGCGACAGTTCTGGGAGCAATGTTAAGGGCCCCACTCTTGAACAGAAAGCGCAAAGCTTGCGAAAGGGCATGGAAGTTTCTCGAATTTTGTACCAGTGCAGCAAGCCCACCATTGCCATGATGCGTGGCCCAGCTGCCGGAGCGGGTTTATCGCTTGGTTTGGCCTGCGACATGCGCGTCGCATCGAAAACCATTCGATTTACGACAGCATTTGTCAACGTCGGTGCATCGGGCGACTACGGCGGTAGCTATTTTTTGACCAAACTCGTTGGTGGTGCCAAAGCCCGCGAGCTCTATTTTACAGGTCGGAAAATCGAGTCTGACGAGGCTTTACAGCTTGGGATGGTCAATCATCTGGTCGATGACGACGCGCTCGAGGCCAAGACCATGGAGTTGGCCAATCAGATCGCGCGTGGCCCAACAGTGGCACTTCAGTATATGAAGCAAAACCTGAATGCCGCTGATACAGGCACTCTGGAGCAGGTCTTTGATATGGAAGCTGCGGCAATGACTCGGACAATGATGACTGATGACCACAAAGAAGCAGCCCGTGCGTTTGTAGAAAAACGTGCGCCTAACTTCACTGGCGAGTAAGTCTTCCTCAAGCGCTATGACACGGCAGCGTAAAATTATCCATGTAGACATGGACTGTTTTTACGCTGCGGTTGAAATGCGCGATGATCCTTCTTTGCGGGGTATTCCCCTTGCGGTAGGTGGCGCTTCGGATCGCCGTGGTGTCATCTCTACCTGCAACTATGAAGCGCGAGAATTTGGTGTTCATTCAGCGATGGCAACCGCGTATGCGCTTAGATTGTGCCCCGGCTTAAAAGTCGTTCCCGGTCGCATGTCCCATTATCAGGCCGTGTCTCGGCAAATTCGTGAAATATTTGCTCGCTATACCAATATCATTGAACCCCTTTCACTTGACGAAGCCTTTCTTGATGTCACCGACTGCGATCAATTACACGGCAGTGGCACGCTCATCGCTGCGGACATTCGCCGTGCGATTAAAGAAGAGCTGTATCTGACGGCATCAGCGGGCGTGGCGCCGAACAAGTTTCTCGCCAAAATCTGCAGTGACGAGAATAAACCGGATGGCCAGTGTGTCATTGCACCGGATGAGGTCGATGCTTTCGTTAAGGATTTACCTTTGGGTAAGATCCCTGGCGTTGGCAAGGTGACTCAAACCCGCCTCGCAAAGGCAGGCTTCTACACCTGCAATGATATCCGCCAAGTTGGCGAACAAAAGGTTTTGATGCAGTTGGGTGGGCTAGGAGAACTGCTCTGGCGACGTGCCCATGGTATCGATGATCGCGAATTGACGACTTCCTGGGTACGTAAGTCTTTAAGTGTTGAACGCACTTTTGCAGAAGATGTTCTCGAAGTTGAGGCCGCGTTGCTGCTAATTGATAAGCTGTTCGATGAGCTCTCATTGCGCTTAGAAAAGCATCAGGAGCGACCCATCAAAAACCAGCAAGTTAAGCTTAAGTTTTCCGACTTTAAGAGCACAACGATTGAAAGGTACAGCCAAAGTTTGGACAAGAACCTGTTTCTCGACCTGTTGCCAATCGCCTGGGAACGGGGCAACGGGCTCGGTATTCGTCTGCTGGGTGTGGGCGTGACGTTTCGTGAGGTTGGTCAGGTTGCCGAAGGTCAGCTCACCCTGTTTTAAGGGGCTGTCTACCTTAATGGTGGCCTTTTCGGTATGATGACGCCCTTTTCAACCGCCACTTTCCTATGCGTAAAACTAAGATCATCTGCACCATTGGCCCTGTGTCTGACAGCTTTGAAATGCTTGAAAAGCTAGCTGCCGCGGGAATGGACGTGGTTCGGCTTAATATGTCTCATGGTGATCATGAGTCTGCCGGTCGTGTCATCCGTGCCATCAAGACACTCAACCGAAAGATCGTTCACCCCATTGCAATTTTGTTGGATACACAGGGACCAGAAATTCGAACAGGAGATCTTGCCAACGAACTTGAACTTAAGAATGGTTCAGAGATCACGATCAGCGTTCGTGACAATACAGATGTAGAGGCTTCCTCGTTCCACATTCATTACGATGAGCTAATCGATACTGTCGTTGTTGGCGATCGCATTACGGTCGACAACGGCATTATCAACCTTGAAGTGCTCGGTAAAAATGATGACGGTACGATGAATTGTAAGGTTATTGACGGTGGCGTTTTGAAAAGCAAGCGCCATGTGAATTTGCCAGGCATTCGGGTTAATTTGCCTGCGATTACTAAAAAGGATCATTCTGACATCCTCTTCGGTTTGGAACAGGGTGTTGATTTTATCGCTCTGTCCTTTGTTCGTGAAGCCGAAGATGTGCGTGAACTTAAAGCACTCATGGGCGCAAAGGTTGGCAAGGTCAAGATCATCGCCAAAATTGAAGATCAGTCGGGTGTGGCCAACCTAGAAGAAATTATGGATGAAGCTGATGGCATCATGGTGGCACGTGGTGATTTGGGTGTAGAGATTAACGTTGCAGAATTGCCTGCTGTTCAAAGGAAGATTGTTCAGCGCTGTGCCGAAAGAGGTAAGCGAGTTATCGTCGCAACACACCTACTCGAGTCGATGATTGAAAACCCTATTCCTACACGTGCAGAAGTGACGGATGTTGCGAATGCCATCTATGAAGAGGTGGATGCGGTGATGTTGTCCGGTGAAACCACGATTGGTAAGCATCCGATTCGCTGTGTCGAACAACTCGTGGAAATCGCGGACAAGACCGAATCGATAAAGGGCCTTGGTTTTTCAGACAATCTGGAAGACACCAGTGATAAGCAGTACGTAGCGGCAACTGCTGTTGATCTCGCCGAGGCCATTGGTGCCGTCGGCATTGTGGCGATTACGAGACGTGGGCTGATGGCTGATTTTGTGACCAACTGTCATCCACAAAAAACCCGCATTTATGCGTTTACCAATGATAGCCAGACCCGCCGCCGCCTAATCATGAATCGCAATGTCACGGCATTTCGAACCGCATTTAGTAATGATCCTGAAAAAACTCTACGCACCGCTTTCGATGTCCTATTGTCTAAGGGCGGACTACAGGTGAATGATAAGGTCGTGGTCATATCAGATATATTGGCGGGTGCTGGTATTGAAGCGATTCAGATTCGAACCTTATAAATTCTAGTTCGGCTGCCAGAGAAAAGCGCCGCCTCATCAATTAGAGAATCAGCAGGCGGAGATGTCGCATTCCGCTCACGGGATTCTCAAGCTTGTTTGGCTTTGGACTTTGGCGAATAAAACTCTGGTACTCGCTGTACCAGTAAACCGATTACGATGACGGCAAGACCTACGTAGGTCGTCGCATATATGGTTTCACCAAGCACGATATGGATCAACCACAGCGATATAAAAGGTGATAGAAAGATCAGAGTACTGACGCGACTGGTATTATCAGCAAGCTTCAGTGCTCTAGACCAAAATAGAAACGCTAAGCCCATTTCAAAAATACCCACGTAAATCGCGCCGAGCCACCCTTCGACTGGTATTTGAAGGTCTGAAAACATCAGGCAAAGTGCAAAAGATAAAGGCAGAACGGTGACAAAGTTGAGGCACATCGATACGTTTTGGTCCCGGGGATCTTTCATATTGAGAATCCAATAGCCGGCCCATATCACGGTCGAAAAAATTGCCAGCGCGAGCCCAATCAAACTAAATTCAGCAGACCCTGACTCGTTACCCATGGCGATAATGACAACCCCTGAATAGCTAACGACAGCGGCGATCAAATCAAACCGGGTGGGCCGTTGGCCGAGAAAAACGATCGAAAAAAGTACCAGTACCAGCGCCCAGGTGTAATTTACTGGTTGGGCAATTTGTGCCGGTAGTTGGTCATAAGCTGAAAATAGGACTAGGTAGTACAAAAGCGGGTTAAGCATAGCGAAGCCAAAGCTGTGCCAGGGGTAGCGCCGAAGTTCTTGTAACATGAGTGTTAGGTGCCCACCCTGTATGACGAGAATCAGAAGAATCGTAGCCGCGCTCAGAGATGCACAGAATAATAACTGGAACACATCGAGGTATTCGAGGCTGAGCTTAAAGGCGGTCGCGACCGTCGACCAGAAGGCGACCGTTACAGCGGCATATAAGTACGACTTAGTTGTATTTGTCACGCGCTGCGCCAGGCTAAAAGTCTTGTTATAAGCATAGGATCACACAGTCTTTTTGATTTAAAGTCCATCTCGCTAATATTATTCCCATGAAAAACTTCAATCAATATCGAGAAGTACTCGGCATGATCGCTGTTGCTACTGTGACCTTCGTCTTTTTTTCGACGGTGATGTTTTAGTCATCATTCGACTCTGAGCAATTAACGACATTAACGGACCCAAGTTCTCGCCATCAATAGTTGGTGGAATTATTACTTTCCCGCCCGTATTCGTGCATCTAAGGCCAATGCCCGCCAAACATTATCACTTTAAGCCGAACCCGGAATGTAGGGCTCTGAATGTAGGGCTCTGAATGTGGCGTTTAGAGGTAGTTTGCTAGTACGTAAGCGGAAAGCAGTACTGATATCCATAGTGCGGTTGTACCAATCGTCCACGAGCGACTAAAGACACTTTTTTCTTCGCTGTCCTCTGCATGCGGGTTACCTAGATAGCGTAGGGCTAAATAGCTGCCGACACGCGCGCTCGCGACACCGAAGTGATCGAACCGTTGTTTCACTGCACCCGCCGTAGACTCCATGACGAGCAGCAAACGCACGCCAAGTTTTCTCCATAACCAGTCGGTGTCTAGGCTGATCGTTTCGGTACGCTTCATCAACGGTAACAAGACAAAGAAGGCCAGTCCGGAGAACAGTAATAGCTGCAAATAGAATAAGACTTTGTAGGTTGTGTAAGGCTGATAATCAACTGGGTATGGTAGCAGTTCATAAATCAGATTTGGTGCAACCCCAAGTAGAATGCAAATGAACGCGCACCCGCCCATGGCTAAGCCCATGTTCCACGGCGCATCTTTGGGGCGCAAACCTGAATCCTTTTGGAAGAATACAAACCAAGGGAACTTGATGCCCGCGTGTAAAAACACTCCTGCAGATGCAGCCGTTAACAACATATAGACAATGAATAGATTTTCATCGACTGCCGCCTGGGAGATCATCGACTTGGTCGTAAAGCCTGAAGTCAGGGGAAAACTTGAAATCGACAGAGCGCCGATAATCCCCATGATCGTCGTGAATGGCATGGTTCGGAACAAGCCACCCAAATCCGTGCAGCGAGATTTTCCGGTTCGATACAGCACCACTCCAGCGCTCATAAACAACAACGCCTTATAAATGATGTGAGCAAACGCGTGGGCCGCTGCACCGTTCAATGCCATTTCGGTACCAATGCCCACCGCACAAACCATAAAACCCACTTGATTCACAATTGAGTAGGCCAGAATTCGCCGCGCGTCATTTTCGAGAAGTGCATAAATGATGCCGTAAACAATCATATACAGCCCAACGCCAATCAAAATTGGCTCGCCTGGGAACAACAGAATGAGTGCTAGAACAGCTGTTTTAGTCGTGAAAGCGGATAGGAAGACTGCACCTGTAGCGCTAGACTCAGGATAGGCATCCGATAACCATGCTGAAACGGGCGGAGCTGCGGCGTTGATCAAGATGCCAATCATGATCATCCAGGTACTAAAGTCGTGAGCAAGCATCGGCTCTATCTGAATTGAGCCGGTTGAGACGATAACACCCTCAATCCCGACTTTCAGGATCACACCACCCAACAAATGCATGATGGCGTAGCGAATACCAGCGGCGCGAGCCCCCGGTGTACCGCCGCACCAAACGATGACTGTAGAAAAGATCGCCATCAGTTCCCAATACAGGAACAGCGTAATCAGGTCGCCCGCAAAACACACGCCAATAGCGCCCGCCGCATAAGCAAACGCGGCTGCCAGTTCATACCACTTCGCAGTTTTGAATGCATAAAGACTGCCTAAAAAAGCCATCAAAGCAAACACTGTAGCGAATAACCGACGTACCGGGCTGCCTTCTACCGGCTCAATCGGATACTCAAGGAAGCTCACCGTACCGGCGACACCGTCAGCAATCTGCCAAATACTCCAGAGTGTCAGAAGCGGCATAGTAAATATGACGGCGGTTCGCAAGTGACCTCGGGTCAGCGGTATAAGCACCGCACCCAATACCATCCACAGTGCAGGTGACAACAATTCTGTCATGTGTCGTCTCCGTGAGGGTCACTAGAGGTTTCTGATTTTCCTTTAACAGAACCGTCAACAGCACCATCAATGACGCCATCTATAGCGCCATCAATCGGTTCACCAGGGTCATAGAAGTCCTCTTTTCTTTTCAGAACAAAGCCCAGCCCTTTGGCGAAAAGCACCATCAACAAACAGACGACGAAACCGTAAATAGCGCCGAAGCCAAACCAATCGTCGGTGCCAAAATGGCCTTTAATGGGAATAAAAATCTGTGCCACGACGGTCAACCCGAGTACCAAGCTGCCACCAATCCAAAGCAGACGAATGGTAGACGCTCGAACGAGCCAGTGATTGTTGTCATGTTGATCCATGTTGTCTCCTACTCCAGCCCCGCCACAACTTGGCGCTCAAGCTCAATCAGCGGTCCATTAAACGCAAAGAACGCGATCGTTAGTGTTGCTGTAATAGTCAGCGCGACGACGGCCAACAAGGGCGCTTCGCCATGGTTGTTCGCACTGAGTTCTTTGGACTCGGTACCAAACCAGGCCATGAATATGATGGGCAAAAAGTAAGCCGCATTGAGTACCGTACTTATAATGATCGTGGCGATCGCCACGTAGTTACCGGCCTCTAAAGCACCACCGAGAATGAACCACTTGGAAACGAAACCAGCAGTAGGTGGCACACCGATCATCGATAGCGCTCCAATAGTAAATGCCGTCATCGTCCAGGGCATCCGCCGTCCGATGCCATAGAGTTGATTGACCTCAGTTTTTTTCGACGCTACATAGATGGCACCAGCGGCAAAGAAGAGTGTAATTTTGCCGAAAGCGTGGGCAACCATATGCATAGCTGCGCCAATTTCCGCTAACGGTTTCAGGATAGCCGCGGCCATTATGACGTAGGAAAGTTGAGCGATTGTAGAATAAGCTAAAAGGCGTTTGATGTTGGTTTGTCTTAACGCAACAAAACTTGCAGTAATAATTGTGAAAGCCGCAGCATAGAGCAACCAACCACTTTCTGGAGTCTCGAATAGAAATTCAATTCCGAAAATATAAACGATGATTTTCGTAATCGAAAACACACCAGCCTTTACCACCGCTACCGCGTGCAGTAATGCGCTAACCGGCGTCGGTGCAACCATTGCAGCCGGTAACCACCGGTGCACCGGCATGACCGCTGCCTTACCAATACCGAACACAAACAGCCCGAGCAAAAGGCCGACAGCTGGACCATCCAATTTACCTGCCAAGATGCCGCCCGCTATAAAATCTAAGGTACCTGCCGTTTGATAGGTCCAGATCATGGCCGGCAGGAATAATCCAATCGATGTTGTGAGGAGAACGCCAAGGTAGATCCTAGCGGATGCTACCGTTTTTGGGTCACCTTTATGGGCAACCAAAGGATAAGTGGATAGCGTTAAAATTTCGTAAAACAGGAACAGCGTTAGTAGGTTGCCGGCAAAAGCAATGCCCATGGTGGCCGATAAGGCTAAGGCAAAACATGCATAGAATCGAGTTTGGTTCTTTTCTTTATTGCCTCGCATGTAGCCAATCGAGTAGATCGAGTTAATGATCCAAAGGCCCGAGGCCAGTGCCGCAAACATCATACCGAGCGGTTCGACTGTAAATTTGATGTCCAGACCACCCATTAACCCAAATGCAAAGAGATGGGGTCGTTCTCCTGCTAATAGGTCCGGGATTAACCCCCAAACCAAAATGGCGAGAGTTACCGCTGTCACAAGCGTGACAGTCTCACGTAAATTTTCGTGTATTCGGCCGGCAAGCAAAATTAAGAATGTCGCAGTGAAGGGCACCGCTAGAATCCAGGCGATTACCATAGTCTCGTTGGTATCGTTCATTGCCGGGCACCCGTTAAAATTTCCGCGGCGGCTTCAGCAAGACTCAATGGCACATCTGGCATCACGCCAAATACAACATTTAACCCAGCCATTAGTAATGTCACACCGACCATTAGCGGGGGTGCTTCACTTAGGACTACCCTGTTGCCTTGTTGAGTGTTGTCTTGTTGTATTGGGGTTCTGAAATAAAGTACTTCAACGGTTCGCCAGATATAAACCACGGCCATCAAAGAACTCAGTAGTACGATTCCCACCATGAGCAGTCCTTGCTCGCCCTGCTCCATCAGCGCTTCAATGAGCAGCCACTTGCTGATAAAACCAGCGGTGCCTGGCACGCCAATCAGCGAAAGGCCCCCGATCAAAAACGCAGCAGCAGTGAACGGCATTGTTTTCGCAGCGCCTGCCAGTTGATCGATGCGCAAATCCATAAAGCGCATACCCATACACGCGATACTCAAAAATAATGCGCTTTTTGCCAGCGCATGGTTAAACATATGCGCAAAACTCGCCGTCAATCCGTCTTGAGTCAGCAAGCTCGCACCTAGCAGAATGTAGCCAACTTGAGCGACTGACGAAAATGCCAGCATGCGCTTAATCTGACCTTCGAACATCGCCACAGCTGAAGCAACCACAATGCCCAATAGCGCAAAAGGCATAAGGAAAAGAGAAAACTGCAAGCCGTGATACAAGTCAGCCGACTGAAAAACCAAAAAATCAAATCGAAGCAATACGTACACAGCGACTTTAGTTCCACAAGCCGCCATAAACACCGTTACGGCATGAGGCGCATGGGTATAGGCATTCGGGAGCCAGACATGCAATGGAAACATCGCAGCCTTTAGCGCCAAACCGACTGTGATGAAAGCCGCGGCAAAAGTAATCGTCGTCTGGTCAGTTACCCCAGGAAGCAACCGCGCCATGTCATCAAGGTTTAGCGTGCCAGTCATCATGTAGACCAGACCAACACCAATCAAATAGAAGGTGGCGCCTATCGTACCCATGATGAGATATTTAAAGACCGCCATCAAAGCTCTGCGATCGGGTCCGCCAGCAATCAAGATGTAACCGGCGAGCGAGGATATTTCCATAAAGACAAAAATATTGAAGGCGTCAGCTGTGACCACCATGCCCACCAGCCCTGCCAGTAGCAGCAACCACGCAGCAAAGAACAGCGGTTGACGGTGTGACTCTATTTGTTGATTCAAACTCTCGCGGCAGCCAAGGACAGCAGCCGTTGCAGCACCCGTTACAATCAGCAGGAGTAAAGACGAGATCGCGTCAATGCGCAGTGCGATACCAAAAGGTGGTTGCCAACCGCCTAACTCATACTCAAGGGTTTGCCCGCTAAGCACCAAAATCGCCATGTTAATGGCAATCGCAAAGCTTAATATGCAAACCGCTGTGGTGGCTATCCAGGCCAACCCGCGGGGTTGCAGAAGCACCACAAGGGGTGAGAACAGCAGCGGCACAATGACCTGCAGTATCGGCAGATGAGACTCAATATCCATAGTCGTTAATCCGCATCCAACAGTTCGCGTTCTTCGATCGAACCGTAGCGTTCATTGATTCTAACAACGATGGCTAAACCAAGTGATAGTGTCGCAACACCCACCACAATCGCCGTCAGAATGAGTACCTGCGGCAATGGATTGGAGTAAATCGGATCGGCTACACCTGCTTGCAAAATTGGTGCGGTGCCACCCTCCACTTTACTCATAGAGATGTACATCAAAAACACAGCGGACTGAAAAATAGACAATCCAACCAACTTCTTAATCAAGTTGCCTTTTGCAATGACTGCGTAGAAGCCAATCATCAATAGAATCGCGAAAACCCAGTAGTTGAAGTGACCCAGAAACGCTTCTAAGGTCATTTGGCATGCTCAACTGGTTTGCGAGCGGCAAAAGAATGAAAAATGGACAGTAGCGCGCCGCACACGGCCATACCGACACCAAGTTCAATTATGATGATCCCCACCTGTCTTGCGATGACTGGATCCTCCATCAAAACGGAATAGTCCAAGAAGGTGCCGCCTTTCAGCATGCAGACAACACCAACGGCACCGTACAAGCTAGAACCACCGATAATTAGAGCCATTTGCGCATTTCTTGAAAATGCTTTTAGTGCCGTTCGCTCACCTTCCAGAATCGCATATAGGATAAACGCGGTTGCTACGATCGCGCCGGCCTGGAATCCGCCACCAGGGCCGTACTCACCATGGAACTGTACATACAGACCAAACAACAGCATAAAGGGGATCAAAAGACCGCCAACGGCACGAGGAATTAGGTGGTGTTTTAGCCCCTTGTCTACCGGTTGTTCGTACTCAGGACCCGTGCCCTGTCTCGCGTCGAGAATAAACATGACGCCCACTGCAGCGATGAATACCACGAACACCTCACCGAGCGTGTCGTAACCTCGAAAGCTACTAAGCACCGCTGTCACGACATTAGGAAAACCCATCAAGGCTTCTGTATTCTCCAGATAATAAGGTGCGACATGCTTGTGAACTGGGGCATTGGGGTCGCCTAGATTTGGCGTATTAATAGTGCCGCTGATCAACAGGACTGTGGTGATGACAACAACAATCACCGCAATCCAGCGACTTGATGCCAGGGTGCCACGCTCATATTGGGATGTCAGGCGGAGTGCACTCAGAAATATCACCGTGGTGACACCGGCACCAACGGCTGCCTCGGTCAAAGCAACATCGGCGGCATCGAGAATAAAAAAGTTGACCGCCATCAACAGACTAAAAATGGACAGCAACATCGTTGCGACAAACAGGTTTTTGGTTCGCACAATCGCCAGCGCGGTGACGACCAACAGAGTGAGAAGAAACAAAGCAAACACAATCGTCATGGCGCGCTCTTCTCTTGATCGTTTGTATTAATTGACCTTGGCGGTTCTATACCGGAACGGAAAGCTGCGTTTGACAGTGCATAGGTTGCTGTAGGTCCCGTGAGCAGCAGAAATACCATAATCGCCATGAGTTTAATGGTTGCGAGGGTAAATCCACTGTGGAGCATCAAACCAGAAAAAAGCGCGAGCGTTGCCATCGTATCGGTCAGGCTCGACGCATGCATGCGGGAATATAGATCAGGCATTCGAATGACGCCAATGCCACCAATTAAAACCGAAGCAGCACCTACAATCAGCAGCGCATTACCCAGCCACCCGATTACCACATCAATCATCTAACTTGCCCTTACCTGATTCAATTCTGACTTCAACAAACTCAAGAACAGCCAATACACCAACCAAATTAATCAGCGCGTACGCTAGAGCCAAGTCAAGAAATTCCATTCGATCAAACAGGAATGAAACCACCGCCAACAATAGCGCCGTTTTTGTGCCAAACATATTGGCAGCAAGGACCCGATCGTAAATACTAGGGCCCTTTACGGCTCGAGCAACGGCCAGCACCATGGTCATCAGGATTGCGATAGAAACAACTGCGTAAATCACTCTATGACGGCCTCAACAGATCGACGCGTCTGAGCAGTTCACCACTTTCCATATCTTGTGCACCTGCTTCATCGATGCAATGGACCAACACTTCTGTTTCATCAATATCAATTGTGATGGTGCCCGGGGAAAGTGTGATGGAATTACCAAGAATGACTTGGGGTAATTCGTCGCTACTCTTGCAGACAAGCTTCACCAGCCTCGGCTGTATAGGAAGTGAAGGTGACAATACAATTCGAGAGACTTGGACACTCGACTTAAGGATCTCTCCAAGCAACCAGAGCCAATAGCCTGGTAGTCGGATGGCCATTTGCGCCAGGCCTTCGGTATGCTCGAAGAACTTCATACGGACTGCAAAGATGAGGGTTACCCCAACAGACACGCTACCAAGGCCAATGAGTAATGGTTTATAGAGGCCTGACCATAGTAGCCAGGCAACCGACAGCACTAACGTCAGCAACAACAATTGCCAAACGGGAACTTGCCCGCATTGCAAGTTAGGTCTTGAGGTAGAACGATTGGTCTTCACTGGTACCTGTTAGCTTCCTTGCTAATGCACTGGGGAATTCATCCCGCAGAAACGCTTGATGATGATATCTCTAAATATAGCCTATGGTTTCTGGAATGGGGGCTGATTTCATGTATCAGCCCAACAGACAGGCCCTACAGGGCTATGATGCCCTAGATTGAGCAACGTTTGAACTGCTAAGGTCGTTAACCGAACGAAACAGTTTACTTTCTGCCCGCCTCTCATTCGATCAGTTTTTATAGGTTCGAAAACGCTAGGGTTAAGTTGGCACCGAGCTTTAAATAATGTCCCGGGTCAAATTGAGCGCGAAATTAGCACGCTATGGCGGGTTGAGTTGATTTCTTGTTTAACGTCTTTGCCGTGTGTTTCGAAGGATGCAAGTAGCGCCGCATCCTCGGATAGGTTGGAATGATATTAATCTAGGTATTGGAGGCTGGGACCGGAATCGAACCGACGTACAAGGAGTTGCAGTCCTCTGCATAACCACTCTGCCACCCAGCCATTGGGACAATAGGCATTGTTCAAAAGCCTATTGGGGCTTCGCGAAGGCGGAGATTCTACATGAATAATTCCGCAAACTCACTGCTAATATCCATTTGTAAAATCTATTGGATCGATCTGACTTAGGAGAGACTCCGGGTTCCACCTTTAAGCCCTTATTGGTTTATCTTCATTCAAAGCTTCAACACCCTAGAGAACTGCAAACTAGCCCTAAGTATGGACTTCCCAGAGGTTACTAGACACCAATCAACTCCGGCAGGGGTGGCAAACTAAACTACAGAGCTATCCGCCCAAAGAACCCCAAAAATTGTTTCAAACCCCCATAAAAGATTTAGAAG
>JBNMQM010000046.1:0-35717 GCA_051278195.1 Candidatus Azotimanducaceae bacterium
CGCCAGTATGGCTTGGCGCCAATTCCAAATGGACCTTCGACCGCGTGGCGGAATATTGTGATGGCTGGATGCCTATTGGTGGAATGGGCCGAGATGGGATGGAGAACCTTAATGAAGCTTGCAACAAACGCGGCAAGAAAGCAGACGATATGGCAGTTGCCCTGTTCGGTGCACCCGCCGATGTTGAGCAGGTCAAAGGCCTAATTGATCGAGGCTTTACGGATCTTATCTTTGGTTTGCCGCAATCTAGTGCCGATAAAGTACTGGCTCAACTAGATAAGGTCGCCAAAGTCGCTGACGAAGTAAGGGCCGCCTCTCACTAGGTGAGAAGCAAAAGCAGCTTCACACTAGGTGAGAAGCAAAAGCAGCTTCACACTAGGTGAGAAGCAAAAGCATAGCCCCTAGAACGATCAAGCCCATTCCCAACAACTCCATTGGGGTGGGCTTTTCTTTGAAGTAAAATATTGACAGCATTAGCGTAATCAAAAACTCCACTTGCCCCAACGTCTTCACATAGGACGCAGATTGCAGAGTCATGGCTGTGAACCATCCAGCCGAGCCAAGCACACTGGTCACACCCACAAATATCGCCGGTTTCAATAAGCCTTTGAGCTGAGTCAGCTCTTGCGGCTTCCATATACCAACCAAGACAAGACAAATCACCGTTTGCAGCGTTACCATATAGACCAGCGTTATGGCAGCACTAAAAACAGCATCATCCAAGCCAAAAGACAAACTGGCCTGACGTAAGAAAAGCGAAGTTAACGCAAAGGCTAACCCGGCACCCAACCCGAAAGCAGCTGAAAGATTCCAAAGACTACCGACCCCATCCTGTTTAGCAATACTGATAAGAATAAGCCCGCCTACGCTGGCAAACATGGCAATCCAGCCCATCACACTAATCTGTTCGGTAAAAAATGTGATACCGATCAATGCTGTGAGCAAAATTTCCGAGCGCACGAAGGTGGTACCCACGGCGAAGTTGCGCATCGCAAAGAGTCGAACCAGCAAAATGGTCGCAACAATTTGCAGAATACCTGCTAGAAACCCAGACCATAAAAAGACGGCATTCAGCTCGGGGAATTGCCAGTCACGCGGTTCAGCAAGGAAAGCCAGGTAAAGCCAGGCGAATGGTAAACCGAACAAATAGCGAACCAGCGTGGCCGTCAACGGCGAGACAACCTCCGCCAGCTGCTTTTGACCAGCAGTCCTTACCGATTGCATACTGGCGGCAAGCAGCGTCCACAGTACCCACCCTTCAATGATCAATTTGAGCCCTTGCCTAGAATTTGATTAAACGGAATTTGACTAAACAGTTCACGCATAAAAACCACAGGCAAAAAAAATGCCCGCGATAGCGGGCATTTTATGGACCGGAAGAAACTTATTGCCAATGATATTAAGACATTGCCAACATGCCCTCAGGGAATCACCTTACTAGGCTCTTTAAGCCAAGGCTTCTAAGATTTTCTCAGCAGACGAAACTTCAAAGGTAGGACCACTTTCTACATTGAGCGCGGTAATGACTCCGTCGTCAACGATCATGGCGTAACGCTGGCTTCGCGTCCCCAAACCAAAAGCAGAACCATCCATCTCAAGGCCCATGGCCTTGGTGAAATCGCCATTGCCGTCAGCTGCCATAACCAGCTCCCCAGCATTCTTATCAGCACCCCACGCAGCCATTACAAACGCATCATTCACCGACAGACAAACGATGGAATCGACGCCCTTGGCTTTGATTGCGTCAGCATGAACGACGAAACCTGGCAGGTGCGCAGCGCTACAGGTTGGCGTATACGCGCCCGGCAACGCAAACAATACAACTTTCTTGCCATCAAAAACATCACTCGTGGTGAGGTCCTGAGGGCCTTTCTCACCCATGACTTTCATGGTTGCGGCCGGAACTTTATCTCCTACCTGAACTGCCATTTTTCTACTCCTTTGGATTTTTAAGACGCCAAGTCTGTCTGTATGTCTGTTTAACTTCAAGGGTCAGATGAAATGATTGATATGACGCGCTCAGCATTAAGGTCGTTGCGTCGCTGCTACCTTCCTCGATATATTATCGGCTCACAATAGTTTGGTGAAGGTCAGCCGACATGGATTTAACTTTCGGTCCGGAATACGACACATTCCGAGAAGAAGTCAGAGCATTTCTGAGTCAAAACGAATCGGCAGCGCCAAAAGGGCCAGCATTCGGTGACGAGGCCAAGGCATGGCAAAAAACCCTCATTGAACACGGCTACACGGCCCGCACGATTCCTAAAGACTACGGTGGCTACGGCGCAGAGCCGGATATCCTGAAGTCACGGATCATCGCCGAAGAGTTCTCCAACGCTAGCATTAATCAAGGCATGGGCGGTCAGGGCATCTCGATGTTAGTGCCAACATTGCTCGAGGTGGGCACGGAGGAGCAAAGACAACAGTTCATCAAACCGACCATCGATGGCGAAATGGTCTGGTGCCAGGGCTATTCCGAGCCGGGTGCTGGTAGCGATCTGGCCAGCCTTCGTACCAGCGCTGTCTTGGATGGTGATGAATGGGTTATTAATGGCCAAAAAATCTGGACCAGCACCGCACATTTAGCCGACTGGATTTTTTGCTTGGTCCGAACAGAGCCTGATGCAAAAAAACATCACGGTATTTCGTTCTTGTTATTTGACATGAAAACCCCAGGCATTGAAATTCGACCACTCGTGGATATGACGGGTGCCGCCAATTTCAACGAAGTGTTCTTTACAGATGTGCGGGTGCCTAAAGATCAAATCGTCGGCAACCGCGGCCAAGGCTGGCAGGTGGCCAACTCGGTGCTCGGGCACGAGCGTGACATGCTCGGCAATCCAAATGCAGCGCTAGGGAGACTCAATTCACTGTTTCAACTGATGGAAGAAGAAACTTTGAGTGGTCAGAAGCTCATTGACCACCCTGTTTTTCGTGACCGTCTGATGAAACTCCAAGGCCGAATCATGGCGCTTCGATTTAACGATATGCGCATTCTTTCCTCACGGCTTAATGCCGGTCAGGATGCAACGCTGGCGCGACTCATTGTTAAGTTACAGGGCACTGAACTGCGCCACGATGTCGAGGGACTCGCCATCGACGTCATGGGCGAACTAGGCTTGGCCTACGAAGACAACCCTTATCTAAGAAACAGTGGCAGCTGGCAAAATCAGTACATGTACCAGCTTGGTTTGATCATTGGTGGCGGCACGTCGCAGATTCAAAAAAACATCATCAGCGAACGTGGCCTCGGTATGCCGCGCGAACCAAAGCTTGCTAATTAGCGGTAAGCTAACCAGGAAATTATTATGGAATTTGGATTATCAGACGAACAAACTTTGTTGGTGGATAGTGCCAACCGGTTTTTAAGAGAACAGGTGACTCTGGATACCGTCCGAAAAATTGCAGTGGGCGACACCAATGACCACAAGGTGTGGTCTGGTCTAACAGAACTAGGGATTCCTGCGTTACTGGTGAGCGAAGAGGCTGGCGGCATGAATCTGGGCACTATGGAAGCGACGCTGATTTCAGAAGCACTGGGTTATCACGTCACACCAGGGCCCTACTTACCGAGTGCGACGATCGCAACCACCGCGCTAAAGCACGCAAACCAAAACGAGCTATTGGCCGACATTGCCGCGGGCAACTGCAGAGTTGGTGTTGCCTTTAGCGAAGCCATTGGCGCAAGAGACAAGGCCAGCGTCACCGCGACGAACCATCAGTTAAGTGGCACCGCGATTTTCGCACTGGATGCAGAAGCAGACTTTTATCTAGTCGCCACGAATCAAAAAAACTTGTATCTGGTCAGCGCGGATCAACTACAACGCCGCGCGTTAACGACCATCGATAAAACACGCAGTACCTGTGAACTAGTGTTCGACAACACACCTGCTGAGCTTGTCTCCGACAACCTGGACACCTTTGAAAGATGTCTCGACATCGGTCGCATCATGCTCGCCGCAGACACGCTCGGTGCTGCGCAAAATATGCTAGACCAAGCCATCGCCTATGCGAAAACGCGCGAGCAGTTTGATCGCCCGATCGCAAGCTTTCAGGCCGTCAAACACATGTGTGCAGAAATGGCGGCACAACTTGAACCTTGCCGCTCCATGGTGTGGTATGCAGCGCATGCATTTGACGAGTTGCCACTAGAATCTCGTTTGATTGCCTGTCACGCCAAGGCACACATTAGCGAGGTTGGTACTTTCGTTGCCAAAACATCGACAGAGGTGCACGGCGGAATGGGCTTCACCGACCTCGTCGGCTTGCATTATTGGTTTAAACGCATTGGCTTCAATCGGCAAATACTTGGATCACCAGAACTACTAAGGGACGAGGCAGCTCGACTGCAGGGCCTGGTGGCATAAGCCGCCAGCCTCTTTTCAAGCGAGCTCGAATACCTTTAGTAGGAACAGGCCAAAACTGCAGGTCAAGATACACACCAGCGTTGTTGTCATCACCAGATTCGCGGCGAGAGTGTCATTAGCGCCCACGGCTTTGACCATGGCGTAGGATGCCGTTGCTGTCGGACTCACAAACAATAAAAACAGTACCCCAAGATCTGTCCCACGAAAGCCAAGCTGGATCGCCGTCACAGTCAACAATGCCGGAATCAAAAAAGCCTTAAGCATAATGACCAGCCCCGTCGCCTGAGATGAATCTCGCAGCGCCCGTAGACTCATGCCAGCACCCGTCCCGAGCAATGCTAGGGGTAACGCCATCGACCCAATATAGTCGCCCGTACTGAGCAAAATACCGGGCACCGGTATGCCAAACAGCGCCACCGCGATCGCTAAAATGATCGCGATGATAAGTGGGTTCTTCACGATATCAAACAGCACACTGCGCCAATCAAGCTCTGTATTGGCGTAGAAACTTAAAATGAATACCGACAGAATATTGTACGAGACGGTCAGGCTCGCCATTAGCAGAGAAGCCAACGCGAGACCAGGCGCACCATAAGCATTTGCACAGAGAGCTAGACCGATCACGCCCAAGTTGCTGCGAAATGCGCCCTGCACCACAACGCCCCGGTCCGCTCTAGGCTCAATGCGCGTTGCCATCAGCCAACTCAAGGCAAACCCCACAACGGCGCCCGCAAGGCTAAAGTAGAACACGGGAACGTTAATCGTCTCGTCTAAGCTAATCTGACTGATCGTCGTAAACAGCAACACCGGCAAGCAAATCGAAAAGACAAGCCGGGAGGCAATCTGATTGAAATGATCGTCGATAAAGCCAATCCGTCGCAACACTAGCCCTAGCAGCACAATCAAAAAGATTGGCCCGGTGACGATTAGGGTTTCTGTCAGGATACTTAGGTACAAAATGGCTCCAGGATAGATTTGGATGTAAATGTAGATGTGTGAATTTTTGCGACATCTTATATGAACCTCCGCTATGCCGGCAGTGGGAATTCTTTACTCAGCGGCTTAAAGCCCTCTGGGCTAACGACTGCGCTTGATGCTACGCAAAGAACACTCGCTGCCGGAGCGGGAACCGGAGCCGGAGCCAGAACCAGAACCAGAACCAGGACCCATCGACTCAATACTACTGTTTGCTTTCCGGCCTCAAAAATCTATATTGGGCAGCAAATAAGAGGAGAACTCAGATGACTGATTACGAACCACTACCGGAACAACACCGAACACCCAAACCTGCTACCGAAGCCACCAAAGCGGTCAATGCGTCGTTCCATCAACGATTGGATTTTTCCGACAGAAAAAGCTTCGATGACGCGAGCCGTGGCTTTATCGCGACCCTTGATCCAATGATCATTCCTCATACTGCCGGCAACCGAGCAGCCTTTGACCTAGAGGCGTTGAGCTTTTTGAACAACGAAGCACCCGATACGGCTAACCCTTCTTTGTGGCGACAGGCTCAGTTAAACGCCAATCATCACGGTTTGTATAAAGTGGTGGAAGGCATCTATCAAATCCGATCTTTTGATATCGCCAACATGACGTTGATCAAAGGCGATACGGGCTGGGTCATTATTGACCCGCTAACATCAACCGAGAGCAGTCGTGCAGGACTCGAACTTGCCAACCGGGAGTTGGGCAAGCGAGAGGTTAAAGCGGTGATCATCACGCACAGCCACGCTGACCATTTTGCTGGCGTGCTAGGCGTCGTCACCCATGAAGAAGTCGCCAACGGCAAGGTCGCCATGATTGCACCCGAAGCCTTCGTCGACGAAGCATTATCCGAGAACGTGCTCGCCGGCAATGTCATGGGCCGGCGGGCAACTTACATGTACGGCAATTTACTCAAACCTTCAGAAACAGGTTTTATCACCACCGGCTTGGGCGCAGCCCTGTCGATGGGCAGCACGGGCTTTATTGTGCCAAGCGACTTCATAAAAGAAACTGGCGAAACACGAACCCTTGATGGCGTTGAAATTGAGTTTCAGATGACACCCGGCAGCGAAGCACCCGCAGAGATGGTGTTTTACTTTCCACAGTTCAAAGCCCTGTGCATGTCTGAAATCACGTCACACCACCTGCACAACGTCTATACGCCGCGCGGCGCTCAGGTTCGTGACGCCTACGCGTGGAGCGCTCAGATCAATGAATCTATTGAACTCTTTGGGGGTCGTCTAGAGGTTGAGTTTGCCAGCCATCACTGGCCGATCTGGGGTCGTGAAGACGTCATCGATTACATGAAAAAACAGCGTGATACCTATAAATACATTCACGACCAGACCTTGCGATTGGCCAACCTGGGCTACAACAAAGAAGAGATCGCTGAGCAAGTTCACCTACCGAAAAGCCTCGATAAAGAATTTTACAATCGGGACTACTACGGCACCGTTCACCACAATGCCCGCGCCGTGTATGTTAAGTATCTGGGCTTCTTCAACGGCAACCCCGCCACACTTTACAAGCTACCAGCAGTACCCGCCGCAGAAAAATACCTAGAATTTATGGATGGCGCTGATGCCGTGGTTGAGAAGGCCCGAGCCTATTTTGACAAAGGTGAATATCGCTGGGTCGCAGAAGTTTTGAACCATGTGGTGATGGCGCAGCCTGACCATATCGACGGTCGTGCACTCCTCGCGGATACCCTTGAACAACTGGGTTACCAATCGGAATCTGGACCTTGGCGCAATTTCTATCTGTGCGGCGTTCTAGAACTCAGAAATGGTTTACCCAAAGGCGCAACCTTTGGTGCAACAGCCTCGATGGCCGCCTCTATTCCGATGAAAAACCTGTTCGACACCATGGCTGTGCGGTTGAATGGCCCCCGGGCAGAAGATGTTTCAATCTCAATCAATCTGGCCTTTACCGACATCGAACCCTGGCATCTCATTATTGAGAACGCGGTTTTAAATGTCACTGAAAATCGGCAGGTCGCTGATGCCAATGCCACGCTCAGCTGTGACTCAATCGATTACAAACGTTTGATGATGGGCCTAACAGATGGGCCGACGCTCATGCAGGAAGGCAAGCTACAGATCGAAGGTGACGCAGCGGTGTTACTACAGCTTGCCGGTTTGTTCGATCAGTTTGAGCGACGCTTCCCGATCATGACGCCGCGGAAGCCCTGGAATTAGAACCTTAGAAAAGCTAGAAACTTAGCGATATCGAAAAGCAGAAGACGGCGGGTTCTTTAAGGGAGAGAGATGATTAACTGCTCGCGGGGACACACGACCAAGCTAAGCAAACCCTAGAAGTGATTTTGCAGATCAACTTTAGGACATCCGCCTCAACATAGAATCCTGGGCCACCGTTGCAATGAGCTTGCCCGAGAGATCAAAGATACGCCCATCGTTCATGCCCCGCCCATCCGCCGCCGCCGAACTGTTCTGATCGAAAAGCAACCAATCGCCAGCATCACAAGCCCGGTGAAACCAAACACTATGATCAAGGCTGGTTAAACGATGGGTCGCAAAAGGAATACCGTAGGGCAGAACCGAACTAAACATCAACGTGCCATCGGACAAAAATGCCAGCGCGCACTGGGCAGCGCGCGGCGATACTGGTGCCTCGTGATTCGACTTCATCCAGGTTTGCAGGCGAGGATCACGACCTGGCTTGAAATCATCAGGCACAAAGCTATCAGTGATGAGCAGCAAGGTTGCTCTATTCTTGTTCATCATCGGTGGCTGAAACTGCTTGCCGGCAGCATCGAGCTTCGCTTGAACTTCCGCTGGCGTGGGCACAACAGGCATTTCAGGTTGATGCTCATCACCCGCCTCTGGCAGTTTATAGCTCGCAATCATGTGAAATGCTGCACGACCATTTTGTTCAGCGGAGATAGCGCGCATATCAGCACCACGCCCTTCTTTAAGTCGAGTCACGCGATAGATAATGTCTGCCTCGGGGTCACCGGGGTTTAAAAAATAACAGTGCAGTGACTGCGCGACCTTGGGCTCCTCAACGGTTTGAAAACCAGCCGCCAGAGCCTGACCTAAGAAGTGACCACCATAGATACCTAACCGGCCATAAGATTCAGGCTTACCAACAAAAACGTCTGGTGCCTCTGTTGCCTCAACAGACATCAGTTCGGGTAAGTTTAATTCCATGGGTTTAAGCTCAATCATCGATTTCGGCCAACAGTCTAAGCCACTTCTCAGCTTTAACCAGCGACTGAGACAGGTCAATATCATCCGCTATCAACCTGCTAAATGAACTGACTCACCTAGAGTGCGGTGAAATCTATCTCAAGAAACGGCAGATCCGCCGCAAGCCGAGCTTGCCGGCCTTTCATCACCTTGATGGGAAAATCTTCCTCTAGATTATTGATGTCCAGCTGGCTGTGGATCACAGCGTAAAGGCTCAACTCTCTCAGCTTGAGGAATAAATGCATTTGCTCCAACATAAAAGCCGATACGTTAAACGCCTTGCTATAACCCTTTAAGAAAGCAGATAAAAAGTTTTTGGCTTCTGTCTCTCGTGCCTGTGCCGAATCTCCCACCCAGGGTCGCAACACAGCACCAAATAATACGGTTGCAACATCAAAGACAAACCATTGGTAACAGCAATCATCAAAGTCGAAGAACGTCAGCGCTTCTCCGTGCAGGAAAAAATTACCCGGGTGCGCATCAGAATGAATAAGCCCATATAAATCGCGGTCAGTCGGCAATCGCCGTAGCGCTTCAACGTGCTGATCTGCGAAACCAAGAATCTTAGTCTCAGACGGTGGTACCCGACTTCTGTAATCCAAATTGGCATCGACACGCCAATCGAAACGTTTTGCGCCGACCGGCTGGTACTGACTCGCGAGTTGATGAAACTGGCCTATAGATTCACCCCAGCTTTCAAACAATGGGCTTTGCCAATCTGCCTGACTCACCAGTCTCCCCTCGGCCATTGCAAACTGGCAACAAATGAATGCGCCAACCTGCTCAACATACTCAACTTGCTGACGGTGGATTGGCACAATGGGCTCGCTAACAGCAGCACCATTGGATTTTAGAAAGGATAAAAATTCAAGTTCCGCTTGAATGTCCGCCAGCGAACGATGGCTAATGTGAGTGACTCTGAAGATACGCTTCTCAGCAGCATTGGCAAACACAAAACTTTCAAATCCGCCAAGATCTTGCCAGTCAGATTGTCGCAGTCCGAAATGAACAAAAATGGCATCACGGACTGGGGATGTAAATGCATCCCTCGCGACAGCTTCCACAGCGCCTAACCGCCAAGCTCAGTGAGCATATCCGCGATCCGAGTAAACTTCACTCTGGGGCGGCCTTGTGCCTCGCCGCGACTGGTTTCGGTCGCATCGATTTTGCGCCAGTCCTCGTAACTAAAAGACTCCTGTACGCGGCTATCGATCAACGTCTTTGCATCACCAATACCAGGACTTGTTGGCTCGAGAATGTGACCCGCCTTTAAATCTTCAACCATCATCTTGACGGTCTCCTGCGCACAGGTTTTGTTGGTGCCGATCACACCTGTGGGTCCACGCTTAATCCAGCCAGCGGTGTACAAACCTGTCACTGGCTTGCCATCCTCTACAATCCGACCAGCTTCATTGGCAATCGTGCCCCAGCTATCATTAAAGGGAATTTCTGGCAGCGGTGCACCACGATAACCCACCGAGCGAAATACCAGGCCAACCGGAATCTCTTCTTCGATATCCGTCGCTCGTGCTTTGACGCTGCCATCTTCGGCTGCATAGGCTTCATTTTTAACTAGTTTGATCGCGCTTACACGACCCTCGTCATCACTCACCAATTCTGTTGGGGAAACCAGAAAGCGAATCACGAGGCCTTTGTTTTTGCCAGTAGGAGCTCGTGCCGCAAAATCTTCAATCGTCGCGACATTCTTTGCCACATTCTTGTCGCCATTTGCCTCCATTTCGGCACGACTGGCGGGATCTAGCGCGGCCTCGTCGGCAGGTACCGTGACATCAGCGTCTTCGAGTTCACCCATTTCCTTAATTTCTGGGGGAGAAAAGGCCGCCTGAGCGGGCCCGCGCCGGCCGAGTATGTAGACCGTCTTGATATTGGATTGGCGCAATGCCATAAGCGCATGATTTGCCATATCAGTGGGTTTTAACTCGTTTTCGGTTTTTAGCAAAATTCTCGCGACATCGATGGCCACATTGCCCAGGCCGACAATCGCCGCACTCTCGGCCTGAAGGTTAAAATCATAATCGACATAGTCAGGGTGGCCGTTGTACCAGGCAACGAAATCTGTCGCCGAGTGACTACCCTTAAGATCTTCGCCAGGTACGTTTAAATTACGATCGCCGGGCGCACCGGAACAAAAAATGATCTGGTGATAATGTTGCTTTAGGTCGTCCAGACTGAGATCAGAACCATATTCGACGTTACCGTAGAAGCGGAAGTTTTCTTGTTGAGCGCTCTTATCGTAAGCCCGAGTGACGGTTTTATACTTTTGATGATCTGGTGCCACGCCGGCTCGCACCAGGCCAAAAGGTGTTGGCAGGCGATCGAACATATCCATCTCAGCATGGACATCAGTATGCTTAAGAAAGTTACTCACGGTGTAAAACCCAGCCGGTCCAGAACCTATAATCGCAACCCGCAACGGATTCTCTTCGGTGCCCACTTCTGACATGCAAAACTCCTTAAAAATAATAGGTTTGAGATTAGCATTATCAACCGCAGCAAATAAACACTGCTCGCGCCATATGCTGCTATACCCCATAATGACCGAAAATATTCTGGGCAATCTGTGAGCAGCGACATCCCCGACAAAAGAGCGCTAAGCACTCGAGAACGTTTTCTCGCGGGTCTCGGCATTCGGCCGCGGGAAGCACCGCTCGTTGCACTGCTTTTTAGCAACATGTTTCTCTCGGGGATTGCCATTGGCATGATTCGAGTTTGCGCATTCACCCTCTTCCTCGAATATTTTGCTTCCGAACAACTGGCACTGACCGCAATCGGCATCGCGGTGCTTGGCACACTGATCACACTTGTGATTGAACGTTCTACCCGGAGTTTTGCTGCTGACCGCTACATCTATACGGTGCTGGGCACGATCTTGGTCGGTCTTTTCAGCATCTGGTTCTTACTCGGTGCTATACCCGGTAAGATTATCGTTTTTACTCTGCCACTGTTCTTTGAAGTGGTGTACATGCTGTTTAGTCTCCAGTTCATTGCCTTATTAACGCGCCTTTTAAACGTCCGGCAAACCAAACGCCTGTCTGGAATCGCTCGATCTGGAGAGTTCCTTGCGGAAATGGTCGGCGGCTTCTCGATATTTCTTTTGCTGAACTTTATGGAAGTGAAAGATTTGCTTCTCGTTGCCTCGGTCGCAGTCGTCGGCGTGTTTTTAGTTGTGCGGAAAACAGTCGCCATTTTCAATCGCCACCTCTCTACCGTCACGGAGCATTCCGAAACAGAAGGACAGGGCCGAATGCTCAGTATGCTGTCACTTCGATACGTGAAATTAATCGGCCTCTGCTACGGCGCATTTATCTTCGCCTACTTCTTTCTCGACGTGGCGTTCTATAAATATGCGGTCGAGATTTACCCTAATGAACGAGATCTGGCATCATTTATTGGGCAATTTTTCGCGACAGCCGGATTCCTCACACTGCTCACGATGGTGTTTGTGTTCGCGCCGTTCCTACGGAGTTTTGGCATGCTTGCGGGTGTCATTGCCTTTCCATTGCTCATTGGTGCCGGCTCCATCGCGGTCAGTGCTATGGAATTTTCTGGCTTCGAAATCGGTGTGATTTTTGTCGTGATGGTCGTCACAAACGGCCTTCGCGTAATCTTGCAATCGGCTATTTGGCGTCCAACCGTAGGCATTCTGTTCCAGGTCTTACCAGATCGACAGCGGTCGCTGGGCACGTCTCTCATCGAAGGCATTATCGATCCACTGGCAAGCGGTTTGGCTGGCATCACGCTCTATGTCATCTCTGAGTTTTTCGAATGGCCAACGGAGGTATTCTTACTCCTGCTGGCAGGCTTAATGGTGCTCTGGATAATTTGCGGTTTCTTTATCCGCAAGAGCTACCTCGAAAGCTTGGTCGAGAGCATTCAAACCCGGAAATTAGGCCGTCTCGATATCGACAAACTGGACAGTGCCAGCATCAAAACGATTCTGCAGGGTCTCGACAGCCCTTACCCAGCTGAAGTGTTTTACTGCCTCGATATTTTGGAGGAGATCGAACACCCAGATATCACGAACTATATGCAGTATATCCTCGCCAGCAAGGACGAAGAGGTGCGGATGGATATTCTGAAGCGCCTAGAACGACTTCGCCTAAAGAGACTGGCACCACAAATTTCCCAACGTATCGGCGATGAATTTAAGCCAAGGGTTCTTGGCCAAGTGCTTCGTACCTATGCGGCACTAGAGCAAGCCGATGTAATGGAAAAGCTCAGTCCGTTTTTAGAACATGAACACTCAGAAGTTTGCAAAGGTGCTCTGGTTGGCATCCTCAATTTCGCGCCGGGCACAGACTCAGCGCTCGACTTTCTGCTACGCGCAGCACGGTCCGAGAAGGTCGCTGACCGACTGTTCGCAGCCGACGTGCTGAGCGCTCTCGGCACCGCAACCTACAGCGGTTATTTATCGGAGCTACTCGATGATGTTGATGCCGAAGTAGTGGATAGAGCCCTTCTCGCAGCTGGCGCGATTCGCGATGAGAGATTGGTTGCAAAGTTGGTAGACAAGCTCGCCAATCCGGCTCACCTCGGACGTGCCGGTTTTGCCTTACAGCAACATGGGGAAGTCGCACTATTAGATTTAGAGCGAACGCTATCTAACCCCTCGGTCACGCGCGTGGTAAGGCGTAAGGTAATAGAAATACTGCAAGAAATTGATTCATCTAGATCAACTGAAGTTTTGCTCCAGCACATTGATATCCAAGACCCAGAGCTGCGCCATCACATTTACGCAGCACTGGCCAACCTTCGCTATCAGGCCAGTGACGATGACCGCTACAAGTTCGTGAATACGTTGAACGAGGAAGTAGAAGCGGTGACCTATTTACTCGCCTCTATGGAAGATATCTGGGGCGTCGATGACATGGAACGCCTCCACTCCGCCATGAGCCAAGAGCTAGACCTACATCGTGACAATATGCTGCTGCTGACATCCTTTATATTTAGCTCCAGCGTGATGCTGGATACTCGAGCCAACATCGACTCTAAAGTCTCAGAGCTTCGGGTGTTCGCACTTGAGGTATTGGACAATCTACTCCCGGCCGAAGTGAAACAGATTGTGTTTCCACTGCTCGACGATCTCACCGTGGCAGAACGACTCGAGGCGTTATCGATTCGATTCCCTCAGACACGGATGACAGCTGAAGCTCGAATGCACAACATCCTGACCAACTACTACGAAAATTCAGTGTGCTGGACTCGCGCTGTACTGTTGCACAAAATCGGCGATTTGAAGCTCGTTGACTTTGAGGACCTCGTCAGAAGCAGCCTCAACGACCAAGAAGCACTGGTGCGAGAAACCGGGCTTTGGGCACTGGCGCAGCTCAATCCTGCCGACCTACCTAAAACGCTATCCGCCCATGCAGACGACCAGAGCAGCAATATCCGCAGTATCGTCGCAGAACTGCTCGCAAACCTTGCCCGTCCGGCGGGGTAATTCGATGTCTTATCAGCCCTGAACCCTGCATAATAGTCAGGTTCGTCGCCATCCGTATTGATATGCTTCTCACTATCGAGAAAATCCTAATTCTGAAATCGGTCAACATCTTCTCTTCTGTTCCAGAAGCGCAGTTAGCCGACCTCGCGACCATTGTCGAATCCGTTGAATACCAGGCCGGTGAAACCATCATTCGCCAGGGCGAACTAGGCACCAGCATGTATATTGTGGTCACCGGGAAGGTTCGCATTTCGGAAGGTGACAAAGAACTCGGCATACTGGGCAGCCGCACCGTCTTTGGCGAGTTGGCGGCCCTTGACCCTGAACCCCGGGCCGCGACCGTCAGCGCCGTTGAGGACTGCACATTGCTTCGGTTAGGCGGCGAAGCACTTTATGAGCTGATGTCGGGGAACAAAGACGTGACCCGCGGCATCATACAAGTACTGTGTGACTATACTCGCACCAATTTGAATCTCGCAAAGCGCTCAACTTAAGCCTTCAACCCTAAAGGACTTCCTATGTCACGCCTGTTAATGACCATCCTCGTGCTGATCGGCCTCATCGTGGCAGCATTTATTGGTTTGCTGGTTTTGTTGGACAACCCCGATGCTTACAAACAGAAACTGTCCGGCGCATTTCAAAGCCAGACTGGCTACGGCCTAGAAATTAACGGCAGCCTTGACTGGCAATACTTTCCGCCGATTGCCATCAAGTTAACTGACGTCGCTATCACCACACCAAAATCGACCCAACCACTGGCCAGCTTAAAATCTGCCAGCGTGGACCTGAAGGTATTCCCGCTAATATTTGGCGGCAGTGTTGAGGTGAGTGGGCTGAACATCGACGGACTTATCGTTAATGCAGAAATTGATGCGAATGGCGTCGGCAATTGGGAAGTTTCGAGCGACACCAATACAACCAGTGAAGCAACGCCTGCTAGCGAACAACAGAGCAGCGACAACAGCCTCAGCGTTGATATTGGCGGCATTAACATCACTGATGCCAACATCAATTACATTGATCGTGCCGGCAATAGCCACTATATACTGAACTTAAGCCAATTCCGCACCGGACCGCTCGGCACTGGTATCACAACCGATATCAGCGGCGACCTCACCCTTGAAGACAAGATCGGCAATATGTCCGCAGACGTGATGTTACGAGGAAAAGCCGCGATCAATGAATCCCTAGACGAATTTACCCTAGAGAACTTCGCCATCACCAGTACGCTTCGCCAGTCAGAAAGCGCGCCCATAACCAGCACGCTCAACCTAAATGGTAAGGTCAACACCAGCAGCGGTGTCGCCAACCTCAATAATAGCGAGTTCTCCATTGCCGATATGAAACTCGCCTTCGGCATCGACGCAACAGACATCTTCGGTGCCACAGCCTTTACCGGCAACATCAAAGCGCCCACATTCAACGCCAAACAACTACTGGTCGCCTTAGATGCAGACCCTGGACCTACCGAGAACCCGAATGCACTGACCAAAGTTAGCCTCGACGCGAACATCAAGGGTTCGCTCAACCAAATCGCACTGACAAATCTGAATCTCGTGCTAGACCAGAGCAAACTCACCGGCACTGTCACAGCTTCTATCCCCGCTTCTAGCACAGGAAAGACGGGTGTCAGCTTTGACCTGAAGGTCGATAGCATCATCGCTTCAGATTATCTGGAACCCATCGCTGAGATTGCCAGTACGCCTGCAGACAATAACGCCGCAACAGCTGCCATTGCCGATAGTGAAGTGATACCAGTTGAGACACTGAGCGAAACCAACATTGATGGCACGTTTACGATTGACACACTGCAATATGAGACCTGGAACGCCACCGATATCAAACTTATGGTCAAGAATCAGCGACAGCAGCTCAGTGTGACCGGCACCGCTAAAGTCTATGCCGGCAGCATCAACTTCAACCTCAACAGCAACTATGCCGGTGCTACGCCCAATACCACCTCAGCCTTTGGCCTCACCGGCATCGACATAACGAAGGCGCTGGAGTTTGATGCCATTACTGGCACACTTGAGCTCAATGCCGACCACACGTTTAAGGGGGGCATGATGAGTCAGCTGGTCAACAGCCTGAACGGCAAGTCCACTTTTAGTATTGCGAACGGCACATTAGACGTCCGCCCGATCAAGCAAATCGCCGCAATCTATGACGGCTTGCAAGGTACCCAGTCTGGCATTGGTGAATGGCCAGACATGCTGCCATTTGATTTTTTGCAGGGCGACCATAATTTCAAAGCCGGCATCACCAAGGATCAAACCCTGAATGCATCGGTTGAAAACATGCGCATCACCGGCAAAGGTGGCATCGATTATTTTGCCAACACTATGATCTATGATCTGGACGCTACTCTGCTCGAAACTGCTGGCCAGTTTAAGGTGAACCAGAATTTGGTAGGCATCCGTTTCCCTCTGCACTGCGAGGGATCTCTTGACGCGGAACCAATCAAACTGTGTCTGCCTGATCGTAGCGCAATCACTAAACTGATCAGGGATCTTGCGACCCAAAAAATTAAGCAGCAAGGTACTGATGCACTGCAGAAGAAGATCGATGCACAGATTCCTGACGAACTAAAAGAAAAGGCCAAAGACCTACTCAAGGGATTGTTTAACTAACCGATGCCCGATGCATTTTCCGACCGACTATTAACCTGGTTTGACCAACACGGCAGGAAAAACCTGCCGTGGCAGCAAGACATCTCACCTTACCGGGTGTGGGTCTCGGAGATCATGCTGCAACAAACCCAAGTCACGACGGTCATTCCTTACTTTGAACGTTTCATCCAACGCTTCCCCATTGTTAACGCGTTAGCAGCAGCAGATCAGGATGAGGTGTTACACCTTTGGACCGGCCTTGGGTACTACGCCCGCGCCAGAAACCTGCACAAAACTGCGCAGGTCGTCACCGAACAATATAACGGCGAGTTTCCAGCGACCCAGAAAGAACTAGAGGCCTTGTCAGGCATAGGCCGTTCCACCGCCGGCGCTATACTGGCGATTGCTTTCAAACAACACGCCACCATTTTGGACGGCAACGTTAAACGCGTGCTGGCCCGTTACGGCGCCGTAGATGGCTGGCCGGGCAAGCCGGCTGTTGCGAACGAGCTCTGGGCCATTGCCGAGACACTTACGCCAAAAAAGCGCACCGCTGAATACACCCAGGCCATCATGGATTTAGGGGCAACCCTTTGCGTACGCAGTCGGCCACTTTGTGATTTATGTCCTATAAACGCGGATTGCAAAGCCCATGCACAACATGCCGTCAGCCAATTCCCTGGCAAGAAGCCAAAAACAGTGAAGCCCGAAAAATCTACTTGCATGCTGGTCGTGCAAAACCCCGCGGGAGAGGTCTTGCTGAAGCAACGACCCAGCAGTGGCCTCTGGGGTGGTTTATGGAGCTTCCCCGAATGTGATCCAAGTGAGTTTGCAGCCGAACTCGAACGTATTAAAATCTCAGGGGAAGTCACCGAACTCATGCCTTTTCGCCACACCTTTACCCACTTCCATTTAGATATCACGCCGGTTCACGTAAAATCGAACCAGATCCATGACGAGGTGAGTGAACCCGGCACGCTATGGTATTCCTTAGACGCGCCGCAAGCCGTTGGCCTGACTCGCCCCGTCACTAAAATCATCGAACATTTATCAAAAATTTGAGGTCACTATGAGCCGCACCGTTATGTGCTCGCGCTATAAAGAAGAACTCCCCGGGCTAGAGGCAGTGCCCTTTCCGGGTGCAAAGGGACAGGTCGTATTCGACACCGTATCGGCTAAAGCCTGGACTGAATGGCAAACCCACCAGACCATGCTCATCAACGAAAAGCATCTCAACATGATGGACAAGGCATCCCGTAAATATTTAAATGAGCAGCGAGACAAGTACATCGTCGGTGAAGCGATTGATGATGCTGAGGGATATGTGCCAGAAGAAAAATAGGCCAAACATTAGGGCTGGCAAGCTATGATCGAAGTCTTTACCGCTAAGCACATCATCACCATGAACGACGCTTGGCCTAGCGCCACAGCGGTTGCGGTACGCGACGGCATCATTCTCGAAGTGGGTAGTCTTGAGTCACTGGCGCCCTGGTTCAAACACGACGAACACATCATCAATGAATCCTTTGCCGAGCATATTTTAATGCCCGGCCTCATCGACCCCCACCTTCATCCAATGATGGCTGCGGTATTACTACCGATGCAATTCATCACCGCGCTAGAGTGGAAGTTTCCCTGGGAAACCGTACCAGCGACCACCAGCCCGGCAGACTACCGACGTAAATTAGAAGAAAATCACGCAGCGCTCAGCGAAGGCGAAGCCTTTTTCAGTTGGGGTTATCACCGCAACTGGCATGGCGAGATGGGGCGCCCTCTTCTGGATGAAATCTTTGGTGACCGACCCACGGTTATCTGGCAGCGCTCATTCCATGAGGTGTATCTGAATACCGCCATGATGGCGCTACTCGAGATGGAAGAAGACAAGGTTCGCGGCAAACACCAGATCGATTACGACAACGGCCACTTCTATGAAAATGGTCTGAGCTATGCCATCGGCAAATTGAATCAATTCATCATGGCGCCAGAATGGATCGGCAAAGGTCTTGAACGCTTAAAAAAGCTGGTGCAGTTTGGTGGCCACACGACCGTCGGTGATATGGCTGTTGGCTTGTTCGACTTTACCCTTGAGTGGGAGTCGGCCATCAACATTATTGACCAGGACAGCACCCCCTTCAGAGTGTTGTGCGTACCTCATTCAGCTCGCTTAAGTCATGACCAAGGCGGGCCGCTGCAGGGCCTCGAGTTTTTCAAAACACTACCCGAACGGAGTACCGACAAGCTCCGTTTTACCAATAAAGTCAAAATGTTTACCGACGGCGCCTTCTTTTCTCAACTGGCGATGCTACAAGCACCTGGCTACATCGATGGACACCTCGGCGAATGGTTAATGGTCCCGGAAGAGTTTGAGAAGGTCGCGCGACTCTATTGGAACGAAGGCGCACAAATTCATGTGCACTGCACCGGTGACCTAGGGCTCGAACTGGCGCTGGATACCCTTGAAAAATTGCAATGGGAGCGGCCTCGCTTCAATCACAGTTTTACCATCGAACACTTTGGCTTTAGTACCCCAGAACAAGTACATCGCATTAAGGCACTGGGTGCTAACGTCTCCGCGAATGTTTACTACCTGCATGAGTTAAGCGCTAGCTACAGTGACTTAGGGGTTGGCGTGGAACGATCAGAACAAATGGCTAGGGTTGGTAGTTGCGAACAAGCCGGTATTCTAACGGCTTTGCATTCCGACTTCCCTATGGCACCGGCCCTGCCACTACACAGCGCCTGGGTTGCCGTTACACGGGAGAATTGCGAAGGCAAGATTGTTGCACCAGAGCTCTGCATGTCTCTAGATGCTGCCCTGCGCGCCATCACCATCGATGCCGCCAGGATCCTCGGCCTTGAAAACGAAACCGGCAGTATCCGCTCCGGCAAAAAAGCGGATTTTGCCGTGCTCGACCAGGATCCCTTTGAGATCGGCCCGGCTAGACTGAAAGAAATCGACGTCCTCGCTACCGTATTTGAAGGCAAGGTTTTCTGGAACACGCCATAGTGTTTGAGCTGCCCGTCAGCATTATCGGCGGCTACCTGGGGAGCGGTAAAACCACCTGGATCAATCAACGCCTAAAAGAAAACCGCGCTGTTCGTTATGCCGTCATCGTCAATGACTTTGGCGAGCTCAACATTGATGCCCAACTAATTGACTCAGTCGACCAGCTAACCATCACGCTGGAAAACGGCTGCGTCTGCTGCAGCCTGGCAGGCGGCGTGGATCAGGCGGTGCAAGCCATTACTAACATCGCAGACGCGATTGACTGGGTCCTACTAGAAGCCAGCGGCGTTGCTGACCCCACTCGCGTCAAAGCCCAGGTGCAGAGCTGGCCCGGATTTACCCTGCACGACACGCTGACTCTGATTGATGCCACTCGGATACAAAAGCTCACAAAAGACAAATACGTCGGCAAACACATCCAAAAACAGTTGATGGAGGCTGATGAGATTTTGTTAACCAAAACTGACCTAATTTCAGGGGCAGACCGATCAAAGTTGGATGACTGGCTCTGCCAGCAGCGCGGCCGCCCATCCATAGTAGCAACACTTACCAAAACTCAGCTGCCAGAATTCAGCACGGAGCGAATTGACTCGGCCACATTTAGAGACCGGCAGAGCCTGGAATCGTGGCTAGATGCATTGGATGACACAACGTCTCGGGTAAAGGGATTGGTGAAGTTCAATGACAGCCCGGACCCAAGCAAAGACCAATGGTTTGTGATCCAGTGGGTGGATCGAAAGTGGACGATAACTGAACATCAAGGTCCAGAACCCAGCAAACCCGGTATCGTTCGAATTATGGCAGCACCCAACAGCCAATCTGTGCCAGATTCGCGCCTCTAACCTTGACTCAACCCCCCTGCTTCGGTTTAATACCGCCCTCTCCGAGTAGCGACCCTGTTGCTATTCGAAGTCTTCACTCCAAGACCTTCTTTTAGAGTGAAATACCTGAAATGGCCGGATAGCTCAGTCGGTAGAGCAAGGGATTGAAAATCCCTGTGTCGGTGGTTCGATTCCACCTCCGGCCACCAGGTTTCCCCGCAGTTCCTGCTGCGTCCACAAGATCTCAACTACCCTAAAGGGCATATCTGCTAGGCAGAATTGTCGTAATAGTCCCATGGTCCACCGTCAGGACCACGTAGCCTGCATTTAGGAAAAATTGAAGCGTCGTACGGAATCTCTGCATAGTTAAACGATGCAAATACTACGGATACTGCGGTATTTTCTGTTGAAGATTGTTCTGTAGTTTCGAATTGTTGGAGCTAACACAAAATACTGTGGTATCGCTGGTATGGGAAAAGTATTTTCAGTGAGCAACCGGCAGATCAGTACCATTAAAGTCATTGGCCATCAAAAGTATCAACACGCCACTGAGTCCAAAATCTCAATGACCATCGACAATTGTGATACTGGACTGTTCTTTAGAGTATGTGGTTTATAATTCCTATCTTCCAATAAAACATAGACCAAATAGTTAAGTGAAAGAGATCTTCTACAATCCGATAAAGCGACATAGTCACACAGGTGGGCTGTCGCCACGGCAGTATGAAAATGATTATTTTTCAAAGCTAGAAACTGCCTAGCAAACTATGGGAAGTCCATATGTCATAACGAAACTGCTCATTGAGATGGAGCCGAACCCAAATCTACCGATGGAGATGCTCCAGCTGTCCCGCGTGCACCACCGAAGTCAACATACGCATTAGCTTTGTTCCCTACTAGAACACCTTGGCTGGGATCTGATGGTGTATCACTCACCCTCCTAAAGTGCGTTCCCCCCGCAATATGAGAAAACTCATGAGCGATGGTTCGAGGCTTGAAGGCACTTGGCATGCAAAAAGCGTTTACAACCGAAATCCAATTATTTTCGCTGTTGGATAAGTCTAGCCCACCGTGAGTTGGAGTAAAGAATCCTTCTGCGAAGGTTGATCCGGTCGTACCCACAGCTCCGCATAGACCTGATACATCCGCTAAAACCACTAAAACATCTGCATCAATGGACTCTCTGTATAGACGAAGCGCTGAATTAACCGCACTCGAGGGGCGCGCCATCGTACTGACAGCGGTTTTCATCGAAACGTTTGTGATCTCACTCGAACTCACATTATCCAATACATGCACCACATAAGGAGAGTTGGTTCCCTGATTGTTTACGCCCCGCCAAACGTCTATAGACACTGCATTACCTGCCGTTACTCCTGTTGAATAAAGCGCACTTTCCAGCTCAACAATGTTTGCGGCGTACCCCTGAAGTGCAGAGGAGGACAGAAATGTGGTTCGTACAAGCCCAACTCTTAACGTGGTATCTGCTGACTGAGCAAAGACCGAAGCACTAACGAAACTATTCAACGCGGCTATAGCCAAAGAGAAAACTAAGCTTTTCATTATTCGTCGCCCTCTGTAGCAGCCTTGGTTGGAGCAAGCCTAAGTCCTCGATCTTTTTTACTTACATTTCTCGATTGATCGTTTGGGTAAACACTATTGTCTGGCACAGGAATCATATCTCCAGAGTACATTTTTGAGATGTCCGCATTTAAATCGGCTATCTTTTTAGGATCGTACTCATAGATCACGTGCGGTATAGAACCCTTTGCGTGGAGAGGTAGATCGACAATAGGTTTTATCGCGTAAAACCTGTCTTCAAATACTATCGGGTCGATCGTTACCGTCCCATAGGTTCGCATATGTATTCTGACTGTATCTACAGGCAGTTTCTTGTTGTTCGCAGACACCATACGCCCAGTAAACCCCACCAACGTACCACTTTGTATGACTCGGGTGTTGGGATCAATTTCTATAGAAACTTCCTCACCATCAAAAAGTTCAACTACGATCCGATTTACATTACCTCGCTTTGCGTGATCCTTCGCGCCTTCCAACATTAATGAAAAAGCATCCACATTAACACTGACTGATTTCGAACGATTCGCTAAGCTAACGACACGTTCAAGGTTACGGATTTGATCTTCGAATCCACGCCTCGACTTTGCGTCAAGACTTGATTTAGAAATTCCGCTTGACGAAAGAAAGTCCTTGCCTTGAATTTGACTGATATCTTGAGCGTTAATAATCAGGCGTTTTTCCGGCGACGAGTAAACAGTCGAACTGCTCAAAAACATCGAAAAAAATAAAATTAGAGTGGCAAAAAACTTCAAGATAGTCTCCTTCCCTGCATTTAGAATGTGTGCTGATTCTTTTGTGCAGTAACCAGCTAGCCTTTTTTTGTCAACCGAAACGCATTTAATCTAGTCGGTTTTCAAAAAGGTTTGCGTTTTTTAGACTTTGAATGCCTTCTTACTGACATCTCTGATCAAAAATCAGGCAAGCTAACTCATGATTGTATGCAGGTATAAAACTACTTCTTTGTCTTCTCGTCATTGAATACCGCTCCAATTCGCATACAACTCAGGATAGAGAATTCGAACAAGGCAGTGAACGGTATGGTTCCGCGCGGTACTGCCAAATTAACTTCTCAAACAACAAGTAATCGTAATAATTCCAATCTAAACCATCGCTGCATTTTTCCAAGACGCCAAGGAACGTAATCTGAAATATCGATAAGTTTCAGCTGAAACTAAATGACGGCCTAGATTGAACAAATTGTAGACCGCGGCATGACCGTACAGAAACCTTTGAGCTTGCTTCACAGATTTAAATCTCCGCATACTCCGCTCCCTTACCCTGGTCGGTTGATGCGACAACTCAGCTCGATTGTTGGCGTACTTCTCCATGTTCTGAATCGTCTCCGGGATTAGCTCCCGATGTGCCACTCCATAACTTCTTAACTTATCGGTCAAGATTTCCCTTGGTTCACCCTTGTGTTTCTTTAGCATCCGCTTGAAGAATCGTTTCGCCGCCTTAGCATCTCGTCTATTTTGAAGAAAGACATCAACCACTTCACCATCTTGATCAACGGCTCGCCAGAGATAACGCTGCTTGCCATCGATCTTGATGAAAACCTCATCAATGAAAAATGTGTCGCCATAACCTTGGTGCTTCCTGCGCAACCTTGCGGCATATTTCGATCCGAATTTGTTACACCACAATCGAATTGATTCATGCGTCACAATGATTCCGCGTTGAGCCAACAAATCTTCAATATCTCTGTGGCTAAGGTTGAATCGAAAATAGAGCCACACTGCATATTGAATGATTTCGGGTGGGAATCGGTATCTTTTGTACATTCTAGAATTATTCATCGAGCAATTATCGCTGATTACCATTTAACTTGGCAGTACCGACGAAAGAGTTAGCCTTGAATCGGTTTTTGAAAATATTCAACGACTACTAGGCACTTCGACTACCCACAATAATAACTCGCTAGCCCTTTATTGCGACGGCGGTAGCGGTTTGATCGAAGTCCCCGTGGCGTTGATGATGGATCTGATTGTGCCTATAGTGATTAATGCACTAGAGGCAGTTACCGCTGAGCCAACGCCTATTTTGTTAAGCAGCTCACTGACTCAACAAGAGCTATTAATAGAAGTTACAGACCTAGGTGTCGGCATGGATGCAGAAGCACAGACTCACATTTTTGAACCTTTCTATTCTTCCCGGGAGCTCTATGAAGGCAGAGGGTTAGGATTGTCTCGTGTTAAAGGACTAATAGATTTGGTAGATGGCAGGATTGAGGTTAAAAGTAATGAGCCTAAGGGAACGACTTTTTTGGTGAGACTGCCAACAGATAAGTTGAATCAATTTACTACAAGCCACCACCCTGACTTTCAGATGTAAAATGCCTGATCAAGATACTTTGGCACGCTGGGAAAAACGCGCTCAGATAACTCTGCTCGACCTTTCAATCTCCTAAGTGATTAACCCGGCCTTCTGTAGGACAGTAGATCATTGGCTATTCAGACATTGACCACCCAATACCGACAAGCTGTTACCCCAGACTTTTTGTCTAAGAATTCTTTGCTAGGATACTTTCGAAATTTCGTGGAAAGGCGGTTTAAATTACTTATTCTCAAAGTGTAATACAAGGTTGCAATTCTTTGTAACATTATTGTGACTTAGATGCACCTTCGTGTAACTGAAGACCGCTGAATATAAGTGCGAAAATTGGTTTAATGACGTTAAATGACATACGACTAGTGGCAGATACTTGGAACCAAGCGTAACGTATTTCGGTGCTTACTTGTTGCAGGCTGCAGTGGATAAAACCCTTGGTGACGACACTGATACTGATACTGCTCGGGGTTCGTGTGCGATTAACGATATTTTCGCGTTGGGTTTAGTACGGCACTTTACTGCGACCCCATGACTTTTCTTGTGATTTCGTCCAGGGTGGGCAAAAATACGTGATCTATCTGAGTTGAAGGCGCTTTGGGGAAGGACCCGACTCGAGCGACCACAAGATCATTTTCAGGATCAATATAGAGCACCTGTCCATGTGCGCCTCTGGCGACAGCGCAAGTTCTGCCATCGATATGGCGCATCCACCATTGTGACTTATAGGACCAATTTGGCAGGCTCTGAAATTTTGCCTTTGCAAAGAGTTCTGGATCGCCACCGTTGAATATTTTATCGATAACGGTGGCGGGTATGAGTTGTTTTCCGTCATTCACACCACCGTTTCTAACTAGCTCGCCGAATCTCGCAAAATCACGCAATGTAAAGCCGCTGCTCGATTCTGCGCCGCTGCCGTCGAGTAAATAGTAACCGTCGTGTTCCGCGCCAATATGTTGCCAAATTCGTTCCGATAACTGGCTGGTGATATCCTGGCCCGCGGCACGGCGCACAATCCAGCCGAGTACAAAGATGTTGGGCTCACGATAGGCGAAAGCATGACCGTGATCTTGATCTTGATCTTTTTTGACTCTGGGTAATACATCCGCGACAGCCTCGCTTGCAGCTTCAGCGTTCTCGTTGGGATTTCGAGGCGACATGCCTGTGGCCCGGTGAAATCGCCATATCTCGGATGCGGGGTCCAGATAGTCCTCATGGAAATCCATGCTGATCAGCATGTCCAATACCTGTTGAACGCTAGCGTCACCATAGGCTGAGTCTTGCAGTTCAGGAATAATTGTCGAAACAATCGCCTCGGCATCCAGTCGACCTTCGGCAATCAGACTCTCAGCGATAACGCCAACAATGGATTTATTCGCGGATTGAATGACGTGCCGCGTATGGGGCCCAGTGGCGCTAAAGTATTCCTCGTAAATGATCTCACCTCGGTGGAGGATAATAAGACCATCCGCATAGGTTTGCGATAGGGCTTCATCCCAAGTTAACTTTTCACCGCGGGTGGTTGTGATGGTCACATCGCTGAAGGATTGTAAATTGTAGGGCAAAGGTTTGCTGGCACCTGATCCACGCCACACACTTTTGGTTGGCATCAGCTCTTCAAGATGGCTAAAGCTCCAGCGTAATTGTGGCCAGGCATAAAAAGAACTTGCTTCGAACCTAATGCGCTTTTCTTTTATCGGCGGAAAACCCTGCATCCAACCTTCGTTGACCGGGTCATCAGCGGTTCGGTCAGCGTTAGTCATGTCATGATGCTCATTGTCGCGTAGGTGCTCTGACTCTGTCAGAGATTCGCCGAGGTGTAAAGTTTGTCGCGGTTGCAAACCCACAGTCTACGATGCCGGTGATAGCTCCAAATCGCGTGTTACCGTCGAAAAGTCATTTTCAGACACCGTATATTATCAGATGAAGGTCATCCTCCAGGCTTGCCGCCTGGTTGGCTCCCATTTGCCTTTCGAGGCCCCTCCGCCAGGCCAGAGACGAGGGTGTCTTGCTGGCTGCGAGCAATTGCAACGACGACCATGGCGCCAGTGACGAATACCCGTGTCTTTCTCCCGACGACCGTCTGAATCATCTTTGGGCACTGGGGCAAGGCGCTATTCTCAAACTGTTCAAGTGCACAGGCTCTTCACCAAACAAGTACTACTGATCAACTGAATCATTTGTGGGCTACCGCCACCGTTCTGGCGCAAATCAATGATGATGGCGTCGCTGTTAGCCAAAAAGTTCATCGCTGCCACAGCTGTATCACCAGCAAAGGACGGTGGTTGAAATGAACGCAAATCCAAATAGCCAATATTGCCATCAAGGATTTTGACTTCGTTAAATCCGAAGTTGCCCAGGCGCCTTCGGGCAACCTGTTGATCCATCAGTTGTTGTTCAGCTTCTGGAGTGACTGCTTGTTGTTGATCGGCGATGCCTTTCGAGTCAAAAATAACCCTGATGTGTTTGTCTTTACTGACGGCTACCAGGTCTTTGGTTAATGCATCTCTGAACTCTATGGCATTGCTGATCTTTTCGTAGTTTCCCTTGCTCAGGCTTTTTTTCAGCTGATCGGCCATATTTTTGGCTATTTCAGGAAACACATAGTTGTCTTCTAATTGTCGACTCACGGCTTCGATGACTGCTTTCTTTTCTTTGTTGGAGATATTTTCATCGGCAGCTTGAGCGTAAACATTGAAACTAAGAAACCATGCGGTCGCCAATAATATGGCAGGTTTTGTGAAGTGTATTTTCATGTGTGCGCTCTTTTAGCAGTTACTAATTATTTTATTTAGGGTGGTGAACAGGTGTTTCACTTCTGACTCAGTGACACCTTTAAGTGCGTTGGTTCGGTTCTTAAAAATGACGGGTTTCAGTTTCTTTAAGGCGGCCTTACCTTTCGCTGAAATTTTCAAAACGAATTTTCGCCGATCTGCTTCATTGATTGTTCTCGACAGATATTGGTTTTTAACCAATAACTCAATCATCCTGGTAATCGAGGCATAGTCTTTGAACAACAATGCAGCCATTTCATTTTGTGCGATATTGGGGTTCTCTTCGAGCACGGTGAGTATCAAAATCTGATCGACTGTGATGCCAGTAACCACGTCAGAAAGCTGCTTCTGAGCAAATTTCCGGTAAGTTTTGATGGCATTTTCGATGGTATAGAAAATGGTCTGTTGTGGGTCTAATTTGTCCATTTGCGGAATTTACATAGTTATAGTTGATATATCAACTATTGATATTATCCTTTTCGAAGTTTTTAGTCAGTTTCATCTGGCTGGCTAATTCAAAACAGGGGGGCTACCCGAATACTGCCGACAGACGCGCAATTAGGGCTTGCAGCCCCTTGCCTTTGTTACTAATTTTCCAGGCAAGGAAACTTTCGAGAACGGGATCCTTCTGCAATTCCAGTTTTATAAGTTTGCCGTTGTCCAACTCTCTTTGAATGCGCTCTATTGGCAGATGGCCTATGCCGATTCCCGCCAGTATCGCTTCGACTTTTTGATCGATGTTTTGCACGTAAAACGTCAGACCCTCGCTGCTCATGCCTGCACTGCGGCTAACATCGGTCATCGACGTATCATGGGTAATAACCCGCCTGACTTTGGGCAGGGCCGCCTCGAATGCATCTGGGCTACCAATTAGGCTAGCCAGATTATGATCCGAGGCAATCACTGGAACTAGATCAGCACTCGCGACTGCTATCGCGCGATAGCCTTTTTGCAGTGGAACTGGTCCCGGCGCACCGACGATCAAATCAACCCGACCTTGCTCTAGCGCCTCCCAGCCACCGTTAAGCACGGATTCGCAAACATCAATTTCCATTGTCGGATGTGCTTCGAGAAATTTGCTTAACTCAGAAAAAAACACCGGGTACGATCGTAGAGACTCCACCGCGATGCAGATTCGAGGCTCCCAGCCAGTGGCTACTTCTTTTGCCTTGCTCGCCAGCCGGGCGGTGGCTTGAAGTATTTCTCTACCCTCTGCCAGTATCAAACTTCCCGCTGGTGTTAATACTGAGCGGCGTCCCTGGCGTTGGAAAACAGCAATGTCCAACTGTTCCTCCAACTTCTGTATTGCATAGGAAATGGCGGAGGTTGCTTTGTTCAGTTCTTCAGCAGCTTTCGCGAAGCTTCCACGCCGGTCGATAGCATCTAGGACTTCCAAAACTTCCATAGATATCGTATTTCTGCCCATTCCAACCTCTCACATAACAGTTCTATTATTTAGAACATTCTAAACCATAAATGAGGGTTATTGAGAATATTGTCATCATTACAATGGCGCCATCAGTTAAACAAACACACAGAAACTACTTAGGAGATACAACATGAAATCACTCATCAAAAACGTAACCGACACAACCATTGGCTTGGATACCCTGCCGCTTCGCATAGGCGCCGGCGCGATCTTTGCAGCCCATGGTGCGCAGAAATTATTCGGCTGGTTTGGCGGATATGGTCTTGAGGGCACCGCTGGCTGGATGACCTCCATCGGCCTTGAACCAGGGCTGTTGATGGCCGTCGGCGCTGGCAGCGCAGAATTTTTCGGCGGCTTACTGTTGATTGCCGGTTTACTGGTACGCCCTGCTGCCCTAGTACTTGCGATCACCATGATCGTCGCGATTGTGACAGTTCACTTGCAAAACGGCCTCTTTATGTCAAACAACGGCTACGAATTTGGCTTGGCTTTATTGGTCGTAAGTATTGGCCTGGTATTCAGGGGAGCCGGTAGCTTCAGTGCAGATAGAGCGCTGCAATCACAATTGGCGAAGTAAACAAAAAGCACATCGTACATAGAACACAGATCAACATCATTGGAGTTACAACATGACCGTATTACATATCAATAGCAGCGCAAGGCTGAACCATTCAAACACCCGCACTATTGGACAGTATCTGGTTGATGCTCTGGGCGAACCAGTCATCAATCGAGACCTGGCGCAGCAGCCTTTGCCGCCGATCAGTGCTGAGGACCTGGTAGCAGTTCACGGTTCTTCCCAGAGCGATCGCGCCAGTTTTCAAACCCAATTGGCATTGTCAGAACAACTAATAGGCGAGCTAAAAGATGCAGACACCCTGGTGTTAGGTGCGCCGATGTACAACTTCGGGATTGCTGCTTCATTGAAACAGTGGATCGATGCGATCTGTCGAGCAGGTGTTAGCTTTAAATACACCGATCAGGGTCCGGTAGGTCTACTGAATGTCCAGCGGGCCTTCATTATCACCGCCACTGGTGGCACACCTGTCGGCAGTGAGATGGATTTTGCAAGCTGCTATCTTGAGCATATCTGCAGGTTTCTAGGTATAGCAGAGGTGTTTCATATCGATGCCAGTGGTTCAAAAGGGTCACCTGAACAAGTGATTGCGCAGGGCAAACAACAGGTCGACGCTCTAATAGCCGACTTTAACTCTAACGATATGGCAGGAGCAGCGTAATGGGCTTATTACAGAATGGTAAATGGGTTGATCAGTGGTACGACACAGGTAGTAACAGTGGTGAGTTTCGCCGCCAGGATAGTCGCTTCCGTAATTGGTTGACGCCTAACGGCGAAGCTGGCCCCAATGGTGAGCCTGGCTTCAAAGCAGAGAAAGGGCGCTACCATTTGTATGTGTCACTCGCTTGCCCCTGGGCACACCGCACATTGATCTTTCGTCAGCTCAAGCAGCTGCAAGATTACATCGATGTCACCGTGGTCGAGCCGATCATGCTGGAAAATGGCTGGGAAATGAGCGACCCGCTTTACGGTTTGGACTTTACTTATCAACTGTACCTAAAAGCCGATGCGAGCTATGAAGGCCGAGTCACGGTACCGGTACTGTGGGATAAGCAAACACAAACCATTGTTAGCAATGAATCCTCGGAAATTATCCGCATGTTCAATACAGCGTTCAATCATCTAACCGGCGATACCAGCGATTACTACCCGGAGGCATTACACGAGACGATCCATACGTTGAACAATCGTATTTACGAAACCATCAACAATGGCGTGTACCGAGCTGGCTTTGCGACGACACAGGGCGCCTACGAAGCAGCATTTCACGACTTGTTCGATTCGTTAGATTGGGTAGAAGAGTTGCTCACAAAACAGCGCTACCTGGCCGGCCAGCAGTTGACGGAAGCCGACTGGCGGCTGTTCACTACCTTGATTCGTTTTGATGCAGTGTACTTTGGACATTTCAAAACCAATCGACAACTACTGGCCGACTACCCGGCTATCAGTGCTTATGTGCGCGAGCTCTATCAAGTGCCCGGAGTTGCTGAAACGGTCAGCTTCGAGCATATCAAGACGCACTATTACGCCAGTCACCTGATGATAAACCCCACCGGGGTCATTCCTCTGGGTCCGGTGCAGGATTTTGGCGCAGCCCATGGCAGAGAAATGCTTGCCGCCGCGTAAACGCGTCGCGGCATCACCACAAATTGGAGAAATGAAATGAGCGAACTCACACAACTACTATCAGCCCGCCCAGCCCAGGATGGCGACGGCGTTCAGATCCACCGCTTGGCGGGTCGAGGACTGCATCAAGCACTCAATCCTTTTCTGATGATTGATGAAATCAACTCTGAAGATGCAGCAGACTATATCGGCGGCTTTCCAGAGCATCCCCATCGAGGTTTTGAAACCATTACCTACATGAAAGCGGGTCGCATGCGCCATCGAGACCATATGGGCAATGAAGGTGTTATTGCTGCAGGTGATGTGCAGTGGATGACGGCGGGTGCCGGTGTACTTCACTCTGAGATGCCCGAACAGGAACAAGGTTTATTACATGGCTTTCAAATATGGCTAAATTTACCTGCCGCTGAAAAAATGAAACCGGCGGCTTATCGAGAAATTGTTAGCAGCGAGATAACCCAGCAGCAACTACCTGACGGCGGATTGGTGCGCGCCATCGCGGGTAGCGTAACTGCCAATCAGCAGTCGCTGCGAGGCCCGCTACCGGATAGCTCGACACATCCTGTTCTAATTGATGTACAGCTGGTCGCTAACGAAACGGTTGAGTTATCTCTAAATACAGAAAACCGAGCACTGGTCTACGCCTATAAAGGCGCAACAGATCTGATCGCTTCGCGCCAACTCGGCGTCTATGCTAATGGCAGAAGCTTAACGCTGAAGGCAGGACCCGCAGGTGCAGAATTATTGGTGCTCAGCGGTCAGCCAATTAACGAGCCTCTGGTGCAGTACGGTCCTTTTGTGATGAATACATCTGAGGAAATTGAGCGTGCAATAAGTGACTTTCAGAACCCGCAATTTTTAAGCGGGTTAATGCTCGAGAGAAAGGCGCAGAATGATTCGTACGCATAAGTAGAAAAACAGTCTTTAAGCCCCGCGGGGAATGATAAGATCTAACATCACGATCATGTCTACTCGCGGGGAAACCAAAGGCAACCAACCACGCGCCCAGGATCTGCAGCCGTTTGTTGCAACAGTTAGGATCGGAGTAATCCCACTAACTTAGCGGCTCCTCGCACAATGGGTTAATCTTCACACTGACCCAATTCTTAAGGAATTAGCAAGATGAGAGCTCTTCTGCTGTTGTTCGTTGTCTCTTTCGCTACTGTCTCTCAAGCAGCACAACAAACATTTCATTTTAAGGCTTACGACCTACCTCAGACTGGCCGACTTGTGATTCCCGTTGCCGAAGGCGATGAATTCCAAGGTACGGCAGCCAATGTTAACGAGATGACCAACGGTGCTGTTGCGCGAGCAGCAAAAGAGGCGGAGTTTTCTGGTAAAAAAGGTACAACGCTGACGCTCTTTGGAACATCACCCTACTCACGAATCGACTTGATTGGCGTTGGCGAAGACCCAATTGACCGCAACGCCGCGGAAAACTTTGGCGGCAAGGCAGCGGTGTTACTAGCCGATGCAAGACGCGGCAAAATCAGCATACTTTGGCAGTTGGGCGAAGCGACGTTGGATGCCACCGCGGCACGTGTAGCTTTCGGTTACCAGTTAAGAAGCTATCGATTTGATCGCTATCAGAGCGACCGGGTTGACGCCTCAACTCTGCCTGTCGTAGACATGTTTAGCGACGACAATTCAGCCCAACAATATACAGACGATCTCTCCTATCTTGCGGAAGGTGTCTTTTTGGCCCGAGACATGAGTTCAGAACCTGCCAATACGATCTATCCCGAATCTTTTGTTGAGCGCGTTCAAGATCAATTCAAAGGCATCGACAATGTCAAAATTCAGGTGCTGGATGAACAAGAACTTCAAAAACTGGGGATGGGCGCGCACTGGGGAGTGGGCAAAGGCTCAGCTCGACCACCACGGTTACTCATCATTGAGTACCTCGCAGGAGGCAATAAGCCCCTCATTGCCCTTGCAGGCAAAGGCATAACTTTTGACACGGGCGGCATTTCCATCAAAAAAAATGATGGCATGTGGGCTATGAAAGGAGATCTTGGCGGCGCGGGTGTTGTCACCGGCACCGTGCTTGCCGCGGCAAAGCGCGGCGCAAATGTTAATGTGGTCGCTCTGGCAGCATTGGCCGAAAACATGCCTTCCAGTCATGCAATCCGCCCGGGAGATATTCTTACCACCATGTCTGGCATTACGGTCGAGATCTTGTCGACGGACGCGGAAGGACGTTTGGTTCTGTCAGACGCTGTGCACTATGCACAAAAGACTTATAAGCCTGATGTACTGATCGACGTCGCAACTCTAACGGGTTCCGTGGGCCGCGCACTTGGTGATGAATACGCGGGAATTTTTGGGCGTCATGATAACTTGATCGAACAAATCAGAGCAGCCTCAAACGCAGCGAACGAAGCCGTATGGCGCTTACCTCTAGATGCGTCGCACTTCAAACAAATCAAGTCTGACTTTGCAGATATTAAGAACAGCGGGGCAGGTAGCCCAGGCGCCAGCGCAGGTGCAGCGTTTATAGGCTCCTTTATTGATGAGGATCAAGTCTGGGCACACTTAGATATCGCCGGCGTTGATCGTTTGACCAAAGCTCAGGCTACAGTTCCGAAAGGCTACACTGGCTGGGGCGTCCGCACCCTTGATGAATACTTGCGTCGTCACCACGAGCGCTAAACTAGAATAGTTTTTTAGGTAGTGCTTGTATCCAGTTTTCTTTTGCGTAGCTGGTGTTCGCGCAGGTGATATGAAAGGTGAGTGCGTGGCGAGAGGTAGCAGAGAGATTTGGCGCACTGTAGTGAGGTAATAGACCGTTGAAGACGATCAAGCCGCCCGCTTCAATTTCAATCGGTACCGCTGCCTTCGGCCAGGGTATGTCCTGTAGGGCTCGCATTTCTGTTTCATCATTCTCATGGCGAACGAACTGTTCTCGAAGTGGATAATCAACCGGTTCAGCAGGCACCTGCAGGCAGCCGTTCTGAATGGTCGCATCTTCAATGGCAAACCAGAAGGTCGTGACCGAGACGGGAGCAGTCAGAAAAAAGCTGGCATCTTGATGCCACAATATCTCGCCGCCTATTCGAGGTTGCTTAAATATGTACATTGACTGATGAATCTGTGGCTTCACCAGGCCAACATCAACTGCGGTAGCTCGAATCCGCTGATCCTCTGCAAACATAGAAAAAACAGGGTCAAGCTGATGTAGAGCGTGACCGATCTTATTGATGCTAAGAGATTTAGCCTGATTGAGGTGACCATTCTGATCAAAGGCATCTTCCTCAAAAAAGCACTTAATCTTGTCCGCAGAGTTCAAAAAATAGTCATCTCTAGTAATCGAATGATCCTTGGTCGTGAAGATCGCGGAAGTGGAAGCAGGGTCAAATTCATCAACAATCCGATTCGCCGCATTCTTGAATCCGTCCATTTCAGCAACGGTAAACCGCTCCCCTGAATTGGGCTCAGCGCCTCAAACGAGTCTTTAATCTTGATGTTAGCCTGTGTCCATTGTGTGGCGGCACCATGCGAGTCATCGCCGACATCACTGACCCAGACATAATCCAAAAGATCCTCGATCACATCGAAGCGCAACCACCACCGCTTAACCCTGCGACCGTCATTCAATCCTAAACACAGGCCTGAATAAACAGGTCAGATAACTCTGCTCGACCTTTCAATCTCCTAAGTGATTAACCCGGCCTTCTGTAGGACAGTAGATCATTGGCTATTCAGACATTGACCACCCAATACCGACAAGCTGTTACCCCAGACTTTTTGTCTAAGAATTCTTTGCTAGGATACTTTCGAAATTTCGTGGAAAGGCGGTTTAAATTACTTATTCTCGCAAGCTGAGGTAGAGCAGGGACTAGGTCGTTACAACGAAGCCGTCACGCTTAGTGAACGAGCGATTCAGCGCATGGAGGTTGAACCCTATGCGATGAACCTGATTTTCGATACTAGCATGATCGCTTATGAAGCGACTACGGTCTTGCTCCGTGCTCGAGCAGCATTGGGAGATCGAGAGAAGTCGCCTGATGCCATCGAAAAAGCCAAGGAACTAGCACTCTATCGCTACATTGGAGATGACACTAAGCGCCCCTGACTTGGGCTGAACGACTCCGACGAGTCTTCAATATGATGGGGCCGCCTTCGGATTGCCACCTGCCCCCTGTGTGGTGGCACCATGCGCATTATCGGACGGGGCCGCCTTCGGATCACTGACCTAGACATAATCCAAAAGATCCTCGATCACATCGAAGCGCAACCACCTCCGCGTAAACGAGCGGCAGCTATCCAATCCAAAAACATGCTTTGATAACTAAGCCAAACAAATCCTGCCCGCCCTTTTAGTCTCCTAAGTAATCAACCCGGCCGTCCGCAAGCGATCATGCCAGCACCATTACAGTCATTGACCTCAAAAGGATCACCACGCCACAGTGTCTTAAATTTGAATAATCATCAGCAATCACCATACATGACCGTTCTTCAAAAAATGTGGTTTATAATTCGTATCTTCCTAACCTTCGGGATTCTGTCTCTCATGGCTCAATTTTAAGAAATGGGGTCAGAGTCGTTACACTGACCCCAATTATTCGGATCGATTAGACGCGCAGATTTTTTATTCTGACGGTTTGCCCCGAGAGTTTGCCTTCATGTCATATGCAATGACATGTTTATATCTGGAGCCCCTTGGTAGCGGCACCATCCACCAATATGTTTGCACCCGAAACCAGGCTAGCTCTTTCACTGGCGATGAAAGTTACGACATCGGCGATTTCATCCAACCGCCCCATGCGTCCCATTGGGTTTTCGCTCAGAAACTGGGCATAGACTTTTGGGTTATGCAGTCTCGCCTCAGCCCATGCGCCACCGTCAAACTCTATATCGCCCGGCGATACCGCATTGACCCTGATGCCGCGCGGAGCGACTTCCATTGCCATCGACTTCACCATACTGATGGTCGCCGCTTTGACT
>JBNMQM010000047.1:0-35477 GCA_051278195.1 Candidatus Azotimanducaceae bacterium
CTTGAGCAATTGGCTGTGTCTTTGGGCATTGAGGAGCGGGTTCGCTTTCTAGGCCACGTGCCAAATGGCGGGCATTATGTCGCTGCGTTTGACGTGTTTGTGTTGCCATCAGGCATCGAGGAGGCATTTGGCATTGTGTTACTTGAAGCGATGATGGCGAAAGTGCCGGTGATCAGCAGCGATGCGCCTGGACCCAAGCAAGTGGTGGGCAAGACCGATTGGCTTTTTGCTGCAGAAGATGCGGCTGGGCTTGCGAAAAAAATGCAGGCTTTTTTCGAACTTCACTTGGAAGCACGGATAGAACTTGGTCAGTCAGGGTATGCCCGCGTGCAAGCCGAATATACCCATGAACAGTTTTGCCGACGGCTTTCTCAACTGGCGCTTTTTAGCGACTAGTATTGTCAACTAGGCGTCAGGCTGCGTATTAAGGCAGCCTAGTAGGGTCGGGCTTCACCCTCCGGGCGTGTCTTAAAGCGTCGATGCAGCCACCAGTATTGAGCAGGTGCCTGCCGAACCGCATCTTCAACCAGTTGGTTCACTCGGGCGGCATCTGCAACTTCTTGCCCTGAAGGGAAATTCACAAGCGGTTCCGATAGCGTGATTACGTAACGATTATCCTCGGTTCGTCGATGCTGGAACACAATGACTGCCGCGCCTGTTATCGCGGCGATGCGTGCGGTTGCCTTGATGCTAGCGGTATTGATTCCAAAAAAGGGTGCAAACACAGAGTGTTTGCGTCCGTAATCCTGGTCCGGCCCGTACCAGACTACGCGGCCCGCTTTCAAAGCCTTGATAACCGAACGGACGTCGGATCGTTCGATTGCGCTCGGAAAATTTCGTGTTCTACCGGCACGCATCACGGCTTCAAGTAGCACATCTTTGTTGCGCCGATACATGACATCGAAAGGTATTTTTTGGGCGAGCGCCGCGCCGCATAAATCCAGGGTCGAAAAATGCATGCCGAGTAGCATGACCCCCTTACCGCGAGAGAAAGCCGCCTGTAAGTGGTTCAATCCGCTAATGTCGATTCGGTTCTCTAAATCAGCAATCCGGCCAGACCATGAGAAGCTTGTTTCCATAACCCCTCGGCCGTTGTTGCGGAAAATTTCTTTCACAAGTTTTGACTGTTCTGAACCAGACATTTGAGGAAAGCACAGGCGTATGTTGGTTTCGGCTATGCGTCGTCTATCGGTCGCCAACCAGTAGCCGACGCTCCCAAGGGACGCGCCGAATGAGAGTTGCCAATTGAATGGCAACCATCCGATCAGGCGAAGCATGCCAATGGCCAGCCGATTTGGCCAATACCGTGGATGGAGCAATGTGCTCTGGTTGGTCTCGCTCACGTGATGATTGAGGTCAGGACAAAAGGACTAGCCAGTCTAACGTTTGGCTTTAATATCGTACACAGTGAAATGTTATGATGTGCGCTGAATTTCCGGATGCTAATAATGAAACTACCGAGATTTGATAAGAGCCGCATACTCGTTTTCGGGGATGTGATGCTGGACAGTTATTGGCATGGTTCCACCGAGAGGGTTTCTGCGGAAGCCCCGATTCCTGTCGTTGATATCCAGACAGTTGAAGATCGGCTTGGAGGTGCGGCAAATGTCGCGCTTAACGTCGCGTCACTAGGCGGGTCTGCGGGGCTGGTTGGTGCCGTTGGCAATGATGATTCCGCTAGGGTTATTCGTGACAAGCTGTCCTCAGCTGGGATTGAGGACTGCCTCGTATCGCTGAGTGATCGCGCTACTATCACGAAATTTCGAATCGTGAGCCGTAAACAACAGCTGGTTCGCGCGGACTTTGAATCAACCAGCGCATTAGCGGCGCAGATATTCATGCCGGTACTTGAAGCGAGTCTGGAGCGATACGATGCGCTTGTTCTGTCGGACTACGATAAGGGTGTATTAGCAGAACCTCTGGCGGCCATTAATTTTGCCCTAAAAAATAATAAACCCATACTGGTTGATCCCAAATTCAAGGACTTTTCAGCCTATGCGGGTGCCACTTTAGTGAAGCCAAATCAAAAAGAGTTCAGCGTAGCAGTAGGCGGTTGGCAGTCGGACCGCGAAATGGTCGAGAAGGCACAGCTCATGATGTCGAGCCTGGGGTTTGGCTCGATGCTCATTACTCGTGGTGCCCAAGGTATGACGCTCGTCCAACAAAACGGCCAGGAATTGCATTTGCCTGCTCGGAGCCGTGAAGTGTTTGATGTTAGTGGCGCTGGGGACACGGTTATTGCAACCCTCGCAGCGGCGCTTGCAGCGGGAGAATCGCTGCAGGATGCAGTTCAGCTGTGCAATATTGCAGCGGGCATCGTGGTCACGAAAATGGGCACTGCAAGCGTGAGTGGTCCTGAATTACGCTTGGAAGTTGCAGAACAGCGGGCCAGCACCAAAGGCATCATGAGCCCAGAGCAGTTGGCCAGTGCGGTCCACGAAGCGCATGCAGACGGTCAAAAGGTCGTCTTTACGAATGGCTGCTTTGACATATTGCATGCCGGTCATGTGGAGTATCTGACCGAAGCTCGGCAAAAGGGCGATCGGCTCATTGTGGCGATTAATGACGATGAGGGAGTAAAGCGTCTAAAAGGCGATGGTCGGCCAATCAACAGCCTAGAACGGCGTCAGACGATGCTAGCGGGACTCGAAGCGGTAGATTGGGTTGTCTCTTTTGCTGAAGACACGCCGGAATCACTGCTCACACTGCTGCAACCCGATGTTTTGGTTAAGGGTGGAGACTACTCGGTTGAGCAGGTGGTTGGTGCAGATATTGTGGCGTCTTATGGTGGCGAGGTGAGTGTCTTGAAGCTGGTCGATGGACTCTCGACAACCTCTCTGGCTGAAAAGATTAAACGGCTCTAGCGCGTTATGATGGCCTCGACGTTACTTGCCAAATGTTTTGGGTCTATGGTGCCAACGATGACGCTACTCACGCCTGGGTAATCGGCGGCAAAACGCAGAGCAGCGCCAGGATCATTCGCGTGACCGCTAGATAGTGCCTTCTTGATGACGACGCCCTTCTCTTGTTGCTGGCAAGTCGCGAGCAACGCTGCGTGGCTCGTGTCCGTTTCATTCAAGCTGATCATAAACACGTCGACGATTTCCATTGCGAGCGCGCTGCCAACAGGGTCTTTACCGGAATACCCGATCGCGCGAATCAAACCTCGTTGCTTGAGTTGAGCCAAACTTTCGAGTGTCGGAGAAGATTGAATGACGTCTTTGTCTTCTCCATTGGAGTGAACAAATACGATATCTAGATAGTCAGTCCCTAAACGTTTGAGGCTGAGCTCAACACTCGCTAGCGTCGCTTGAGCTGAAAAATCGTAACGAGATTGCGTGCCCTCATAGTACTCGCCTACTTTGGTTGAGATAATCCATTGGGCTCGATTTTTTTTCAGGAGTTCCCCCAAACGCGATTCGCTATCACCATAGGCGGGTGCTGTGTCCAAATAGTTAATACCGAGCTCTTCTGCGAGTGACAACAAGTCGCTGAGGGAATCCATATTTGGCAGCGAGAAACTTTCTGGATACTTAACACCCGTATTGCGCCCAAACTTAACGGTACCGAGCCCGAGCGTCGAGACACGAATTTCCGTCGAACCTAGATCGCGGAGAGGAAGACGATCAGGCAAAAGCCAGCTCCCAGGGGGGAGGGCTGACGGTGGCAAGCGGCAGCTCAGGTCTTTGCCAATCGCCCCCGGAAGGTGGCGCCATTAGCTTTAGAACTTCGTCAGCTAGCATTGGCGTTAAGGTCAGTTTCGTCGGCCAACAGACCAGTGCATTAGCTGTCTGACTCGTGAACGGAAAGTCTGGGCGGCCCTGATTTTCCTGTGCGGGCTCTGCGCGATTGATGTCTAGGGTTCTAAACTCGAGGCCAGCGTGGTCTACCCAGGGCACGAGAGCTTGAAGTTCATGTCTGGCCTTGGCAATTAGGTCGGCGTCTTTCATGCCCACGCCCTGCTCTGCTAGATTTCCGCCTAGATACCAAACCTGATCGCCGTCGTTCATGCTGTGCGTTGTGATTGTCAGTCGTGGCTTGTTGGCATCTTTTAAACTTACAGCGTGAGCGAAAATTTTCGGTAACTGACCTTTGACTAACACCTGTTTCAAGGGGCGTACCTGCATTTTCAACGGCATGAAATCTAGATCTGACAACAGCTTGCCGTTGCCTTCGCCAGCGGCAAAAATGTAGCGCTTTGCACTGATACTGTTGCTATTGTCTAGTTGCAGTTCAACTACCGCGCCATCTTCTGATTTGACGATGGCCGTTGCCTGATAGATAAACTCGGCATACTTTTGCTGTAACTTTGCCATTAGCGCGCTGGTGTCTATGACCATATCTTGCAACCGATACAGGCTGCCTTTAAACGCTGAAGACTGAAATGCTTCTGGATAGTGTTCGCGCTTAATCGCACTTACACGACCGCGCAGGCTTTTACTGGCGAAAAACGCTGTCACTCGGTCGGTTAGTGCACCATCGGAAAATAGATAGTAATCCGGGGACAGTACTTCGAGCCCTCGCAAATCTAAGGACCCAGTGCCGGCGATGCAGTCTTGCCACTTCGCTGGCATACTAGCGATAGTTTCCGACGCTGGCGTTGTGAAGCCGCCGAGCGCATATTTGATACCGCCATGTATCATGCCTTGCGAGGCAAGGGTTTGAGACTGGCCCAATTGCCCTTGTTCGAACAGGCAAGCTTCATATCCAGCGTTGCGTAAAATATTCAGCAACCAAAGGCCGCAGACGCCGCCGCCAACAATAGCAATTTCAGTAGAATAGTGGGTCATGTCGAATCAGAGATCACAGATGAAAAACAGTATATCAGTTGTGACTAACTTGGGGTCCCAGTGATCAGGTCAATTTATTGCTTTTTGTTCTACTTGATCATGCCTGCGGTCTATCTCCGACTATTTTGGCGTTCGATTAAAGAGCCGCATTACCGGGCTGACCTGGGCCATAGAATGGGCCGGGTCAGCGGCATAGTGCCGGGCGCAGTTTGGATTCACGCCGTTTCCGCGGGTGAAACCATCGCCGCTGCAGGGCTGGTCGAGTGCCTGCTTGACGCTGGTCATCAGGTGTTGCTGACCAATATGACCCCAGCGGGGCGAGACCGTGCGATAGCGATTTTTGGCGATCGAATTACGAGCGTTTATGCGCCTTATGATTTACCTCACGCGATCAGGCGGTTTCTACGCCGGGTGAAACCCACTGCGCTCATTATAATTGATACGGAGCTTTGGCCCAACATGATTACGCTGGCGCGAAATTCCGCTGTGCCAGTTTATCTTGTCAATGGCCGATTGTCTGAGCGTTCAGCGATTGGCTATGGTCGTATCGGGAGTTTGTCTCGTCCGATGTTTCAGAGTCTAACGCAGGTGTTTGCGCAGACGACCTCTCAGGCTGAACGATTTCGCTTGCTGGGCGCGCCGCTGGTCACAGTTGCAGGCAGCATCAAGTTTGATGCAAAGCTGCCCTTGGACTTTGAATCTCGCACTTCTAGGCTTAGGGCTGGAATTCCCTTCGATCAGGTGTTGCTCGGCGCGAGCACGCATGCAGGTGAAGAGTCTCTCCTGCTAGAAGCGTTCTTGTCTCTGAACGATAAAAAAGTGCTTTTGGTTCTTGCGCCTCGACATACGCACCGAGCATCGGAGGTGATCGCGCAGCTTGAGGCCAGCAACCTTAGCTATCAAAAGCATAGCGATGGGGCGGTTATTGATTCTAGCACCCGAGTATATTTGTTAGATACCATGGGTGAGCTAATCTACTTTTACGGAATTTGTGATGTGGCTTTTGTCGGCGGGAGTTTGGTCGATGTCGGCGGACACAATCCCATGGAGCCGGCGGGTTTAGGTAAGCCTGTCATAATGGGTCCATACCGTAGAAACATAGCCGATATTGCAGAGCAGTTTATTGATGAAGGCGCGTTGAAGACGGTTAGCAATGCCGAAAGTATTGATAGAATCTGGCGGGAACTATTGACCCAGCCAGATCTGGCGGCAGGAATGTCTCAAGCAGCGCTCAATGTTATGATGCGGAATGGAGGAGCACTTCAGCGGGTATCAAGTGTTGTTTTGCCACGCCTAGCTATCAATAGCGATTGAACCAAAGCACCTAAGTAAAACCCTACAAATATCCCTTGTAAATGGCTTGCAGTCGTCGGTTTTGTGCTCTTCAAGTAGATAGGGTCTATACTGTAAACTCGCCACCTTGGCGATTTGATTGTGTTACGCTTTCAGTGTTGATGCAGCCGAGAGACACAAAATTCATTCTGATGATTGCCGATAACGATGACCAATAGACGCCGCTACGTACCTGATCTTATCGCTGACATGGCCGAGTGCGACGCGAACTTCATTCGACTTTATCGTCTGTTTCCTATGATGTCTGAAGAGGACTCGCTGGAGTTTGGCGTCGATGCTCGCGGGAAAAGAAATCCTCAACAGGATGCCCGCCAAAAAACTCTTCGAGATGAGGTGCGAGATGGCAAGAGAGGCGCCGCTGGTCCGGGGACAACAGTTCAAAGTACCACGGAAGATGGCGCGATAGTCACGATAAAAATTCTCGAGCGGTGTCCGTACACGACGATGATGACCGTCAAGGTGACGAACGAAGAAGACAAGCCTTGGGTTCTTTGGCCTACCTTAGAGGTCAGAATTTACCACGACATTAAGTCAGCCGAGGTCGTGAGTTTCGAGAGACATCGCAACTTTAAATTCCGTTACAACACGTCCAATCAGAAGATGTATCAACCCGACGAGAAGTCTCAGATCAATCGATACTTCGGCGAGTTGTTAACTTTTTGCTACGAGCACGGCCATAGTCTTGAAACCGTTGACCTTGGCCAGAGTTAAAATTTAGGCAATACAATCCCCTTAGATACTGGTTATAATTCCAGTTGTTTTGATCGGTGAAATTAGAGCGATCAACGACGCTTAGTCCAGACGCAAAAATTGCCGCTTGTATAACCTAGTCCTTATGTATGCATTCGCGTTCCTATTGAAAACGCATGGCAGAGGTTTTTCTTACTCCAGATACCAGAATAATTATGGCCAGTAAAAGCTATGAGGCAGATTCCATTGAGGTCCTAGAAGGTTTGGACCCAGTGCGTAAACGGCCGGGAATGTATACCGATACCACACGTCCTAACCACCTTGCGCAGGAGGTCATTGATAACAGCGTTGATGAGGCACTCGAAGGGCACGCGACAGAAATTCGAGTCACGTTAGGTAAGGATGGCTCCATGTCTGTTGGTGACAATGGCCGTGGCATGCCAGTTGATATGCACAAGAAAGAGAAGGTGCCGGGCGTCGAACTCATTTTGACTAAATTACACTCGGGTGCAAAATTTAACAGTGACAGCTACAAGTTTTCCGGTGGCTTGCACGGTGTTGGAGTGTCAGTGGTCAATGCTCTCTCTAGCAGTTTTGAGGTCTACATTAAGCGCGATGGCAAGCTGCACCACATGGCGTTCAAGGACGGTAACAAATCTAAAAACCTCGCCGTCAAGGAGGATGTTGGGAAGCGCAATACCGGCACCATGATCCACTTTACACCTAACCCTAAATATTTCGACTCAGCCAAGTTTTCCGTTTCAAGGTTGAAGCATCTGCTGCGCGCGAAGGCTGTTTTGTGCGCGGGTTTGCGGGTCTTTTTCACTGATGAAACAGCGTCTAAAGGCGAAGAAAGCAGTTACGAGTGGTACTTTGAAGGTGGCGTTCAGGATTACCTATCCGAGGCGTTACAAGGCTTTGATCTGCTGCCGGCAGAACCGTTCATTGGCAGCATGGCCGCCAGCGAAGAAGCCGTAGACTGGGCAGTCCAGTGGTTACCAGAAGGTGGCGAAATCATCGCCGAGAGTTATGTCAATTTGATTCCCACGGCTCAGGGTGGCACCCACGTGAATGGCCTTAGGTCAGGTTTGCTAGAAGCTTTGCGAGAATTTTGCGAGTTTCGAAACCTGGTGCCTCGAGGCGTGAAAATTACCGCCGATGATCTGTGGGAGAAATGCAGTTATGTGCTCTCAGTCAAGATGATGGATCCACAATTTTCTGGCCAGACGAAAGAACGATTGAATTCCAGGCAAGCCGCAACGTTTATTAGCGGTGTAGTTAAAGACTCTTTTAGTCTCTGGCTCAATCAACATATCACCGAGGCCGAAGCGCTTGCCGAACTGGCCATTTCTCATGCCCAGGCTCGATTGCGGGCCGGTAAGAAGGTCGCTAGAAAAAAGGTGACGTCCGGTCCAGCCTTGCCCGGCAAATTAGCTGACTGTTCCTGCCAAGATGCGATGCAGGGAGAACTGTTCCTGGTCGAAGGAGATTCTGCTGGTGGCTCAGCCAAACAAGCGCGGAGCAGAGAAACTCAAGCAATCATGCCGCTCAGGGGTAAAATTCTCAATACATGGGAAGTTGATTCTTCGGAGATTCTCGCGTCGCAGGAAGTCCATGATATTTCTGTCGCCCTAGGGATTGACCCTGCGTCCGATGACTTGTCGGGCTTGCGATATGGCAAAGTTTGTATTTTGGCAGATGCTGACAGCGATGGTTTGCACATTGCGGCGCTGCTCATCGCGTTATTTGTTCGGCACTTTCCTGCTCTGGTTGCCCATGGGCATGTCTTCGTTGCGATGCCGCCCCTGTATCGTATCGACGTCGGTAAGGAAGTGTTTTATGCATTGGACGAATCAGAGCGGCAGGGCTACTTGGATTTGATTGAAGCAGAAAATAAAAAAGGCAAGGTAGTGGTGCAGCGATTCAAAGGTCTAGGCGAAATGAACCCGCTCCAATTACGCGAAACGGCAATGGCAGAAGACACGCGCCGTTTGGTGCAACTCACCGGTAGTGAGGGGCAGGAGGATTCAGAGTTGCTTGACATGCTGCTGGCGAAGAAGCGTAGCGGTGATCGTAAAATCTGGCTTGAGAAGAAAGGTGATCAAGCTGATCTCGTTTGATATTCCTCACCCTAACCAATATTTAAGTATTAGAGGTATTCATGACCGAAAAGGTTGATCCCAACGGATACGAGAAAGTTGCTCTTAGCCAATTTACCGAAAGCGCCTATCTTAACTACGCCATGTATGTCATCAACGATCGCGCGTTACCCCATATCGGCGATGGCTTAAAACCAGTGCAGCGACGGATTGTCTACGCAATGTCAGAGCTGCGGTTAACCCATGACGCCAAGTACTCCAAATCTGCGCGCACGGTGGGCGATGTGATCGGCAAGTTCCATCCCCATGGAGACTCGGCGAGCTATGAAGCCATGGTATTGATGGCGCAATCCTTTAGTTATCGGTACCCGTTGGTCGACGGCCAGGGTAACTGGGGATCACCCGACGATCCAAAATCATTTGCAGCAATGCGGTATACGGAATCGAAACTTACCCGCTACGCGAATGTGTTACTGCAGGAGTTGGGGCAGGGTACAGCTGACTGGGTGCCCAACTTTGACGGCACACGTGAAGAGCCTCTGATATTGCCTGCCAGATTACCGAACATTTTATTAAACGGTGGCTCTGGTATTGCAGTCGGTATGGCAACGGACATTCCTCCACACAACATCAAAGAAGTGGCGAGCGCCTGTATCCACTTGTTAGATAACCCAAAAGCCACTGTTCAGGACTTGCTGACCCATGTGAAGGGTCCAGACTTCCCAACGGGTGCGGAAATAATTTCCAGTAAAGAAGACATTGCTTCGATCTACGAGACAGGTAAAGGCTCCGTTCGCACAAGAGCTATTTACCATGAGGAAGACGGCGACATTGTGATTACGGCATTGCCCTTTCAGGTGTCTGGTTCGAAGATTCTCGAGCAAATGGCGGCACAAATGCATGCCAAAAAGTTGCCAATGGTAGTCGATCTTCGAGATGAATCCGATCACGAAAACCCCTGTCGAATTGTTATTGTGCCGCGCTCCAATCGGATCGATGTGGATGCAGTGATGAGTCATCTGTTCGCATCCACTGACCTTGAACGCACGCATCGAATCAATTTCAACATGATCGGTGTCGACGGTAAGCCGATGGTAAAGAGTTTGTCGGAACTCTTATCCGAATGGCTGGGCTTTAGGACCAACACTGTGTTGCGTCGACTCCAGTATCGACTCGATAAAATTGTTGATCGGCTGCATATTCTAGAAGGTCTATTGATTGCTTATCTTAATCTTGATGAAGTCATCAGAATAATCCGCACCGAGGATAAGCCGAAAGCCGTCTTGATGCAGACGTATCAGTTAACCGCGATTCAAGCTGATGCCATTTTGGATCTCCGCTTGCGACAGTTAGCGAAGCTAGAAGAACAAAAGATTCGTGGCGAACAAGCCGAGCTCGATGCTGAAAGAGCAGATATTGAGAAGACCATTAATTCCAAGGCCCGCCTCAAAACACTGATCAAGAAAGAAATTGTAGCGGACACAGAAGAGTATGGTGATGATCGTGTATCTCCCGTGGTGCAGCGGGACGAAGCGCAGGCATTCAATGAAAAGGATCTCCTTTCTTCTGAACCGGTCACGGTTGTTTTGTCTGAGAAAGGCTGGATTCGTGCCGCTAAAGGGCATGATATTGATCCAACGGAACTCAGCTATCGTTCCGGCGATAGTTTCCTTCGTGCAGGCGCGGCGAAGTCTAATCAGGATGCCGTATTTCTTGATTCTACTGGCAGAGCTTATTCAATTCCCTGTCATACCTTGCCTTCTGCCAGGGGTCAGGGCGAGCCTCTAACCGGGCGTATTAATCCACCCAGTGGCGCTTACTTCACGGGTCTGGTTACCGGTGAGAAAGAGGAGCAATTTCTGCTCGCCAGTGATGCCGGTTACGGTTACATCGCGTCGCTAGGTGACATGATTACTAAAAACAAGGCTGGCAAATCCCAAATTAGCGTGCCTAAAGGTGGTGTCGTACTTCAGCCCTCGGCCGCGATGGATATTAAAAACGAATTTGTCGCTGCATTTAGCAACGAAGGTCGACTACTCATATTTCCGCTTGGTGAACTGCCGGTGATGGCAAGAGGTAAGGGTGTCAAGATCATGAGCATCCCACCAGCAAGAGTTAAAGAGCGCCTTGAGATGATGTCTTACCTGCTCGTGTTCTCCGAGGTCGATACCATCATTGTGCATTCTGGTAAGCGGAAGTTAAAACTCAAGATTGACGAGTTGCTTCACTACCGAGGTGAGCGCGCGCGACGTGGCTTGAAGCTACCAAGAGGCTTTCAGAAGGTTGACGGCGTAGATTTAGAAAGAGGCGGCTAGCCGTTAAGGAGTTGCAGGGCCTGACGATTGATCAGGTCCTGGTTTTTGGCGCTTTTTATCTGAAAGACCTCGCCATCCGGAGTAAGTGAACTATGGAAAGCATCATACTCGATTTCTGAATTTTCACTCGACGACTGTCCGCTTTGAGATTCTACATAGGCGCGACTCACCAACGCGGCTTGTTCGCCAATAGAGGCGAGATAGCTCGCATGTTTTGTCGCTTTCTCTAGCGTGACCTCATCGCTAGTATCGTTGAGCCAATGCATACCGACCTTGAGTTTGAGGGGTGGTCCTAATTGCTCAATCAGGGTCAGCACCAACAAAGCCGCGCAAGCGGAGCCAAAAATGGCATTGTCCCCGTTAAACAGAATCAGCAAATCATCACCTTCATGATCGATTAGCTTGCCTCCATAAAGCAAGATGCCTCGATTGAGATTCGTTCGGTGCTTTTCAGTCAGTCGTGCCGGGCGCAACTTTAGTACCAAAATTGCGGCGCTTGAATCCTGAGTTTGCGGTGTCTCCGCCTGCTCAATTTCTTCAACTTCGGCTGCCAGTTTTGACCCAGGCTGGCGCCTTCCTAGCACCCAAATCGCCAGAAAATCTCCGGCGAACAGGATGAGGCCGCTTATAATGATGCCGAGGGCTAGATGAAAAATCACGACGATGCTTAAGGCAAACTGACTTTGAGCGGTGATAGATTTGGTGCTAAAACCGGCCTGAACGTAGCCTGCGGCGGTGTCCTGAAACGTAATCTCCCTGCTGAAAACCGCAGACTTATCGGTGCCGCGACGACCGACTTGGGCCACTAATTGATTGTTTGCATCGTAGACAGAAGCGAAGTCGAGTGCAGAGTCTTCCTGCATTCTTGTCAGCAGTACGTTGATCCCCAGTAAATCGTTGTTGACCAGATGTTCGGCAGTGGTCATTGCTAAATAGGACGTTAGCGTTCGCGAAAAGTGTTCACTCTGCATTTGCATGCGTCTTTCGGTCATCACTGTGACCACCAGCGACATAACGATGACACTCGCAATCAGCGGTAGGATTGCCAACAACAACAGCCGAACTCTTGGTGTGCTAAAGGAGATTATGAGCATGACACTCTGTATGAAAATCGTAGTGGCAGTATATCAGGCGCTTTAACATTTTTTTTAGTCGTTGATTAAAGGATAATGAACGCTCGTTTTCTACCAGAGTCGGTACTTTCCGTGACAGGACCATCCGTGACAGAACCTTTCAAGACAGCGCAACCCGTGACTGAGTCACCCGTAACAGAGCTGGTTTTGCTCAATATTTCCGGCGAAGACAAGCCTGGTCTCACGGCTGCGATAACGCGGTTGTTGGGAGACTTTGACATCGACATCCTCGATATCGGTCAGGCTGTCATTCACAAACATTTGTCGCTCGGTATTCTTATCAATATTCCTGACGACTCCAACTCAATACTTAAAGAAATTCTTTTCAGGGCACACGAACTGGGTATTGGCGTCAAATTCAGCCCGGTTTCGGTAGACAGCTATGACGAGTGGGTGGGCCTGCAAGGGCGATCGAGATTTATTCTGACACTTCTCGCAAGACGTATTAAGGCCAATCATATCGCTAAAGTCAGCGAAGTGGTTGCACAGAATGGCCTTAACATCGACACCATTGTTCGATTGTCTGGGCGAGTATCTCTTCAAGAAGACAGTAAAAAATCCAAGGCTTGCGTAGAGTTTTCTTTAAAGGGGCAACCTGAAGACGCCCGGCAATTTCGTTCTGAATTGATGGCCGTCTGTAGCGAGCTTGATATTGATGTGGCGGTGCAGGCGGATACAATTTATCGTCGCAACCGTCGGCTGGTGGCCTTCGACATGGACTCGACGCTCATCAAAACCGAAGTTATTGACGAGCTGGCCAAAGTAGCGGGTGTTGCTGAGAAAGTGATGGCGATTACAGAACGCGCCATGCGAGGAGAAATTGAATTTCAAGAAAGTCTCATTGAGCGCGTTTCATTGCTAAAGGGACTGCCAGAGTCAGTCCTTGAAGACGTGGCATCGAGCTTGCCACTTACCGAAGGGGTAGAGCATCTCTTTGAAACGCTCAATAGTCTGGGCTACAAGACAGCGATACTGTCCGGTGGGTTCAGCTACTTTGCCGATCGTTTGCAGCAAAAACTTGGAGTTGACTATGTGTTTGCCAATGTACTGGAAATTGTTAATGGTGAACTAACGGGTAGGGTTAAAGCACCTATTGTGGATGCGCCAAGAAAAGCCAGCTTATTGAAAGATCTTGCGGACAGAGAACACATCTCACTTGAGCAGGTGATTGCAGTAGGTGATGGTGCAAACGACCTAGAGATGTTGGCGACCGCGGGTCTTGGTATTGCGTTCCATGCGAAACCCATCGTTAAAGAAAATGCCGAACAGTCCATATCTAATCTTGGGCTTGATAGCATTTTGTATCTAATGGGGATTCGTGATCGTGACGCGAGCAAACTGAACTCTGAGCTCTGAGCTCTGAGATTTCGATACCGAGGTTTAGAGGTCTTCGCTGGTGAAGTCGTAATCCATATTTTCGAGTGGCGGCGAAATATAAAAACCCTGAATAAAGTTCATGCCCGTCATCCACAGAGTTTGCAAAACGTTGGGGCTCTCCACACCTGAGATCGCGGTCAAGACGCCAGCTGACTGCAAAGATTTAACCATGACCATCAGCTCTGCCTTTTTTTCTTCATTGCCCTCAATCTCCTGAGCAAAAGAGCCATCCAGCTTCACGTAGTCTGGCGTTAGGTGTTTCAGTAAGTTGAATGGATTTAGCGAACAGCCAAAGTGGTTGATGGATGTTTTGCAATGAAGCGCTGCGGCACCCTGAGAAAATTTTGTTGCCTGCTTAATATAGGAGGTCGCATCACTTTCGTGAATCTGAAAGATGATCGCGTCGCTGGTTAAGCGTGCCGCCTTTAAAGCGACACTCATCCACGGCAAGAAGGTTTCATCAGCAATCGAACGGTGCGTTAGATTAATAAACAGCCTTGCTTTACTGCCGTTAGCGCGATGCTGGGACAATAATTTGATAGATTGCAAAATGACCCAACGATCAACTTTCTCAAGCAATCCAGCATCCTCAGCGGGACCAAGGAACTGGCCCGGAAGTATTTCGTTTCCCTCTGTGTCCACTAGCCTTAGTAGCACTTCGAACTGCTCGTCATCATCGCCGTGTAAACTGATAATAGGTTGGAACATTAAGCGAAAGGCGTTGTTGTCGAACGCCGTACGGACCATTTCTTTGACGGTTTCTCTGGTCAGTGACTTGCCATCTTCCCCGACGTGGACTTTTTCGGTCTGGAAGAAGTTGACGCCGTTGCCTTCCTGGATATCGCTCTGAGCGCGATGGGCTCGCGATACAATTTCTTCTGCGGAGGGGGTGTTTTCTGAAATTAGCGACAAACCAATGCTGACGGTTTGCTGAAATGATTTGCCAGCGACTTCAGAAACGTGATTTTCGACGGTGGCCCGGAGCGCTTCTGCAAACTTCGAAGCAGCTTCCTTATCGTTGTCATTGTAGAGCAGCGTTAGAACATCATCGCCAAAGCGCGCAAGTAAGTGTTCGTCGGGAGTCTCCTTCCTTAGCAGCGCAGCAAGATTGCCGAGAATTAAGTCGGTGTTGGAGATGCCGGCGTCTGTTCGGGTTCGAGAAAAATCGTCGATGTTGATGTAAAACAAGGTTCGAGCCTTGCCGCCTTCTGTGGCTTCATCGACAGCGGCCTCGAGTTGCTCCATAAAGTAATTACGATTGTAGAGGCCCGTCAGCAGATCCTGGCTCGAAATCTCCCTAATGCGGTTTTCCATTTCGCTATCGTTATTCTCTGTTAGCGTCTTGATGATCACCTGGGTACAGGACTCGCCATCGTAGGTAGCCGGCGACAGCGACATGGTGGCGGGGATCATTGCCCCATCCTCACTGACGCAAGAGAATTCACCGGTAACAGTTTCATTGTCATCGAAGGACTTGAGGAACGTTTTAAACTTGTCTTGATCCTCACTCGCAACTAAATCGATGATTGGGATACCAGCGAAATCATCTGGATCCTCATAACCGAAAAGTTCAGCGTAGGTACTATTGATATAAATGTGCATGCCTTCGTGTACATAGGCAATCGCGGCGGTGGAGCTCGCCAACAGCAGCTGATTGCGGCGATCAATGTCACGAACTTCTACTTCTGCCCGACGTCGTTGGCGACGGTTTTCCAAGTTTTCTAGCTCTCGCTCTATGACCAGCACAAGTCGTTCGTCATCATCCTGCAGAGCGACATCTTTTGCGCCCCAGCGAAGTCCCTCTGTAATGCTCTCTGGGTTTCGGTCTGACGCAATCATAATGACCGGGATATCTTTCTCCAGCTCACTGATCGCTTTCAATGCATCCATCATTTTCACGCCGTTCGCCTCGGCGCTGCCCAGCAACAGATCCCAGGTCTGGCTTCTGAGCATTTCTGCCAGATTGGTATCTGATTCGATCTGCTGAGCACGAGTCGCGCGCCCGGCGTTACGCAACAGAACGATAAGCTCTTCTGCGCGGTTCTGAGATTCTTCAAGAATCAGCAGTCGTACTGGTGGATTATTGCTCATGTGCGGAAACGTAACTTCATCAAGGGAATACTATAGCAAATTCAGAGTGCGGGTAATGCCTCAGGCGATAACCCGCTTGGACGATTCGAATGGTACTTCTCTTGAGAGGCGAGGAACTAGATAGCCGGGTAAACACTGGCGCAACGCGGAAATCAGTTTTACTCCCGTAGATTCATCGACATCGAAATGGCTGGCCCCTAAAACAGGGTCCATCAAGTGAAGGTAATAGGGCAGAACCCCTGAATCCATGAGTTTGCGTGACAGAGTTGCCAGCGTAACGGAGTCGTCATTGATGTCCTTCAACAATACGCTTTGGTTGAGCAAGGTGACCCCGGCGAGTTTCAACTGGTTAAGGGCTGACTTTACCTCTGGGTCGATTTCATTACCGTGATTGACATGGGTGACCATGACAATATTCAGCGAGCTCTTTGTCATCCAATCCAATAGCTTGGAGGTCACACGTTGTGGGATCACGACCGGCATTCGAGTGTGCAGCCTTAAGGTGGTGACGTGCGGGATACGAGCCAAATTTTGTTCAATCCAAGCAAGTCGGCGATCATTCAGCATCAGAGGGTCGCCGCCGCTCAGGATGACTTCTGATAGGCTTTGATCTTGCTCTATTCGGCGGAATAGTTCAGACCAGTCATCTGTGCTCGGTTGGTTATCTTCATAGGGGAAGTGGCGCCTAAAACAATAGCGACAGTGGATCGCACAACTTCCTGTCGTAATCACTAATACCCGCCCTGAGTATTTTTGAATCAAACCGAAGCCCAGCTTAAACGCTTCTTCCTTTAAGGGAGAGCTTGTTCCAGACGGCTCCAGCTCATCCACAGATGTCATGACCTGCAGCAATAGTGGGTCCTTGGGGTTGCCCCGCTCAATGCGGGCGAGATAGGGCAGGGGCACGTTAACGGGGAAGTCCGTCTCCACCTGTTTCAGCTCAACGCCAAGCGCGTCAGCAAGATCACCTCCTGTTCGGATGGCACTGGAAACAAGGGACTGCCAGGAATGCCCCTGCCAACTTAGATCAGTTATAGGTATCATACGCGACTGCTGAAATTGATAAGAGAAAGTGCATGGCGACCTATTCTACCAATGAATTCAAGTCGGGTCTCAAAGTGATGCTGGAAGGTGATCCCTGTTCGATTCTAGAGAACGAATTTGTCAAACCTGGCAAGGGGCAGGCGTTCAGTCGAGTTCGGCTGCGTAATTTGATTACCGGTCGGGTCTGGGAACGTACCTTCAAATCTGGTGAATCCCTTGAGGGCGCCGATGTGATGGACTATGAAATGGAGTACGTCTACACCGATGGTGACTACTGGCACTTCATGAAAACTGATGGCACCTTTGAACAGCTGGCGGCAGATCAGGCCGCTGTCGCTGATTCTAAGCAGTGGCTAAAGGAAACGGAGAACTACACAGTCGTATTGTGGAATGAAAATCCCATTAGCGTAGCCGCGCCAAATTTTATTGAGCTTGAGGTTGCTGAAACCGACCCAGGGTTAAAGGGCGATACCGCGCAAGGTGGTTCTAAGCCCGCAACTTTAAGTACTGGCGCGGTGGTCAAAGTGCCGTTATTTATCAATCGTGGTGAAGTGATTCGGATTGATACTCGTACCGGTGAATATCAGAATCGGGCGAAGAGCTGATTGCCAACAAGTCGATACTGCCTCAGCGGGCAAAGCTGTTTCGGCTGATAAGGCAGTTTTTCTATGATCGTGGCGTACTGGAAGTCAGTACGCCATTGCTCGGGGCGCATACCGTAACCGATCCCCATATTTCCAGTTTCGTGGTCGAAAGCGGCGAGCAATCGCGGTTCTTGCAAACGTCACCCGAATTCGCCATGAAGAAACTTCTGGCTCACGATTCAGGGCCAATATATAACCTTGGACCTGCATTTAGATCGGGTGAAATAGGTGGCCATCATAGTCCCGAATTTACAATGCTGGAATGGTATCGACCAGGTTTTGACCTGGGCCAATTGCAGTTAGAGGTGAGCAGTTTGATCGAATATCTGGGGCAGCATTTTGCTCTGGATATTCCAGAGCCTTTGATCGCTAGCTACTCGTCCCTCTTTAAACAGCGTTTTAGCATCAATCCTCACATTGCCGACACGCAGGCTCTGAAATCGATCATTGCGGCTGTTTTTCCCGATCATAGTGGCCACTTGGAAGGCTATTTAGAGGGGCAGGATGAAGGTGAGAAAGATGATCTGCTGGATCTGTTATTCGCTCTGGGTATCGAGCCGACACTTCAGGCGCCGCAATTTGTGACAGGGTTTCCAGAGAGCCAGGCGTCCCTTGCGCGAGTCGGGACCGTGGCTGGTGATCGGGTAGCGCTGCGCGCAGAGCTTTACTGGCAGGGCATTGAGCTTGCTAATGGCTATGATGAATTACGAGATGGCAACGAGTTACGGACCAGGATGGCACGCGACAATCGTATTCGCCTGGCGCGAGGATTGCCGCAGATTGCGCCAGATGAAGCATTGCTTGAAGCCTTGCCAAAAATCCCACCTTGTGCCGGTATAGCGCTGGGCGTCGATCGTCTGCTCATGTTGTTGTTGGCAAAACGGCAACTGGCTGACGTGCTCTAAAGTCGAGCTTTCAGAAGGTGCTCTAACGGATCATCGATAAGCGACGATTAGACTAATGATTCGCCCATTCGAACACCTTCGCCGGCCTTATGCTTCAATGAAAATCGTTTAGCGGTCAGCACGATGGCAGTAGAGCCCATGAGAAATCGACCCAGTTCATCACCACTTTCAAATAATGCGTTTGCGATCTTGGCTGAGATGTTATCCGCGACGCTTTCTATCACGAGGCTGCGAGCGGGATAAGGTCTGTCTCGCCATGCTGGCTGTACCGCAGCAACAATCATGGCACCGACCATAATCACACAAACCGGGCCCTCCTCGGTTTCGAATTCCATGACCAGGCGCTCGTTAATGGCAAATAAACCGGGTATCGCATCTGCGGTTTGCTGATTGACTGAAAATAATTTTCCAGGCACATAGCGAGCAGCAATTAGGGTGCCTTTAATCGGGCAATGTACCCGATGATAGTCTCTAGGTGACAAATAGACGGTCGCAAAAGTGCCGTCGCGATAAGCCTCGGGGTTACCTCCTGCCATCAGCTGCTCAAGACTGTAGTGAATACCTTTTGCCTGCAGTAGCTGTCCTGCATGAATATCACCACATTCTGAAATAGCGCCATCTGCTGGAGAGCATAAAGAGGACCCAATCGGCCTGGCTCCAGGCTTTAGGGCGCGGGTAAAAAATGCGTTGAATGAGGCATAGGCGTCCGGGTCAGCTTCCAGCGCATCCGTCATGTCGATCTGATAACGCCCAATGGCCCAGTGAATGAACGTGCGCTTGATCCAATGAATACGACTGCTGGCGACCCACCCGACTAAGCGCGACAACAGGTGTTGCGGGGCAATTTTTTGGAAGAGAATGAACAATGCCGTTATCCTGTTTCAATCGGTGTATCAGGGTCGTTACCCCATTCAGCCCAAGAGCCGTCGTAGGCTTGGATGTCAAACCCCAGGCTTTTGCCGACCAGATAGGTGAATCCGGAACGATGGTGTGTCTGGCAATGGGTAACGATCTTTTTATGACCGTCAATTCCAGCGTTGGCGAGTCGTTCGCGGATGTCGCTGCGAATTCGTAGCTGTCGATCAGGGTCCATGCCGCGGGTCCACTCAAAATTAATAGCGCCCGGGATTCTGCCGCCGCGTTTTGAAGCAAGCCTAGTCCCAGCGAATTCGTCTGCGCCACGAGCGTCCCAGATTTGCAAACTGTGATCCGCGAGGCTTTCGAGAATTTCTTGTTTCGAGGCAATAAAGTCTTGATGGATCGAGATGGAAGCATCAGTCGGTGTCGGCCGTACAATGTCACGACTAACAGCGAGGCCGGCGTTGAGCCACGCATGTATGCCTCCATTCAGATAACTTGCACCCTGATGACCGATCACATCCAGCGTCCAAATCATTCTTCCGGCCCAGCCCCCACCCTCGTCGTCATAAACCACGATGTGCTTGTCGGGTGAGTAACCAATGTTGCCGAAAAGGTCTTCAAGTTGACCCATTGTGGGCAGTTTGCCCACTGCAGGGCGTTCACCGAGCACCAGGTCTTGCGGCCGAACATGAATGGCGCCGGGGAGGTGTGCCTGTACGTAGGTTCCCTCACTCGATAGGTCGAGCAACATGACGTCTTGTAGATGAGGTACGAGTGCCTCAGCTTCAACAATAAGGGGTAACATAGGATCAAGTCTGTTTAGTGGGAAAACGATTAAGCGCATTTTACGCGAGTGCGAGCGGTCATTACGAGTTAATTACAAACTGGGGCGACCCGGGCGAGTAAATTCGCTAAAATCAGCGTTCATCCTATCGGCAACAATCATTTGAATTACTCTGAAAATCTGGTTTGGATGGATCTTGAGATGACGGGGCTTGACCCTGAAGTGGACAGAATCATCGAAATCGCGACCATTATTACTGACTCCGAATTGAATGTACTTGAAGAAGGTCCAGTTTTGGTCGTTCGTCAGGATCAGGCATTGTTCGATGGCATGGATGAGTGGAATACAACCCATCATTCAGCATCAGGTTTGCTCGATCGAATTGCCAAGCATGGCGTAAGCGAACAGGAAGCAGAGCAAGCGACACTGGAATTTGTAGCGCGCTTTGTAGAACCTGGTCAGTCACCCTTGTGTGGTAATTCCATCGGTCAGGATCGGCGCTTTCTGGTGAGGTATATGGCATCGCTTGAAGCGCACTTACACTATCGTAATATTGATGTGAGTACGGTCAAAGAGCTGGCTTTGCGGTGGCGCCCGGACGTTGCAAAAGCGGTGAAAAAACAAGAAGCCCATAGAGCGGTCGATGACATTCGGGAATCCATTATGGAGCTTCGTCACTACCGAGAAAACTTCTTTAAATAGAAGACCTTTTTCAGAGACTCAAGAATCAACCTGCTTGAGTCTTTGCTGTTCAATCGCCCAGTCAATGTGTTCTGCGACCAATTCATCTGCCGCAGCCAAGGCATTGTTGAGCGCAGCAACCACCTCCGGTCTGTAGTCTGCGTTACCCAGCGCGATCGCGATATTTCGTTGCCAGCCACGGTAGCCTGTTCTGCGTATCGCGGAGCCCTCTGTTCTGGTCAGAAACTCAGCTTCAGTCCAGCTAAATAGGCTGAGTAGATCTGTATCATCGAGGTTGTGCCGAGGCGTAAAATCAGTTTCGTTGGTAAAATTTGCGAACTTGTTCCAAGGACAAAAAACTTGGCAATCATCGCAGCCAAAAATTCGGTTGCCGATGGCCGTTCGAAGCGCGGGGTCGATGCTGCCGCGATGCTCAATTGTCAGATAGGAAATGCACTTTCGGGCGTCGAGTTCATAGGGTCCTGTGAAGGCGTTGGTCGGACAAACATCGATGCATGCACTGCAGGTGCCGCAGTGTTGTTCGGTTGTCTCGGCGTCGACCGGGAGTGGTAAGTTTGTGTAAATCTCACCCAAGAAAAACCACGACCCGGCTTCTCGATTTAGCATTAGGGTGTTCTTCCCTATCCAGCCGAGACCAGCTTTTTGTGCAAGTGCTTTCTCAAGCACCGGCGCGCTATCGGTAAAAATTCGGCCTGCTGCTGGTGGTAAGTTGTGCTCCTGAAGGTAGGCTTCGATTTTTTGCCAGATGCGTTTGAGTTTTTGTCTGATCACCTTGTGGTAGTCCCGGCCGAGGCTATAGCGTGCGACATAGGCCTGTTGGTCGCTGGCGATGATTTCCTTAGGTGATGCACTATCGGTGAGGTAGTCGAGCCTAAAGCAAATCACCCGTACTGTTCCGGGTAGGAGTTCAGCTGGGCGTGAGCGCTTACTACCGTGTTTTGATAGGTAAGCCATTTCCCCTGCATAATCTTTGTCTAGCCAGTTGTTCAAGTGCTGCTCGTGGTCACCGAGATCGGTATCGGTAATACCGGCCTGTTGAAATCCCTCGGCACTGCTCCAAAACTTAATTTGCTGCGCAAGATCTTGATAGTTGTGCTCGGTCATAGCCGGTTCGAGGTCGGGTTCACGTATAATGATGCCACGATCATCTCGGTTTGCGTCCTGTCGATGGAAAAGAATTCTTCAACATTGATCAAAGAACATTGGCCACGGGTTCTCTATCGCGGCAGTCAGGTTCGAGAAATCGACCGAGTGCTGATCGAAGAACAAGAGATTCCTGGCCTAAGCCTGATGCGCAGAGCCGCTTCAGCCTGCTGCGAGGTCTTATTTCAACGCTGGGCTGATGTCCATCGTGTTCGTGTGTATTGCGGTAGCGGCAATAACGCGGCGGACGGTTTCATTATCGCTGGTTTGCTGGCTGAAAAAGGCCTTGCCGTAGATGTTGTGGTCGTCGGTGATACAACGAAGTTGGGCGGTGATGGCCAAGCCGCATTCAAGTTCTGTTGCCAGTCCGGTGCAATTCTGGCGCCAGCGGATAAAAATTTCGCTCTCCCTTCGGTGATCGTCGACGCATTACTTGGGACAGGGTTTAAGAGCCCGTTGAGACCTGCTTACTGGGCTGCCATCGAGGCGATGAACCTGTGCCCTGCACCGGTACTCGCCGTTGATGCGCCTTCCGGACTTGACGTCGATACGGGCCATGTTGCTGAAATCGCGGTTGAAGCTGCGGTCACGGTCACTTTTATTGCCTTGAAGCGCGGGCTGATGACAGGGCGCGGGCTAGATTGCGTTGGCGATCTGGCGTTTGCGTCACTTGGCGCTGATCCGCTGCTGACTGCACCTGGAGAGGTGGTCAACGTCCTTAATTTACCGGAACTCCTCGCGCAACTGCCCGCACGCCCACGCAATGCTTACAAAAACAGATTTGGACATGTGCTAGTGGTCGGCGGTGATCAGGGAATGGGTGGTGCGCCACTGATGGCAGCGCTTGCGGCGATGCGCGTCGGTGCTGGTTTGGTGAGCGTGGCAACGCATCCCGCGCATGCTTCTGTACTCATGGCACACCGTCCAGAGCTGATGATACGTGGCGTTGCTGACGAGCAAGCCATGCGACCTATGCTTGAGCAGGCCAGTCTCGTTGTGTTGGGCCCTGGTATTGGCCAAGGCGCTTGGGGTGAAGCGCTGTTTCAGGCAGTGTTAAAGACGGATTTGCCGATTGTATTGGACGCCGATGGCTTGAATCTTCTCAGTCAACTCAGTCAACTCCGCCAAAAGCCTGTCCAAAGAGACAATTGGATTTTAACGCCTCATCCCGGCGAAGCAGCAAGAATGCTGAATGTTAAAACAGTTGGGGAAGATAGGTTTGAGCATGCAATGGCTGTGCAAAAGACTTTCGGTGGTGTTGCGGTCTTAAAAGGAGCAGGCACACTGGTGGCTTCAGCGACGAGCATGGCGCTATGCCCTTATGGTAATCCTGGTATGTCGACCGCTGGTATGGGTGATGTTCTCAGTGGTGTTATCGGCGGAATATGGGCTCAGTTCCCGGATATCATGCAGGCGGCCAGTCTTGGCGTTGCTTTACACAGTGCTGCGGGTGATAGGGCAGCAATTGCAGGAGAAAGAGGTTTGATGGCAACTGACTTAATTCCGATTGTCCGGGATCTGCTTAATGGTGTTTGAATATTCTGTACAGGACGAGGCTGGCACGCTGGCTGTTGCTGAGCGTTTGGGTGAGCTGTTGCAACATAAAGGCGTTGTCTATTTGAAAGGGACGCTGGGCGCTGGGAAAACAACCTTTAGCCGGGGCATTTTGCGGGCCTATGGGTACAAAGGTGCAGTAAAAAGTCCTACCTTTACTCTTGTAGAGCCGTATGATCTACAATGGGGTCAGGTCTATCATTTTGACCTATACAGAATTGCTGATCCGGAAGAGCTCGAGTATCTGGGTGTGGATGACTACTTTGAGGGCGGCCACCTTTGTTTGATTGAGTGGCCTGAGCGGGGCGATGGTTTCTTGCCTGCCGCTGACCTTGAAGTCGAATTGGTCTTACGCGGCCGCGGTCGCCACATCAGCATCGTCGGTCTCTCGAAACTCGGCGATTCAATTTGCGAGCGAATGGCCAGGGCATTTGGTTAAACAGTAGCCAGTGATGATTGTTCAGAAAATAATAAACGCTAAGGGACCATCTTTCGGCAAAACCGGAGCGCGGCTGATGCTTGCAGTGCTTCTGTTCAGCCCGGTCGTGGCGGTCGCGGATGTAGCAACCATTGATAGTGTCCGGGTTCGGCAATCGCCGGAGCGGACCCGAATCGTCTTCGATGTGAGTCAGCCTGTAGAGCATAGAGTTTTTGCCTTGAACAATCCGCGGCGGCTCGTGATTGATATTCCCAACGCAACGATGCAGGCAAGTTTTTCTTCGCTCGATCTCAGCTCTACTCCCATTGACGCTCTGCGGGCAGCGACTCGAGACGGCAATAATCTTCGCGTGGTATTGGACCTTAATGACAAGGTGAAACCCCGAAGTTTTGTGCTGAACCCGATTCTCCAGTACGGCGATCGCCTGGTCATTGACCTTTACACCTCAGAGCAGCAAGTCGCGCCGGTGGTGCAGCGAGCTGACCTGATATCAAAACAAATGCGCGATATTGTGGTGGCAATTGACGCTGGTCACGGTGGCGAGGATCCAGGGGCTGTTGGCAACAAAGGCAAGCTGTACGAGAAAGATGTTGTGCTAGCAATATCAAAACGGCTGGCCAGGTACTTTCAAAATGAACCCGGCTTTAAACCGTTGCTGGTGCGCGAGGGTGACTATTACGTGGGGTTGCGCAAGCGTACTCAGATTGCCCGGGATAATTTGGTGGACGTCTTCTTGTCCATTCACGCGGATGCATTTAAAACGCCGGACGCCAGCGGTGCTTCTGTTTTTGCTATCTCCCAGCGAGGAGCGACCAGTGAAACCGCCCGCTGGCTGGCAGAAAAAGAAAATCGTGCTGATCTTATTGGCGGTGTGGGCGGCGTTAGTCTGGATGATAAGGATGATCTGCTAGCTGGCGTGTTGCTGGATTTGTCGATGACTGCCAGCCTGTCATCGAGTCTAGAGATGGGGGAGCAGGTACTTAAGCACATCAAGCCTATTAACCGCTTGCATAAGAAGAAGGTAGAGCAGGCGACTTTTGCCGTTCTCAAGTCTCCGGATATTCCGTCCCTTTTAATCGAGACGGGCTTTATTTCTAACCCCAGAGAAGCTAATCGATTGAACACAGGTGACCATCAGGAAAAAATGGCACGAGCGATTTTCCGCGGCGTTCGCGACTATCTGGCCATGCATCCACCGGCGGGCTCGTATTTAGCTTGGAAAAAACAGGGTGGTGGTGCAGGCGTTGCGACCTACCGCATTGAAAGTGGTGATACACTATCAGCGATAGCTGTCAAACACCTTGTGTCGGCCGATGCTTTGAAAGAACTCAACGGGCTGCGTGGTGATACGATTAGAACCGGCCAGCTCCTCAAAATCCCAGCGACTATTTCAGCGATTAAATGAACCCGCGAATTCAACAATTAAACAATCGGCTCGCCAACCAAATTGCAGCGGGCGAAGTCGTCGAGCGACCCGCTTCGGTTGTCAAAGAACTGGTTGAGAATAGTCTTGATGCTGGCTCCACAACGATCAGTCTGGATCTTGAGCAGGGCGGGACTCGGCTTATTCGGGTAAGAGACGATGGCGTCGGTATACACCCTGAAGACCTAACGCTTTCTCTCAGTCGGCATGCGACCAGCAAAATTCGTGAAATTGATGACCTGGAAGCTGTTGGAACCCTCGGGTTTCGTGGCGAGGCAATCGCCTCGATTGCCTCGGTAAGCAGGCTTGCCATTACGAGTAATATTTCAATCCACCCTGCTGATGGTTATCGAGCCGTCACACGAGGTGAAAATATGGATGCTGAATTGAGCCCTGCGCCGCATCCTCGCGGGACAACCGTTGAAGTTAAGGACCTGTTTTTTAATACCCCCGCCCGGCGTAAATTCTTGCGCACTGAAAAAACAGAATTCCAAAAAATTGAAGATGTGGTACGTAAAGTTAGCCTAAGCCATCCTGCGGTTTCGCTGACAATCAATCATAACGGGAAGGTGAGTAGGCAATATCCAGCGGCCGCCTCTGCACAAGAATTGGATCGTCGAGTCGCTTCTGTGTTCGGCAAGGCATTTGTCGAGAATGCCATCTATGTTGAAAGCGAAAACAATGGTTTTAAGCTGAGTGGCTGGATCGGTTTGCCTAACTACTCTCGGAGTCAGGCTGATCAGCAATACTTTTACGTCAACGGTCGCATCATAAAGGATAAGGTTGTCACGCATGCTGTGCGACAGGGTTATCAGGATGTTCTGTATCACGGTCGGCATCCGGTTTACGCGCTGTTTCTGTCGATCGACCCGAGGCTAGTTGACGTCAATGTGCACCCCACGAAGCATGAAGTTAGATTTCGAGAGAGTCGTCAGGTGCACGATTTTCTTTTTCGGGCGATTCATCGAGCCTTAGCAGATGTCCGGCCCGTCACAGAAGCCCATACATCGTCAGAATCGAGCACTTTTAGCTTTTCTACACCGACCCAAGGTTCTATTGGTTTTGGCCAGAACAGAGGCTTTGGTCAGAGCCGTGGCGCGGCACAAATTGGTGAACAGGCTGCTCTTTACGGCAAGCTCTTGTCGGGCCCTGCCTCGCCACAAACAATGCCGCCAGCGACGGATGATGAGGAGATCCCGCCACTGGGTTATGCCCTCGCTCAGTTGCACGGGATTTATATTCTGGCCCAGAATCAGCACGGTCTGATTGTGGTGGACATGCACGCGGCGCACGAACGTATTACCTACGAACGAATGAAGAAGGCCAGCGATGATGAGGGTATCAAGATGCAACCGATGCTCGTGCCCATTGCCATGGCGGTGAGCGAAAAAGAGTGCGATGCGGTCGAGCGATTTCAGGCTGAACTGCTGCAACTTGGCTTGGATATACGGTGTTCATCTAGCGAATCAATAATGATCCGAGCAATCCCGGTGATGTTGCGCAGTGATGGTTCTGATGCCCTTGTTAGAGACGTGCTGGCGGATCTCGTTGAATATGGATCGACCGCGAGGTTGCAGCAGCATCGCGATGAACTTTTGTCGACGATGGCGTGCCACGGTTCGGTGCGCGCGAATCGTCGGCTTTCTATTCAAGAAATGAATGCCTTGCTCCGTGATATGGAAGAAACCGAACGAAGCGGGCAGTGTAATCATGGAAGGCCCACTTGGACCCAACAGTCTATCGCCGAGCTAGATACCCTGTTCCTTCGCGGCCGATAAAATGTCCGAAGCATTAAACAGATATCGTGCCATTTGCGTGATGGGCCCGACCGCAAGCGGTAAGACTGGTCTTGCTGTTGAGCTGGCTCAGGATCTTAACGGTGAAATCATCAGTGTTGATTCAGCGTTGGTGTATCGGGGGATGGATATCGGTACAGCAAAGCCCTCGCTTACCGAAATGGCCAATATTCCTCATCATTTGATTGATACTCGAGATCCGGCCAATGCATATTCTGCCGCCGACTTCAGAACCGATGCGCTGCAGCTAATTGCTGAAATTAGTGCGCGAGGTCACTTGCCCATCCTAACCGGTGGCACAATGCTTTACTTTAAAGCCTTGAAACACGGGTTAGCTGTTATGCCGCAGGCCAATCAGCAAATTAGAGATGAAATTAGCGAACGCGGTAAGGCGGTCGGTTGGTCTGTCATTCATGAAGAGCTGGCGCGTGTAGACCCGAAAGCGGCAGAGCGAATTAATCCGAATGACCCGCAACGACTGCAACGTGCTCTAGAAGTCTATTTGATCAGTGGTAAATCCCTCTCCGAATGGCAAAGCGAACCCCTACCGGACTGCCCGGTTGATCTGGTGGAGCTCGCAATCGTGCCGCCGGATCGACGGTTACTACACCAGCGAATTGAAGCAAGATTCCGCCAGATGCTAGAGCAGGGTTTGATTGCGGAGGTTGAAGAGTTGTACCAGCGTAGCGATCTGCACAGCGGGTTACCCGCAATTAAATCAGTAGGTTACAGGCAGGCATGGGCCTACTTGGATGGCCAAATTGATTTTGATACGATGGTTCAAAAGTCCATTGTTGCCACACGCCAACTGGCGAAAAGGCAGTATACCTGGCTGCGTAGTTGGGAAGATCTTCGCATTATCGAGGCGCCATTGAGGTCGGAGGCCTTGAAAATCCTAGGTTAAGGCAGCATATTAGAGATGCAGTACTGAATTCGGTTCGGCTTGTCAGAGTCAAATCGGTCAGTTTTCTGTCGCCGGACATTCAACATTGTTGGAAAGACGGTGTTTTTAGTCGGATTTTTTGCGACATAACCCTAGGATTCTGGGTATAAAGGAGAACACACCATGTCAAAAGGGCAATCTCTACAAGACCCTTTCTTGAATCAATTAAGAAAAGATCGTATTCCCGTCTCTATTTATCTCGTGAGTGGGATCAAGCTGCAAGGGCAGATCGAATCTTTTGACCAGTTCGTGATTTTGTTGCGTAACACGGTCAGCCAGATGATCTACAAGTCTGCAATTTCAACCGTTGTGCCGTCCAGAAACGTCAAGATGCCAACAGTGGCAGGAGACGAGGAGACGGAATAAGGCCGAGTATTCGGCCGGGACATCCAAATTGTTTTTCGAAAGACCAGAAGCTGGTACTCAAACACTACTCGTTCACGTTGAAAGCGATGGCTCAACTGCTGAAGAATTGCGGGAGCTAGCGCTGTCTGCGGGTTTAACGCCTGTTGCTGAAATTACCGCCCGGCGCCGCTCGCCGGATCCTAAAACCTATATTGGGAGCGGTAAGGTCGAGGAAGTACTTCAGCTGGCGGAAGAGCTAGAAGTTGAGTTGATTTTGTTCGACCAAGAATTGTCGCCAAGTCAAGAACGAAATCTAGAAGCCTCGTTTGAACGACGAGTGCTGGGTAGGACCGGGTTGATTCTGAATATTTTTGCCCAGCGTGCCCGGACCCACGAAGGTAAGTTGCAGGTTGAATTGGCGCAGCTCCGACATGCTACGTCGCGCCTTGTGCGAGGATGGACCCACCTTGACAGACAAGCAGGTGGTTCCGGTCGAGGGGAAGGTTCGGCTATAGGTGTCACGGGTGCAGGTGAAACGCAGTTGGAGTCTGATCAGCGTATGATTGGTGCCCGAATCAAAAATTTGAACCAACGGCTTCAAAAAGTTAAAAAACAGCGGGCCCAGAATCGGCGGGCGCGAAAAAAAGCAGACGTGCGAACTATCTCGCTGGTTGGCTATACCAATGCAGGAAAATCCACTCTGTTTAATATGGTGTGTGATTCTAATGTCCATGCCGCCGACCAGTTGTTTGCGACGCTTGATCCGACGATGCGTCAGATTGAATTGCCGGTTCTGGGTCAGTCGATTTTGACGGACACGGTTGGGTTTATTCGCAAGTTGCCGCATGGCCTGGTCGATGCCTTTCGTGCGACGCTCGAAGAGGTTCAGCAGGCAGATCTGTTGCTGCATGTCGTTGACGCGTCAGCGAATGACCGCGCGCAACATATGGTAGAAGTGAATACGGTGCTGGAAGAAATTGACGCGCTCGATGTGCCACAGCTAATTGTTTACAACAAGGTCGATCTGCTGGGCGAGGAGCCCCGTATCGATTTGGGTGAAGATGGACTGCCGTGTCGTGTATGGGTATCAGGTTTGCACGGTACGGGCATGGAATTGCTCCTATCAGCGATCGCCGCAGTTGTTGCGCAGCAAGTGATTGATACCACGCTGCACTTGTCGCCAAGTCAGGGCCAGTTGCGTGCTCTGCTGTTTGCTCACGGCGCAGTCGTTGACGAAACTGTCATCGACGATGGCGGTCTGGACGTACATATTAGAATAGAACCTCACAGCCTGAAGCGTTTAGCGCAAAAGGCGGGTCTCACCATGCAGCAGCTTGGCATGGAGAAATATTTTGTTGAAGAAGTCTGGCAGCCGAAGTTGCGGTGGTCAGCGGGGTATGAATAACGTCCCAAATAGTGGGAAAATAAGGCCTCTTTGCCGTCGGCAAGGAGTATTACCAGTGGAGAAAAGTGAATGGCGTGGAATGAGCCTGGTGGCGGTAACCAGGGGGATAAAGATCCCTGGGGAAATAAAGATGATCAAGGACCGCCTGATCTAGACGAGGCGTTTCGAAAACTGCAAAACAATCTGTCAGAAATGTTTGGCGGTAAGAAATCTTCTGGTTCTGGTGGCGGTTCGGCTCGAGGTTTCAGTGCCGGTATGCTCGGCGCGATTGTCGGAGTATTGATCTTGGGTTGGTTCGTGATGGGTGTTTACACGATTGACCAGCAAGAGCGTGGCGTTGTGCTGCGTTTTGGTGAGCAGCTAGATGAAGTCATCTTGCCAGGCTTGCACTGGAATCCGCCACTCATCGACGTCGTGATGAAAGAGAACGTGACGCGCGTGCGAGATATTCGAATTGACTCAGACATGCTTACCGAAGACGAGAACATCGTCAAGGTTGTGAACATGACGGTCCAGTATGTCATTAGTGATGTGAAGAAATACCTCCTACTAGTGAGAAATCCGGATATCAGTTTGATTCAAGCCACAGAGAGCGCGCTTCGCCATGAAGTCGGTAGCGCTGTGATGAACGATGTACTCACCGAAGGTCGAGGTGCTTTAGGTACAATGGTTCAGTCTCGGATCCAAGAGTATATGGATCGATACGGTACGGGTATTACGGTGACGCAAGTTAACATCGATGAGACCTCTCCCCCTGATGCCGTCCGCGCTGCTTTTGATGACGTGATTAAGGCCCGAGAAGACGAGGTCAGATTCCGTAACGAAGCTGATGCCTATGCCAATCAGATCGTTCCGGAAGCCCGTGGACAAGCGCAGCGACTATTAGAAGAAGCTGAAGGCTATAAACAGCGTGTGATATCTCAGGCTAAAGGTGAGGCGTCCCGTTTCGACCAAATCTACGCCGCCTACAAGGTAGCACCAGAGGTAACGCGCGAGCGGATATACATCGATACCATGGAATCCGTCATGTCGAACAGCACCAAGGTCCTGATCGATGTCGAAGGTGGTAACAATATTTTGTATCTACCGCTGGATAGAATTATGGAGAGTCAGATGGGCGACGATAATGGTCGTCAGGCGAGTTTTGGTGGTAGTAACTCGAGCAGCTTGAGTCAAGACAATGATATTGGCAGCCGTGGTAACACACGTAGGGAGCGAAACTAATGTCAACTAAAGGTTTAGTTTTAGGTTTTATCGCGGCGGTTGCGTTGGTGCTGGGCGCTAATTCAGTGTTTGTTGTGACCGAGCTTGAGCGTGCAGTGATGCTTGAGTTTGGTAAAGTGGTTCGTGCAGACATTGAGCCGGGGTTGCATTTCAAAAAACCGTTTATCAATGTAATTCGCAAGTTTGACGGTCGAGTATTGACGTTAGATGCGCCAGCAGAGCGATTTTTTACTCTTGAAAAGAAAGCGGTGATTGTTGATTCTTTCGCCAAATTCAAAGTGATTGATGCTCAGTCTTTCTACACCGCCACATCGGGTGATGTCCGTCGGGCCGAAGATCTTCTTCGCCAACGGATCAACAATGGTTTACGAGACGAGATAGCGATCCGAAGTTTGCACGAAGTGGTTTCTGGAGAGCGTGACGAGTTGATGTCAGTATTAACCAAGCGGATCGACCTTGTTGCCAGATCAGAGTTCGGAGTTGGGGTCGTGGATGTCAGAGTGAAAAAAATTGACCTCCCACCCGAGGTGAGTCAGTCAGTCTATGCTCGAATGAATACAGAGCGAGATATTGAGGCGCGAGAGCATCGGGCGCAGGGCCAAGAATTGGCTGCTGGTGTCCGAGCTGATGCTGCGAAACAACGCGAAATTATTCTAGCGGAAGCTTATGCAACTGCTGAAGCAATTCGCGGCGAGGGTGATGCAGAGTCGACTCAAATTTACGCTGAAGCCTTCGATAAGGATAAGGAGTTCTACTCGTTTTATCGAAGTATGACTGCCTATCGTAATACTTTTTCGAACAAAGGCGATATCCTACTTATCCAACCTGATAGCGACTTCTTCAGGTACCTGAACAATAGTCGACTAGCAGACTAACAGGTTAAACCGCTGACAAAACCGGAGGTAACTCCGGTTTTTTTTTGGAGCTGTGAATCTAATGTGGCAAGATTTGGGAGTGGCCTTATGTCTTGTTCTGGTAATCGAAGGTGTTTTACCGTTCCTGTACCCGCAAAGGTGGAAGGAAATGGTTATCATGGCCGCTGATGTAGATGATCGCACCATGCGAATTGTCGGTTTCGCGAGTATGATTCTAGGCACGGGGTTGCTGTACCTGATTCGAGGTTAAGACAAAATTATTTTATGCGAACTAAATTATCATGACTAACCTCGATCGCTGGCTTCTGCCTGATGGGATTGAGGAACTGTTGCCTCCACAGGCGGCAAAACTCGAGGCCACACGACGCCGTTTGTTAGACAAATTTGAAACCTGGGGTTACGAACTTGTCGTGACGCCGATGGTCGAATTTTTAGATTCCCTGCTGACCGGCACGGGTAGCGATTTAGATCTGAAAACATTCAAAGTTACGGATCAGGTGTCCGGTCGATCGATGGGCATTCGCGCTGATATTACGCCGCAGGTGGCCAGGATGGATGCGCATAGTTTGCAACGTGATGGAGAAAGTCGACTTTGTTATGTCGGCACCGTGTTGCATGCCAAAGCTGACAATATGCTTGCTTCAAGAACGCCCTTAAGCATCGGCGCTGAACTATTTGGTGATACCAGCTCAGGTGGCGACTTGGAAATAGTGAGTCTAATGCTGGACTCCGTGTCCTCCGTTTCAAACCAACCACTCCATGTTGAGCTGGGAGATGTCGGTATTTACCGCAGCCTGGTTGCGGATGCGCGACTTGCTCCAGCAGATGAGCAGGCGTTGTTCGACAAGATTCAGGGCAAGGCATTGCCGGACCTCGCGGTACTACTTTCCGAACTCAACATCGACGACAAGCTTGCAGAGCTACTTATCGTACTGCCGACCTTGTGCGGTGCCGAGTCTGTTATCGAGCAAGGCAAAGCGATATTTAAAGACTATCCTGATGTTCTAAAGCGTATTGAAAACCTCGAAGTCATTGCAAATCGATTGCGCTCAAGGTTCAAAGACGTGCAGCTGAATTTCGACCTAAGTGAATTGCGAGGCTACAACTATCATACCGGTATCGTGTTTGCGACATATCTGGCGCAATCTGGCGTGCGAGTTGCGAAAGGTGGGCGCTATGATGATGTGGGTCGAGTATTTGGCCGCGCCAGAGGAGCCACGGGTTTCGACATTGATCTGAAGACGTTGGTGCGAGAAAGCGCCGTGCAGCTCAACCAAAGAGTTGTTGTTGAATCAACCACGACTGCCGATGAAACAAGTGGTCAGTGGCGTGAGATCCTTGCCCTTCGAGCGGCGGGATACACAGTAATAGAAGGCAGTTCGCCGGCCGCGGCCAAACGTCTTGAGTTTCAAGATGATAAATGGCAATTGGTCGATATCCAAGATAACCAACCCAACTAAAAGAGACGTTAATGGGCAGTAATGTTGTAGTGGTCGGCACCCATTGGGGTGATGAAGGTAAAGGTAAGGTCGTTGACTTGTTGACGCTCAAAGCACAAGCAGTTGTGCGGTTTCAGGGCGGTCATAATGCGGGTCATACGCTGGTCGTTAAAGGCGAGAAGACGGTTTTACATCTCATCCCTTCGGGCATATTGAATGAGCATGTGGCCTGTCTGATTGGCAACGGGGTTGTGCTGTCGGTGCCAGACCTGTTCAAAGAGATCGAAATGCTTGAAGACGCTGGTATCAACGTTCGAGAACGCTTGATGGTCAGTAAAAACTGCCCGCTAATTTTGCCGCACCACGTTGCGCTTGATGTGATGCGCGAAAGTGTACGTGGTAACCAGAAGATTGGTACGACCGGGCGAGGTATTGGTCCGGCATACGAGGACAAGGTGGCGCGTCGCGGTCTTCGCGTAGTTGATCTTTACAATGCAGAGCAATTTAAGTCATCTCTAGAAGAAATTATGGATTACCACAATTTCGTACTAGAGCACTATTTCAAAGCACCTCGGGTGGGTTTAAACGAAACGCTTGATGCCAGCCTGCAGTTTGCTGACGAACTAAAACCGATGGTCGGCGACGTGGTCAGCCGCCTCGCAGATCTGCAAAAATCAGGTGCCAACATATTGTTTGAGGGCGCGCAGGGCGCGTTGCTGGACATTGATCAGGGCACCTATCCTTTTGTGACTTCATCCAACACAACTGCCGGTGCGATTAGTAGCGGTTGCGGGGTCGGTCCACGAGATTTGGACTATGTGTTGGGTATTACCAAGGCGTACACAACTCGAGTCGGTTCGGGACCTTTTCCAACCGAATTGTTCGACAGCGTCGGCAGTCACCTTGCCAAAGTTGGTAAAGAGTTTGGCGCAACCACTGGCCGACCTCGCCGCTGTGGTTGGTTTGATGCTCATGCGTTACGACGCGTGATCCAGATCAATAGTATTTCTGGTTTGTGCATCACTAAGCTGGATGTATTGGATGGTTTGGAAACAGTGTCACTCTGTGTGGGCTATGAAGACGAAGATGGTCCCAACCCGATACCTGTCTACGAGCATGTACCTGGTTGGTCGGAATCCACCGTCGGAGTTAAGAAAATGTCCGACTTACCTAAAAATGCGTTGGCGTATCTTGATAAAATTGAATCTTCTTGCGATGTCGCGATTGATTTCGTTTCAACAGGGCCAGATAGAGAAGACACAATCCAGTTGCGCCATCCTTTTGAAATGCCGACGGACTAGTTAGAGCTGTTGGAGTTAATCGTCTCTGTTCGAGCGCTGAGTTCAGCGTAAGCAGGAAGTGAGATTGTGATTGTGATGTCTGGGAATATGCCGGTCGAATTGACACCAACCGCACCGGTAGTGTCATTGGCCGTGTCCTGAAAGGCAGCGCCACCGCCTGGTGCAGAGACGCCGGCAGGATCAAAAATGTTGATCCATTCAGATGTATTTACAGGCACTGTAGATTGCTGGTTCAGGGCGTTTTGAATTCGTCCTTTCACAAGTGTTGTGCTGGTGAGTCGCTTGGCTTCCTCATAGTGGGCGAGGACCTTGCTCATATTCGCAGTCTTAATGTAATCCTGGTACGCGGGTAAGGCTACTGCGGCGAGAATACCTATGATGGCAACCACAATCATGAGCTCAATTAGGGTAAAGCCCCTGTTCGATGCGATAATATGTGACATGGCTCTTCCTCTAGGTTCCCACTAGTAAAGCAAATGAACTTCAATAAGCCCACCAAATTGTCATATCTATGGCTGAGCTTATTGAGTCTTTCAGACCAGCGTTCGATTTTTACCGCTGAAGTGTCGCGGTTTATGTTGGTACTTTCGGCACAAACTATGAATTTGCGCCAAAGAGAGGACTTGACGGTCCGACGTCTCGGGCTCCGCGGGAGTTGAAGGTTAGTGATTGGGTGGTGCGAGTGAGCGATAGATAGTGTGTCGCGATTGATGTTTGCGCTACGCTCAAGCCATGAATTTGTGTTTACCCTGCGGGTAAGCCACAAAACTGGTGCCGAGGAGAGGACTTGAACCTCCACGGG
>JBNMQM010000048.1:0-34760 GCA_051278195.1 Candidatus Azotimanducaceae bacterium
GTACGGTCAACGGTAATCTTATCGCCACTGCGACCACAGGCAACCTGACAGACTCGGGTACGGTAGCGGTGACGGGCACAACTTCTCTAACAACTTCTGCAGCAGACGCCACGATTGATTTGGGCACATTGGCCTCAACGGGTGCGGTGACTCTGGGGACTAACGGCGCCGCGGGTAACGCGTCGATAGTGAACGCCTCGGCACTGGATCTTGCTGCAAGTGCGGTAGGTGGTAACTTAATCGCAACTGCGACAACGGGTAGTCTGACCGACTCCGCGGCAACGACTGTCGGTGGTAATGCTAGTTATACAACAACTGACAGTGCCGGCAACATTGATCTTGGCACTCAAACAGTAGTGGGTACGACCAGTTTGAATACCTTAGGTAATGCAACCTACGTAACGACCGGTGATGTCAGCCTCGCAGGCTCTAATGTCGGTAGCGCGCTTACTTTGACGACCACTGGAGATATCACTGATGCTTCAGGGACAGCACTTACCGTTGTCGGCTTGGCTACACTGAATGCTGGGACAAGCGATATCACTTTGGGTGACAATGTAGCCGATGTGACCAACTTTGGTTCCGTCAACCTGAACGGTACGACACTCGTTGTATCCGAAGACAGCGACACAGTGCTCGCCGGAGCCACCGCAACAACGTTTACGCTGACGAGTGCCGGAGGTGTCACAGATACCGCCCCCATCATTGTGGAGACACTCAATTTGGTCGCCGCAGGCCCGGTGGTACTTGATCAAGCAGCCAACGATTTCGGCACCAACACCGTAAACTTCCAGGTGACTAATGGCGGGCTTGAGTTGGTAGATGTCAACGACCTCAGCATTCGTGGATCGGCTACAGGCGATGTGACCGTTACAGCCAATGATGGCGCTGGCACCATCAACGTAGTCTCTCCGGAAGAGGGTAGTGGGCTGCTGGCAGCGCAAAACGGCCTCAGCACATTAGACCAGAGTGCTGCGATTACTCTCAACGGCGAAACATCACTTACAGGAGATCTCCGAACCAATGCTGGCGATATTACAGTTGTGGGCAGCCTGACACTGGACGAAACCACAACGATTAATTCGGCCGGAACGACGGGGACGAGTAACTCGACAATTACGTTGAATTCAATAAATTCGCCTACTTCTGCGCTACTTGCTATCGGTGGTCGGGTGGTTTTGAACTCTCCGATTAATTTGCGGAGTCTGATCATACGATCCGCCGCTGACTACCTTGGTAACGTGTTGGTCAATGCGGAAACAATTGAAATCAGCGCGACGAACATACGCCTCGCTGCAAATCATACAGCGAGTAATTCGCTAGCATTATTTGCCTCGGGCAACATCAGTAGTACTGATGCCTCTATTGTCTTCGAGGGTACCCAGTCTCTTGTGATGATAGCGGGCAATGAAATTGGCCGTGATCCAGAAACACAAAGCACAGGTGAGATCACCTTGCGATCTGGGGCCGACAAGGTGATTCTGGCCTTCAGCGCAGATGTTGTTGGCCAACCTCAGATCTCATCAAACTCCAATATCAACCCAGAGTTCGCAAGGCTCACTGCTGCAGATTCGGATCTGCTTCCGGCTCCAAATGCCAGTGGTGTTGTGATAGTTGGCACTGGCACAAGCAACGTGTTTTTCCCAGATAACACTATCTCTAATTTCGTCGGCGTTGCCGCCGCTGTTGCTGCGTCACTCGAAGAAAGAGGCACAGTTCCCAATGTTCTTGCAAGCGCATTATTTGAAACCGAGTCTGAGGCCGATTCGGATGTCAACGCGATTGCTCTGACTCAGGACCAGTCACTGGTGCCGACTGTAGGCGCCGGTCTTAGATTGCCTGAAGGGCAATTGCTTGAAGATGATCTCGACGAGGATGGACGTGCCAGCATCTTAAAGGTTGTACCAGGCCAGGCCAGTACAACGCCAAAACCAGAAGAGCAGGCTGGTAAGCGGCTAACATTCGTATTCCCAAATATTCAGACCGTGAACCTTCCTGGGAAACTCAGCGTGTTTGATGCTGAGTTTAGCTTGGAGCAAGTACTCGGAATCAACGCCCAGGCCAGTTTGGGTCTGGAGTTGACATTGATTTCTGGCGAGTAGATTAGGGATTTGAGCTGCCAGTGCCGAAAGGTCTGGCGGCCCCATATCTCAGTTTGGTAAAAGTGTTTGAGAGCACAGAAATGCCAACGTACGTGTAAGTTGAAGTGACGGAAACGGAAAGCCAGGGCAATGACAGAAAATCAACACGTTAACGTGATCCTGTTTGCTGACATTGTCGGCAGTACCAGTCTGTATGAAACACTGGGGAACGCGCCGGCAAAACAAGCTGTAGACGGCGTATTAGAGATCATCTCTGAGATCGCCAGGCAGCATGGTGGCACAATCATCAAGTACATCGGGGATGAAATGCTGGTGCGATTCCCCGATCCCGACCAGGCCTGTGTCGCTGCTGTAGAAATGCAGGAAGTAACAGTGACCAAGAAACAGGAACTGCGCGAGCTCACAATTAAAGTGGGCATGGATTACGGCCCTGTGATCCTTGACGGTGATGATGTTTTTGGCAATACCGTTAATGTGGCAGCGAGAATGGCCAGTGTTGCTGTCGGCGGGCAGATTGTTACGACAGAGCACTTTTTGAATAACCTTAGTGGCAGCAACCGGTCCATGGGCAAGGTTTTCGACCGTACTAGAGTGCGGGGTAAAGCTGAGCCAATTAATCTGGTCATGATGCTTTGGGAAGAAAGTGAAGATGCCACCAGAGTAGCAGGCAAAGGTTTAACCGAAACCCGGGCGTTGAGTGTGCGACTGGTTCTTTCTGTGGCAGATGATGAATATTCAGTGGGCACAACTGATTCATTCACAATTGGTCGGGGCTTGGCCTGTGATCTTGCAATTCCAAGTGCGTTGCTGGCTTCCCGTACACACGCAAGGATTGAATATACGCGTGGCCAATTTGTTTTGATTGACCAAAGCACCAATGGTACTTGGGTGCGGTCCGCAGACGGTAATTTGGTTAGCCTGCGGCGCGACGAGTTTAAATTATGGGGAGAAGGTGTGATTTGCCTGGGCTCCGAATTTGAGGATGAAGCCGACTGTCACATTCACTATCGGCAGTAATTGTCAGATGGTTTTACAACAACATGCGTGTAGAAAATGAATGAATGACAAGACAATCATTCGACCCGGCGGCAGGGGTCCTAAAAAAGGAAAATCCGATTCAGCCACGGATGATGACAAGACCGAGGTCAGGTCATCTAATCGTCGTCAGGACCCTAGCAAAAGCGATCTAGTGCCGGAGCCAACCGATTTACCTGACCTTGACGGTACTGAAAATGACGGGCTAAGTGACAAGACAATCATTCGGCCCGGCGGTAAGCGTCCTCGAAAAGAGCGTTCTGATTCAGTCGATGATGATAGGACCGAGGTCAGGTCACCCGTTACCCGTCAGGACAAAGACAAAAGCGATCTAGTGCCGGAGCCAACCGATTCGCCTGAAGCAGACGGGCTAGGTGACAAGACAATCATTCGGCCCGGCGGTAAGCGTCCTCGAAAAGAGCATGCTGATTCAGCCGATGATGATGACAAAACCCAGGTCAGGACTTCTGGTCGTCGTCAGGCCAGCGATGAGCCAATCAGTACTACAAAAGGTGGTACGGACAATACCGGCCCTTTGATAGCAGACGACGATGAAACCATCGTTCGAGATGAGCTAGACGCAGAGGCTGCACTGGCATTAGCGCGAAGCCCTCCAGCTACCCGTGGCCCTCTAATCGCAGATGATGATCCGACCATCGTTCGAGATGAATTGGGCGTGAAGGCCGCAGAAACTCTCCCTCTAGACCCAGACGACCGGACAATGGTCCGTGGTGCTGACTCGAAAAGCCAGACTGAAATCGCGTCGACGGAAACACGAGCACAACAAGATCCTCCCTTCTCGGAGGGCGAACCGGATGATGACAACGACCGGACGATGGTGAGTACTGGTGGTCGTAAAGTCAGTCCCAACCAGGCAGAAATATCTGAGGATAGACGACGTGACTCCGGAGCCCGGGCGCAGATTTCGCCTGAAACTCTTCAATTTGTTGTAGATCATAAGCCTGATATTGAAGGGGAGACGGCGATAAATCTGGTGACACCGCTGCTGATGGTTGTCGGGCAGATGCAAGGTGTTGGCCGCCATCCGAACATCAGTGAACTTCGTGAGTATGTGATCAAGAGCATCAGGCACTTTGAAGCAATGTCTTTTGGTTTTCGGGGTGATGAAATTAAGTTGATGTCCCGTGCCTGTAGCTACGGTCTATGCGTATTTGTTGACGACGTTGTGTTGTCCACGCCCTGGGGTCTCAATAGTGAGTGGCCAGAAGAACCGCTGGTCGAAGTTTTTCATCCCGACTTGGCGGGCACTGATCATTTTTTTGAAATGCTGGATGACATGATGAATCTGTCAGCTTCCCATTTGCCAGCGCTTGAATTGTACTACTTGTGTCTTGAGATGGGGTATGAGGGGAAATATCGTGATGTCCCTAACGGCGGACGGACGGTGCACGACCTTCGCAACAAACTTTACGAATCTATTAGTGCCAACAGTACCCGTCACGGACAGGTGCTGTCGAATCGATGGGAGGGAATAACCGAACCGAGAAATACTATTCTCAAACAGATACCTTACTGGGTAATCCTTGCTGTTTCCCTGGGATTCATTGTCGCCGGCTTTGTCGCGTTTAATTTTTTGCTTTCAAGCAAGAGCGACGCAACGCGGCGTGCCCTTGCTGAGATCAGTATGCGAGAACCCGCGGCAGTACTTTCCGCTCCGTTGCGAGAAGCGCTGCCGATCGCGGGCGGCATAGAACCCGATCTGGTTAGAAACGCAGTGACCCGCATACCGCTTGAAACGCTGCTAGCCACCGAGATTGATAGGGGCTATGTCGATATTGTTGAGCAGCCGGACAAAACCATACTTCGATTGAGTCATCCTGATATGTTTCGCTCAGGCACCCATACGGTCTCAGACCAATTCGTCACTCTCGTTGAGTCAATTAGTACGCTGCTAAAAGACCTAGACAGCCGCATCCTGATAACAGGACATACAGATGATGTACCGATTCGTTCGCTTAAATACCCGTCCAATTGGGAGCTTTCAAAAGCCAGAGCAGATAGCGTGAAAGAGATAATGGTTCTGTATGCCGGCCTACAAGGCCGTGTCCGAACGCAAGGGCTTGCTGACACCGTTAATCTTGAATCGAACGACAGTGCGCGTAGCCGTGCTATCAACCGGCGAGTTGAAATTGTACTCAATAAATAGGGTTGTCATTTGATGACTCAAAATCAAGGAGTGGGAGCTTGACCCGATTCAGCCTGTTCTCACAGATATTTGGACTGTTGATCAGCGGTGCTCTTATCTGGAACGTTGGCCCTGTGCTAGTTGTCGGTAGCGAAGCACCTTTAGACCCAGTCAATCATCGGGTTGCGGCGATTGCCGCACTCGTTGTGATGTGGCTGCTGTACCTCGTGATTGCACGTGTGCGCGCAGCAAAAAAGAACGACCAGATGATTGCGACTTTGGGCGAGTCTGATAGTCGAGATATTGACGAGGAAACACGCGTTATCCAAGAGCGATTTGCTGAGGCGCTGCGGTCCCTCAAAGACTCCAACCAGGGTAAAGGGGGAAAGCGATATATTTATGATATTCCCTGGTACATCATCATTGGTCCGCCAGGTTCGGGCAAAACTACTGCGCTACTGAATGCTGGATTGACATTTCCGCTTGAAGACAAGCTCGGCACCGATTCAATTGGCGGCGTGGGTGGGACGCGGCATTGTGACTGGTGGTTTACTGACGAAGCTGTGCTAGTGGATACTGCCGGACGGTTTACCACCCAAGACAGCCATAGTTCGGTGGACGAAGCTGGTTGGGGTAGTTTCGTCAGTCAATTGAAACGATATCGAAAAGAACAACCTATTAATGGTGCGATGGTCACCATGAGCCTCTCTGATCTGATACAAATGTCCGAGGCGGAACGGTCAAAAACGGCAAAGACAATCCGGCTTCGCATAGATGAGCTTTCCAAAGGCCTTGGCATCACGTTTCCGATCTACTTTATGTTCACCAAGTGCGATCTAATTTCTGGGTTCGCCGAGTTTTTTGCCCACTATGGTGAACAGGAACGGGCTCAGGTGTGGGGTGAAACTTTCGGCATGAATAAAGCTGGAGCCAGCGAATTCGACGTCCTAGAGTACGGTTCGCAATTCGACGAACTCGTTGAGAATCTCAGTAAACAATTGTTGGATAGGGTGCACGAAGAGCGCGATCGGGATGAACGAGTTAAAATGATAGGTTTCCCGACGCAATTTTCGAGCCTTAAGGACGTTGTCTGTTCTTTTGTCGCAGAGACCTTTGCTGCCAACAAATTTAGTACGGATCCGTTGCTACGCGGTGTTTACTATACCAGCGGCACTCAGGAAGGTACGCCTATGGACAGATTGTTGGGGCGAATGGCGCTAGATCTAGGCATAGATGAATCGAGCAAGGTTACTTACAGTGGTAAAGGTAAAAGTTACTTTTTAAGACGACTCCTTAAAGATGTCATTTTCAAGGAATCCGATGTCGCCGGAGTTGATCCGCAAACAAAGAGAAAAGCACGTGTTAAGTCCGTCCTCGGTTATGGCTTTGCCGTTAGCCTGGTAGCGACTTCAATTGCAGGTTGGTCCCTGTCGTATCAGGACAATATGGCAAGCATCGGTCGAATTGCCACTCTAATTGATCAAGCAAAAAACATCGATTCTGATGTGGGAGATGCAGCGGGTAATCTGGTGCAGATCACCAACGAACTCTCTCTGCTTCAACAGGCGGGAGCAGCGGACTTGGAAAATAGCTTTCCGGATATTGGCTTGAGTCAGGCTGAGAGCCTTGCCAGCAGCGCGGCGACAGTCTACACAACCGCTCTAGAGAATCGATTGCTTCCAACGCTTGCTTCGCGGGTGGAGCAAAGGCTCTTTGCCGCTTTAGTTAGTCAAGATCCGGGCAATGTTTATCGCTATCTTAAGGCCTATCTAATGTATGCAGGGCTGAATACTAAGAGTGGCGCAAAATTGGAAACTGAGTTTCTGAGTACTATAAACAAGGAAGACTGGGACAACCTGTTGAGCGGGCAAGAAGCAGTGTTGACCGAGTTGACTCGGCACGAGGCTGTGCTGCTTGCGTCTGATTTTGTGGGAGTCGTGGCGAATGAACAAATCGTTAACCAGGCTCGAACGCTACTTAAATCCACCCCGTTAGAAGAGCAGATTTACCAAAGTATCAGTCAGACGCTGTTGCAGCAGCACACTCACGATTTAGATTTTATGAAGCTCGCGGGTAGCCGCGCGGCAGAACTGTTTGTCACCCGAGACGGCCGCACTTTGACTGAACTTGTGATGCCGGGGATGTTTACCGTTGCGGGTTATCAGAATGCCATGTTGCCGCTTATCGAAGCACAAAGCAGGGAATATGTCAGCGGTAACTGGGTTATGGGCGCCCACAACAAATTGACAGCACCGGTATCTTTTGCTGAGCTTCAAAGTCAGGTTGTTAAAGTCTACAAACGTGAATACATACAACGCTGGGAAACTCTGTTGTCGAGTGTTCAAATTCGCGAGACGACGCGCCCAGATCAAGTCAGGGAACTGCTTGAAACGTTTGCCCTGATAAATGGCCCTCTGGAAGTGTTACTTGGTTCTATTCAGAAACAAACTAACTTGGGCTTGATTGAAGAACAGCTAATGGCTAGCACGGGTTTAAGACCCGTCAGCTCTGACGCGGTCAATGTGCATTTTGCCTCACTGAATAATCTAGCGGGCTCTGTTGAGTTACAATCCCTAGTACAAAACGTACGTGAACTATCGTTATTGGTTAGCGAAATGCTTAACAATCAAAACGAGACCTATCCTGCACTCAGTGTTATTCAGGGTCGAGTGGAGGGCGACAATCGGGATGTTTTCCGAGGCTTGCGCACCAAAATGCCTTTCCTGCCTGAGCAGGTAAAAAACTGGGTCCAGAATGTCAAAAATGTTGCTTGGTCAGTGGTGTTTGAACATGGCAGGTTAGAACTTAATCGGGCCTGGCAGAAAGAAGTCTACGATCCTTATCATGAGATGTTCGGACTTTACCCTCTGGACCCTAATGCCTTGGAAGAAGTTGAATTCAGCATCCTTGCTCAATTCTTTGCAAACTCAGGCGTACTGGAAAAATTTGTCGACGACCGGCTTGGTATATTTATTGATCGATCTCCGGGTCAGTGGAAACAGCGAACGATCGACAATGAGCGATCGTCAATACCCGCCGCCGACCTAGAAACGCTGCGCCGATTGTTTGCAGTAGGCCAGTCGCTGCCTGTGCTGAATCAAGGCTCCAATTGGACTTTTACACCAAAGAGCCTAAGTGCTGAGGCGATTCAGTTTGTGCTGACACTCGGTAGTTTTCAGAATCAGTACATTCCCGGCAGCACAGAAGTCATGGAGGTGATTTGGCCCTATCAAAGCGAGAAACATCAGTCCTGGTATCAGTTTACCGTCAGTGACGTTGCCGTTGAACCCATCAGCGAGGAGGCGCCGCTTACCGTCAGCGGCATTACGGCTGAACTCGTCGCCGAGGAGGGGCCGTGGTCGATGTACCGTTTGCTGCAGTTAGGAAAAATTCGAACGATTGGAAACGGCCATTATGAAGTCCGGTTTGTTCAGGGTGACCTCGAAAGTGCCTATAATTTGCGGATCGAGGGCGACTTGAATGCTTTCGGTTTGCTAGCTCAAATAAAACTACCAAAAGCGTTATGAAGGAAATTAGATGCCGGGTTTTTTTGGCAAGCTACCAGCCAGGGGAGATTTTGTGACTCGAGATCTGCCTCGTGCATTCCTTTCGGTATTTGACGATTGGTTTCAGCAGGGTATTCAGAGCAGCAAAAAGGAACTTACCGATGCGTGGTTCGACTACTATCAGGTTATGCCCGTTTGGCATTTTTATATTGGAGAGGGCGTTCTGGGAGAAGCATGGTTAGGTACGTGGATCCCCAGTGCGGACAAAGTGAATCGCAGCTTTCCCATCTTGATGGCGGCTAGAGTTTCGCCGGTCCCTAACGTCGGAGATTTCCTGGGGTACCGCAATTGGTTTGTTGATAGCGGAGATTTGCTGATTCAGGGCCTTGAAGGAACAGTGACATTCGAACAATTTTGCCAAGAGTGCGTTGATCTTGTGCCAGAAAAAGAAGTGACTGGGCAGGCGCTGCTCGCGGAGATAGTGGATGACATTCAGAACTCTAGGGCCACAGATGATCAGGTGAACCAACTTGATGCCAAGTTGGCAAGGCTTAAACCGTTTTTGGGAAGTGGCTCAAATCAAGAGGGCGAACAATTAGCACCAGAATTACTGGGTCTGCATATAAATACCGACAGCTGCCGCAACAAAATGATACGGTCGACGAACGCCGTGTTCTGGTCAGAGGGTGGAGAGAATATTGCAGAACAATTGGTAATAACTGAGCAACTTCCTGAAGCCAGGGAGTTTGCCAAGTTTTTGAGGGGTTTTGACACGCGTGCATAATGAAAAAAATATCAGTCGCCAGTTTTCTTGGCACCAAGAGTCATTCACGGACGTCGGAAAAGTCCGCAAGGTCAATGAGGACTCCTATACCTCGGTCCCTGAACAAGCTCATTGGGCTGTTGCAGATGGCATGGGCGGGCACACTGCTGGGGATGTCGCGAGTCAGGCTGTGACTAAAGCGCTGGGTGATATCACCAGAGGCGACGAGTTTACTGAGTTTGTTGATCAGGTCGAAGATAGTCTAAGCCAGGTTAACGCCGACCTGCGCAAGATTACTGAGGGGGATGATGATGTTTGCGGTAGCACAGTCGTCGGTATGTGCTTGCAAGGGAATCATCTCGTGTACTACTGGGCAGGTGACAGTCGTCTTTATCGATTTCGCCGAGGTGCCCTGGAAATGCTGAGTATCGATCATACCTATCTCCAAGAATTGATCGATGAAGGCTCTCTAAAACCCTCCGAAGCCTTAGATCATCCAGATAAAAGTGTGATTACCCGAGCCGTAGGAGCCGACGAGGAGCTTTATGTTGATTTCGAAATGGATGTTTTGTTTGACCAAGATATTTACATGCTTTGTAGTGACGGAGTAGAAAAGAAACTCACAGACGAGGAGGTTGAGGAGATACTGAGGAAACATGGAAATAAGCTTAAAGCAGCGGGCCAGGAAATTATCGATACCGTTCTAGATCGAGGTGCGCCTGATAACGTGACCCTGATTCTGATTGAAGTGATTGAGGCGTGACAAAAAAGTTAGGAAGCGGCGCTAAATGGAGCAGTTAAAGCAACAGTTGAAAGCATTTGTCCAAAAAGAGATCAGCATGGCTGAACTTGAAGACGATCTGCTGCGCTGCCTCAAGGAAAATCAAGCCAACGCTGATGCTATTCAACAGGTCATAGCAAATTTGGGCTCGCGGGGCATCCTTGGCAAAGAAGATATTCAGCATCTAACCAAGATTGTGCTGGACTGGCAGGCTCCTTCTGCCGAAGAGGATGCCAATGTCGACTACACCGTTGGATTCCAAGAACTACTGAAGCAATACTTGAATCGGCGGATTTCCCTCGAAACTGTTAAGTCGGGCTTACGCTACGATCTCTCCGAAGACACAGATAACATTGTTCGATACGACAAGGTGTTATCTGCCCTGGCCAAAAAAGGCAGCACCTTGCCAGTTGAAGAAATCAATGAACTTCTAGATGTCATTGATAAGGTCAACGACTCACTCCCTGATGCTCCGGTCGAAGACGAGGATGGTGGTGACGAGAAGACCGTATTTTTCAAACGGGATAAGCCCTCTGAAGTTGATGAAGAGCTGTTAGAAAAAACCGTATTCAAAAAACAAAAACGAGATTCTTCTCGGCGTCGAGATCGCACTAGCCGCACGGGTAAAACTAGCATTACAGGCACGGGTACAGCTTCAGGCACCGACACACGATGGGCAAAACCGTTCGAAAAAGACGAGGAAATCCAGGTTGGTGTTGGCAGCCTATTGCGTAATGGTCGATATCGGCTGACAGAATTTATCGGTTATGGCGGAATGGGCGACGTTTACAAGGCTGAGGACACATTGAGTGTTGAAGCTGGTGACTTTGAACACAAAGACTATGCCGTGAAGGTATTGAATAAAGAGTTCAGGGATCATCCTGAGTCCCTCAAGACCCTGCAACGAGAGACACGGAAAACAGCTAACTTATCCCACGAACATGTCGTGAACGTGTTTAGTATTGACCGTGATGAACAAAGTGTCTTCATGGTCATGGAATTAATGCGTGGCGAGGATCTCCGTGACATTCTGAAAAAGAATCCAACGGGTTTGCCTAAAGAAAAAGCCATCCGTTACATCTTGGAAATGAGTGATGCATTACGCTACGCCCATACTCAAGACATTATTCATTCGGACTTCAAGCCAGGCAACGTGTTTATAGACAACGATTCCGTGAAGGTGATTGACTTCGGTATTGCCCGTGCAGCGGATGACGGAAAAGAAAAAACAGACACCTTCGACGCCGGTGATCTAGGTGCGCTAACGCCAAGCTACGCCAGTTTGGAAATGCTGATTGATGGAGATAATCCAGACCCTAAAGACGATATTTATGCTCTTGGGTGTCTCTCCTACGAACTGCTGACCGGTCGTCATCCCTTTATGGAAGACCGGAAAAAAATCCCCGCCGATAAAGCCAAAGAAAAAGGCATGACGCCGGCACAGATACCTGGTCTTAAGAGCTGGCAATGGAAAGCGATTCGAGGCTGTCTTGAGTTTGAACGCGAAGATCGCCTCGGTGATCTTGTTCAGTTTATACATGACATGAAAATGGAAAAGCGACCACTCAGTCTAAAGCTGGTTGCGGGGAGCGCTGCTGCAGTGATAAGCGTGGTAGCTGGCTCGTACGGACTACTAGGCTATATGGATCAGAGGGAGCTTATCCAGCTTGAAAATCTGATCAAAAGTGGAGACCACTCGCAGATTCTGGACCGATTCGATGTATTGAAGAATAAGTACGAAGACAATGAAGATCGACTGGAGGAAGTTTTCAATGAGGACAGCACCTTACCCTATCTGTTGGAGAGGGTCGAACAACTTATTGCCGACGATAATTTCGAACAGGCCAAGCCGGCCATGCAGGTTGCTCAATTGGAATATCCGAGAGATGTGGATGTTCGTGATCTCGATGTGAAGATGCAGGGTGAAAAAGCTAAACGAACTAATGAACTCGACACCCAAATCAAGGAACTCTTAAAAGTTTCTACTTTTGATGAACGATACAAGGAGCTGGAGAAGCTCTGGTCAAAATCCAAACGCGTCGACAAGGATACACCGAAGGAAGCCGCGGTCGTGGTGGTTGTCAATAGGTTGCGTGATGCGGCACAAGAACTTGAACGAACGAGTTCTTTTGATAAAGCGGCTGAGCTGGTGACTTTTTCGATTCAACTTTTCCAATCTGACGAAAGGGAGCTCGAATACGGCGAGCTGCTTGCCCTACAGGATTCTTTACAGCGTCGACGCGGTGAACAAGCGAACCAGGAAAAGATAGCTGCCCTTGTGAATAGCCTCGGTAGCTTTGATGGGAATAGTTCAATTGAGGAACTCATTGAGTCGGTTCAGAAAATTTCTGAATTGTCAGAACTCGATTCAGGTAACTCGATTTTGCAGAAATATAAGGACAGTCTGGACAAATTGCTAAACAAGGAAGTCACTGACATTGTTGCGCGTCGAGACTGGAGCGACGCCGTCGTAACGATCGACAAGTTTGAAAGCATTCTCAGTGCCACCGAAATTAGCAAATTGCGCGATCAGGTAAGCCTGGCGAGGACTGGATACGATGACACGTTAACCGACCTGAGCCGGAAAATTGGTAACGCCGCGCGCAGCAGTAAACCAGGTGAAGCGATTCCTCTGTTGGAAGAATTAAAATATCTTGGAGTGCCAGATACAACACTACAGAGCGCCCAGAATCAGATTGCTCTGGGCTGGCTGCAGCAGGCAAAAATTCAGACGAACCAGGACAACTATGACGAAGCCAGCGGTTTCATCAATCAGGCGCTGGGTATTGCCAAAGCCTCTGAGACCATCAGACAGCTTCAAGAGCAACGGAGCACCATTGAGCAACTGAAAATAGACTCTGTATCCCAAGTTGCTTCTCAAAGAGTAGAAGAGCGACAGCAGCTGCGAGAGAAACAGATTGCGAGCCTAGAGGAACGGGTCAGCTCAGAGATCAACACTACCGAACTGAATTCGGGGGCGGTAGGAAACGTGATTAGCCTGTTGAATCAGTTGGAAGTTCTGGATGTTAACAACCCAGTTTTGGAGACAGCGAAAAATCGGTTATCAGAACGCTACTTGAGTCAATCGCAAACGCTGGTTGGCTCAGGCAACCTTGACGGCGCCATAGAATTGATTCGTGATTCAATTAGGGTACTGCCTTCCAAGCAAGCCCTGGTGGATCGCAGGGAAGAACTACAGGTATTGGTTAAACAACAGCTGGCCGCACAGGAAGCAAAACAAAGCACCGAAATGGAAGGAGACATTCGTTCATTGGTCAGTGATTTTGAGCCCAGTCGGGATAGTTCTCGCCTAACGAGGATGCTAAATGATTATGAGCTATTGGTTTCCGGACAGAACGTATTCTCTAGGGACATTCGGTTTCAGGCAGCTGATGGATGGATTGAAGAGGCCGAGAATCTGACGGGCAACAACCGGTTCGATGAAGCTGAAGCTGCAATCAACCGCGCTCGAAGCTTCGACCAGAATCATGGTCGTATTGACGGATTGGTTAATCTGGTAGCAGGCGACAGAGTCACGTACCAGAAGGAGAAAAGTGAGGCTGATCGTAAGGCCGAACTAAATGCATTGACGGAGGGTTTTGTCACTCAGATTCGCGCCCTAGATGTTGATGCTGCCGAAAAAACACTAGTGGAGCTAGAGAAATACAATCTGCCCAACACAGATGATTTTTTTCAGGTCACGGTGCCGGAAGAATACCTCGCGCTAGCTGACAGGACTGCTAGTGAGGATGTTGATCAGGCCATTGAATACATAGAAAAAGGACTAAGTTATAACAAAGATTTTGAGAAGCTACAGGAAGGGCTGGTAAAATTTAACCTGCACCAGCAGATAGTTCAGCTCATGAGCGATAATCCTGAGCAAGCAACTGCCCTACTTGCTCAGGCGCGGGTAAAATATGAAAAAGATCCGCTGTTTGTATTGCTTGTTATTCCTACGGTGAATTCTGGTGAGAAACCACCGGGCAGTACCAGCGCTGTTGTGAACTCGCCTGTGAACGCCGCGGCAAAAGAATGCATGCCGAGTTTTGCTGGCCGGGGTTTGCGAAATAGAAATACTTGTTATGACATTGTTGAGGGTGAAGTTAAAGGCCCGAGGCTGGTCGTTGTTGACAGTAGCTCCGGACCTTACGCCATTATGCGATACGAACTTCGAGTGGTTGAATACAATGACTTCTGCTCGACTAACTCGAGCTGTACAACGCTGAGCATGGATGGCGATTTACCCGTCACCGGGCTAGGCGCAGCCGACATTTCTAACTACGCGCAATGGCTGAGTGGTAAAAGCGGCAAGGAGTATCGAATCCCGACCTTGCAGGAATGGCAGCATGCCGCGGTGGCCGGAGGCGTGAATCAGGCCGACCGGAATTGCGTCGCGTTGGGCGGCAGAGGGCAGAAGATGGAACTCTACGATTTCATGAAAGGCAAAGGGTTAAATGGCTGGGGCTTGGCTCACACGGTTGGTAACGCACAAGAACTCGTGTTGGATGGGTCGGAATACAAGGTCGCGGGTGGGGCCTATATCAATAACAACATCGATTGTAAGCCAATTACAGTTTCCTCCTCAGACGGATCACCAAATGAATTTACAGGGTTTCGACTGATCCGCAACATGTGAGAAAAATTATGGAAAATTCACTGCTGAAATTGAGTCGATCCTACGAAAGAGGTTCGATGAATAAGGAAACTTATCGCAAGCGACGATCGGACCTTATTAAAGCGGTTTTGGATGAAGAAGAAAGTGATCGGACCATCACTAACCGAGGATATATGAAACGCCACGAGTCTGATCCGATGGTCGAGGCTGCTCAATCAGTTGTAGACAAGCCCAAGATGAACTTATTCATTCCGGGCGGCATAGTGGCCTTGTTGGTCGTGGTGTTAGTCTTCTTTTTGTCAGGCGATGATGAATCGGATTCCAATTTAGCTGAGGCAAGCGATCAACCGCCTAAATCGGTCAACATGGAGAAGATTGAGGTGTTGAAGAGCTACACCAATGAAATTCTCGAAGACGGTCAATTGGATTTTGACGAATCGGAAAACTTCCTTGGTCGGTGGAACTACGCTCCGGCAGGCGAGAAAAAGCAATGGCTTTCCGATACTGGCGATATGCTAGTGTCGGCTCAAGACAATGGCAACCAAGAAGTGATAGAAGTGTTGGTCAGTCTTTACTTTGAACTTGATGTACTTCTCCCTGAAGGGTTTGAGTCGATGGCGGAAACCTCAGAGATTGCTTCTCGCGCGATGGATGAGCAAGAGGCTCCAAGCGCTGTGATGCTTGACGAGGCTGTATCAACGCCGAAAGTAGGCAATTCCGAATCATTGACCAGTGGCGTCCCGTCCAAGGCAGAAGAAGTCTTGGTTCAACAATCGCAGACTGACCAGGCTCGCAATGAAATTGACGTGGCCGTCGCGACATCAGTGCAGTCGGAGGTTGATCAATCAGCCTCGGCAAGTCCAGTATTGTCGGCTGATACCAGTCAGAAATCTGTGCCGATCGTTCAACAGGATATCGCCAAAAAACAGCCAGTGCGGTCCATTCCAGTAGAGCCAAAAGCGTTAGCCGCTGCTCCGGTTGCCGTTGCTGAGGCCGATACCCGGAGTGACGCGGAGGCTTCCCCAGCTGAATCTAAATTCTCTGTAGACCTTGCGGTCAGTTTTTTGCCAATACAAAATGGCAGTCTTGAATTGGAGTCTTTGATGGCATTCCTTAAGGATCATAAAGAAGCTTCAAGTCAGGATAAGACTTATTTTGAGAATCGCGTTGAATACCAGTCACTGCAAACTGTTTACCAGTCAACGACGAATGAGCTTGCTCGCTACAATCGAGATCTCGCGCTTGACAATCGACAAAGAGCGTTAAGTCGGATAAATGACATAATTAGGAAACTGATAAAGCAGCAGAGTGCACGCGCAAACGAAGTCACTAGCGCTGGTCCGATCACGATGTCAGAGATAAGGCGCCGCCCCGGTCAAAATTATACGATCCAGTTGTTTGCCTCTGCCACTGAACAGCGAGTACAACAGCTAATACAGGAGAATGCCAAATTCAGCCTTTATTACGTCAAGGCGCAACAAGAAGTTGGTGAACGATACTTCTTGTTGGAAGGAAACTACCCGACAAAGGAGCTTGCGGACACTCGTAAATTGATAGTGCCGCAGCTCGAAAAAAACCTACCCTGGGTGCGTACCAACGCTAATCTGTTGAGCGTCATGAACTAGTCAGTGAACTTTTGCCACTGAATGCGGTTGTTGGTTTTCGCTATTCATTTTTGTATCTGGGCTGCTATAGACATCAGAAATTTGGCTGGCAAGGACTGTGACTCTTTGAGCAACATTCTGCTGTGAAGCAACCACGTAAACGGCTTCTGCTTCATCATCTAATTTGGTTTAGACTAGAGCTTCGCATGAATTTTTAGAGCTGCTGACTTCAATGGACTCTGACAAAACCGTCATCTACACCAAAGGGTGGAAGGAAAAATGGTTTATTCAATCGCGTGATACCAGCAGTGCTGCTGAGTCCATGCGTATTCACGACGGGTTTAAAGTGGGCCGTGGTGCTGCTTGTGATCTGGTGTTGGCGGAAGATCTGGCTTCTCGCCATCATGCAACATTCTTCTTAGAAAATGACGTACTCATCGTCGAAGACAATGGATCCACCAACGGTACCTTCGTCAATGATGTCATGGTCAATCGGATCGAGCTAAAGTCTGGTGACGTGATTTATTTCGATCAAATGTGCTTCGAAATTCGAGATACTGAAAACGAGCTTGCCACGCCAAAATTCAAAAGCGCCGCTAAGCAAGAAGACGATGCGCATGTTCTTAAAACTCAAGTGCGGATTCAGGAACCTGCGCCGTCTGTATTCAATCCTCCAAAAATCAAAGAGCCCTCAGCGAATAGAGAGCCCTCAGCGAATAGAGAGCTCTCAGCCAACAAAGAGCCCTCAGCGAATAGAGAGCCCTCAGCCAACAAAGAGCCCTCAGCCAACAAAGAGCCCTCAGCCAACAAAGAGCCCTCAGCCAACAAAGAGCCCTCAGCCAACAAAGAGCCTTCAGCCAACAAAGAGCCCTCAGCGAAAAGAGAGCCTTCAGCCAACAAAGAGCCCTCAGCGAATAGAGAGCCCCCAGCTAAAACCCCCGCGCAAGAACCCGTGTCAAACACGTCTTTGGATAAAGTCCTAGAAGATAAGGAAGATAAGGAAGATAAGGAGAAACTTGCTAGTCTTTCGCAATCTGAAAAATGGGAGTCTGCAGAGGTCTCTGAAGACGGCACTGTAATATTGGATAAACGAAAACGGAAGCGAACCTCAACTCACACCAAAAAATCCAAGCAAAGGGCCAAGGAACAGGTCAAAGAAAAACAGAAACTTCGTTCGAATTCCAATCGCAAACGTAGTCCTGCGCGGCCCAAAACCTATGCGGTTGCAATCTCCATGGTGTTGGCGGTAATCCTCTTTAGCTCGGTAGGCTATGTGTACCGTGACGAAATCGCCAATCTTAAACCGGTTGGTAACAGTGCGCTGCAAGTCCAGCAAGCCTGGCTGCGACAGATAGAATTCGACTCGACGCTTTACGGGCCTTCCCTTGGCAATGTTCGGGGCGATCTACGTCCGGAAATCGTGATGGCAGATGCCAGCAGTTTGTTGATAATCGATGCGGCGAATGGCGGTGATATCGCGCGTATTCGATTGCCCAACAAGCCGACATCTCAACCAATTCTAGTCGAGACATCGGCTGAGGAAAGTCTGATTTTCGTGATAACAGGAACGTCGACCGCAGGAGCATACGACGGCCTGGGCGCTGCCAAATGGCAAACTGAATTGGGCAGCTACATAGCAGTATCTTCGATATCATCACTCTACCATCAAGCTGAACAAGGGGCGTTGATACTGGTTCCTACCAATGGCCGAGGTCTTGTCGGGTTAAGACCTAAAGATGGAAAAATACTTTGGGATACTATGGGATTGTCCGATCCCTATGTGGTCACTAACCTGGTAGTGGGGGGGGCGGAAAACAGCAACATTATCTATCTTGGTGGGCTTTCCGGAAACATTGACGCCATTTCTATTAATGGCTCTTCTCCAACACGCCTTTGGTCTACTTCCCTGGCTGATGGGGTTGTACCTGCTAATCTGGTTCTTGCTGGAGATGCTGTTATTAGTATTAGCGCAGAGGGCGACATTGCTGCGATCAATCGGCAGCATGGAGAGCTAATCTGGCAAGAGAAACTCGATAGCAGCGTCCTTGGTTTACCTGCATTCATCGACAAGCGATTGTACCTGTTTGACCTAGATGGATTTCTGTACCAAGTGGATACTATGGACGGCGCCATCATAGGTAAAGTTGATTTGGGCGCGCCAGTAGAAAATCCGATCACTTTAGTGGATGGTAACCTACTCGTTTTTGATGCTAAGGGGCGCTTCCGGTTGATTGACTTACAAAACAACGTTGTTCTTCAGCAGAACATTGCGGGTTCAGACACGTTTACTGGCCCAATAATAGTCAAAGACATTGATAACGATGGTAATACTGACATTCTCAGCGCTAGCCTCAACGGTGTGCTGAGCCACTTCATCTTGAATCGGTAGGCAGGTGCGATAATGCTAACATCGCTTGTGGTAGGTAGGACTAAGGACAATGATCTTGTTATCCCGTCTCCGTTCTTGTCGTCCACCCATGCTCAGATTGACCTCGTCGATCTCAACACCCTGACTTTTCGTATCGAGGATCTCGGCAGCACCAATGGAACCTCCGTTAATGGGGAAGCCATAGACGCTACTGAGTTTAGGATTGGAGATGTGGTCATGCTTGGAGAGTACGAACTAAAGCCTGCAGATTATCTATTCTACTTTCTTGAGCATTCGGGCGGGACTGCAACCCCTCAATCCACGACACGTCCACTTTACATTGTTTTTGCAGCAACTCTTGGCGCCGTGATAGGTGTCTGGGCTTCATCCGGTTATTTTGGTATCAGTAATTTCGGGAGTGTCGCGCTCGAAGCAATTGCGCTCATAGCGCTCGTCCAAATCATCGCTTACGTTGTGCTCATCAGCCATCGTGCCTGGCGACGGCGTAAGTTTGACGTTGACTATTACCGTCAGCAACACGAGGGATTAATCGAAAAGCTTTCCTTTGAGTTGAACTCGAAAATGGCAGATCAACAAATCGATGACCATACGTGGACCGGCTTCAGAAAATTCGAGGTTGTACAGAGAGTTCCCGAGTGTCGCGATGTCACGTCTTTTTATCTACAACCCCATGACAACAAAGCCATTCCTAGTTTTTATCCGGGACAATACCTGACAGTTCGGCTAAAGATTCCTGGCAAAGAAGGGGACGTGATTCGGTGTTATTCGCTTTCAGATGCTTTTGGCCAAGACCAGTACAGGGTCAGCATCAAGCGAGCACCACCGCCTGCAAGTGACCCTGAAGCACCATCTGGATTAGCCTCTTCTTTCTTTCATGAACAGATACAAGAAGGGGACATCCTTGATGTCAAAGCACCTTCTGGAAAATTCTACCTAGATGTCAGGAATCCTGAAGGGGTTGTTCTATTGGCTGGCGGGGTTGGTGTGACACCCATGTTGGCAATGGCCAACGCCCTGGTTCAGCGTGGTAGCCGTCAGCCGATCTGGTTTTTCTATGGGGTGAAAAATTCCCTCGACTTAGTTCAAGCAGAGTTTCTGCGCAAGGTAGCCGAGCGGAATGACAACTTTCACCTGGTTGTCTGTTTCAGCAAACCTGCCGACTACGAGACGATAGGTGAAGACTATGATTATGAGGGACATGTCTCCATTGACCTTGTTCGTGAAAAACTAGAAACCAACAACTATCAATTTTACGTGTGCGGATCGGGTCCATTTATGCAGAGCCTCACGATTGGTTTGGATGAATGGGGTGTGCCTAAAAGCAAAGTTAACATGGAGGCATTTGGACCTTCTAGTATTGGTAAAAAAGAGTCCACGCTCATCGCCAACGACGAGCGCTTTACGCTTGAGTTTGCCCGCTCCAAAAACAAAGTCGATGCCAGTACTGGTGCGACGATTCTCGAGATCGCTGAACAAAATCAGATCTCGATTGATTTTGGTTGCAGGGTGGGCAATTGTGGTACTTGTTCAATTGCGATCCGTAAAGGCTCGGTCAAGTATGACGAAAGCCATGATGCCGATGTTGAGGAAGGTTCGTGTTTGGCCTGTATAGCGCGGCCCGCGAGTGACCTTGTGCTAGATCTCTAGGAAATGATATGACGGAAGCGATTCGGGTAATAAAGCGCCAAAAGCAGCGAGAACAAAGTTTCGATAAATTCATGCGTCCCGAAGATGTCGAGCGTCTACTGGCAGTCGAACCTTTCGTTAGCATGGACGAACGATTGTTTCCGGAAAGTAGCCCATTGAGAGAAATTTTGCTTAAGGATACCCGTATTCTGCGGTTGGATGAGGGCCAACTGATTTTTAGGGAAGGCGAATACGGAGAATCAGCCTTCCTCTTGCTGGCCGGGGAAGTGACCGGCATTGAAGATCTAGATCAGCAGGTGCAGGGTGGGACTCGCACAGTAAAAAAAGGCTTTTGGGAAACCTTTAACCAATTGTTAGCGCCGCACGAATTGCCTGAATTCAGGGACGTATCGAACTATCGTGTCGATCAGGATTTGGCGTATCAAGCGGGTGGCAACAAGGAAGAGAGTTATGTACTGGTTGAAAACCTACAGGAGTTGATCCAAAAGCATGACTGCGAGGTTGTTCGCCCCGGCAAGATGTTCGGTCACGTGTCTGCGATGGCGAGAAGTCCGCGCTCTCGGAGCCTAATCGCTACTCAAGATCGTTGTGAAGTACTCGAGATTAAATGGCAGGCACTGCGTGACTTTATGCGCTTTAGCAAAGGGTTTCGAAATTACATGGAGGAGGAGTATCGCCGACGCAGTCTGTTTAATCAGTTGCAAGATATGCCTACTTTCAGTGATCTATCGGAAGTACAGATTCAACAGCTTTGTCAGTCTGCAGTTTTTGAAACCTACGGCACCAGCGATTGGAACACCCTATTGCGAAAAGCCAAGGCTGACCCATCTGTAAAATTCAAAGAGACCATCATTGTTAGGGCAGGGGAGTACGCAGAAGATTTGGTCCTCATCCTTGGCGGGTTTGCTCGCAGAACCATCCCCTACGGTGATGGCCAACGCACGCTTGGATACATGCGGCGTAGCGAATTGTTTGGGATGGGTGAACTCATTGCGAACAAAAAAAGTGAAGACGCTGTGAACTACAGTGAATCCTTATATGCACTAGGTTTTGCAGACGTAATACGGTTACCGGGTTCGCTTGTCGTGGACCTACTTGAGTCTGCTGGTTCTCTGTTAGACAACAGTTCCTTTGAGCAACATGAAAAGAAAACCACCCTCACCAATGAACGTGAGGATCTGATGAATTTCCTTATCGACAATGTTTTCATCAATGGTACCAAGATGATGTTGGTGAACCAGGATCGTTGCACTGAATGTGATGATTGTGTGGTCGCCTGTGCGAACAGCCATGAAGGAAATCCGCGATTCATCAGACACGGCATGAAAACCGGTAAGTTTATGGTTGCTAATGCCTGTATGCACTGTGCCGACCCGGTATGCATGGTTGGTTGCCCGACAGGTGCTATCCGTCGAGAACCTGAAACCGGGGTCATTGTGATTAACGACCAAACCTGTATCGGTTGTGGTACCTGCGCCAGCAATTGTCCATATGACAATATCCGGATCACCAATATTCGCGGCGCCGGTGGTGAATTGATTCTGGACGAATCCCATCAGCCCATTAGTAAAGCAACTAAGTGCGATTTTTGTGCCGGTCAAAAGGTGTCCCCAGCATGTGAAAACGCCTGCCCGACAAACGCGCTAAGGCGAATTGACGCGCATAATTTGGACAGCATTAGTGATTGGCTCTCGGAATGACCAGTAAATTTCGTCGTCGGGCATTGGGTTCGTTATTCCTGGCACTGGTGGTGTTATCTGCATTATTTGGCGTGCAAGCATATGACAACAATACGCTTCGCGGGGACTATGCTTCGGGCTGGGTGTTGTTCTCACTATTCATGTTTTTGATGTTGTTTAGCGTCCGAAAAAAGATAACCGTCTTGCCGCTGGGGAACGCCTATATATGGGCTCAATTGCATGTTTACGTTGGACTTGCCGGACTTTTTATCTACAGCTTCCATGTTGATTCCTTGCTGCCACAAGGCGTCTTCGAGCTTACTCTCGGGGTGTTGACGCTGTCGACTCTGGTCACTGGGATTCTGGTCATCCTGCTGAACCGGTTGCTGCCGCCAGTCATGAACCGTCGTGGTGAGCGAATATTTTTGTCGCGCATTCAAGGTCATCAGACCATGCTTCGGCGCGAGGCTGAGAAACTGGCTCTGCTAGCGATCAAAGATGGAGCAGGAGAATATTTCAGTGATTTTTACAAGGACCAAATTTCTCCCTATTTCGCAGGGATCAAAGAAATCTCCCAGCACCTTGTGGCTGGCACACAACCACACGATCGCTGGGAACGGCGACTGTCAGACGCCCGTGGTTACATGGCGCCGGAATACCACCCCATCCTCGATGAAATTGGCGGGATATTGGGTCAGAAGGTCGACTTGGATTTCCAGTATGTTGCGCAAATGAACCTGAAGGTCTCTCTCGCTGTACATATTGTGCTCGCGAGTCTCTTGCTGCTCGCGATTCCGCTGCATGTGGTGTTGGTTTACAGTTTCAGGGGAGGCTAGCCGTGGTTAAACTTATTGAAACCGACTATCGGCAGAGTCGTTACGATAGGCCAACGCGCTCGTATCTATGTGGCTTAAACCAGTCGGGTGAAGGTTGTGAGTTGGGTCCTCTAGCGAATGGCGACTGCCCCGGGAGATCCCATTGTGTCCCCTTCAGAAAGGGTGATCGCTGGGAGTGCACGCGTACTCACAGCAGTGGCGGTAAGTGTGAATTCGGCCCATCGCCCGAGGGTAAATGCCCTCACATCGTCAAGTGTGTGCCGAACAGCAACTTTCGGTTCATTCGTCGACATGCCATCATTCTGTCAGTTTTGCTTTTCTTGTCGATATTTACGGCGATTATTGCGAGTCCCTTGCGGGAACAGGTTCTGTCTCCGGGACCATTAAGCAACGCTCATTCCAGTATCGTGGGGATTGACTGTGTCGCCTGCCACGTCAATGATTTGGAAAATCCCGCGGGTATTCTGTCGGCAGCGCTTCACCCCCCTGGTGTCTTTGAGTCAAACCGAAAGTGTTTGGTTTGTCACCAGATAGGTGCTCAGGCAGATCTTGCCCACAACGTATCGTCTGCGGACCTAGGCACCGGCAAGGTGATTGAAATTTCTTGTAGTACGTGTCATCAGGAGCACCAGCAAACGCTGACGGAGATTGGCAACGCCCGATGTGACGGTTGTCACACAGAAACCCACCATCCGTTTGAGAAAAACCATCCACCTTTTGATAACTACCAACCCAACGAAATATCTTTCCTGAAGTTCAATCATCCGAAGCATTTCTCTGAATACTTTCAGGACAGTAAGGTCGCCGCTTCCGCCAAACAGAGCTGCCGTTCTTGTCACCTGGTGGACGAACGAACAGGATCGATGAGCGTAAAACCCTTTCAGACCACCTGTAGCGGCTGCCACGAAAAAGACGTTCGAAGCTTGGCTAAATCGAACCAAGGCATCGACTTTTTAAATGTGCCTGCGTTAGACCTTGATACTCTGAAGGAGCAGGGAGTGGGGATCGGTACGTGGCCGGCTGATATTGATGACGAAACCATCTCTCCTTTCATGGCTGGATTCCTGATGCAGGATGATGAGGTAAGAGCTTTGCTGGAAACGATCGACGAGGGTGATATTGATCTTCTTGATTTGTCTGATGCCAGTGCTGAAGACCTCGCAAGAGTCAGTCGCATGGCTTGGCGAATCAAGGAACTTATGGCCAGCACGCTGGACGAGGGGCATGGTTACCTGCTGAATCAACTGGATGGTATGTCCAGCCGTGATCTCAAAGGAGAGTGGGGGCTGGTGGCGAATTTGCCTCTCGATGATCTGCAAACAGGTGTGCAGAACTGGTTTCTCGATTACCGAGAAGAACTTAGCCGGCACAGTGATAACCAGCTAGTTGCGACTAACCCTATCTATGTGGATGTTGATAGTTTGGTTTCTGACTTGAGTCAACGTATGGAATTCGGCGGTTGGTACCTCACTGAATACAGTCTTGCGTACCGTCCGGGTGGGCATGGAGACTCTTTCAGCACTGGTTGGCTTGAACTATCTCATGTGTTGGGTCTTACGTCGCAGGCCAATCCCTTTCGTCAAGTGTTCTCTCAGTTGACCTCCCGTGGAGCGCCAGGTGCGTGCGCAAAGTGTCATGTCCTTTCGGATGAGGCAAGCGGACTTATGCAATGGACCAGCACCTCAGAGCCGGACCGTGGCATCACTCATTTCGAGCACAGTGTGCACTTCATGGTTGTTGGTGATGAAGGGTGCGTCACTTGTCATGAATCCGACGCTAGTGGGTTTTTAGAGTTGAAAAAAGAGACCTGCACCACTTGTCATACTTCTGCCGGAGCAGGAGACCAATGCATGACCTGTCATACCTACCATGTCGGTCAGTTTGAAACAGAGCTGCCGAATACAGGTGTTGATCAAATTCTGAATCGCTGACGCGAAGCTGAGGCTTGAATGGGGTAGCGGCTAGTTTGGTATGAGCTCAATAGTGGCCTGCTTGCGCCATTATTAGGGCGATAGTTTTATCAGGAGGGCGCGCCTTCACCAAAAATAATGCTGCGTGATGCCAGTCGCTTGTATCGCAAACTCATGGTGCCGGCGTCCATCAGGCAAACACTGAAGGCACGGCGACTATGATTGGTTCTATTAATGCCGCTGCCATGCAGGGTCCACGGATTCAACAGAACAACTTCCCCAGCAGCTAGCACAAGAGGCACGCGCCGCGGATCATCAATGAATGTTTTCTCCATTTCAGATGTTAGGAAACCGCTGGGGTGTTGAGGATTCAGAATCCTATGCTGGGTGCGAGCAATGATTTCGACACAGCCATTGTCTTCGTCTGCGGCATCCAGTGCCGTGTAGATCGTCAATCGAGGGTCCCTGTCCAAGGCTCGCCAACGATCTTGGTGTAGGGGCAAGACCGTGCCTAATTTGGCAGGCTTGTTCATAAACATGGCACGGAATGCTGCAACGGGTAGGTCGCCATAGAAGTGCTGTGCGGCTTCGGCAAAGATCGGTAACTGCATGTACGCCAGAAATACAGGATCGCGCTCGAGTAGTTGGATTTTTCGGTAGTTGAGGGTTTTACCCTTATGACCTCGGGTTTGGGCCCCAGCCGAATCATAAGCACCATCGGACGAATCCAGTTGCATCAGCATTCGATCGTAATCGAGATCAGCTTCACCGAGCATAATCTCATCGATACGCTGCTGCATGGCGCGCAACATGTCGTCCGGGACTATCTGCCCCAGTCGCAGAAAACCTTCGGTGTCGAACTCAGCCCATTGGGCGTCAGAGATATCAGCCATTACCCCAGTTCACCTCTGATAAAGCTGATCAGGCAGCTTTCTCACGAAGATCTTCGCTGGCCAGGTATTCATCGTAGGTGCCTTGAAAGTCCACGACCTTTTGGCCCTTGATTTCGATCACGCGGGTTGCGAGTGATGACACAAATTCTCTGTCATGGCTGACAAAAATCAGCGTGCCGTCATAGTCCTTCAGAGCATGATTTAGCGCTTCAATGGCTTCCATATCCAAGTGGTTGGTGGGTTCGTCCATGACCAGGACGTTGGCGTCACTGAGCATCAACTTGCCAAATAACAATCGATTCTTCTCACCGCCGGAGCAGACCCGCGCCTTTTTAAAGGCATCGTCAGCCGTGAACAGCAGTCGCCCGAGCATGCCGCGGATCATTAGGTCATCATGTTTTGGTTTGCGCCACTGGGCCATCCAATCAAACAGGGTCAGGTCTGAATCAAAGTCTTCGGTGCTGTCTTGCGGGCAATATGCAATCTGGGCATTTTCTGCCCATTTTATTTCACCCGAGTTGACACTGACTTGATCCATCAAGCAGCGTAGTAGGGTGGTTTTACCAACGCCATTTTCGCCGATGACGGCCAGTCTGGCGCCAGCCTCGAGAATCAAGTTGCCCCCACCAAACAAAGTTTCATCAAAGCCATGGGTCAGATCTTCTAGGATGAGCGCCTGGCGATGCAGCTGCTTTTCCTGATTGAAACTCAAGGAAGGAGTGACTCGACTTGAAGATTTCACTTCGTCGAGTTTGATCTTGTCGAGTTTTTTTGCCCGCGAACTGGCTTGCTTTGCTTTTGAGGCATTCGCTGAAAAACGATTAACGAATCCTTGTAGTTCATCGATCTCTGCGCTCTTCTTCGAGTTCTCCGTCAGTAGCTGCTCTCGAATCAGCGATGATGCCGCCATGAAATTCTCGTAATTGCCTGGGTAGACGCGCAACTCTCCGTAATCAATGTCTGCCATATGTGTGCACACAGAGTTCAAGAAATGACGATCGTGTGAGATCACGATCATGGTGCACTGACGCTCGTTCAATACACCGGCCAACCAGCTGATGCTATGGATATCGAGGTTGTTGGTGGGCTCATCTAGCAGCAAGATGTCTGGATTGGAGAACAGTGCCTGGGCCAACAAGACGCGTAGCTTCCAGCCGGGTGCGACTTCACTCATTAAACCGTAGTGCAGCGATTCTTCGATGCCAGCCTCAAGCAGGATCTCGCCGGCGCGGCTCTCCGCAGTGTAGCCATCGAGTTCAGCAAATACCGTCTCAAGGTCAGCGACTTGCATTCCTTCGGCTTCGCTCATCTCTGGCAGGTTGTAGATTCGATCTCGTTCTCGCTTAACCTTCCACAGCTCTGCGTCACCCATGATCACGGCATCGACCACGCTGAATTCTTCAAAGGCGAACTGGTCTTGGCTAAGGGTACCGACCCTATTGCCTGGAGTGACCGAAACGTTGCCCGCAGTTGGCGCCAGTTCACCACTAAGAATCTTCATAAACGTCGATTTTCCGCAACCGTTGGCACCGATCAGGCCGTAGCGGTTACCGTGACCAAATTTCGCGGAGATATTTTCAAACAAAGGCTCTGCGCCAAATTGCATGGTGATGTTTGCAGTAGTAATCAATGAAATTTCCTGATGCTTGAGGAGAGGAAGGAAAGCACGTCTAAAAAGCACGTCTAAAAAGCACGTCTAAAAAGCACGTCTGGTACTGTGACGCACGCCCTTGCGCGCACGTATCTTATAGAAATACCACCGGAATGTCGAGAATCAACCAGAAAGCTACGGATAAGCTAACGCACTCCCTTGGCTCAATACTGCTCCGATTCCTGCCCCAGAGAGCGATTAACGCAGCCGCAGTTGTGAATGATCGAAGTTAAAGTCGCCTAAAGTAACGCCTGCCATGTGAGTGTAGGGAGGCTGTAGCACGACCTTAGTGCGGCATTAGCACCTCTACAGCACGGCATACCACGCTCATGAATACACAAAACATACCTCTAGGAGAGCGAGACAAGCCTCGTGTGTCGCCGCTGAGTTCAGATACAATTACGCTCAAGAAGGGGGCAACAAAAAAAGCGTAACAGTCTCGCAGGTCGGTTTGACTCTGCTATCTGCAAGGTTTTGGGGTACAAAATTAGAACAACAAAGCGCTCACAAGCTATGACGAACCGAAAGAATATGGAGATAACCTCCTTACCCAAGAAAGCGCTAGCGACCGTGACGAATTTTTTCGTCCAGCGACTCGCGCCGCTAACGAAGCATTCAAACTTCCGTGCGCTGGCTCGGTTCTTTCTTATTGTCTCCAGCCTGGTAACGAGCTACGCACTGATTTTTCAACTGATCATGAGCCTCGAGGGACAGCACCATTCTATTATCACGGGTTTCTATTGGACATTATCGACGATGTCCACACTGGGATATGGAGATATCACCTTTACCTCTGATCTTGGCCGCGCGTTTTCGATTGCCGTGTTACTTTCCGGCATCATCTTTATGCTTGTTCTCCTACCTTTTACATTCATTGAGCTATTTTGGGCGCCCTGGGTGGAAGCGCGCGCCGCGAATCAATTCCCGCGAAAAGTCTCTGATGATATTTCTGGCCATGTGATCCTGACGTTTTACGGCCCCGTCGCGAGCGCCCTTATAGAAAAACTCATCCACTACAATTATCCCTACGTCGTGATTCTGCCGGAACTCGCCGACGTCGTGAAGTTAAGCAACGAAGGCATCTACGCGATACAAGGTGAGTTGAACGATCCAGAAACCTATCACCGTGCCAGAGTGGAACAGGCTGCCCTGGTTGCGACTACCCGAGGCGATATCCTAAATACTTCTGTCGTTTTCACTGTCCGCGGTATCACCGAGAAAACACGAGTAGTGGCCACCGCTCGAGAAGAGGCATCTGTCGAAATCTTAAAACTGGCTGGCTGCAATAGGGTTTTGGATTTAACACGGTTAATGGCAGAGGCGCTCGCGCGCAGAGCTATCGGCAGTAATGTTTTTTCTCACGTTGTGGGCAAAATTGACGACCTACTGATAGCCGAGGTTGATGCGGGCCGAACGAACCTAATAGGGCGAAACTATCTTTCAGCACAATGGGAGACCAGCGTTAGCATTGTGGGATTCTGGGCAAGAGGTAAATTCCAAGTTGGTCAACAAGATTCCATCATCGACGCTAGCTCAGTTCTTGTCCTGGCAGGCTCTGCGGCGCAACTTGAAGAGTTTGATTTGCAGTATCGCGATGTCGGCAATCTAGTCGAATCAAAACCCGTCATCATTATCGGTGGTGGACGTGTTGGCAGATCGACGGCAAAAGCGTTGAAGCGGCGCAAAATTGACTATGTCATTGTCGAGCTGCTGGAGGAGCGAATAGTCGAACCCGAAAAGTACATTCACGGTTCAGGGGCCGACAAGGCCGTACTGCAAGCAGCCGGAATCAAAGACGCAAACACGGTCATCATCACGCCGCGAGACGATGAAACAAATATTTATCTGAATATTTTTTGTCGGTTGCTAAGGCCGGACATTCAGATCATTAGTCGAGCAACGTTGGACCGGAATGTTGCAGCACTGCACCGGGCAGGATCTGACATCGTGATGTCTTACGCATCTATGGGTGCCACAGCCTTATTTAACCTTCTTAAGAGAAGCGATCTGTTGATGATTGCAGAGGGGCTTGACGTGTTTAAAGTTAAAGTCCCCAAACAACTTGCCGGTAAAACCATTGCCGAGGCGAATTTTCGCGAAACGACCAATTGCAGCGTCATCGGTATTGATACTAACGACGAGACAATTACGGATACCGGACCCGACACAGTTTTTCCGATTGAAGGTGAGATCGTTCTCATCGGAACCCCTGAGGGAGAAACTGAATTTCTTCGGCTGTTCCCACTTTAAGGTCAGCTTTCTTTTCGATAGAATTTTAACATTTACGTTTTCTAGACCGAGTGTTCGTCGCCTTTTATTGTCGTTGAGCTGCGCCATAAACAGTGGGAATATCCCAAGTATTCTAAGCAAGGTCAGCTAATTCCTCCGGTGTTTTGGGCCGCGTTGGTTCGCACATACGCACTGAAAGTGCCGGCACGATTTTTCCTACCATCTCTCGCTATAGGTATTCGCTCTCTTAATAGGGCCAGAGGTTTAGTATGGGCCGGATGATTTCGTTGGAATGCGCGCAGGGTTGATCTCGTGAATCCACCAAACTGGCAATCTAGGCAACCTTGCTTAACACGCTTTTGCGCAAAGCTGCCTTAGCCTTCGATCAATATAAACACAGCACCCTGCCCCGTAGGATTGAACGTCGGATGGCGGTGAATAAGCTGAATAGTCTGGAGGATCACGTTGCATTTGTAGACGGCTCCGACAGTGAAGCGGGATTATTGCTGAAAGACATGCAGTTGCCGTAAGGTGACATCACGGCCAACGCGCTGGAACTTGTGAATGATCCGTTGCGTCTGGAACTACGCTTGGTACTGCAGAAGTCTCAACTTGGGCGCATGGTTGCACGAAGCCGAACGATCGAGATTAGTGGCGTGGACGGTCAGTTGCTAGACGTCCTGGACAGAACTTATTGTCAGCGTGTTCCTGCGTATTGATCAATTGGCGGCAGCCACGACAGAACCATTTGCTTGCAGCGCTATTTGCAGTGTTATTTGCAGCGGAGCTCGTGCGCCTATCCTCACATCTCCAGCTTGTGGAATTGTCATTTGTGGAAGTTCTCTGCGAGGCAGGTGGGCAACTCGATTGTATCGCTTCTTTATGTAATGGAAGACGGCGACTCAGCGGAACTTTCTGCCGTTGGCAATGAAGGTATCCCCGGGATTTTACTGTTCATGGGCAGCGCCACTACGTCGAGCCGGGCCGTGGTGCTGAGTGCCGGAATCGGCTATTGACTCGCGTCGCGTTATCTAAAAGACGAATTCAACCGAGCCGGTCCGATAATGCATCTCTTATTGCGATACACGTAGGCACTGATCAAGCAGATGTCCCAGACCGCAGTTTGTAATCGACATCACACAATCGACCAATAATTGTGCCGTTGGTTGCTTTCGAGCCTAGCTCGATTAGACGGGGACGAATTAGCGACGACACAATACTTAATCGCGAGCATGCTCGGTGTACGCCGCGAGGGCGTCACGGAGGCCGCCGGTACGTTACGCAAAGCGGGTATTAGCAACTACATCCGTGGGCATATTACCGTTCCGAGTCGCTCTCTACTAGAGCAAAGAGTCTGTGAATACTACGCAGTTGTTAAGAAGGAATTCGATCTACTGCTCTCGGACACCCTGCTTGACGTGCGGATGAAGCAAGGCGCGCTCCCTTTAACCCTCCGGCAAGAAAACCCTCCGGCAACGCTCCTGTATAGACCTTAACAATATTGTTGGGGAATAGAGGCATTGCTTAAGTGGGCCGATAGAGGTTCGCTCCAAATTTGATAAAACCTATTTCCAAAAGCCGGCTGGTGATAATTTTTCTCGCAATCGTATGTCTAGGTCTGAATGTCCAGCCACCAGCTTTTTCCGCACAACTTGTTGACCTTGGCGTAGATGTCGCGCCCGGGCACAATAATCTTGCAGAAGTGATGCTTGAGTTTGGCAACCGAGAAGCCGCTATAAAGCACACCACGGCAGCGGTTCAACTGGGTGGAGAGTATCTCCCGCTCATCAAACAACACTTGATGCCACCACATGGCTAGCATCGAAGAGGTTCAGGTACCTTACGTACAGATTCAGAATATTCGATGAATATTGGTCCGCCCGTTGCCACGCTAGCTGTTCGCATCGGTAATGAACTGGTGTTGGTGCCTGTTACCGGCTATTTTAAAGGCCATTTTTACTAGCTATTTTTACAGCTATTTCGAGTTAAGGGTACGGAGCCAAGATTATCTTATTTTTTGAACGCTTCTTTTGAACTCTAGAATAGAACCGTCCGCCATCGTGGCCAGATACAAATTGTCGCCCTTCAGGACATAGGAGCGAACATAGGCTAAATCTTGATTGAATCGCCCGTCAATGGAGTTGGGTCGGCAGGCCATACGAGTTAATGCGATAGGGCCAAAGATCAATTGACCTGGCTGGTTGGACGTCCAGCTGCCGAAACCGCGATTGCAGTCGGAGCGCACCATCAATTTGCCACCGGGTTCAAACGTCAGCGAAAAATCTTGCCGCTCTACTGGTGTGTATTGACTGTCGTCCGTAGATTGGATGATGACGAGTAGCCAATGGCTACCCTCGAGCTCAGCGGAGCGCTGCGTTTCTTTAACTAGTTCGGTATTGGGCGCGGTGGTTTGCTGGCAAGCGCTGGCAAGCAAGCAGAGCGCCAACAGAATAGCGTGTTTTGGAATTGACATAAGCGATGTTCATTGAACTGTGTCAGTCACATTAAGCGAATTGTCAGTGAATGAAAATACTCGACTCAAGTTTGTATGATCAGTGGCAAAAAAAGGATTTGTTTAGGAGCCCTTTGAAACACTCGGCTTTCAGAAGTCGATAGTAAACGTCATTTGAGGTATTGAGGGCGTTGAACTTGCCGGTTGGCGTCATCAGTCTCCTGCGGCGTTGTATTCCGGATAAACGACTCGAGCAGCACCTTCTCCAACGTCCGTCCACTTCGCGATAGGCAACGCGTCAAAGCCGAGTGGACTTGTTGTTAGGTGCCCTTAGCGATATATGTTGGTATTACGTTTCCTCTCGTCATGTTGTTTATATTCTAGAAATTTTCCAGACAAATTGGTGTCGCCTTTCTTGTGGTGACCTGATGCAGATCAAGTTAACAAGTTCTTATCTACAAATTGGATATCCCTGCAGAAACCCACGGGCGTATTATCAACATTACTTTCGTGCGATTGAAATATAAGCTAAGCCTGTGTTTAGAAGCTTGAAGTTAGTGGTTAACCGGGTTCACTCAAAGGCAACGCAAGCGATCTATTTTTGCTTGTTGGTTTTGACGACATCTCTGCGAGCAGTAGAGGACTTGATCCCAATCTTTTGCCCATTTCTTGCGCCAGCTAAAAGGGCGTTCACAAATGAGGCACACTTTTTGTGGCAAGTTGACTTTTTTATGGGTCATTTTTGATTGGTGGTCGTCCGATCTGAAGTTCGAATTAGCCAGGCGCTACAGTAGGCATTTCATTAGACATTACGGCAAGTGTCGAGTTGTAGACCACCGTGTTAGTTCTGCTGAGAGGAAAGCAGTGGCTTCAAAATCTCGGCTAAATCTTCCACCGTCTTTTGGCCGCTGACGCGGGCGAGAGCTTTATGCAGTGACTTTTGTTGACCATCGTTGAGCTCGGAAATTTTAGCTTGTAGCTCGCCTTCATCCTCTCCCTCTCTTCCAGCAATGACGAGTGTATCGCGTCGAGCATGCGTACGTTGTTGCAATAGCGATTCCAGCTGTAAAAATCTGCCCACCAGTACGTACGGGAAATTTTTGTTTTGCATTGGACCTTGCCGGGCAACATACCCGCCCACAGGCAACCCTTCAAGTTTGAAGTCTGCCAATTTGTCAGCACCTAGCCATGCGCTTGTTGCACCTACGACACCGCCGCCTAGAGCGCCGAGAAAAAAACTACTGCCAGCCATTCCTAAATCGATGACGGCGCCAGCAGCAGCTCCGGCCATTGCGGCAGCCGTGACCAACTGCTTGCGATTGAGTCCCCATACAATCCACTTTTCTGTATCAAATAGATTGCCGGTGTCCGGTAGCTTTTCAATCTCACTTGTCAGGTGATGGTAGAAGAAGAGAGCCTTAAGCCCGTCATGATGAATTTTCTCAATCGACTTAAGCTCAGCAAAATAACCGATTTCGAGACTCGAACGCAGAGCGTTAGCCTGCTCTTTATTAAGCACCTTCTGGCTAAGTTGATAGGCGCAAGCGTTTGTTAGCAGCGCCGCCAATAGTTCCGCAGTGTCTTCAATTCGCTGGGATGATCTTGTCTTGTAGGCGACGACCAGCTGGTCAATAGCCTCTTTCCAGTCTTCACGGATTGTGGAAAAAGACTGCAGGACTGACAGCTGCTTTTCTGTTTCAGCCTGCATTGCATTAAACACTCTGACAACTTTGAAATACTGACCCAAGGCCTGCTGCCATTCCTCAATGTAGTGCTCGTTTTCAATAGGATTGATCAGCGCTAAGCTCGCTTGCCCAGTCCAGCGCAGAATTTCCATTTCAGCTTCGTACTCGGCGCCATAGGGTCTAGATCCATCCACGACGTAAATTATGGCAGCACCATCCATGATGGGTGTTAGCAGCTCAACCTCATCGGGAAACTGGCGCTGGCAGTCTTCGTTTAGTAAAAATGCTTTTACTGCATTGATACGCTTGTCTGCGGTACTGGCCTGTTTTTGCAGCCATGCTAAAACAAGCGTAGGGCGCTGAAAACCAGGTGTATCGATGAGGCTGTAGGACGCATGGCCTATGTTTACGTCAAGCTGTTGGCAGTGTGTTGTGGTGCCACTGCGAGTTGAGATGGCAATGTCGTCGTTCTGGGCCAAGGTCGCGACGATTGACGATTTGCCTTTATTGGGGTGGCCGACAACTGCGAACTTGGGTGTCATGAATGTTCAGCCGGTTGTATGACTTTCCATTCCTCTAGAGAGGCGTTCAGAGGTTTAGCGAGAGTGGCACCGAGTGAGGCCGCAAAGCGTTGCCATTCTTGAAGGTGGGTTGTGCTTGCTGATTTTGTCGACGTGCCATCCCAATCTAAAGGTAGAATGAAATTCTCCGTTTGCGGGTCTAACAATGCTACTAATGCCAAGACATCTTTTAGTTCCCCCAGTGGTGGCTCCCAGCTTTTAACCAGTACCACGCGAGACGTTAGTTCTGCTGAGCCCCTTAGAGAATGTGTATCAG
>JBNMQM010000049.1:0-32937 GCA_051278195.1 Candidatus Azotimanducaceae bacterium
ACAAGTGAAGAGCCTCTCACGTTTGGTCTCGGCTTTTTAGCCGCAGGGTTTGGCCTGCTCGCCTACTATGGCTTGAAGCGGAATGGCTAGGGTTTGCAGGGTAATGCCTAGGAGACTCGACATTTACGTGGTTTCACCCTATAAGTGGTCCCGAATTTTCGGCTGGGGGAGACCATGAACACAACAACAAATCCTGAGGGCTATCAGGTAGCAGCGGTAGAAGCCTGGATGAGTGACAACATTCCAGAATTGGTCGCACCTTTTGAGTGGACACGACTGGAAGGCGGCCATTCTAACCTGACCTACATGCTGAAAGATCAGCAAGGCAAGCAGGCGGTGATACGCCGGCCACCGCAGGGAGAACTCCTGCCAAAAGCTCACGATATGAGCCGGGAGTGGGCGCTGATTTCAGCCCTTAACCCCACCAAGGTGCCCGTACCTGCTGCTTATGGGTTTTGCGAAAGCCCTGATGTAACCGGTGCCTGGTTCTATGTGATGGGGGCGATTGATGGCAAACCACTGTATTCCGCCGATGACACCAATCTGCTAATTCCTGAAAACGAACGGGAAGCACTCTGCCACTCTTTTATTGATGTACTAGCAGACTTGCATTCACTCGATCCAGATGAAATTGGCCTCGGTGATCTCGGTAAAAAAGAGAACTATGTGGGCCGTCAACTCAAAACCTGGTATCGATCCTGGACTTCTAGCATCGAACACGCCAAATACGACGATCCCAGGGCTCATGACCTACAACAGTTTTTTATCGACCACATGCCTGACCAAGGCATGGCGCGAGTGGTCCATGGTGACTACGGTTTTCACAATTGTCTGATTGGCTCAAACTGCCGGGTCGCGGCTGTTGTCGACTGGGAAATATCAACCCTTGGCGACCCCCTTGCAGACCTTGCCTATGCTCTGAACCAGTTTGCCGATCCGAATGATGCCGTGCCACAGACCGCAGAAGCCCCAACCTCACCCGCAGGCTTTATGCCACGAATGGCGCTAGCGGAACGCTATGCAGAACGGACCGGCAGGGACATATCCGGTTTAGACTTCTACCTTGGCTACAACCGCTGGAAAACCGCAGCCATTTTGCATGGGGTCTACGCGCGTTATATGGCCGGCCAAAAAAGCTCTGAAGGCGTCGACCTCGAAGGGCTACGCTCGCGCATTGATGTGGCACTCACGTTGGCTCAACAGGCAGTAGATAGAATCTAAGGGTGTTTGAAAAACGGTCGGTACAGGGCGCGTACTACGCGCTTGCCGCCTACTCCTTCTGGGGGTTTGCACCGATATACTTCAAATGGCTGGACCATGTCAGCGCGCCAGAGATTCTGATCCAGCGAGCAATCTGGTCAGTCGTGCTACTGCTAGGGATTCTCGTTTACACCGGACAGCTGAACGAATTGCGCATTGAGCGACATAAGATCGCATTGCTGTTCGTTTCTGCGAGCTTGCTGTCACTGAACTGGCTCGTATTTATCTACGCCGTCATCAACAACAATATTGTCGAAGCCAGTCTGGGTTATTTTATCAACCCGCTGGTCAGCGTCTTTCTCGGGATGATTTTCTTAAGCGAAAGGCTGAGGCCGATTCAATGGATTGCAGTTTCGATCGCCGCTACAGGCATCGGCTTCCAGCTAGTGTTCTATAACAATATCCCGTGGCTCGCCTTAACCCTCGCCTTCAGTTTTGGTTTTTACGGCTTGATCCGGAAGAACCTGCAACTACACCCGGTGGCCGGACTCGCGTTGGAAACGCTAATGATGCTGCCATTTGCGCTAATCGGTCTCGTTTGGCTTTATCAAACGGGTGATATGAAATTTTTAGAAGTCGACCTGGCAACCAACTTGCTATTGATCGCGACGGGTTTTGTCACGTCCTTTCCACTGCTGTGTTTCGCCGCTGCTGTGGCCCGCTTATCGCTGATTGCCGTTGGGATGTTTCAGTACATTGCACCGAGTCTATCGTTGTTTATCGCGGTAACGCTTTACGATGAAACGTTCGACTTTGGTCTGCAAGTGACGTTTGGCTGCATCTGGCTGGCGCTTATTTTATTCAGCACCGAAGCACTTCACTTTCAGCGCGAGCTATCGAAACGGTTACCTGGCGCCCGACTCTAGTTCCATCCTGCATTTCCAGGCGGTGGCTCTAATCAGCGGCACTCGGCGTTCGGCGTTTTTCTAGCTCTATTCTCATGCGTTGATGTTCTTTCTCATCAAGCGTGAATTTGGAAAACATATAAGCACCGATGAAGTAACAAATCAGCGGCAACATGCCGTACAAGAACACTATCGATATCTGCACCACCTCAGTTTGCTCTTCGTTCGGCACGAAACCGGAAAACTGTAAGACGTATCCGGTGATAAGGGTCATGACACCAATCGCACTCTTATGCACAAAATTAAATGCCGCAAAATAGGAGCCTTCTTTACGTTCACCTGTCAGGTATTCATCGTAATCAATGATGTCGCTCTGCACGCTAGGTGCAATCGTACCGCCACAACCTGCCGCCAGGCCAGCAAAGATTGCGGCACTAAAGATCAGTGTTACCCGGGCGTCCATTTCGATAAACGGCAGGAAAAACATAGCGCCGAAGGACACACCGGTGAGCAGCATCGAAAAAATCCACAATCGAATTTTGCCGAATTTACGAGATAGTGGTAACCATATGGGAACAGACAAGGTCGAGGGAATAAAATAAGACAGAATTATCACTACCGCCAACTCTGGTCGGCCGACCACATATTGCGCCACATACAGCGTCAGGAGGCCAATCACCGCACTGCCTATGTATTCGATAAAAGTGACCATCAATACCAACCGAGCATGTTTATTGCGCCAAACATCCCTGAAAGCGGCAAATGGACTTTCATTGACCCTGCCTTGAAAATCCTGATTTTCCCGAAGTCGAACCACGGCAAATAGAATCAACGCGGCTGTGATGACAGCTGCGACCACACTCAACTCAAACGCGAGTTTGCGCACGGCTTGCTCACTCTCTTGCTCAGCTTGGAACAGCAGAGCCATACTCCCCACCGCGAGAATCGACCCAATGGTAAAAGACGCATGACGCAGACCATAAAGACGGCTGCGTTCGTGATAATTTGTCGTGAGTTCAGCACCCAGCGACATGTGCGGCACGATGAATATTGTCATCGCGGAATAAAAGCCTATCACCCCGGCGGCCATCCACAGCGTCAGCGATGAGCCTGTGAGCGACACAGGGGGTGAGAACACCATGACAAAGCCAGCACTGACGGGCAGAATGCTGAGCAATAGCCAAAGTCGGCGCCGGCCGAGAGGATGTTTGGTCCGGTCAGACAGGTATCCAACCAGCGGATCCGAAACAGCATCCCAGACCCGGGAGAGACCAAAAATAGTCCCCATGACTGCGGGCGCAATCAGCAGCACGTCGGTGGAGAACTTCATAATGTAAAGACTGAGCAGCAGGTACATGTAACCCGCACCAACTCCTGGCGCACCGTATGACGTAATAACCGACCAACTTAGCTTGTGTTCTTCAGCCCCACTTTGACCTGTCGCAACTACTTCTGACATAAATCACTTTCCCCAAACCCCTTTGGATAGTGCGTGATATCAAATCCCAACGCAACTGCGTTTACAGCCAAACGCCAGCGCCCCTTGGGACAAGTAAGGCCTTGAAAACCGGTTCGTTTTTGAATCCCTACCACCGGCAAAGTGCAAAATAAAGCCTGCCGCCCTCGAACAGATTCCGTTATTCTTGGCCCCGCAATGAAAAGGCGAGATCACGAACTATGACGATGCAGCAAACCCCACTACTTATGTCCCGAATCCTGGGCCGTGGCGCAAAACTCGATCCCAACGAAGAAATCGTAACCCTGCAGCAAAATGGCACGCATCGCCAAACCCTGCGAACCACATGGAACCGCGCCAATCAGGTCGCAAATGCCCTGAACACACTCGGTATCAAGGTAGGCGACCGGGTTGCCAGCTTTATGTGGAATAACTACCGCCATCTGGAGCTCTACCAGGCAGTACCCTCGATGGGTGCTGTGCTTCATACCTTGAATATTCGCCTTTCACCAGTCGATCTCGAGTACATCATTAACCACGCCAAGGATCGCGTGATCTTCGTCGATGAAGACCTCTTAGCTTTACTTGAGCCCTTGCTAGACAAAATGCCGACCGTTGAATTGCTTGTGATCTGTCGCCACGGCGAAGGCGGCGAGTCCAGTTTTGAGAATCAGGTCGACTACGAAGAATTTATCTCGGACCAACCAACGAAATTCGGCTGGCCCGAAATTGACGAAAATTCACCGATGGGCCTCTGCTACACCAGCGGCACGACCGGCAAGCCTAAAGGCGTGATGTATACCAACCGTTCCACCTATCTGCACACCATCACTCAGGCAATGACCGACTGCATGTCACTGTCAGCGCTGGATTCTCTGTGCGGCATCGTACCGATGTTTCATGCCATGGGCTGGGGGCTACCTTTCGCCGCATCTATGCTCGGCTGTAAGCAGGTTTTACCTCACAAATTTATGACCCCCGACCGTTTGGTCCAATTGATGTCAGATGAAGAGGTGACAATTTCTGCCGGGGTTCCGACCATTTGGCAGGGCGTGCGGTCAATTCTCGAATCTGATAATGGCAAGAATTACGACCTCAGCAAACTCACCAGATTGACTTGTGGTGGCTCAGCACCACCCATATCCCTGATGCGCTGGTACTCCGAAACCATGAATGTCGAAATGGTGCAGGGCTGGGGCATGACCGAGACTAACCCTCTGGGCACACTTTCCCGCAAAGTCGCAAAACGATCGCACCTTCTTCTGACTGAAGATCAACAGTTCGAAAACATTGCTAAGGCTGGCTTGCTGATGCCGGGGCTTGAAATCGAAATTTTCGACGACGATTGGAAACCATTGCCCCATGACGGAGAAACCGTCGGCGAGCTGCTGATTCGCGGTCCTTGGATTGCGGCCGAATATTACAATGACCCACAACCGGAAAAATTTCATGACGGTTGGCTGGTCACCGGTGACGTTGCAAAAATTGACGAGGAAGAATATTTAATTATTTCTGACCGATCGAAAGACCTCATTAAATCCGGCGGCGAATGGATTTCTTCTGTTGATCTAGAGAACCATATTGTGTCGTTGCCAGGCGTTTCACAGGCAGCAGTTGTCGCGCAACCTCACCCCAAGTGGGACGAACGCCCGGTCGCTCTGGTGATTCTAGTGGAAGGTGCTAATGTCACTCAGGATTTAATCATGAGTCACTGCGTCGAGATCTTTGCTAAGTGGCAGCTACCTGATGAGGTGCTCTTTGTTGAACAAATTCCACTGACGTCGACCGGTAAAATTGACAAGAAAACGATTCGAGCGCAGTTAGCAGAACAACATTACAAGTTACCTGATTTACGCGCTGTATAGTCCACCGAATCATGAATAATCACCTTCACACAGAAGCTCTACGCCAGCTTCTGCAAGAAAGACTAGAGCGATTTCAGCCAAAAAAAGCGGCTGACATCGCAGGCAATACGGCTGAGTTGACGCCAGCCGCGGTCGCTTTAACCATCCTAAACGATGGCGGCAAACCCAGCTTAATCGTGACCCGCCGAACCTCGAAGCTTAGAGATCATAGTGGACAGTGGGCGCTCCCTGGGGGGCGTGTAGACCAGGGTGAAACTGCTATCTCCGCCGCTCGTCGCGAGCTTCATGAAGAGATTTCGCTGGACCTGTCGACTGATGCAATCATCGGCACCTTGGATCCATACGTGACCCGCTCTGGCTACGTCATTACACCAGTAGTGTTTTGGTCGGACGCGATGCCTAACGACCTGACACCGTCGCCCGACGAGGTCGAGTCCATTCATATGTTCAGCTTTACAGAATTACAACGAACAGATTCACCTAATTTGGAAACGATCCCAGAAAGCGACCGACAGGTATTGTCTATGAATTATTTAGACGATGTTATCTACTCACCAACCGCCGCGATGCTCTATCAATTTCGCGAAGTCTGTTTGCTCGATAACCACACCCGTGTGTCGCATTATGATCAGCCTGTATTCGCGTGGAAATAGTTGCATAGAAGTAGGCAGCTAAATAAAGCCCTAATGGAAACCCAACATGTCCGATGATTTTTATGTGGTAGCAGCCAAAAGTGAACTGACTGAAGGCGCCCAGCTTTACGTGGAACTCAATGGTGAAGAAATTCTACTGTGCCAGCACAATGATCAATATTTTGCCGTCGCCTATTTCTGTAGCCACGCCGAATTTAGCCTAGAGGGCGGGTTTATTCGTAATGGGTGCATAACCTGCCCTTATCACGGTGCAGAATTCGCATTGGAAGACGGCAGCGTTCAAGCACCACCTGCTTTCGAGTCAATAAAAACCTACCCCGTCAAAATTATTGATGACACGATCGCGGTCAGTGCCACAGCGAAATAAGTGCCACAGCGAAATGAGTGCCACAGCGAAATAAGTGCCACAGCGAAATAAGCAACATTGAGAGAGCAACAGCTTGATGAAAGACCCAACAAAAATAGATGTCGCTGCAGAACTGCTCGATATTCTTGAATTAGAAACCATCGATTCAAACCTGTATCGAGGCCGCAACGATTCCGTTCATCGACAACGTTTGTTTGGTGGCCAGGTACTCGCACAGGCCGTGGCCGCTGCTATTAACACCGTTGATGAAGACCGCCCCTGCCACTCAGCGCATGGCTATTTCCTTCGTCCCGGCAGCCCAGAGATGCCAGTGCTGTATCGAGTAGAGCGCATAAGAGATGGCCGCAGTTTTACCACACGCCGTATCGTCGCCCTGCAAAAAGGAGAAGCCATCTTCAGCATGGACGCCTCCTTTCAGGTTATAGAGGCAGGCCTTTCCCACCAAATGCCGATGCAGAACGTACCGACGCCAGATGACTTAGAAGACGACGTTGCGATTGCAACACGCAATGGCGTGACACACCCGTGGCTATTGCGCGAAAGACCTTTCGAGATGCGTTCAACTGCTCAGTTGGCTGAGCCAGAAAAAAATCGTTTTGAGAACCCTGTTTGGATCAAGTTTCGAACGCCTTTGAGTCAGCCTGAGAATAAGCCCGATAAAGAGCCTGTAACAGAGCCTGTAACAGAGCCTGTAAAAGACGCCCAGAGATATCATCAAGAATTACTCGCCTATGCATCAGACATGGGATTTGTCAGCACTTCATTTCTGCCACACCAAGAGCAACAGTCACGAAATGATATTCAAATGGCGAGCCTAGATCATGCGCTTTGGTTTCACCAAGAGGTCAATGTCACTGAATGGCTTCTATACATAAAAGAGACTAACAATGCAGAAGGGGCGCGCGGTTTTAATCGGGGCGCTTTTTACTCAATGGATGGCACACTGGTCGCCTCAACGATGCAAGAAGGCTTATTGCGAGTTCGTAACTAGCCGAGCGTCCGAATTAATTGGTCGTTTCAAAATCATCTGGTTATTCTTCTACCCTGCCCCCACTGACATTAATCTCATCTGGAATAAGTCCCGCGCAGCTTAGTTTGGCTAACCCCAGGTAGATTCCCCCCAAGTGCCAGTTGGAATGGATAGGTTCTGTTACATCGCCATCAACCTGACCTGGATTGTCCGTCGCAAAGGTGACTATCTGCATTTGTACGGCACTAACATCAGCCGTATCTGAAACGACATCGCTGGCAGAGACTGTGCCACCTGAAAGACCTTGAAGCGTTTCCGCTGTGATAGCCGTTGCGACAATTTGCGTCGTTATTGCCTGAGAGCCTGATGATAAAAGCAAATTGCCTAGATCTGCGGGTGTTGCATCAAAGCGCTCTACTTTCTTGCTAAGCGTACTACTGATCACAGTGACAGTCGCATCAATGGCTGCATTCACAAGGTCTTGATTGCCAGAAGCAGATGCGGTGTTCAGTCGTGTGGTTTCAATGACCGCTGGTACTACGATTATTCAACTATCTATTCAATTAACGGCACACTGGTTACTTCAGCCAGGTAGGCGGCTTGACGCGGCTTCGGACGAAACATCCAAACGGTTAACAATGACATTGAGATCAGCACGCTTATTAGTCAAAAGGTAGCATCGACCCACTCAGGCACCAGACCAGCCGCTTTGAATTCCGCTATTTCAAGAAGATACCGCGCATCGCCCCAGGCCTCATACTCGCTGGCACACGCGTAAACATACTTGAGTGCGTGCTCTTCATCCAAGCGAGCGGGCACAGGCAGTCTGTCCGCAAAGTCAGGGGCATCGAGCACCAGATAGCCTGCCCGCAAAGCTGCTGACAACGATGCGACCAACTCGGTTTCGGATACATAGTCGCCACAAGCGCGCGCCGCTTCCGTCGCGGTCACGAGGTGCAGTGCGAAAAAATTGCGCGTTCCTAGATAAACATCAAGACTGGCACTCGCACAATCAGCAAGCGTTGTTGCAACCGGTGCTGGATAGATATCGCGCTCCACTAGCCCGCTGAGCCTCTGCCCGAACGAGCCGCTGGCAATGCCAACCAACGCGTCCGCGGCCAGTACTTCGGTCAACCGCGTGGCCAGAACAGGTTCAATCAACTGAGGCATAAAGGACGATGTCATCCAGTACGCCAACGCCGATGCAACTTCCATTTCGTGTTGATTGTTGAGCGCAAAACCCAATCGAATCAGCGGGTGGAAAGCTTCGGTTGCCAGAGAGGGCAACAGCACTGGCAGATACTCTCGCACGACAGTCGCTGCGCCCTTATCAGCAATTGACTCGAGCAGCAGTGATCTCATGCCCACAAAAGCTTCTCTGCGCCCTCGCCCATCTTGCAGATGTAAAAGCTCTGGTCCTAGTTCAGCGGGATGAAGCCTTTGGCAATAGCGCGCATGAAACCCTATCAAAACCTCATCCGAGGCACCTAGATCAGCCATAGCAGAAAGCGTCATCGGTAAGTGATCACTATTGTAGGAGGGCAGATAATACGGCTCATATTGCCAACCGGCGTCTAGCAGCTGTTTTAGCACGACTCTCATTCTTAGGCGCCTTCTGGTGTGAGGTCTCTACACTACGGGCTTGCGTCTATTTAATAAAGTTATTTATTTACTATATAGTAAAACTTGAGCATTACAGTTCACGGGAGTAACGTATTTGTATTCCGAGCGAATGCCGGAACAAACAACCGCTGGTGGCTAGACCCCGGCGACTACCCCAACTATTGGAGGATTACCGATGAGATATCGATCTTTTTGCTGGCCCATGCGCGCTGCGTACGCCGGACACTGTTTTACCCGCTCTGGGCAGTCTACCCGCTCTGGGCAGAACGACCGCATGGAAACCCGCTGGCACGGCCACAGTAGCGCCGGTTTTGGCGTGCGCCGACCGCTGCGCTATCTGGCCCACCGCCTGGACCTGGATGAAAACCAAATGCGTCGAATGGCAACGGTTCTGAACCAGCTCAAAACGGAGCGGGAACAGGCCGTTCTCGATGAAAAGCGCACAGTTGCAGGCCTTGCGGGCATTATGGCTGAGGGAACACCTACCTTGGACGAGTGCCGAGAGGTGTTAACTGAGAGGACCAAAGCAACGGCACAACTCAACGAGGAAACCGCAAAATCAATCGTTGCGATCTGCGATCTACTGGATGATGAACAACGAACTGAGTTCGTCGATCTGATGCTAGTGGGTGATTTCACGCTGTAAGTGAGCGCATTTCTTAACCTGACCCCGGGGCTAACGCCCCGGGAACTTCTCAATTTAGGTTCATCGCTTAAGGTTGGTGGTTTTTAGCTCCAAATGCGCCACATGACAACGAAAGTTAGTTGTTAGAACGGCAATTTTTGAACGTATTCGTAGATTTTTTGTGAAGTACGTCACATTTTGACGACCAATTTTGTCATTTAATAGCTCTCCTCAAAGAAGGTCTATCAAAAAGGGCCATAAAGAAGGGTTATTACAATGAAAAATCACAAGCTAGAAATTTATCTCGACTCTTACGATAGCGTACCCTTCGTCACTGACATGACCGACGATGGACCTCTCGAAAGCAGTATCTGTCATTGGCTGCAAACCCAGACGGGCAAAACGGTCGACATCGAGAAGCATCTTAAAATCGAAGACGTCGGTCATCCGCGCGTAGCGAAGCACTTTGAGGCGACCCGACTGAGAGTGAAATTGGTCTAGGTCCAGACCTAAGTAAAGGTCTTACTAAAGGTCTTACTAAAGGTCTAAGCCTTGTGGAAAAAGGGCTAGATCTTACCGCGACGCATCTGATCTCTCTCGATAGACTCAAACAACGCCTGAAAGTTACCTTCTCCAAACCCTTGATTGCCTTTTCTCTGGATTAACTCAAAAAAGATTGGACCAATCTGATTTTCAGTAAATATCTGCAACAGTATCCCATCGTCAGCACAGCCATCGATTAAAATCCCCCGCGCCTGCAACCGACTCACATCTTCTGCATGCCCCTGCACCCGTTCCGCAATACCGTCAAAATAGGTGTCAGGCGTTTGCTGGAATTGAACCTCGTTGTTGCGGATAGCATCAACTGAGTGGTAGATGTCGTCGGTGCCGAGTGCGATGTGCTGGATACCCTCGCCTTTATATTCCTGCAGATATTCCTCAATTTGAGATTTGTCGTCGGATGATTCATTAATCGGAATTCGGATTTTTCCGCAAGGACTGGTCATAGCCCGACTTGTCAGGCCGGTCACCTGGCCTTCGATATCAAAAAAGCGTACTTCTCGAAAGTTGAACAGATCCTCATAGAAGCTCGCCCACTTAGACATCATGCCGCGGTTCACATTATGGGTCAGATGATCGATGTAGGTCAGTCCCGTGGACTGAACTGCCCCGCTTCCTTCAACAAGGTCAAAGTCGACGTCATAGATCGTGTTTTCACCGTATCGGTCAACCAGATAGAGGCGACTGCCGCCAATACCTTCGATTGCCGGAATGTTCAGCTCCATTGGCCCGGCATTGCCCTGAACCGGTGTTGCGCCTTTTTCTACTGCGCGCTTGAAAGCAGCGCTGGCATCTTTAACTCGAAAAGCGATGGCACAAATAGAAGGGCCATGAGCGGCGGCAAATGACTGTGCAAAGCTGCCTGGCTCCGCATTGATGATAAAATTGATATCACCCTGGGAATGGCGGGTCACGTCCTTACTGCGGTGCCGCGCCGTCACAGGAAAGCCCATGCGCTCAAACAAAAGGCGCAAATGGGCGGGGTCCGGTGACGTATATTCAATAAACTCAAACCCATCAGTGCCCATAGGATTTTCAAATATAGGATTCGCCATGCTGCTGCCTTCTTAACCGTTAACAAGAGGCGCTATTCTACAAAAAGGCTTGAAGTACAAATTGATAATTTTCACCCTATTTTTCACTAATATTGGCGCTATATTTCATAATTGCAGATATTATTAGTGCTTTACACCATTTGTCGAGCATGACATGGACAAAATCGATCTTCAAATCCTGAAACATCTGCAAATCGATGCCAGGCTGAGCATGGTTGAACTCGCCGAACGCGTGAACCTTAGTCAAACTCCCTGCGCACGCCGTGTCCAAAACCTAGAAAAATCGGGTGTCATCGAACAGTACGTCGGGCTTCTCAATCACAAAAAAGTCGGGTTGCCAGTCAATGCCTTTGTAGAATTGTCACTCAAGCGCGAGGACTCCCAGGTAGTCCCCGAATTTGAACTGGGATTGACGCGCTTTCCCGAAGTGATGGAATGCTACGCACTTTCTGGAGGGCACGACTATCTATTGCGCGTTGTGGCACCTGATCTGGACGCCTATCACAGCTTTTTGAAAGAAAAACTCCTCACTTTACGTGGCGTTGAGGGACTGCAAACCAGCTTCGCCTTGAGTCAGCTTATCTATCGGACAGAACTACCTCTTAATCACCTACCCGTGAGCGCCCACTAAGGGGTTGGCGAAAGCGCGCCGGATGCTTTATTTTACGTTCACTAAAATTCGAGTCTCGAGGAGAGAATCATGAGTGTTGAAGGAAAAGTTGCAATTATCACTGGTGCTGGCGGTGGTCTTGGCAGGGAACATGCCCTGTTGCTGGCCAAAAATGGAGCGAAAGTCGTCGTCAACGATTTAGGCGGCAGTGTTGATGGTTCAGGCGAGAGCGATGCCGCCGACCTGGTCGTTGCCGAGATCAAAGCAGCCGGCGGTGCCGCAGTTGCCAATAAGGATTCGGTTTGCGATAAAGAGGGCGCGAAACGAATTGTGGAAACTGCTGTCGCTGAATTTGGCACGGTCGATATTCTGGTCAATAACGCCGGTATTCTACGAGACAAATCGTTCAAAAAAATGTCTCTGGAAGAGTGGGACCTGGTCGTCAACGTGCACCTCAACGGCAGCGCGTATGTCACATGGCATGCCTGGCCGATCATGTACGAGAAAAATTATGGCCGAGTCATTTTTACGGCTTCCGTATCCGGCATCCTGGGTTCGTTTGGCCAGTCTAACTATGGCGCGGCAAAGATGGGTATGGTTGGCCTAATGAACAACCTGTCCCGGGAAGGTGCTTCACATAATATCCACACTAACTGCTTGTCCCCTGGCGCTGCCACTCGAATGACAGCCAGCGTACCCGGTAGTGAAATTGATCCGGACAAGCCAGACCCGCGCAATCACCCTTCTTTAGTGAGCCCGGTGATTCTCTATCTCGCTTCTGAGCAAGCACCTAATGGCCGAATCATTCAAGCAGCACGAGGTAAGTTTGCCAGTGATATGGTCTATGCCAACACTGGTATAGATCTTGGCCATGACTTTACCGCCGAAGACTTTATCGATCGCGCCGATGACGTGCTTGATATGAGTGACGCCGCGCCTAAAACGACTTTCTGGCGTTAACCACCGGCGGACCTTAATGGGGGCCTGAAAAATGGCCCTCAACTGTTCCTCCAACTGCTTTTCCATCTCGTCCCTTGAACTCGCGTGCGCATTGCATGTCACGCACCTCGCGGCTTATCATTCCCCCAGTGTTCTCGACACAAAAACACACTAAACCGAGAAAATTCATGAGTCATTCCCTGAGCTACCCGCCATTTGTAGTCGTTTTTTGTACCGTATTCTTAGCACCACTGATAGCACCACTAACGACTATGGCCGCTGAATCAGACTCAACCAGCATTGAGTCCATACCCCTAAAAGCTCAAGCTTCACACGTGCATGGCGCGGCAGAAGATGTGCAATGGTCAGGTACATCCGTCACCGTCATCGATCAAGCGGAAATTGAAGCAACTTACCGACGCACTTTAGAAGATCTTGAAGGATATGTTCCTGGTCTGGTCGTTGACCCTATTAGCGGCACACCCCAGGGTGCAGCCATCGGCCTCCGCGGCATCCATTCTAACAACCCTTCAAAGGGGTTCGAGCCGGCTGTCGCGGTATCTATTGACGGCGTTTATGTCGGCACGCACGCCGCGCAAAACCAAACTCTGTTCGATTTTGAACAAATAGAAATCGCCCGCGGACCACAAGGCACATTTAACGGCGCACCAGCCGAGGGCGGATCGATCAATATGATTCGTTCAAAGCCTACCGGGGAACTTGGCCTTAAAACGCGAATCAGCGCTGGCGAGTTCAAAGGGAGAGATTTAGACGCAATTTTAAATTTTCCAGTCACAGCAGGACTGGCAGGAAAAGTGACGATCAACCATCAAAAACGTGATGGCAAAGACCTCAAAAACACCTTCAGTGATCGCCGAGAAAACGGTATTGACCGGACTGCCTACGCACTATCTCTGCTATGGCAAGCCAGGGACAATGTCACGGTGCAATACACCATTGATATCGACCGCGATGACTCAGACACACCAGGGCTATTAAATTTTAGTGGCACAGACGATCTGGTCTGCGTACCTGATCCGATTAACGCACCCGCCATTGCGAATTGCGCTAGCGTTACCGATGCTCGCCTACCAGAGAGCAATAACCCACAACGCTTCCTGCAAAATTTTTCGAACAAACGAGAGTTTGAATCAGACAGCCAAATTATACGTATTGATGCCGAGTACAAAAATCTCCAAATCACAAGTATTACAGGCTTACGAAGCACCAAAGAACAATTTTCTCAAGATTTCGATGGTACTTTCGTCGACAAGTTTTCGTCAACATTTGACTCTGACTACGACCAAGTTTCGACCGACCTCAGAGTCTCTGGGCAGTACTCAGACAACCTTAGCTATACTGTTGGCGGATACTACCTGCAAACCGAATACGATTTAACGCGCAATGACTTATTCCTACTCGACACGCTTATAACCGCAGGACGAGTCTTTCCAATACCTTTAGCAGGACAAACAAGCACGACTCAAAGCAGTCAAAAATCAAGCACCTTGTCCGCATTTGGCTACGCAAAATACCAGTACGACGAACAATGGATACTGGATGCCGGTGTCCGGTTTGCTCGTTTTGAAAAAGATTTTGATCACCGCATAGCCGGTATTGATCGGGTACTTTCTGCACAATTTCCCAACACTGACCAGGTGATTTTCGGAGACAAAGATTTCAACGAGGTTGCCGGGCATCTTGGCGCGAGCTATAAAGTTGACGAGTCAGCCATGGTCTATGGTCGTTATGCCGTCGATCATACTCCCGGCGGGTTCAGCGATGCGGCACTTAGTATTCTTTCTGCTGACCACTACGAAACCACAACAACCCAGAGCCTAGAACTGGGCATGAAGAGCCACTGGCTAGAAGATCGACTGCGACTTAACATGGCGTTTTATAACAATTATCAGAACGATAAAGTTCAACTCTTTGCGGATCGAGTAGCGAATGGCAATATCGAATACCGATACGATAATGTTAGCGATATAGAGGTACGCGGTTTCGATCTCGAGGTGGAATACGCTGCAACTGAGAATCTCTACCTTCGCGGTAGCTGGGGACACATCGCAAACAGCTACTCCTTCTATCGCGTACCCAATCTGACACTTCCAGGGGAGGTTTTAGATCTTCAGTTCGAGCCAGAGCGATCGCCGGAAAACACCTTTTATTTAAATGGTCAATATTCAATTCCGTACCGGTGGGGTACTTTTAATCTATTTGCCGGTTATCGATTCTTTGATTCATACCACAGCAACCCTGCAATCGCGACGGGCAGAGTCCGTCGACATTCAAGCTGGGATGCCTCAATTGAATATGCCTGGGATGACTACCAAGTACGCTTGTTCAGTCAGAATATTAATGACAAACGCTTTATTGTGAACATCGATCAGTCTTTTGACGCCCAATACGTCCCTCTACTGTCAACCTTTACTGCCACACAAGGCGTCTCCACAGTCGCAGACCTGAACAGTCCAAGATATACTGGAGTTGAATTTATCTGGACACCGGTCCTCTCCCGATAAGACTTATCGCCACAAGACTTATCCTGATAAGGCAATACAAGGAAAGTTATCGTCAGGCGGACACCGGCTAACGAGCAACAGCAGGAGCTGAGAAATGATTTGCCCAAAGTGCGAACATGATCTGGAAATTGTCTCTTTCAATGGTATCGAGGTTGATCGGTGCACGAACTGTATCGGCATCTGGTTCGACCATCGCGAACAGGATGAACTCAAAAAATTACAGGGCGCTGAAGCTATTGATATTGGCGATGAATTCGTTGGTGCTAAGTACGACCATATGCGCAATATCAACTGCCCTAGATGTCAGATTCCCCTGCATAAGGTCGCCCACAAGGCTGCCCTGGAAATTCGCTTTGAACGATGCCCGCAGTGTAAGGGAAGTTTTTTCGACGCCGGCGAGTTTAGCGACTATCTAGCAGAAGAAATCTTCGATGAATTTCAGCAGGTCATGAGCGATCTAGACTCACTCGAAAGCGGGCAGAACCTCGTCGATAACTAGCCGGGTCTGTTCTGCTATATCGGCACTACCCTCGCCCATCGGCAACAGCACGAACTTTGAACAACCCTCATCGATGTACTCCTGAACTCGCGCCACGATTGCTGCCGCATCTCCCACCACCATAAATTTTGATGGATCGCGCTTCAGTCGAGCAGACAAGGCATCAGAAGTACGTTTAGCAGCAGAATCTTGAGCCGAGCCCAGGCGGAATGAAAAACTAGCACCGTAGTGGTCATCATCAATGGTTCGACCGGTGTGCTTGAGGGCTTCTTTAATGCCCCGCACCATAACACCCGCTTGCTCAGGAGAATCTAACCCACCCAGCCAACCCGTGCCCACACGAGCTGTCCGTTGCATGGCGATCTCGCTAGAACCACCAATCCACAGGGGTATGTGTGCATTAGCTGGCTTTGGAGAAATCGTTGCACCGGCGTATTGAAAGAACTCGCCTTGAAACGAAACCTCGTCCTCGTGCCAGAGCCGCGAGACCAACTCCAGCGCCTCATCTGCTTTCTTACCGCGCCGCTTTGTCGGCGTACCAGAGGCCACATAATCTTGGGAGAGCGCACTGCCTAAGCCAAAAGCTGGCAGCAAACGTCCATTGCTCAGCATATCGATGGTCGCGCACTGCTTCGCGACAATAAGCGGATCTCGTAATGCTATGGAGGCAACGTTGAAGCCAAACCGGATCTTCTTGGTAGCACCAGCAATTGCTGCCATGGCTGTAAAGCATTCCAACATGGGTTCTTTTGAGATAAGCCGATCAGTCTGCCAAACTGATTCCACGTCACCATCTTCACACTGCTCGATCCAGCGCCAGTAGCCACTGGCATCCTCAAACGGAAACCGAGACAGCCCCAACCCAATTCCAATCGTCATAACACTCCTCAATTCGTGTTAGTCAGCCACATTTCGCTCTAGGCGGCCTCATCAAACGCTGATCATAAAAGAAAATAAATGGATTACAAATGGAATACCAAACGAGGTTGGCCAGCCGATAGGAAGAAATAGTATCCTTTACTTTTAAAATGAAGCGTAAACCACCCGATGCGAGCAATTGTCTGTAGAAAATTCGAAAGTCCCGACAAACTTCAAGTGACAGAAGTTGACGACCTGGTACCGGGCGAGGGCGAAGTCCTAGTCCAAATCAAGGCCACTGGCCTCGGTTACGTTGATGCACTCACAGTGGCAGGACTGTATCAGATCAAACCAACCTTGCCGTTTACACCGGGAAACGAGATTGCTGGCGTCATTACTGCCCTTGGCAGCAAAGTTAAGCATTTACGCACCGGCCAGCGAGTCTTGGCCATGCCGAGTCAAGGCGGTCTGGCAGAGATGGTCACGTTGCATGAAAGCCGCTGCCTGCCCATCCCTGAGATCCTGAGCTTCGAGGCCGCAGCTTCTTTTCTCGTCAATTATTGTACTGCGTACCACGGCCTAACTTTTTGCGGCAAATTGAAGGCCGGTGAGCGAGTATTAGTGCTTGGTGGTGCTGGCGGTGTCGGTGTTGCGGCAATAGATGTTGCTAAGGCAATGGGCGCGACAGTGATTGCAGCCGCTTCAACCGAAGAAAAGCGCGCTGCCTGTCTACAGTATGGTGCTGACGCGACGGTAGACTACACCAAGGAAGACTGGCGCGACGACCTCAAGGCCATCTTGGACGGCAAGCCTCTGAACGTTGTTTACGACCCAGTGGGCGGCGACTTCGCAGAGGCAGCATTGCGTTCCCTGAGCCCTGGCGGGCGCTTTCTGGTCGTGGGTTTTGCCACGGGACAAATTCCTAAAGTACCGCTCAATCTAGCGCTCCTAAAGCGTTGTTCAATTGTCGGCGTGAACTGGGGCGGCCATATCGCAGCAAACCCGACGGCATCAAGACCGGTAACGACGACCTTGCTAGAATGGATCGCTGCCCGCAAGCTCAACCCAGCAGCCGGAGAAACCTTTGCTCTGGAAGACGCAGGGAAGGCCATGATGAAGATGCTAAACCGGGAAGCGATCGGCAAGATTGTGATCGGAATCGGAGAATAGAATGACTGAAATCACGCCCTTTAAGATCGATATTAGCGAAGCAGATCTTGCTGACCTGAAGACTCGCCTTAGCATGACGCGGTTTCCAGACAAGGAAACACCGTCCGACTGGTCACAGGGTATTCCTCTTGAATACATGCAGCAGCTGAGAGACTACTGGCTCAATGACTATGACTGGCGTGAGCGCGAATCAAAACTGAATCAATGGCCAGGGTTTAAGACCGAAATTAACGGCGTCAGCATCCACTTCCAACATATCTTATCTAAACACGAAAATGCAAAACCCCTGCTACTGACGCATGGCTGGCCGGGTTCACTTGTGGAATTTCAAAAGGTCATCGCACCACTAACCGACCCCACCGCTTTTGGCGGTGATGCTGGGGATGCCTTCCATTTGGTCATTCCGAGCCTGCCTGGCTTTGGCTTTTCAGGCAAACCAACCAGCACCGGCTGGGGTATTGATGCCATCGCCACTGCCTGGAACACTCTGATGCTGCGCTTGGGATACGACCATTATCTTGCCCAGGGCGGTGATTGGGGTTCGATTGTCACCACCCAGATCGGGGTCCAAAACCTCGGTAACTGCCAGGCAATTCACATCAATATGCCTATCGTCGGACCAGACCCTGAGACCATGGAAAGCCTGACAGATCTAGAAAAGCAGGCACTGGCCGATCTAAAATTCTATCAGGACCACGACTCTGGGTATTCCAAGCAACAGGCCACTCGCCCACAAACTTTGGGTTACGGGCTGGCTGATTCACCTATCGGTCAAGCTGCTTGGATTATGGAAAAATTCTACCAGTGGATGGATTGCAACGGCCATCCAGAAAATATCGTTAGCCGCGACGAACTATTGGATAACGTCATGTTCTATTGGCTCAACGACGCGGGTGCTTCGAGCGCGAGAATTTATTGGGAGAGTATGGGCAAGACCTCTCTCGATCCTGTCACTGTAGCCTCAGGTATCAGCATCTTCCCCAAAGAGATCTTCAAAACCTCGGAACGATGGGCCAAACAACGCTTTGTCGACCTCAGATATTTCAACGTGCTTGAAAAAGGTGGACATTTCGCCGCTTTCGAACAGCCGGAGACCTTCGTCGATGAAGTCAGAACGGCTTTCCGACCGCATAGAGGCTAGATGGTGATGGCCGTTTATTCGGCCAATTGTTTAACCATTTAATCGTAAACCTTGGTACAGTTACGGCCGATTTAGGGCACCTGGCCAGATCGCATCAGATTTTGGCCCGATCTCACCTTTTCGAAATTTCTGCGTCGCTTAAAATCATGTCTTCTGCGTAAAACGCATTAGAGCTTACCCAGTCACATGGGACCCAATAATTGGAGGAGAAAAATCCATGGCAAATATCATTTTTGTATCGCACGACGGCGAAAAAACCACCGTTCAAGCTGATGACGGCATATCTATAATGAATGCTGCTCTCGACAATGGTGTCGCTGGTATCGATGCAGATTGCGGCGGTGAGTGTTCTTGCGCTACCTGTCACGTGCTGATTGATGAGGCCTGGGTAGGAAAGTTGGCAACACCTTCTGAAGGTGAAGAATCTATGCTAGACCTGAACCCCGACCGAGAAGCACGGTCACGCCTGTCTTGCCAAATTCCTGTTTCTGACTCTTTGGACGGCATCGTCGTAAACTTGCCTGAATTCCAGTACTAGTCAGCACCTGACTTAATAGAACAAACCATCAGTTCTTAAAAAAATAGCCGCATTTATGCGGCTATTTTTTTATTCCTGCTTCTTTCGCTGCCTGTTGGCGAAAGCGCTTGTTCGCATACATTTTCTGATCCGCAACGCTCACGAGTTCCTCCGGCGTCAGACCGTCTTCCGGATAATGCACGACACCTATCGATGCACCGACTTTAATATCTGAATCTCGCCAGCGCACCGGCTGCTCGCACAGTGATCGTACCCGATCAACCACATCGACAACTTTCGTATGGGTCGGGTTATCAAGAATAATGGCGAACTCATCACCACCCCAGCGAGCCAAAAGATCACCGCCGCGTATTGCCAAACGAGCCCTTTTGGCCAGTTCAATCAGAAAATGATCTCCAGCACGGTGACCATACTCATCGTTAATATCTTTGAAATTATCAAGATCCAAATAGAGCACCGCAAAACAGCCGCTATTACGACGGTCGTACTTTTCGCAAAACCGCTCCAGCAGAAAATCAAACTGACGACGATTCGCAATGCCAGTCAACCCATCCACCAGCGCAAGGCGCTGCAGTGCACGACTTTGATACAGAATGGTTGCAACACCACCACCCAATAATAACCCCACTACCCAACCGAACAACCGCCGAACGCTGACCAAGGGAGAGTTGAGATCAGGCTTCGCAGACAATGCCAATTCCCAATGCCCGCCAGGCACAGAGACATCTATCCTTTGAGACTGAAGATCTTGGAATTCCAAGCCATCCCCGTAAAGCAGTTTTTGTGTGTTACCGCTCACCGTCCGTATCGATAACCTACCGTCAGCGAACACCCTGCCAGAAGCGATTTCTGATAAATAGGATTCCACATCGATCACCGTCGACAATAACCCCCAATATTCACCGAGGACTCTGACAGGTATTCGAAAAACCAGAGCCTCCCCGCCTTGCAAAAGTTCTACTGGCCCTGAAAGTACACCCTCGGTGGTGTTGATTGCCGCCAGTACCTCAGGCCACTGGGCCGGCACATCTCGATAATCGATACCCAGCGCCGCTTGATTGCCTTCTTCCGGGTAGACAAATGCAACGCGAGTGCCTTCGGCCAGACCGAAGGTGCGGATATGCTCGGAGTTCGCATACAGCGCCCCAAACATGGCGGTCACCTCCTTTTGATCTATCTGACCAGATTTAGCCTGAACATAGGCGGTTAAGCCCAGGCTTCGAAAAAGCAGCGCACTCAATGACTGATCAATCTTCTCCCGAACGGTATAAAGATCACTGCGCAGATCAATATCGATCGCCATTTGGTTAGAATAACGTTGTGTTTCAAGGGTTTGCTCTGTGAGCAATCCGACACACGCGAACAACACCAAACCCAAAAAAAGAGGTAACTGGCTGTTCACAAAATCCTGATAATTGGATGAGTGCATTTTTTACTATTGTTCTTTTGGGTTGAAGAGCATGTCGTTAAGGATAGTCCGGTTTCAATGCCTTGACCTCTTATGGTCTGGTTCAAGCAGCCCGCCCGGCAATGACTTGTTTAATAAAACTCACGTGGCTCGAGACAAACAAGTCAGACACAACAAGGTTTTCGATCTTGCCATCTTGATCCACTAAAAACGTCGCTCGGCGCACACCCATGCCTAGTATTCCATCAGCCCCATAGGATCGAATAACGCGCTTACTATCGTCAAACAGCAACGGAAAAGGTAAGTTGAACTCGTCCTTGAATTTAGTGTGGCTCGAACTCGACTGCGGTGAAATACCAACAACCTGCATATCGACATCTAGAATATCACCGTGCATATCGCGAATACTGCAGGCTTCAGCCGTGCAGATCGGTGTAAAATCGGCTGGATAGAAATAGAGAATCAGCGGCGCTTGTTCTAGCAATCTGGCGAGTGTCACCAGTTGCCCAGATTCATCGGGAAGAGAAAATTCCGGCGCCTGATCGCCTTTCTTCAGCATAACGAGGCACTAAACTTAACTTGATCAATGACGGTATCATCATTTTGAAGAGGCATTGATTCTTCCTGGTTAATAATTAGCCATAGTATCCGCACCCCTGCCGGATTGGAATGGCTGCACAAAACTGTGAAAGAATAACGATCTTCGACCAATATCCAACTAAAAACCTTGGGAGACACCAGTATGGAAGTCTATGACGTCATGCGAACGACCTTCGCCGCTAGAGACTACACGGATGAACAGGTCGACGATGAGACTCTACACCGGATTCTAGACAATGCCCGGTTCGCGCCCAGTGGTGGCAACCGCCAAGGCTGGCGGGTGATCATCGTCAAAGACAAAACCATCCGGCGCCAGTTAAGAGAAGCCATGACGCCCACCATCAAACAGTACAAAGCCGAGGCGGGCAGTGGCGAGACGCCGTTCAACAGCATCAACCCAAGCAACGTCACCGAAGCCACCGTTAAAGCAACCTCAGCCACATTTCCTCTCGTCGACGACCTCGAGTCTGCACCGGTTGTGCTAGTCGTGTGTGTCGATCTCAGCTTCGTCAGCAGCTTTGACAAAGACATGCCCAGAGTCGGTGTGGTTTCCGGCGCGTCTATTTATCCATTTGTTTGGAACATTCTCCTAGCAGCAAGAAACGAGGGCCTTGGCGGTGTTCTCACCACCTTTTTAGCCCACCAGGAGCCAACAGCCAAAACAATTCTCAACCTGCCTGATCAGTTTGCGGTCGCATCCATGATTGGCATTGGCAAGCCGAAAAAGCAGCTGACGAAATTGCGCCGCAAGCCAGTTGAAGAATTTGCGCGTATCGATTGTTGGGACGGCGACGTCTTTACGACATAATACGCCGCCATGAGAGACCCCAAACCCATTATCGTCTGCGCCCTTTATCATTTCGTAAAGCTGTCGCACTATGCCGACCTTAAAGCGCCACTGCTGGCCCGAATGGAAAAAAACCATATCCGTGGCACTTTGCTACTGGCCCATGAGGGCATCAATGGCACCATCGCTGGCACTCAACCGGCGATTGACGACCTGCTCCACTACCTCACTGCGATGCCAGAGTTCAAAGGCATGACCTGGAAGTTATCCCAAGACGAAGACATTCCGTTTTATCGCAGCCGGGTAAAGCTGAAAAAAGAGATCGTCACCATGGGCGTCGACGACATCGACCCTAACGATATCGTGGGGACATACGTTGAACCCAAAGATTGGAATGATCTCATTAGCGACCCCGACGTCACGGTTATTGATACGCGCAACGAATACGAGATAAACATTGGCACTTTTCAACATGCCGAAAACCCGCACACCACATCCTTTCGTGAATTTCCAGAATACGTAAAAGCTAACCTCGACCCCTCCAAGCAAAAAAAGGTGGCAATGTTTTGTACCGGCGGTATTCGCTGTGAAAAATCTACCGCATATCTCAAGGCAAATGGTTTTGAGGATGTCTATCACTTGAAAGGGGGCATCTTAAAATATCTAGAGGACGTCCCGGAAGCGCAATCTATGTGGCAAGGCGAATGCTTTGTTTTTGACAACCGCGTGACGGTCAACCATCAGTTGGAGCCAGGTAGCTTTGACCAATGCCATGCCTGCCGCATGCCCATCACAGAGCAAGACAAAGCGAGCAACGCTTATCAAAAAGGCGTTAGTTGTCCACATTGCATCGATACCCAAAGTGAAACGCAAAAAGCCCGGTTTCGCGAGCGGCAGCATCAGGTAAAGCTCTCAAAAGCCCGCGGCGAGAGTCACATCGGCTCTGACGCCCGTATTGCCCAACAACAACAAAAATTGAACAAAGCTGCGCTGAAGGCCGCACTGACAGCCCAAGCACACAAACCACCAGGAAAACGCCATGACGGATCTGAATAACAAAAACGTTTTTATCACAGGTGGTGGCAGCGGTATCGGTCTGGGCTGCGCAAAGTATTTCGCCAGCAGAGGTGCAAATGTATTAATCATGGGGCGCAATGCAGAAAAACTCGACAACGCTGCTGCTGAACTGAAATCTGAGTTTCCCAATGTTGGTATAGAAACTCATAGCGGTGACGTCAGCATAGAAGCTGATGTACAGGCAGCGGTTGAAAAAGCTGGCGCTGACGGCCTCGACATCGCGGTCGCCAATGCTGGTATCGGCGGTCTGGCGCCCATCATGGTGACAGAAGGTGAAAGCTGGGACAGCATTATGCAAACCAACTTAAGCGGCACGTTTTACACCATTAAACATGCCGCTAGAGCGATGACCAAAAATGGCGGTGGCGCAATCTGCACAATCTCGTCAATCGCTGGCGTGCGAACACATCGATTTATGGGTCCTTACTGTGTCAGTAAGGCAGGCATTGATATGCTGGTGAGGAATTGCGCCGACGAACTTGGTGTCGCCAACATTCGGGTTAACAGCGTTTGCCCCGGTTTGGTTGATACTGAAATTGCAGCGGGCTTAATGACGACAGAAGAAGTGCTGAAGGATTACCTTGAGTGCATGCCTATATCCAGAACAGGCGTGGTCGAAGATATCGCCAATGCGGTGGGTTTTCTTTGCGGCTCTGAATCTAGTTGGATCACTGGCGTGACCCTCAGTGTCGATGGCGGTCACCATTTACGTCGGGGCCCCAATGTGGAGCCCTTTTCAAGAATGCTTTTCGGCGACGATGTGACCGAGGGGCGACTCTAAACTTACCAGCTGTCGTAATGTATGATACTTGAGGCGGGCGGTCTCTTTGCTCGCTTAAAATCCGTGCCTTTGGTATACGCGACTGGTAGTAGCGCAACCTGCAAAATATCATCCGGTATATCCAACAACTCTGCGGCCAAATGACCATTGAAGGTGTGCAGCGACGTTATGCAAGAGCCAAGACCTCTTGCTCGAAGTGCCAGCTGAAAGCTCCATACCGCCGGGAAAATAGATCCCATCATCGCTGCCATTGCAGTAATTGGCGTTCCCTCGGGCGGCTTGCCCGTTAAGCAGGGAATCACGTGAACTGGTGCATGCTGCAGGTTCTCGGCTAGAAACATAGCGGAGTCAATCACTCGCCCAGTTTGCACATCACCCGACTCTTCCGCCATTTTAGTTTGCGCCGCAAGGTACTCGCCCGAGCCCATGCGATAGATTTCTGCCAGCCGCTCACGCTTTTTTGCGTCTTCGACAACAATCCAACGCCAACCCTGAGAATTCGTTCCTGTGGGAGCTTGCTGCGACAACGCAATACATTCTTCTATTACCGTACGTGGCACGGGTTTTTCAAAATCCAGTCGCTTTCGGACCGCTCGTGTCGTCGATAGCAAGTCATCAGTCATTGCCAGATCAAAGTCCATTATCCATTCCCCTCGTTGGGTTTATTACTGTTGTGACGGTTACTGTTGTGACGGTTACTGTGGCTTCTAGCCATTGTCTTTGAGCAATTTAGGTAATAGTCGAAACACGTCGACGTTAGTCCCCATACCGACATGACTGCCCGAAATTTCATGGTGTTCAATGTCAGGACTCGTCTCATCAATACACGCTTGCCAATTCACAATGCCATCCAGCTTGCTATAGATCGCTCGCACGGGGACTTTGATGTCTGCCTGCTGACGCTCGCGTAAAAGCTTCGACATTGCAGCGGATGAGAGGCCAGTGGTGCGCTGAACCATTGGGCCAATACTCGAAGCACCTGAACCGCCCTTGACCGGAGAGCCAATGGTAATAACCCTGGAAACTTTTTCTGGGGTATCGCGGGCCAGCTCACGAGATAGGATGCCACCCCGACTCCACCCCACCAGGCGAACTTTCTGCCCGTGTTTGGTCACCATTTTATCTAGCAAAGACTGTAATTGCGGCAATAAGCTCAGCATCGGTTTTCGATTAACACCCAGACCCCAACCCACGGATTTATAGCCAATGCTATTCAAGAAATATCGCAGCACAGCAGTGGAGTTGTCGTCGGCCATAAACCCAGGCAGAACAATGATAGGCTCGCCCTGCCCTTTTTTGGCCTGTAAACGTAACAGCGGGAGCTGCAAAAGCAGCTGACCGGCTTCGATGCCCGCGCGGCCTTCCAACATGCGCAGCAGCATACTGGGTGGAGCAATATGTTCGTTCATAATATAACTACCTCGCGACTGAGGATTGCATAACCCATTTAACCTTGCAAAGATAATCGCTTAGCTCACGGACACGCTAGATGAATCAGGAAAATACCCGAGCAAGATTCGAATCCATTGCCAATGCCGATGACGAAGATATTCGCATTGACGAGGCGGCTCTCGTCATCGCGGCAGAAACTGACGCTAACGTGGATGTTAGTGCCGGCATGGCGTTCCTTGACCAAATGGCCGAGCGATTCGAAGCAAGCCAAGGTCAGAACACCATGTTTGGTGTTTCAATCGCTCGCCTGATCGACTTCATTCATCTAGAGGAAAAGTTCAATGGTAATATTCGGGACTACTATGATCCGAGCAACAGCTATCTAAACCGCGTTCTAGAACAACGAGCAGGCATTCCAATTACACTCGCGCTCGTTCACATAAGCCTCGGAGAGAGATTAGACATACCTGTCTACGGCGTTAAGTTTCCCGGTCACTTCTTAGTGAAATACGGCAAGGAAAACAGATTAATAGTTGACCCTTTCGCTGGTAGAATTTTGAGCGAACCAGATTGCGGAACATTGCTGAAGCAAATCGCCGGCACCAAGGCAGTTCTTCAGCCTCACTATTTTGATACGGCATCTCGTAAGGACATCATGATTCGGATCTTGGACAACCTGAAGCAAATCTTCTGGCGCAAGAAGCAGTGGGACGAGAGTAAACGCTGCATCGAACGCCAACAGCTGTTGCGACCAGAAGAAGCTGAATATGCGGTGCAGCTTGGGGCGGTGTATGAAATGCAGGGTAATATTGCGCTGGCCCACCAGACTTACACACATATCGTGCAACAATCTAGCAACGAGCAAATACGTATTCTTGCGAGCAAACGATTGCTAGCAATGCGGTCTGGTAATCCAACAATCCACTAAAGGCTGTCTAGTGTGGTCGCTCTCACCGTCTGAAGTGTCTGCAAATATACATCATCGTCCAACCTGGCCAAATGTTCGGCCTGTTGCAGGGCGTGATACTTAGCATCCCGGTAGTTCGACATCGCAACATCTAAAAACCCCGCGTCACAAGCCGCATCAGGATCATACATACGGGCAAGTGTTGTCGCCGCGAAAAGTTGCGAACGGTTCAGTCGATCCTCTGCCAGTTGAATCGCGAATGGCGTCAAACTAATCCCATTGGCAACTTCCGAGAAACCTATCTTACCACTGCGGCTAACGCCCACCCGATAGTCCGACACGAGTAAAATCATGGCCCCAGCGGCAGCCGCATGACCCGCACATAGAGATACGATTCGCATGCGACTTTTATATAAATTCAATAGTAGCGTACCCATGTCCTGCATCATCGACTGCATTGGGTCACCACCTGCTTGCACAATCGCAAGATCCAAACCTGCAGAGAAAGAACGCCCGTTACCCTCTATGACCAGGGTTTTGACATCCTGATTGGATTCCAGGAAATGCAGCGTTTGTAACAGTTTACCCAGCACCGCAGGCGTGATGATATTCAAGCCACCATCGTCATATACCAGATGTGCAACTGCCCCGTTGATTTCGGTATTGATCATTATCGTTCTTCTTATTGTTGTGTAATGAGAATCGCTCTGAGCCTATTGACCGGGATTACTGACTGAGCAATTCAAGCGCTGCTGCTGCTCGAATTGCGACGCCTTCCTTCTGTTTATCAAGATCAACCTCCCGATCCTTACCCATTGCGCCCATTAGATAACGTTTATAAACACCCTGACCGATAGCGGCCAGACGCCAATGAGCAAACGCACGGTAGTAGTTTATCTGCGATAAGTCTCGGCCGGTTTTGTTGGCATAGATCTCACACAATTCATCACGCGAGGGATAGCTACCAACGGCAGTAGGAGACTGGTCACCTTCCCGCGTTTCAATTTCTCCCGGCGAAACCCAGTTATTTAGCAAATAGCCAACATCCGCTAACGGGTCACCAAGGGTGCACAGTTCCCAATCGAGAATCGCGAGCACTGAATCATCTTTGACAATCATGTTACCCAGCCGATAGTCGCCGTGAACGATTGCTGTACCGATCTGCTCGGGCATGTCTTCCGCTAACAGTCGCGCACTCTCTTCCATTTCTGGGACCTCATGGGTCTTTGATGCCGCCCATTGCTTGTTCCAACGCTTCAGCTGCCGTTGCAGATACGCGTCCTTACGCCCTAGATCACCGAGCCCCACATCGTCAGGGTTAATCGCGTGTAAGCGCGAGAGGATGTCGATGACGTTTAGACCAATACCATGCCGATCCGGGACTGGTACGGATCCCCCGATGACCGAGTCATTCAACACCAGACCATCAACGAAGCCCATCACATAGAAAGGCGCATCGTTGACCTCAATGTCACGACACAGCCCCCATGTTTTCGGCACAGGGATATCAGCATCTTGAAGTGCGTGGATAATTTTGTGCTCACGTCCCATATCGTGTGCGCTCTCGAGCACATGACCGAGCGGTGGCCGACGGAGGACATAACAAGCACCCGAGGCATCTCGACACATGTAGGTGAGGTTCGAGTGACCACCGGTGATCAGTGAATACTGCACCGGCAGCTGCAAGTCTGGAATGATACCCACTAACCAAGCAGTGACTCTTTCCTCATGAATACCATCTACCATAGGTTACGCTTCTTCTGATGTTGTAGTTTCTGTGTGAGTTGCAGTGTGAGCCAAAAGCTCGTCATAGGTCTCTTGGATAAAGTCCGCAAATACATCTGGGTCCGGCACCATCTTTCGGCACGAATTAAACGAAATAGTAATTTGGCCCCCATAGCTAAAGACTGGGAAAATAATGCCCATGCCGTCAAAAATCGGCCCTAAACCATACTGCGTCACAAGTCTCGCACCAGCCATGTAAAGCGGAAACTGTGGACCAGGAACATTCGTCACCACACAATTAAAAGCCTGGGAAACATTCTCGGCCATCGCGAACTCAGTATAGAGGCGAGTCGCCATAGCAGCAGTTGTGGAAGGTATGAACTGACTAAAATCAGTCATGAGTTTTGCACCCACAGCATTAGTCATTTCCTTCGACGACATAGCAGCATCATGAACTTGGGCCAGCCGTTGCAGTGAATCCTCGGTATCTGTACCCAGGCGCACCGTCATCGCAGCGACCTGATTACCCAGCGCATTTTTGCCGTCGGTACTTCTGACTGAAATCGGCGCCATGGCGACCAGGGTTGAAACCGGCAGTTCTTTCTTGCTCAGTAGGTACTTGCGCAGCGCACCCCCCACAATGGTGAGCACGGCATCATTCACCGTAGCGCCATCTACCAGATTTTTAATTTCTTTGATCTTGGCAAGCTCAAAGCTACGCCCTTCAACCACCCGATGGCTGGAAACAATGCCACTAAAGCGTGTTCTAGGAATATCAGCATTGACGCTAAACTTGCGCTCAGCCAAACCTCGATTAAACCGACCCATTGCTGGCATTGCCTTAGCCATTACCTCTGCAAAGCGAAACGGCTGTGTCATGTTATTGATTTGCGCACGGGTCATTAATTCAAGCGGATTCGGTTCCTTCTCTCCCTGCCAGGGCTGCTCTAGTGGTTCTGGCATGGGTGGATGAGGCTCAATACTATGGATGGCCTCAACAATATCAGAACCTGACACACCATCAATGCAGGCATGATGGATTTTAGAAACCAGCGCGTAACATCCTTTGGGTAGGCCCGGAATCGCATCCAAACCCTCGATCACTGTAAATTCCCAAAGCGGTTTTGTCAGATCAAGTGGACGAGCGTGCAATCTCGCAGCCTGAATACATAGCTGCCGCCAGTCACCTGGCTCTGGCAAGCGGATATGCCGCAGGTGAAATTCAATGTCAAAGTCGCGATCTTCAATCCAATAAGGATGATCTAGACTAAATGGCACCCTGACGAGCTTACGACGGAAAGTTTTGGCGAGATGAAGACGGTCTTCAATAAAGCCCAGCACTGACTTAAAACGCTGCACGCCACCTTCCAATTCTGAAGGATCATAGATGGCAATCGCCCCAATGTGCATTGGGCTTCGCGGTGTTTCTGAATATAGAAAAGAGGCATCCTGACCGGTCAGCTGCTCCATCTAATTTCCCTCTTATTGTTATTTAACTCGAAGAATAACCCAGCAGTGACGACAGATTCCATCAATCCTGCCGAATCACTCCGCTTTGCAGCATTGCTTCGATTTCAGCGGCTTCAAAACCCGCTTCTTGAAGAATTTCGGCGCTATGTTCACCAATCGCGGGTGCACGTTTGATGGGGACCTTGGCTAGGCCTTCAACGCCGATAGGGCTATTGATGGTCCATTGATAATCAGGGTCTGGATCTCCAGTGGGCACAATAATTTCATTTTCAATCAGTTGCGCATCGGTAATCACGTCTTTAAGTTTTTCAACCACACTATAGGTTGCGTCTGCCTCGTCCAGAGCCACCACTGCTTGCTGCAGATTGAGCTGGATAAATGCCTCTGCAAACGCACCGCGTAATTCGTCGCGATGCTCCATAATGCCTTTTATATCGGCATAACGTGGGTCAGTAAGCCAATCTTTTTTGCCTAAAGCACGACAAATGAGTGGCCACTCACGCATCGGATTAGCACCAACTAGCATGACGTAGCGATCGTCTCGAGTTTGATAGGACAATGTAAATGGCGAGCGAGGTCCCTTAGCTTCCAGAATTTCGCTGACATCGTAACCGGCGATAGCACCTTGCAGCGGCATTCCCATTGACCAGACGCCATTCGCGGCTAAAGACGAGCTCACAAAGCTGCCTTCGCCGGTCTTTTCACGCCTATACAGTGCCATCATGATCGCGCCAAACATCGACATCGCACTGGCATGATCACCAACGCCACCGACGCCATTGGTCGGTGGCCCACCGAATGGCTTCATCATATCCATTACACCGGTTCGCGCCCACCACGCAGCAACGTCGAAGGCACGACGATCGGCTTCTGGACCGCGGTTGCCATAACCGGTGAGCTGCGCCAACACCAGTCGAGGATTAATGGCCTTCAAGGTATCGTATTCAAGCTGGAACTTAGCCAATTGGCGCAGATTGAAGTTCACGATCAGCACGTCTGCCTTTTCTATCAGGCGATGCAACATTTTCTGGCCATCATCGCTGGTGATATCGAGCGCCAGACTGCGTTTATTGCGAGACGTCAAAAGCCAGTTGTAATCGGTGCGGTAACGCGCCGCAAGACCACGGTATCCGTCGCCTGTAAGCGGTTCAAGCTTGATGACATTTGCGCCATAGTCCGCCATCACAGTTGCCGCAGCAGGACCCGCGACATATGACGCAGCATCAATAACGGTTAGATCTTCGAACATTAGCACCCCCTATCATTGCAACGTTTCGCGAGAATCCATATCTTAACGTCTTAACAACAAAAGAAACCAAACTGATTGGAGTGCTACCTGTATGTACGATGAGTTCAAACAAGTCTGGGATAACCTCACCAGCCCTGGTCAACAGTTCGAAATTGCGGATGTGGCTGTCCGCGGTCACACCATCAAGGCATACGTTAACGCACCTCCAAGCCTCCGAGAAGTTTGGCTAGCTTCAGCAGCCTTTGCAGAACGTGATTACCTAGTGTTTCAAGATGAGCGCTGGACCTATGGGCAAGCTCATAAGGATGTCGCCTCTATTGCCAACTGGCTCGCGGCACAAGGTGTCAAACAAGGGGACCGGGTGGCCATCTCAATGCGCAATTATCCTGAATGGCTACTGTGCTATTGGGCTTGCGTCAGCCAGGGCATCGGTGCTGTTGGCATGAACGCCTGGTGGATCAGCGAAGAACTCGAATACGCATTGGAAGACTCCACACCGAAAGTTCTGATCTGCGATCAAGAGAGGCTGGATCGATTTAATGATATTAAGGCCAAATTTCCAGATATCAAAGTCGTTGGTGTTCGGCTAAATTCAGACGTTGACGGCGTGGTGCCCTTTTCAGAAGTTACCGCGACAGGTGGCGACCTGCCTGAACGAACAGTCGATGGCGACGAGGATGCATGCATTTTCTACACGTCTGGAACGACGGGTAAACCCAAAGGCGCGCAGCTCACCCATATGGGTTGCGTCAACAATATTATGAACCTCGCTTTTGCTGGTGCGCAGTACGGTGCTGCCGCCGCTATGGCTCAAGGCATAGCACCCCCTAACCCTGAGGACGCACCAATCGGTAGCGGCCTGGTCACGACACCTTTGTTTCACGTCACCGCCAACAATTGCCTAGCCCATGGCTTAACCTTAACCGGCGGTAAGCTGGTCCACATGTACAAGTGGGATGCCGGTGAAGCACTCAAAATCGTTGAGAAAGAAGGCATTACAAATCTGACCGGTGTGCCGGTTATGTCACGGGAATTGATCTCACATCCAGATTTCGATAAGTACGACACCAGTACACTCTTGTCTGTTGGCGGCGGTGGCGCTCAATTGCAGCCCGATCTCGTCGGAAAAATTGACCAAAAAGTGAAAACCGCGCGCCCCAATACGGGCTATGGCATGACAGAAACATGCGGCATTATCACATCGATAAACGGCCCTTATTTCCTCGACAAACCCGACAGCTGCGGCCCCGCGATGCCTAACTTTGAAACTCGCTGCGTCGATGCAGACGGTAATACCGTACCGGCAGGAGAAGTAGGCGAGTTGTGGGTCAAGGGTGCACCGGTCATAAAAGGCTATCTGAATCGTCCGGATGCGACAGCGGAAAGTATTACCGATGGCTGGCTACACACTGGCGACGTGGCAAAAATCGACGAACATGGTTTCATTTTCATCGTCGACCGTGTGAAGGACATGGTACTGCGCGGTGGTGAAAATATTTTCTGCGCTGAGGTTGAATCTGTGGTGTTCACCATTGATGAAGTTGCAGAGTGCTCTGTGTTTGGCGTCGAAGATAACCGCCTGGGTGAAGAAGTCGGCTTAGCGGTGCATTTAAAGGCAGGCTCAACCGAGACCATCGATACCATTCGTCAGTACTGTCTTGCCCATATGGCCAAGCACAAGGTGCCTCGCTATATATGGCTAATGGAACAGCCTATCCCAAGAAATGCGAGCGGCAAATTTCTTAAGCGAGAACTAAGAGAGACGCTGTCGGTCGAAGACGCGGCCTAAAAAGCACCATATTCCGCCCGTTAGATTGGACTACCGGGCGGAATTTTAGCAACCGTTGTGCGACGTTCAAATGCTGCTGTCTCATCGGCCCTGTCGATAAGGCGGGCCATATACTGATCAAAGTCGCTGCGACTGCCTTCCAGATCTTCTGCCGAACCCTCAAGTGCTGCGAGTTGAAAAAACAATAACCAA
>JBNMQM010000050.1:0-32926 GCA_051278195.1 Candidatus Azotimanducaceae bacterium
TTATGCGAATCAATATACACCAAGATGACTGATCTTTTTATGACGTCGTCAATTTAGCTCAGGCAGTGCTGAGGCTTACTCATTCTTCTTTACCCAAATATTCAACTTTCTATCGATGCCAGGTTGACTCGATATATTCTTAAGTGAAGGGTTTTAAAATTAGGTGCTTCAAGAACTTCTCGAAGACACGATGACCATCGATAAAGCGCATGCACTCAAAGCGCCAGTGGACGGTCGAACATCACTCTACCTTTACGTCTGTCTTCTCAGGTTTCTGGTAAGGATGAATGATGAGACTCAAGGGCCTATCGAAACTGAGGTAATTGATCGACCAATCAAGCAGCGCTACCAATTTGCTACGAAACCCGATGAGTGACCAGATATGCACGAACATCCAGACAAACCAGGCAAAGGGTCCATGAAATTCAAAATGCGGTAAATCAACAACAGCTTTATTACGACCTACCGTCGCCATCACGCCTCGGTTCTTGTAATGAAAAACTGCGCAGGCTTTACCCTGGGTAATATCGCGAAAGTGCACCGCGAAGTAATTGGCTTGATCAACGGCAACCGCGGCAAGCATCGGTAGCCCCTTCGGGCTTTCAGCAGAAGTGCAGCTAGCGACATCTCCCAGGGCAAAAATATTATGGGTGCCCTTGACGCGAAAGTAACCGTCAACTTCGATACGTTGTCCAGAATTAATGCAATTCGACCCCAGCCCGGAGACTGGATTACCTTTCACTCCAGCGGTCCAAATTACGGAGCGTGAGGAGAACGTTGACCCGTCTTCTAGGCGCAACCTGTGGTTGTCGTAGTCTTGTACCTTAGCACCAAGCCTCACATCAACACCAAGCTGCTCCAAGTATGCAAGGCCGTGTTTCGAAGCACTTTCTGACATGACTGACAATATTTTTGGCATTGCTTCAAAGAGCGTAATCGACATACTCTGAAAATCTAACTCTGGAAAATCTTTGGGTAGTACATGTCGCTTCATCTCGCCTAGGGCCCCCGCGAGTTCGACGCCAGCAGGACCACCGCCTATGATCGCGATGTTCACAAGTTCTGCATTTTCTTCTTTGTTGATAGAGCCAGAGGCTTGCTCCAAATTTTGCAAAATGTAACTTCGAATATTTAGCGCATCGGTAACTGATTTGAGAGTAAGCAACTGGTGCTTGGTCTTCTCAAACTGGAAAAAGTTATTGGTGCTCCCTGTTGCGATTACCAGGTAGTCATAGCCGATCTCGCCGCTCGGTGTGATTAACAAGTTCTTTTCAGTATCAACTTTTGTCACCTCAACCATTTGGAAGCGAACGTTTTTCAAACCTCTTATGGCGCGACGAACTGGATAAATGATGCTATTTGGCTCTAGCCCACTCGTGGCAACCTGATACAAAAGTGGTTGAAAAATATGAAAGTTTTGCCTGTCGAGTAATAAAACATCAAATGACTGCTTTGCAAACTTCTTGGCCAGTTGCAGGCCAGCAAATCCTGCGCCGACAATGATGACTTTTGGATTTCCTTGAGTAGACTGATTTTTGATTGTGGTATCGCTATCAAGCTGCATGTGGTGTGCTCTGATTGGCAGGTGTCACTTGATACTCCTTACTTTAAGTCTGAACTGTCGACTGAGCGGCCATTTACCTTAGAATGCTAATGTTTCCTTCAGAGTATACAACTCTGCTCAAACTTATCGATACCGCAGTTAAGTCTCCTTCTTCAACAAGGACTAGTTGAAACCGATTTGAGCCGAATCGCTGATGATAAAAATTTTTCCTCTTCCTATTGATATGCCCAAGACCGCAACATCGCAAACCGACAGTGAAGCGGTCGATATAACGTAACAATATATTTGGCGGGGGTAATCGACCGTTAGAATTTGATGAATGACTTGAGTCTTAAAAAGAAGAGCCTGGTGTAGAAAGAAAGCTAAGCTCCTCCTGAGTAGACACTCTACCGAGTATTGCATTGCGATGAGGGTAGCGGCCAAATTTGTCGATGGCTTCTTTGTGCCTTTTTTCAAAGCGATAATTACTTTCGAGACCGGGGGCGGCAAATAGCCTCAATGCCTCATCGTGTATAAGGGCAGACTCGGAGTGCATATAGGGCATGTAGAGAAAGGCTTGTTCTGTGGCGTTGAGATTCTCGTCAAGTTTTTGGTCAACAGCCTCCTGAGCTAAGCACAGGGCTAAGGTATCGTTCGCAAAGGCTTGCGGTTTATCTCGGTAAAGGTTTCTTGAGAACTGATCGAGGATGATGATTTCTGCCAACCGACCTCTTACATCGACTCTCCAAGAATAGAGCTCGCCCTGAGCGGCTGCCTGGTGAACTTCGCCAAATTGGTTCATCAAATGCTGATCGAATATCTCGTTTTTGGCAAACCAATTTTTTGTACCTGTTTCGATGAACCAAAAATCTAAGACCCTGTTGGCGTTCATAACTTACTCATCCTAGCTGGCCTGTTATATCTGAGCTGTGAAACGTATTGCATTCACGCATGAAAGGCACATTGGAACGACCAAAGTTGGACCGGCTCATTCGCTCACCAGACTCATTCGCCAATGAGTCTTGTGAGCGAAGGTGGAAACCACTCACAATTAACGACTTCATCATGACCTTCGTAAACCCGCATACCCATCATATAAGGACCGTCCGGAACGGGCAGCCAATTGGCAATTTTCACCGGCCGCGTAGCGCTAATGAGGATCGTTAGACTTCCGTCAGCCTCGTAAACAAGACCGGGAGTACGATCACTGATAGACCAGCGATTTATTTCATTATCCACCAGGTACATGTCCATGCCATAGGCCGTTAACGACCAAAATGCGTTGCATGGCGGCATCGCGTCGGCGTCGAACCGCAACAGAAGCGGCCGAGTTCCGTCAAGGCGCTGTCGATCTGAATCAGCTTGGGCAATGTAAGATCGATTTTCTATCGCCTGGTGCCCGCCCAAACCGAACTTTGCACCGGCCGCGCGTTTTAGCATGTCGCCACCAAATCCAGTGGCGTCTCGGCCTGTACTCCAGCCATTGTTTCGAACTGTGCCAGCAACATTGAGACCCACAATGAGCGTCTCTCCTTCTAACACGCCTGCAGCCAGCACCTCCTCTGACACACTAGATGGGTCGTCAACAATCACCTGCGCTTCTGCAGACAATTGTGGGTGCCAGGGTGCAGGTGGATCGAGTTCTATATAACGTTTCAATTCAGTGTAAAAATCAGCGCCGGCTTTGCCAATCGCGGTTGCTCTTCCGGCGCGCTCAGTGCGCTCGTTGGGATGGGATATAGGGGCTGTCACGCAAATAGCGCGCTGCAGTGAACGTGCCGTATCGATATCTTCTGGTGACTCAACCAGCACGCGAATAATGACCCACGCAGTTGGTGTACCAATCGTGACGACGTCGCTGTCATCGTTTGCCGGTGGTGTGGTCGGATCAAACGTCACACGAACCTGAGTACCGCCCACGCCATGATAGCGACGACAGATATAGGCAACATGAGTATAGGCATCGAGGATCATCACATTCCAGTATCTGCCAGCATGGTCCATAGGCGGTACTTCGATCGTCAGATCACCATGTCGCAAGTCGTACCAGGCAGACGAGTACAGGGTGTCGTTATTGGGCACGACAATGGCTCGATCATTGGGCGTCGCCAGATCGTCAATATGGTTCATGGTACCGGTATCTGTTTTTGAGCAGAGTAACGATCGCGTGCGGTGCACGGACGCCAAAGGGAAACCCCAAACATAGGCTTCAGCGGCAGGTGAAATTTTTTCAGGCTTAAAGGATTTTGTCATCGTTGGATATCTGTTCTACCTAAAGAGAAAATAGTAGTGTAACAGCTATCCTCCATTCCATATTTTGAATCTACCCAGCACCCCCGCTAGAGCTCGACTTTACCCGTTGGTATTTATGGAAGAGACGGTAAATACCTTGCATGAAATAATCTACCCTACCAAACCGTACGCTAATTTCGTGATATAAAACGACGCGGTGCGACGTCTGAGTTTTTATGGCTGAAGGGATTCCCACACTGGGCCCTTGACTACGGATCGGTGGGTTTGCTGTGCCTCAATGAACTAGAAGGTTTCTTCGAACGGCAAGTATTGCGTTGGTTAGCCCCTCTTAACGGCTACAGTGAAATTGAAGCCATCGTCGCTTGGGAACGATGCAATTACGCCGGCTAAATACATGGTAATAACGTAATCATTACGAAAAGATGCACTGACCCCGATTTTCCTTGCTGCTTTAACCCAGCTAAAACTGACGAAAGGAACACGAGTTTGGAATACAAAAATATACGACTGGAAATCAACAACAAGATCGCTGTACTAACGCTTAGCGCGCCTGAAGTATTAAACGCGTTGTCGGCAGAAATGGTGACCGAGATATCTCACGGAATAAGTGAAACATTGAAGCCTGAGAACGGTGTTCGTTGCCTGGTCATGACTGGAGAAGGCCGCGCGTTTTGTGCTGGAGCGAATCTTTCGGCGCGTAGCACGCCATCCGGGATGCCACCGGCGGGGCATATACTTGAAACGCATTACGCACCTGTAATGAACAAACTTCGTCATCTTCCCTTTCCTTTTGTGACCGCGGTAAATGGTCCTTCGGTTGGTGTTGGTATGAGTTTCGCCCTGATGGGCGATATGGTCTTGGCCTCAGAAGACGCCTATTTTTTGCAGGCATTTGCCAATATTGGTTTAGTCCCGGACGGTGGCGCAACCTACCTTTTGCCTCGACTAATCGGCTGGGGACGGGCCCTTGAACTATCAATGATGGCTGAAAAACTCCCAGCAAAGACAGCGCACGAATGGGGACTAATAAATCGCTGTGTTGCTGCCGAAGATCTGATGGATGAGACGATGAAGATTGCGGAAAAATTCGCCAATGGCCCCAAGTCCCTCGCCTTGATTCGCCAGGCCTATTGGCAAAGTTTGGAAAACAGTTTCGCAGAACAGATTCAACTAGAATCTAACCTTCAAACAGAGGCAGGTCGAACCTTTGATAATCAGGAAGGAATCGCAGCGTTTCTTGAGAAACGTAGTGCTAAATTCGAAGGGCGTTAATCACAAGCACGCGGCGCTAGTCTTTGATAACGTCTCACCACACCAATAAATAATGAATAAAAAAGGTAAATTCCCAATGAGCTATAGCCAGATCATTTATGAGGTCGCCGACCAGATCGCGACGATCACGCTAAACCGCCCGGAAAAGATGAATGCTTTCACCGGCACGATGATGCAAGAAATGATGGACGCTTTTGACCGGCTTGATGCCGATGACAACGTCCGAGCTGTCGTGATAACTGGCGCGGGAGATAGAGCGTTCTGTGCTGGAGCAGACCTAACGCCTGAAAGTGGCAAAAAACCCTTCGCCAGCGAAGAGCTGGTCGATGACTACTCCGATGTAAGAGTCCGCGATGGTGGGGGCCTGCTCACCTTGCGCATGTACCAATCTCTGAAACCAGTGATTGGCGCGATCAATGGTGCAGCGGTGGGTGTCGGTGCAACTATGTTATTGCCGATGGACATAAGGCTCGCCAGCGAGAAAGCGCGCATTGGTTATGTTTTTGCTCGACGCGGAATTGCACCAGATGGCGCTGCGAGTTGGTTCCTGCCCAATATCGTTGGCCGGGCACAGGCGCTCGAATGGTGCATGACCGGGCGAGTGTTTGATGCCGCGGAAGCATTGAAAGGTGGGCTCGTCCGCTCGATTCATAAGCCTGAGGAGCTCCTCGACGCCGCTTACACTCTGGCTCGTGAAATTGCTGATAACACAGCGCCAGTTTCCGTTGCCGTGACCCGGCAAATGCTCTGGCAGCTACCCTCCGCCCCGCATCCAATGGAAGCACATAAAGTGGATAGCCGAATCATCTACAGGCGAGCGAAATCCGCCGACGCTAAGGAAGGGATCGCGAGTTTCTTAGAAAAACGTACACCCGTGTATCCAGACAAAGTTTCAACCGATTTACCTGACGCTTTCCCCTGGTGGGACGAACCTGCTTATGAGTAATCATAAGCCCTTCGGGCGATTGTACCCGTCGGACTAAAATACGCCTTTGATAGCGCAGGATTACTTGATGTACTTCAATCCGTGATGGGCTGCCTGAGATCTATAGTGTTTGCTGGGGCATGCGAACTAGATGCAAGGGCTAAACTTCAAATGTTGTGCAAAATGAGCGGAACCTAGGTGCCGTATATTTTTTGTCACCAGACTCATTAGAACGGCCCATATCAAGCGAAGGAATCGAGTACACGATCAAGAAAGGTTGGTTTTCAAACTTGGATTCGAATCGATAAAGGTCTAGAGAATAGTAGAGCTGACGACTATGAGCAGCAATCAGGAATATTAGCTATCCGCTATGGGCATATTGACTACTGTCTTTGGCGGAGTTACTTTACCGACCAGACGGTATAGTAAAGGTCATTATGACTCAGAAAAAACCTACTGCCCGGTCGAACAATCAGGCCGATGCTATTCTTATTGCTGCCTCTCAGGTCATTGCCCAGGATGGTGCGGGCAAACTCACCATTGATGCGGTCGCCAAAAAAGCTGGCATGTCAAAGGGCGGCGTTCTTTACCATTTCCCGTCTAAGGATGCCTTACTAGAAGGCATGCTTAACGCGCTCTTAGCGCGCATAGAAGAACGCAGACAGGTAACAGAAAAAAAATCCAAATTGTCAGGCATGCTCAATTCCATCGACCTGCAAGACCAATCAGAGAGAGCAATGTCCCTCGCAATCCTCGCTACAGCAGCCCAGAAACCCGAACTCCTGGCACCGGCACGAGCTTACTTCTCGCGGGTAAATGAAGAAGTCTCTGCCGAGACTAAAGATCCTGAGGTCACTAGAATTTTGCTGCTGGCTCTTGAAGGGATGCGTTTTCTTAACATGCTAGAGCTAAACCCCTGGTCGAATGCAGAATCCAAGCGCATCTTAAAACGCATGCACGAAATGGCTGATGAGGTAAGCACATGAAACCATTTGTGCATTCGCCCAACATCACTCAAATTTTGGTACTGGTTCTTTTACTAAGTCTTGGTGCTAGTGGCTGTAGCGACCGGAAACCACCGCCGATCGACGACCAGATGGTCCGGCAAGCAAAACTCATGACAGTAGAAACTGTTTCTCCAATACAAGAGCTTGAGTTTGTTGGGCGCGTTGAGGCTGCACAAACAGTGGATATGTCCTTTCAAGTCCCAGGACCTCTGGCGCAAATGTCGATCCTTGAGGGCCAGACTCTTAAGCGCGGCGAACTGATTGCAGCGCTAGAGACGACCGAATTTGATCTGGCTGTCAAGGAGGCCGAAGCTCAGCTAAAACTAGCCCTACTAGACCTTCAGCGAAAACGTTCGGTACTCGCGGATAAGGGTATCGCCAAATCTGCGGTTGATGATGCTGAAACCATTGCGCAACTCGAGCGGGTTAAACTCGACATAGTTCGCGAAGCACTGGCCGACTCAACCATAGAGGCTCCCTTTGATGCTTATGTCGCCAAACGCTATTTTGATAATTTCACTAACGTTAAGGCAATGGAGCCGATTGTTCGTCTGCAAAACCGCAATGAATTGTTACTGGTGACGAGTCTTCCTGAGTCTGTACTTGCCACAACCAACTCCAATCAGCTGACAGATGTTTCAGCTGAGTTTTCATTTATCGATGACAAAAAGTTTCCCCTCTCCTTTAGGGAGAACCGAAGTGAACCTGAAACTCTTTCTCAAACCTACAAAGTGACTTTTTCGTTTGCTAATCCCAAAGAGTTCAACATCCTTCCGGGCATGACCGCCAAAGTTACTATCAGATTACATAATAACCCCGACAAAGCTCGAATAGCCTATGTACCGACTTCTTCGATTGTCTCTGATTCAAACAACCAACTGGCGGTTTGGCTCGTTGATGAACTGAGCGGTCGCGTCACACTCAGAGTTGTCAGTACAGGGATACCAGACAGCAACAAAGTAGCTGTGACCGCCGGATTGCGCTCGGGTGACACGATAGTCATCGCCGGAGCAAGCCAGCTTCGCGAAGGGATGATTGTCATTCCTTTCCAATCGGGACCAGACGATCTTGATTGATGTAGCGCGCTTTTCTATTGATCGGCCGATCTATCCGTGGCTCCTTGTCTTTGCTTGCTTATTAGCAGGCCTCATCGGCATTGATAAAATCGGCCGGCTTGAAGATCCACCTTTTCCATTAAAATCAGCTTACATCATTACGCAGTACCCTGGCGCTTCAGCAATAGAAGTCGAGCAAGAGGTGACCGACCAAATAGAAGCTGCACTTCAGGAACTACCCTATCTGGATAAGATCATCAGCAAGTCAGTACCGGGCAGGTCCGAAGTTCAGATCGATATTCTTGAAGAATTTGGTATTGAGGATACACCGCAAATATACGACGAGTTACGGCGCAGAGTTGGAGAAGCCAGCATCCGCTTACCCAGCGGCGCGGCAGTCCCAGTTGTAGAAGATGACTTTGGCGATGTCTATGGGATTTTGTATGCAGTATCTGCACCAGAGTTCTCAGCAGCAGAACAGCGAGACATGGCGAAAACGATTGCCAATGAACTAAAACAGGTCGAAGACGTTGCCAAGGTTGAGGTTCGAGGCTTGCCCATCGAAGCAGTTTTTGTTGAATTATCACAGCAGCGATTGAGCCGGCTAGGTCTCTCCATCGACCGCTTACAGCAGGGTATCAATCAGGAAACCGCCGTCACAAATTCAGGTTCCACACGTTTTGGAGACCGCAGGCTGACACTATCTCCTGGTAAACCTTTTGAAGATATCCAGGCCATTCGTAACATTCCCATCGGTCAGGCGGGCACCACCAAAATATTAAACCTTGGTGATATTGCTAAGGTCACAAGGCAAGAAATCGAAGCGCCGCTAGAAATCATTCGTCAAAATGGTGAGCCGGTTTTTATCGTGGCACTCTCGGTAACGCCAGGTAATAACGTTGTTAAAGTGGGTCACACTGTCGACCAACGCATGGCCGAACTCATGTTAGAAATGCCCGTCGGTGTATCGAGCAGCGTTATTTACGCCCAGCATCACGTAGTAGATGAGGCCATCAGTACTTTCCTCATCAACCTCATCATGTCTGTGGGTACAGTTGTCGCAGCGCTCTATTTCTTTATGGGTTGGCGCGCAGGTACGGTTGTCGGACTCGTACTTTTTCTGACTGTAATGGGTACGATTGGAATAATGAGCTTACTCGGCATCCCGTTACAACGCATTTCCCTCGGCGCTCTAATGATAGCGATGGGGATGCTCGTCGACAATGGCATTGTAGTGGCAGATGGTGTGGTTGTGGGTGTCAACCGAGGTCTGAGTCCACGAGACGCTGCCAGCAAAGCCGTCTCTCGAACCCAATTTGCTCTACTCGGCGCCACGGTCATTGGCATCACTGCTTTTGCGCCTATCTCACTGTCAAACGACAACACTGGGCACTTCCTTGTGTCACTTTTTCAAGTCATCGCGATCTCTTTATTGCTTAGCTGGGTCCTCGCCATCTCGATTGTGCCGCTATTTTCCAGCTACCTTTTAAAAACTGGTAGTGGACGAGCAGAAGAAGACGTTTATAGCGGGCGCTTGTACCAACTCTACAAACAATTACTTTCTATTAGCCTGCGTCATGCTTGGCTAACTTCGGTCATTGTGTTTGGGATAGCGGTGATATCAATATGGGGGCTGGGTAGTGTCAGGCAGGCTTTCTTCCCAACCACAAACTCACCGATTTTCTACATAGACTACCGGCTCAATGAGGGTACTGACATTCAGCACACCAGCGAAGATGTTCGGCTTCTCGAGGCTAAACTTCAGGAAATCCAGGGAGTTGAAGCCATCACGTTGTTTGCCGGTCGTGGCCCGCCTCGCTTCAGCGCAACAATGAGACCTGAACAACCTAACCCCGCCTATGCTCAGTTTGTGGTCAGGGTTGCTGACGTCACAAAAATGAACAGCATGATGCTTGAGACGAAGGCTCAACTGCAGGCTCTCCGTATGGATGCAGAAGTGCAGGTATCCCGCACCGAATTCTCTCCGGCAGGAAAATCGAAAATTGAAGCCCGGTTCAGCGGACCCGACGCCGCAGTGCTACGCAAGCTATCCGGGCAGGCGCTTGATGTTTATCTAAAGCAGGGGCTAATTGATACTAAGACCGATTGGCGACCACAGTCACTCGAGTTGATACCAGAATATAATGACATCAATGCGCGTATGGCCGGCGTCACGCGTCAAGATGTCGCCAAGGCGCTTTCCTACAACACATTAGGGGTTCCTCTCGGCCTATTTAGAGATGGCGACAAACTACTGCCGATCATTGCTAGAGCTCCAGCAGATGAACGCGGCGAAATTGGTCAACTAATGGATAGAGAAGTCTGGAGCCCAATCGGGCAAACCTACATCCCTCTCGCTCAGGTTGTTAATCAAATTCAATTAGCAGCGGCAAACACAACGATCTTTCGCAGAGAAAGAGAACGCACAATCATTGCCCAGGGTAATCCACCTGCAGGACACAACACTCAACAGATACAGACCATGGTGATGGAACAGATCGACGCTATTGCACTACCGCGGGGATATTCCCTTCAATGGGGCGGAGAATATGAAGCGAATATCGAAGCGACAACGGCTTTAGGCTCAAAAATCCCCCTCGCCTTTGGATTTATGTTCATCATTACTATTCTAATGTTCGGAGAACTGCGTCAACCCATTGTGATTTGGCTGACAGTACCGATGATTATTTGCGGCGTCGTAGCAGGTATGTTGATTACCAATCTACCGTTAACCTTTCCATCATTTCTTGGCGTGTTAAGCCTCTCGGGTATGCTGATCAAAAACTGCATTGTGCTTATCGACGAAATTGATAAGCGATTAAGCGAAGATGAAACGTCTGTTGAAACACTACTACTAGCAAGCATCTCACGCTTGAGACCTGTACTGCTGGCAACCGGTACAACGATCGCGGGGATGGCGCCCTTACTCACCGACGCTTTCTTCCGTGAAATGGCGGTCTGCATTATGAGTGGCTTGTTGTTTTCCACGCTCATTACGTTGATTGCGGTCCCTGTCTTTTACAAGATTGCACTGGGTCGAAAGCTTAATAAACAAAGTGCTCTGGGTGCCTGAAATACTCGGGCATTTGACGAAACCATTGACAATTACACGGGCACAGACACATTATCGAATTGAAAAGGCAAGAATGTGAAATGTGGTGACAATACTAGAGAACGACACTTTCCAGTACAAAGACGTTATTGGTCTGGAAGGTTTTCGGCCTTCCTAGGTTGTCACAAAGCATACAGACATCACAGAGATAGAAAAGCAGCCAGAAATATTCCCAAATGAACCCGCCAGACCACACTGCTTATCGGGATCTTGTAAGGCCCTGGCTCAAGCCGAGTGACATTAGGGTCCTCAGTCTGATTCTGGCACGACTGGAGATACGAATATTCTTCGAACAGTTGATTCCGCGAATAGCTGAGAAGGAAATTGTGTGTGACGTTGAGTGCGTAACTGCCAGCTTTTCGCATGGCCTTAAGCATATCAACATCAGGTATGGCCTGACTGACTAATTCAAAAAGGTGCGAACCTGCTCGACAATTCAATTCCTGCTCGACTGGCAACGAGTAGGCTCCACACACAGCTAACGAACCGAGGCTCCATATGCTAAATCGTCTTGATGACTACCCTATCCACCAGACTCCTGAGCCGATTGCGCATCCAGCTAGCTCAGACCCGAACGTCTATGACCGCACCTGGTTCAACGGCTACAACGACGACGGCACACGCTACTTCGGCCTCGGGGTTGCGGTCTACCCACATCGGGGCATCCTCGACTGCCATTTCAGCACGGTTGCAGTCGGCGAGCGACAACACTGTTTCTATGCCTCCAGACGGGCACCCCAGGAACGCACCGACATGTCGGTTGGTCCCTTCCGGCTAGAAATCACTGAACCCCTGCGCAGCGCTCGCGTGATCATTGATGACAATGAAAGCGGGATCGCCTGCGACCTGACGTTCTCCGCTCGCACCTCCGCAATTCAGGAGGCCCGACAGGTGCTTTGGCAAGGCCAACGCCGTGCCATGGACGCCACTCGGTTCGCTCAATTCGGTCGATGGTCAGGCACTGTTTGCACGCCTGATGGCGAATTCAAGGTCGATGAAGACACCTGGCGGGGGACAAAGGACCGTTCTTGGGGCATTCGTGGGGTAGGCGAGCGGGTACAAACCGGCGCGCCTAACACACCTGGCGGCGCCTTCTTCTTGTGGGCTCCGTTGCAATGGGACGATCACATCACCCACGCAGTATTCTTCGACGGTCCAAACGGTGAGGTCCTAGTGCGAGAAGGAATAGTCGCACCGCTGTTCGGATCTGAGAAGGAGATCCCGGACGAGTTAGTTGATGTGGCGACTCACATGGCGACGGCGGTTCATCGTGTCGACTATCATCCAGGTACCCGACTAGCAAAGTACGCCGAGCTCGACCTGATCGATATGCACGGCAAGACCCGTACGATTAAGATGGAGCCGCTGCTGCGATTCCAGTTCAAGGGCTTGGGCTACGGCCATCGCGAATGGGGCCAAGGCATGTGGAAGGGGGAACTCGCCATCGGTGGTGAGAGCTTCGACCCACTCAAGCTTGATCTTCTCGCACCTGACAACATCCACGTCCAACAAGTTGTTCGAGTGACCGATGGAAAGCAGATTGGTATCGGGGCACTTGAGCAGATCGTGATCGGCCCTTACGCGCCGGCTGGGTTCACTGGCTTCGCAGACGGGGCAAAATAAATCCGGGAATCCGGGTCAGAGTAGAAATCATTACAAATAATTTTTACTCTGACCCAGATAGATTGCTTTCTCTTTTACCCGCTACAGATTGTAGATCAGAGAGAAACGAGCATTGAGGGGCGCGCCTGTTGAGATGTTGTCATTGCTATGCGCATCAGGGAAGTAGGTCTCACCTAACAAGTTTTCAATGTTCAGTTGCAACCTGAGATCAGAGTTGACCTGATAGAAAACTGCAGCGTCAACCCGAACAAAATCAGGCACCTCGACAGAGTTGTCTTCTCTAACGAAAAAGCTGTCTTGATAGGTTGCGCCAAGGCCGAATTTTAGTTTTTCATTTACATCAATGTTGTTCCACAAAGAGTACATTTTATCTGGTGTCTGGCGTGTGTCATTACCATCGTTGCCACCGCCATCTGCTCTCTCGACTTTACCGGATAGGTTTGAGTAACCAGCGCTAATAGACCATTGATCGGTCAGATTGCCGCTGAGTTGAAGTTCGTACCCCTTTGTAATTGAACCTTCGATGATAATAACCTGAGATGCATCTTCTGGATCGACCGAGGTATAACTCTCACGATCGAGTTCAAAGGCTGAAAATGTGAAGCTTAGGTTGTTCGCGAAATCCCACTTAAGACCTACCTCTTGATTGACGAAGGACTGAGGGCGTGTGCTTTCAGAATCCAGGTTTAGGGTCAGAAATTGATCGCCTGATCTAGGTAGAAATGTCTCGCTATGACTCGCATAGATCGAAATATTTTCTACTGGCTTATAAATTAATCCGTAGCGCGGGGTAACCTCGCTGTCCTTACGACTAAAGGTTCCATCAACCGCATCACCGTCATTCGCTTCAATGGTATCGAATACCTCGATGTCAAACTGGTCGTAACGTAAACCCAAGAGAAGCTTAACTTTGCTGGTCAGGTCAGTTTGGTTTTGCAAGTAGATGGAGTTAAATGTGACTTCGGAATCGCGATCTCGAGCAAGGGAAGAAAAGGCGAAGCTTGGAATCGCTAGGGGATCAGTAAAGGGAATGAACAACTGGTCATCACCGTTTGAAGCAAACACATTGTCAAAACGAGCATTGCTGGTTTCTTGCTTGCCTGCCTCGATGCCAAAAAGCAGTGTGTGGTGGACCTGGCCAGTATCGAATTCACCTACCAGGTTAGCCTGCAAAATAATGTTCTCACGGCCAGTCGTATCCCGATAACCGTCCAACTCGACTTCTGGAAAAACACCATTGGTGACCGCAACTTCTTCACTTGCGTATAGATTCTGGTAGAGCTTATCGTAGTCAGCATACTGAACAGTCACGTTGCCTCGGAGTTGATCACTAAACAGGTGATCGATTCGTCCTCGCAGAATATGTGCCTGGAGAGTGGTTTTATTAACTCCCGCTGCACCGAAGAAAGTTTCTTCATAATCTTGCAGAGGAATGTCAGGTCCGCCGACAACATTCTGCGAAGGGACGCCGCGATCAACCACGCGATCGTCATCAACATATTCGTAAGAAAGTGTCAGGTCGGTATCGTCACTGGCCTTAAAACTCAACGTTGGGTTAATCGCAAAACTATCGCCATCATAAAAATCTCTGTGATTGGCAAGACTTTCAAGATGACCATTAATGCGAAATGCTAGGTTGTCCCCGGCGCCAAAATTAGCGTCAATTGCTGTGGAGTAAGCATCAAGGGTGTTTGCACCTGCTTTGAGTTGAGTAAACGAGTCGCCAAATTCTGCTTTCTTTTGTACTCTGTTGATAACGCCGCCACCGCCACCACGGCCAAACAATAAGGCATTTGAGCCGCGCAGGACCTCGAGCTGTTGGACATTGTAGAGTGGTCGGTAATACTGCACATCATCTCTGACGCCATCGATGAAAAAATCTGCTGTGGTCTGAATACCCCGGATGATAATGGCGTCTCGATGACCCTCTCCCTGGCTGACTGAAAGGCCCGGCGTGTAGCGGAGGACATCGCCAATGCTGCGAAATGCTTGCTGTTCGATTTGCACATCGGTCATGACCGATAGGCTCTGGGGTACGTTCAGAATTGGTGTGGGTGTTTTTACGGAGTCGACCTTGTCAATAGAGAGATATTTGCCTTCCACGATGACCTCTTCCATTTTGAGGTCATCTGCCACGCTTGCAGATCCCAGCCCGAGTGAAAGCAGCAGCGGAATGAGACGAACAGGGAATTGATTGGATAACGACATAAAACCTGCAACTATTAAATAATAAGGAAGCGATGATAACGTTAATGTTAATCATTCTCAATAGCGTTAACAGAAACGATCAGCAAAGATAAACTCAACGCTATCATCTTACCTTTCAGCCTGTGAATGCGACAAAACCGAACTAAGAGAGGTGAAAACTCGACTCGATTAAGCCACACCAGGTCTATAAATTCGTCATCAGAAATCACAAAATCTGGAGCAAGAACACCATGCGAACACTTCCTAGACTTTCTGCCCTAATGATAACTGCTATGCTCAGCGCAGCCGCAACAGCCGACCAACATGGCAGCGGATGGTCTTATAGTGGCAACACCGGCCCAGATAGTTGGGGCGGCGCGTGTACAGAGGGCAGCATGCAGTCCCCTATCGATCTTGCCTACGCGAACACCGTCGGCGAAATCGAGGTATCCATTGACTACACAAATGTTCCGCTCAATATCGCTAATCTAGGCAAGACGGTTCAAGCTAACTTCCCAGCGGGTTTACATATGACCACCGGCGGTAAAGTCTTCAATCTTATTCAGGTTCACTTTCATACACCCAGTGAACACGCAATTTCTGGCGAACTCATGCCACTGGTCGCACACTTTGTTCATGCAACCGATGAAGGTGCCCTTGGCGTTCTCGGTGTCATGTTTGAAGAAGGCGATGCGAATGCAGAACTGCAAAAAATCATTGACGGTGCAAAGACAGCCGGCAAGGAAGCGACTATGGTCGAAGGTGTTGAGCTAGTGGTTGCCGATCTGGTCCCTGAAGAGCTAGATGTTTACCGATATATGGGTTCTCTCACGACACCGCCCTGTAGTGAAGGCGTAAACTGGCACGTCGTCAGTGATTCAATGACCGCTTCAAACCGACAAATCTCGCAAATGGAAAGGCTGATGGGTATGAATGCTAGACCATTGCTTCCTGTAAACAATCGGCTTGTCGTTGCACCTGAATAGGGATATGTAATTTGTTCATCAAACGGGGGTGGTTACGCCCTCTTTCTCTCGTCATTGGCTTCGCGATGCCACTTTCTGCTTTTTCGTCCACCTCAGGGATTCCGAGCCCTAACGTTCGTGAAGGGGATAGTTCGGCACAGTATCGAACGAACTATCGGCCGGCACAAGGCACCCGGCGGGCAAGCTTTGATCATCGGCTTCACTACCAACAATCGCTCAATGATCGCGTTCGATTGCGCGCAATTCTTCAGTACAGCGGTATCGCAGGACAGCAAGCAGAATTGGCATGGACTCGACTCGAAAGTCAGTGGCAATACTATAAGCGGCCGAGCGGAGGCGGCGCGGCGGTTCGCTTCGATCTACAAAAATACGATAGCAACACTAGGGCTGACTTCGCTCGACTGGTGTGGATCGGCGACAGAAAGTTTGGCGCATTAAGCACTCGAGCAAACCTGTTGTTTGGGAAAGAGTTTGGCCACAATGCTCGCTCGGGTTTCACGGTTGGTTCAAGAATAGAAGTCTCACTGCGTTCCGAGGGCGGCACGAAATATGGCGTCCAGTATCTAAACACGATTAATACCACGGCGGATTACGGTGACTTTGAATCACAGAATCACCAGCTGGGCCCAATTGTTGAGCGGAGCTTTGGCCAGTGGAGCGTTTTCGCCAGTTATCTACACGGGGTTTCTGATTCTGCACCAGAAGGCGCTATACGATTTTTCCTAAACCGAAAATTTAACTGACGCGGCCACTTTCACTCGTTGGCGGGCAGTTCGAAACTGGCGATTCTGTCGCCGTGAAATGTACCGAGCCACACTTGACCTTCATGGGGTATAGCAACAGTTGCTGCACCGAAAGTCTTGCTGTTGAACGAGTAAGCGGCCTGCTCGGACAAGTCTTCACCGGACAGCTTGTAAATGGTAAATGGCAACAAGCATTGTGCCAGCGTGGGTGGACATTCTGCCAGCTGGTCCAGTGACATATCATGCTTGGCAACCCAAATATCGCCATTCACATTGGTCAAGTTATCGGCCTTACCGGCGTTATGCTCAAATTCAACTTTTGACGTCGACAGATTGAATTTCGTTGTCTTCCCAGCAAACCAATAATTGATATAGAGGTGTTCTTCATCCTCCGACAATGCAATGCCATTCGGGAAAGAACCTTCTGTGCCCTCCACTTTGATGAAGCCTTGCGCACCTTGCCAATACCAAACATAGCCAGTGATACTTTCGTCAGCCCCTGCGGCAAGCAACTCATCGAAGGGCAAGTCGGCGTTGTACATCTCAGTTGTATAGAATTCGCCCGACAGCGTTAGCGCCACATCATTGAGCAAAGTGTTCGAGGGTGCCGTCACACAACCCCTCCAGACCAAGCCCCAACTCGCCTCGTTTTGAATCAGCTCAAACAGCTCTATGGTTTCTTCAGGAAGATGATTGGTGATTGCGAGCTGATATGTGCCATCGGTTCGGCTACGCAGGCTTAAGCCATGAGGAGAGAAATCAAGACTATCCCGCATGCAAGATGTGTCTCCCCAAGTATTGTCTGCCAGGGTGATGGTTAAGTGGGCACGCGACTGACTATCTAAATCAAACAGATACATTTCACTGAGATAGGTGTCGGGTAGCGCACTAAACCCCGTCATGACCAGAAACTTTCCATCTGGCGTTAACGCTAAATCCTCGGCATTCTTATAACCACAGTGGACGTTGAGATTGGTGTCTGGCTTGCACTCTGCTTGTTTCACTACGCCAGCAGGCATGATTTCATTTTCGATCACTTCGGGATTTTCACTGCAGCTGGCTAATAGAAACGAGCAGCCCAACAAGATAGCTGTGGTGATGAATTTGACACTAGCGTTCATGATCTAACCTTTTATTATTATTGAGTCGCTAAATTTGCACTCCTAACTCTAAGGCTTCACAACTAAAACGAGTCACGATACACAATTATCTGAGTATCAGCTTTGGCTCAGGAAAAATCCACCTCCCCTCTTGAACTTCAATTGACGGTAAGTACAGGCGTGCGACATAGTTCCACCCTTCCATAATGGGCAAGAAATTCTTACGGTCATTTGGGTGCTCGCCAAAATTGATGGTAAAGGACCCATCTTCATTTGGTTCAGCGATCACATTATTGATGCTGTAGGCCTCGTATTCATTTTCCTGAAAGTAGCCTTTGTCATTGTAAATGCTGATAGACCAAAACCCCTCAACAGGGACATCTTTCAATTGAAGCTGATAATCACCAAGTGCACGCTGGTTTTGATTTTTTGCATAGACAACCTCATAAGTTGGCAGTCCACCCCACCCTATTGCCGCGCAGATCTTGTGGCGGGTTTCTTTCACTTCGGACTCTTTGCCATTACAGAATGAAGCCTCACCTAGGCCAGCACCTAATAGACGAAATAGTTCGCGTGTGGTCTTGCGACTCTCGACATCGTAATTGGCGCGCTGATACATGTTCGCAGAGGATGCCGTTATTGTAATTAAATCCTGTAAGTCATTAGCAACCAAAATGTCCTCTGCATCGTTAGCATCTACCAGCACGCGCACGATCACAGCGACGAAAGGCGTCCCATGCTCTGCCATGGTCAATTCAATAAGCTCGCCAGAGTGGTAGACCGCGGTTGTGAAATTGTCCTCGTTAACGATGGCGATAGACATATAGCGATCACCGCTATTTGGAAAGGATACGCTGGCACCTTTAGAAATATCGACCACAGCGGAGCTATAAATCGTATCTCGATTCATCTGCATATTGCGTTGTCGATCCAGTGAAATTGGCTGGCGCGCATGGCCCAATTTATTGATGCCACCATTTCTTTTGGCCATACCCTCGAATTGAAAGGCTGCCTCTGCACGAGCATAGTTGTCGGCATTAACGAGTATAGAGTCTTCTTCTGCCGTCGCTGTCGTTGCGACTGATAGTCCAAGGGCAACCGTAAGCAACGCTGAAAAAATTAGGCGAGGCATACTAGCCCTCCAGATATTGAAAGAACAAACAATTCAGTTCGGATAAAGTCTATTTTTCTAAGCGAGCAAACGTATCACTATTAAGAACTATGCTTGCGAGGCTTGGTGTTTTTACCGCGCTTACTGATACCACTAATTTTAGTGATTTTGCGTTCAGTAATACTGCTGGCCGAAGCAATGATTTCGCCATCGTATTCAAACGAATTTTCACCGTCGATATAGGGTATCGCAGCAATGAATATTTGTTGCTGAATGAGCTTTTCGATGGCCGCAATATTGCGACGCTCGTCGCCACCCATCAGCGATATCGCAACCCCTTGCATGCCTGCGCGACCGGTACGACCCACACGGTGCACATAGTCTTCGGCATGGCGTGGAATATCATAGTTGATCACCAGTGGCAGCTGCTCAATATCTAGGCCTCGAGCGGCGATGTCCGTAGCAACGAGTATCTGGATCTCGCCATTTTTAAACTTCTGTAACGTTTGTGTTCGCTGGTGCTGGGATTTATCACTGTGGATAGCCGCGCAACTCATGCCCTTTTCGCGCAGGTACGCATCAGCAAGATCAGCGTTTCGGCGTGTCCGGGCGAAGACCAGACATTGTTGCTTATTGTTCGCTAGCAGGTAATAGATAATGTCAGGTTTTTCGTTTTGTTCTACTTCGTAAATAATCAGCTTAACGTTGTCTGCTGCTTTATTTAAACGTTGCGCCTGAACGATGATAGGGTCATGCAGCAGGCCGTTGGTAAAACTGGTGATTTGGGCGTTAAAAGTGGCGGAAAACAGCAAGTTTTGACGTTGTTTGGGTAGCTTACTTAACACCTGTTGGATCTGATCTTGAAAGCCCAGGTCGAGCATACGGTCAGCTTCGTCCAACACCAATGTTTCTACCTGGCTAAGATCCAGCTTTCCTTGAGCCAGCATATCGAGCAACCGCCCGGGCGTCGCGATAAGGAAATCAACACCATTACCGATTTTACGAATCTGCTGATTAATTGGTACGCCACCATAAATCACCGCATGACGTAGCGGTAGATCACCGCAATACAACGCGACATTGTCGTCGATTTGTTGCGCCAACTCCCGGGTTGGCGCCAGGCACAACACCCGTATGGGGCGACCTTTAGCGGGTTTGGTTTGCTGGAGTTTATCCAGTAAGGGCAATACAAACGCCGCTGTCTTACCACTGCCGGTTTGAGCCGATGCCAATACATCACGCAGCGCGATAATTGGTGGAATGGCAAGTTCCTGAATCTCAGTGGCTTCGCTGTAACCCAGTTGTGCCAAGGGTTGAGTGAGTGATTCGGAAAGACCCAGTTTGGTAAAAGCTTTCATGAGATGTGCACGGTTTTCTGATTAAGCCGCGCATTGTATAGGTTATGCGGCCGAATGGACGAAATATCTTGTAAGTGGCGGTCTGGTGACTTAATTGCAAACAGCTCGCAGCCGCCTACTTTCAGCCTGCTTAGCGTCGATGACTAAAAATTGATGAATTATCCACTCGCGATAATGTGCCATCACGGCAATGCAGTTAATTCACGTAGAACGACGACGACCGTACTTTAGTTCGTTTTGTGGTGATCATGGGTTTCGAGTCGCTGACGGAATGGTCGCGACTAGCAACGATCGGTTATGGTCTGGTGGCGGGAGAGATAAAAATTAGCAATCTATCAGCAATATAAGAGAGGTGAAATTTTGAGCAACATAACCAGCACTCAAATCGGTTTCATAGGGCTTGGTAGTATGGGTGCGAACATGGCGCGTTGCCTCCAAAAAGCAGGTCATGAACTCACTGTCTATGATCTGAATGAGTCGGCAGCAGCAGAGGTCGTAAGCCATGGTGCCATCTGGGCGGATAGCGCGGCAGCCTGTGCGAGCCAGTGCGATGTACTGATAACCTCGCTGCCAAGACCAGACAATGTTCGTCAGGTGATGCAAGGTGAAAACGGCGCGCTTATGGCGCTAAAGAAAGGGGCGACCTGGGTTGATATGACGACCAATGACGCTGAATTGATTAAGTCCCTGGCAACACAAGCTGCAGAGAGATCTATCCATGTGATTGACGCGCCAGTCACCGGCGCCGTCGACGGTGCCCGGACTGCAGCACTGACGATTTTTGCTGGCGGAGATGCTGCTGTTCTGGATAACGTTCAGCCGGTATTAGAAGCCATGGGCAGTGTCATTCGATGTGGTGCTCTGGGTACCGGCAATGCCGTTAAACTTGTCACGAACTATCTATGGTTTACCCATGCTGCGGTGATGGGTGAAGCATTACTAATGGGCAAACAAGCGGGCGTGCCTCTGGATGTACTTTGGGATGCGGTTAAACGCAGTGTGGGCGACAGCTTTGTGGCACGCCACGATGTGCCGTCGATATTCGCTGGTCACTATGACCCCTCGTTCACGTTAGGCCTGTGTGTCAAAGATATTGGTCTGTGTGAGAATCTTGCCAAGCAGGGCGGTGTTCCGACACCAATCGGCAGCAAGGTAGCGGAGCGATTCAGGTTGGCTGCGGAAACTTATGGCGAACAAGCCGCGGAGCTGCACGTTGTGAAACTGATTGAAGATGAAGTGGGGTCAGAACTCCGTCTGCAAGGCGACTTCAAACCACATTGGGAAGCGTGACAAGCGCTTACGCTGAAATGAGAGAACAACTAGAACCAATAGAAAGTAACAGGGTAAAGGCGAAAACTTTTTCGCCTTCTATTGCTCGGCACTATCACTGTCACGACGAGCTTCGCGGTCGCGGTCGCGATCAGAGCGGAATTTACGTTTTCTTAACGCATCCTTTTCTGCTTTCGCCTGACGTTGCTGCTCAACGATCACTTCTTCTGCCACAACCATTTCTGGCGTTTCCAACGAGACACTACCCAGCATTCCAGCGCGAAATTCATTCACAAGGATCGCCGATGCCTTTTCCAAATTAACCCGCCCGCCGGCCCCTAGACAACCACGTTGTGCGCCCATGAGTTCAATGAATTCAAGTTCGGTATCCGGCAGTGACTCCAAGTCATAACGGTCTTTCAAGGCTTTCGGATAATGTTTAATCAAGTATTCGGCCAGGTAAAAGCCAACATCGTCGATCCCCATTGCGGTGTCTTTAATCGCACCGGAAGCCGCCAGTCGATAGCCGCTGTTTTCGTTTTCAATCTTTGGCCACAGTATGCCGGGTGTATCCAGCAGCATAATGCCGTCATCTAGCTTGATGCGTTGCTGCCCCTTTGTGATGGCAGGCTCATTACCTGTCTTGGCTACTTTGCGACCCGCCAGGGCATTGATCAGCGTTGATTTACCGACATTTGGGATCCCCGCGATCATCACCAGCATAGTGCGGTGCGCTCTGGTCTTTGAGGGTACTAGCGTTTTGCACAACCGAATGATCCTTTGTACCTTGTCATTCTGGTCGAGCGTCGTCTGCAGCGTTTTGACCGACTCATCCTGCTCAAAATGCGCTTGCCAGAGCAACGTGGTTGCTGGATCCGCCAGATCAGACTTACTGAGAATTTTGATGCAAGGTTTACTATGCCGAAGTTTCGCAATCGCTGGGTTCTGACTGCTGGCGGGCAAACGTGCGTCAAGTAACTCGATCACGAGATCAACATCCGAGAGGATGTCGGTCATCTCGCGAATCGCCTTGTGCATGTGACCTGGGTACCAATGAATTGCCATAAAAAAAATGCGCTTTGCTCGTGAGGAATAGGCCATTTACTGTCGGTAAGTTTACTGTCTTTGTCTTTAAAGTAGAAATTGAATTCCACCATGCGTTTAGTAAGGCGAGCATAAATAGAACCAGACGATGGATTGTCACAAAGTCACACATCCCCCGATAGAGCATCAGCAGCACGAAAAGAGACCATTGAAATGAAACGGGTTCCCTAAAAGGATCATTTGCAGACCAGGCTGTCACCGGCATTGCACCCAAAAATGCCCGCGCTTTGAGACACAACTACCAGACATCAACCGCAGTGCGCCCAGTGTGAATGGGCCGATTAAGCTGACTGGGTGACACAATTGCTTGGCTTGGTTGTGATAACGCCCATTACTTGAACAGCTGCAGCGGCACGTATAGCAACGGGCGTCGCGGTATTCGAAGGATTTTTTTTAAGCTTATTGCTCGGCCCTAAAGAACTTTGGATGCACATAGATCAATACAGGTAAAAAAGGCATTTGAGTTATGCCTGCACTTTACGGTTAAATCAGTCAGTCGTATAAGCACAACCAGTTCTCTATGTGTGATTAAAGCAACTAATAGGAATAATAATGACAACCACCCACAAAACGTTTTGTCGCTACTGTCACGCCTATTGCGCCATGGTCGCCGAAGTAGATGAAGGCAAAGTTCTTTCAGTAAAGCCAGATTTGGACAATGAGATGTACGGTGGCTACACCTGCATCAAGGGGCGACAACTGGTCGAACAAATGTACCAACCAGAACGATTAACCACCTGCAAAAAGAAATCAGCAACAGGTGAATTTGTGGACGTTACCAGCGAGACTGCGCTGGATGAAATTGCCGCTAAAGTGCGCGCTATCGTAGCCGAGCATGGCCCACGAGCTATCGCCACCTACAACGGCACGGTCGCCTTCCAGAACTCAGGGCAGCTGGTCTACAGCAGGGAATGGCACAACGCATTGCAATCACCTTCTTACTACACGAGCGTCACTATCGATCAACCAGCCAAAGTGTTTGTGGGCTCGCGCATCGGCTATTGGACAGGTGGCAGTCACTTCTTCCAGGATTCTGACGTTGCCATGGTTATTGGTAACAACACCATTGTCTCGCATTACGCATCGCCAGGCGGGGTTCCTTCTGTTAGCCCTTCTGATCAGATTCGCAAGGCGCAGAAAAGAGGGCTAAAACTGATTGCAGTTGATCCCCGTGAAACCGAAGTGGCTCGCCGTGCAGACCTGCATTTGCAGGTAAAACCGGGTAAAGATTCACCACTACTGGCCGGTATGATTCGCTTAATACTGAACGAAGAATTGCATGACGTTGAGTTCTGCGAGACCTACACAGATGGTCTGGATGAACTACGCAAATCCGTTGCTCCATACGATCTTGAAAAAGCTGCTGCCATGAGTGGCGTGCCCGCAGCTCTAATCGAAGAAGCTGCAAGAACCTTTGCAGCGGGCCCCAAAGGCATTGCAGTGACAGGTACCGGGCCAGAAATGGGTGAAAACCCTAACCTCGTGCAGCATCTTGTTGCGTCTCTGAACATGATTTGTGGCCGCTTCTATCGCGCTGGTGACACGCTGCCAAACCCTGGTGCACTGTCCTCTAACGTACCTCGACGCGAAGGTGTCTATGAATCAGACACGGCCTGGGGTCGCGGTGAAACTTGTCGCGTTCGCCCAGAGTACGGCGAACTGGTATCACCTAGCGGTGTGAAAGAGATGCCCACGTCACAACTTGCCGACGAAATTCTCACCCCCGGTGAAGGACAGATAAAGGTGCTCTTTGTCATTGCCGGTAATCCGGTTATGGCCTGGCCTGATCAGGAAAAAGCGCTAGCGGCCATGCAGGAACTTGATCTGCTGGTGTGTATCGACCCTTATATGTCGGCTACGGCCGAAACTGCCGACTATGTGTTCGCGCCCAAGCTCACCCTCGAGCGCGAAGACGTAACGTTGCTCGCAGACCCTTGGTACGAGCAACCCTACAGCCAATACAGCAAAGCCGTGGTGCAAACTGACCATGATGTCATCGAAGAATGGGAAATGTACTGGGGCCTGGCAAAACGCCTTGGTCTGGATGTTCGTATCAAAGGCGAATCTATGCCAATTGATCGCAAGCCAAGCAAGTTCGAATTACTGCAGGCCATCACCAAGGGCTCGCGTACGGACATTCAGTTTTTGCGGGACAATCCCGGTGGTCACATTTTTCCCGAACTTAAAATTGAAGTGCAACCCGCACCCGAAGGCGCTACGGGTAAATTAAAGCTGTTTCCAGAAGGGGTCGCTGACGAGTTCGCGGAGATGCAGGCATCAGCAGACCAGGACGCAGACTTTAGCCACACGTTGATTGGCTTTAGAAGCAAGTACGTACTGAACAGTTTTGGCCGCAACCTGCCCAAACTTCGTGAGAAGTCAGGCACCACCAACCCCGCTAATATTCACCCAGATGATTTGAAATTGATGGGCATCGATGACGACGCCGAAGTAGTCATTGAGTCACGTCACGGTTCGATCACCGCGGTGGTGAAGGCTAACAAGCGAATTAGACCCGGTGTTGTTGCCATGCACCACTGTTGGGGTGCCTCCCCGGATCAACAAGCACCGGTCAGGGAAGTGGGTGCCAACACCAACAAACTGGTCAGCGACATTGAAGGACTACAACGCTATACAGGCATGACAAGATCGAGCGGTATACCGATCAACATCAGTATAACGGCGAGCTAGTTCGTCTCCGTAAAACTCGCTTCCAAGTTGCAGCCGCGACATCAGGAAAGCGTAGTCGTTTTCAGCTAAGCAGCCCTGTTTGAGGTTGCCAACAAGGTCTGTGACCGAGATGGGAAGAAGCTGGAGCGCCTGGTCCGATATATCACAACACCGGCAATAGCCGAGCAGCATCAGAAGTCTGGAAGATGTTGATTGCTTCTAAGGGGAATCAGAAAAGACTGCCTGCTCTAACAGTTCATAGCTTAACGCACACAACAAGAACGTTACCCGAGATGCCATCCCAGGGTATGAGCCTGGTGAAGTCCCGCTCAAGCATCGTCACCTCAAATCCGAGCCGGGTAAGCTCATAGGTCAGAAATTGAATGTCCACCGCACACATGGTGTGCTCGTCTTGCCAAAATTGCTGTTCTGCACCGATCCCGCGTTCGATATTCAAAACCAATTTCATTGCGTCGCCAGCGCCGGGATATTGCCAGCGGGATTGAAACGCGAATTCCACACCATCCATATTCAGTCGGTGTTTAATCCCCGCGTCATTGGCAATCTTATTCTTATCTACTGCATCAAAGCAGAATACGCCGCCTGAATTTAAAGCTGAAAACGTACGCTCAAATGCTGAAAGCAGTCTGGATGATGGATAGCAATAATGAATGGAATATAAAAAGCAGGTAACGAGGTCAAACTTCTTCCCAAACGAGAAATCACTCATATTCTGCAGAGAGAATTCCGCCTGCGTGCAGCGGCGCGCGGCCAACGTCAGCATCGCGGCATTCAGGTCCAGCCCAGTCGATCTGTATCCGTAGCGAATAAACTGCTCTATATGCGGCCCAGTGCCGCAAGCTAGATCCAGATATTCCAGGCCGCCGTCACCAAAAGCCTGGTGTATTCGCAAGGCTGCTGCGCTCTGCTCCACATAGTCTATCTCGGAACACAGTAGGTCGTAGTAACCGGATAAGTCGCTATACAATCTGTTTTCGGTCATTCGCAATCAACTCAAAATTGGTGATCAGTACCGCAGTACGATCAACTCGGAGAAATACAGAACGACGCTCAGGCGACTCATTTGCCAGAGCGTCGTTCTGTAGATTTTTCTACCGTTAATCAATATGCAGCAAACGGGCAAAGTTATGCTGATAGAACTTATCCCGCGCTGAATCGGAGACTTTCCACTCATCAAGAGTGCTATCGAATCTTCCGACCGGATCACGCCCACCTTCAGGATGTGGATAATCTGACGCAAACATAAAGATGACCTCGCCACACTGGTCGATCAACCAGCCTGCATCTTCGAAAGGTGCTAACGAGCCATTGCAGGCGTCGCAACGCAGTTAGCCGGGAGGCTCATTTTTCCTTGTTTTTGTTACCGGTGTCTGCATGAGAGCTAGTGTCCAAGCTCGCACCATCGTTAGTGTCGGGGCGTACCTGTGGTGTATCAAGCTGGTCCTTGCTTCGGACACGGCTGACAATGTCAAAGATCACCCCGGAGACGGGCGAGAACCGAGTCACCCGGAAAGCAAGACCACTATAGCTCATAGGCTTCACCGCACGCACCTCGTTAATATGGGGCAAAAACAGCCAGCCAATGAGCAGGCGCGTCAGTGACGAGATTAAAAAGACGCCATAAAACACCGAACTCCAGCCAAACTCGATGTCAAAAGAGAACACACTGGTGGCAATATGTGTGGGTAATATCAGCGCCAGCGCGCTGCCAACCGATGCTCCCAGAAACACCGCTAGACTGCCAAATAGGTTGTGCGCCGCCATCATGCCCCCCCGCCGATGAGCCGGTGTCAGGTCAAACAGGAAGTTCGATGTACTCAAAGAGTAACCAGACCAAACCAGACCACTGAGCATCTGCACCAGCAGCAGGTAATAAAAATCGGAAGACAAGACCCACAACGCAGGAATTACCGGAATGATATAACCGGTAAAGCGCAGAATAATACGGTTGCCAAACAGATCACCAAGGCGTCCCCAACGATTCAACACGACAAACTGCATTAATACCGAGGCCGCCGTATTGAGGGTCAGTTCAAGGTAGCTAAAATGCAGGTCTCGCAGCAAATATACCACCAAAAACGGGCCAGAGATGGCGACGGCAAATTGCATGCTGGCAAAAAACAGTGAGAAACGCAGGAAATTTGGGTGCTGACGCAATAGGGAGGGGCCGGGCAGGCCATCGCGTTCATGCCGGGGTGCACTGCGATTTGGTCTCGGCGGATCAAACAACTGGCTCAGTTGATAACAGGAGTAGCTGCGCGCCAGCATGCCAATGCTGAAAATCAACACAAAGCCATACAAGGTGTGACCCAATGAATCGAATAACTGCAGGATTATGCCTGCCGCGAGCAGAGACGAGAACGAAGCCATACTGGAGAGCCGGGTGCGAAGGGCAAAGAACCGGCCCCGCACACTCTCTGGCACCAACACACCCATAAGGCTACCCCATAGTGGCGCACCCAGATTGGGACCAACAAAATACATGATGACGCTGGCCAGCAATAGGGGAAAGGCCCAGTTTGGAAATAAGGTCGGCAGGGTGGCAATCATCAGCAGACCGACAATTTGCAGCAGGGCACCAAACACGATGATGCCCTTGCGGACGTCAATAGCCTGGCTCAGTACTACCGCCAGCATTTGTGCAAAAGCGGCCAGCAGTGGTGGCAGCGCTGCCAGCATACCTACCTGCTGGGTGCTGGCCTTAAGAAATACCGCATAAGCAGAAAAGTAGTTTTCGCCGACACCCGTCATGATATTGAACGCGACACCATCCTTGATGGAGCGTTGCAATGACGTCTCAATCACCGCGTCTTTGGAAAAGGGCTTGTTCAGGTAGGTTACCTCGACCAGTTAAAATCGGCGCGATTATAGAACCCAAGCAGACAAATACAATAACTACTATATACAAAGCACATTTTCCTACCATTCTCGGTCGAAAAGCAGCTACCCCCAACTTTTTTCCTGATTATGCCAGTGAACATACTTTTGTATTCGTGGCAAAACACGCTTTGTAACTCCTATTCGCCTGCCTAGGCAAATTGGTGGGTGAACATGCAGAAAAATTTAGTGCGCAGATATAGGGTTGTATGTTGATGACGAATCACGATCATTTACTCGTCACATCTCAGTGTGACTCCGCTGTTTCGAAACTGATGCAAACATTAAATGGGGTTTCAGGTACGTTATTTTAACTATCGTGACGATCGATCAGGAGCGCTGTTCGGCGGCAGGTACCAATCGAGCCTTGTACACCACACGCAGTATCTGCTCTGCTGCCAACGCTATATTGAGCTCAATCCGAGGAATGATCGCTCTCACGTGGCAGCAACCGCGTTCACGAGTCTGCCTAATCAACCAAGCCAATTCGACAATCTGAGGTGCCGTAATCAAATCTAGAAATCATGCAGAAGCCTAACTATGAAATAGTAAAGTGCAAAAAGGCGGTGCGAGTTAACTAAGAAATGGGGTCAGAGTCGTTACACTGACCCCATTTCTTCATTGGCAATCGCTGACAAAGTGCTCGTGGAAACCTTCATGCCCCGCCGTCTTAGACTTTGTCCTGCAGGCATGGTCAATGATCCTGGCTATTGTCGTTGGCCAAGCTATCGAGCACATGCGTTTGGGATTACACCAGGAGGATAAGAATTTCAAACCCACACTTCTTGAATCTACGCCAGTATAAGCAGATCAAGAGCAGACCGGTACTTGAGAGCGCATTGATCAAAACCTGATCAAGCGTGGTGATTCTCCTATGTAGATATCGCCATGGTCGCACAACGAGGTTGGGAGTCCGCTTACGGCGGAAAGTTTGAGTGCGAGAGGTACTCTACCCGTCTTGGTGTTCACTCGCCGAAGTTCAGAACAGCACCGCGCTGTTGGAATTCAGCGATGGCGGCGGTGAGCGTGACGTCACGTGTTTCAGAATCTTGTCGATAACTATGGGGTTGGTGACGAGTGCAATCACCCGCAGTCGGCCGACGCAGTTAGCGTACTTCGTAATATCTGGCGGAGCGCCGCCCGTCTCAAATACCCGCTTTAGCCGTTCAGCCCAGTTCAGCGGCGCACGCGGCTGGCCTTCCTCGTTAAGCGACCGCGGACATTGGCCACTGCCTTTTTGTCGTTTTCGAGTCGGTGCCGGCACGACATAACGCCGCAGTCTGGCATTGGCAACAAGGATGCCGTGATACCTGAGCAGGTGATGCCTCGGCCTTGGAACCAATGCTGCCAGCTTCGCCACAAAGTCGGGCGGGGAGAACAGTCCCCTGCCGCAGATGAGGAACAATGAGAGTTCATTGAACGCGTAATTGATGATTGATAGGTGGGGTAAGCATAGACCTGTAATTTAATCCCATCATGTCCCAACTAATGGAAAGAACAATCAGTATTGATGGTTGACACCAATCGCCTCTATGCGTCTATATCCAAAAGTTCCAAAAATTCTTGCTCCGTTAGAACTTCAATTTCTTGACCCTGCGCACATAATTCAGTCGCCTTTTTTGCCTTTCCTGTGGTGAAATCGCTTGGATTTTCCCCTTCGAAACCATCTCCGATTATCAGTCGCGTAGTTTTTTTCGTCACACCACCTTTCGCCAACGTTGCGCCATATTTCGCTGCTTCGGCTTGAGCTTCCTTCCGCACCAAATTGGATAGTTGACCAGTAAAAACGACTACTTGACCAAACAACGGGTGGTCAGGGTTTGCATCAGGATTCGCCTCCGGGTGAAAGTCGGGTGTATTTTTGCCGATGCTTCCCTTGTAACCGGCACTACTCAATTTTCCTAACCTGACGTGAACGGATTCTGCTAGTTCAGGTAATGAGTTGGCTCCTCGGCGTTTAGCTAGCTCAATGGCGACCCCGGCAGCCGCCGCAGCGTCTGCTCCTGCCTCGTGGTGATTATTTAATGACACGCCAAGTTCAGCTGCTACTAAAGGAAGTTTATAAGACACCAAAGACAACACACGCCGGGCAAGGACAAGTGAACATGTGAATGTCCATTCCGGGGGAAATTTATCTTCATATTGGAAAGCCCTGTTAATGTTTGATATGTCGAATCCAGCGTTGTGAGCCACAACAATGTTGCTTTCAACTCGTTCGGCTAATTCGCGAATGACGCTGACCACAGACGGTGCGTTACGTACATCCTTTTCGGTTATTCCATGAATCCTTGTATTCCAAGCATCGAACCAGCTAACTTCTTCTGGCGGCTTCGTGAGTGTCGCTCCCGAGTGAACAATGATCCCATCACTCACTTGAGCCCAGCCGACAGCACAAATGGAACCGCGGTTACTATTCGCGGTCTCCACATCTACAGCAAAAAAGTCAATTGTCATTTCGCTCCCCGAACGTTGCTCGCAGCCATGAGGAAGATTAACATCTCTTTTCACTCTCCGTAGTCACCCCATTTCGATTCGTCGCGCAAATTTAGCTTTTTCTATCAATCGTGGCCTCAATAGGTCGACGCAACACTCAGACGTTCATCATAAAAACGTGGGCTCAGTATCTACCGAGCATAGGCGAGCTTATTGAGTAATCTGAGTCTGTCGGTGACTTTTCATAGTCCCTCCCGCTCTAACCACCACAAGTATTCCTGATTCAACTCCTTGGTTTCTCTCAGCCCATTTATCTGAACGTTCAAGAACGATCTCAAACCAGTGTAAGACGGTGGACTACTTGGTAGTCGGATGCAGGAGCATCATCTGAAAAATGGTTTTTCTGAATCTTACAATTAACGCAGAATGATGTAAGAAGGCGTACCCGCGGAAGCCTGGCTCAAAATTGACTTACTGTCTCGAACCCAAGAGACCACGCAATAACATCGCCATACTTCCCTCCGTTGTATTCACCCGCCTTGATGCCGGGACACAGGAAGAAGACATATTTGTTAACCGCTGAAATACCCTTCAGCCTGGATGTGTCTTTGTTCAATTTATTGTTGCTGGATGGTCTGGTGGCGGCAAACACTTCACAGACTATCTTGTGATCATCAGACTCAATATCAAACCCAGAGGTGGTGCCGAGGTTCAAGTGCAACATTTTTGTTTCCGGGAATTTTCTAAACAAAAACTCCGCGGCCCGAAAAGAAGCGAGATACGTAAACGTTTGATTAATCTGCTCGATGACATTCAGTGTACGATTGCTATCTAGAGGGTCCGCTCCAAATTCTTCAAACTTGAGTCCTTCAAGAAGCTCGATTCCATCGAGTGGCGAGTCCTTAATGCGAGCGATCGTGATCTCCGCTGCCCGATTGATCCGCTCAACGTATTCGGTAGTTTCACGAATATTGCTTAATGTAATCTGCTTACTCATAGAAGAAAAATACAGCGGCTGAGTGGCTCATATTTCATGTCAGGCAGTTGGCGACTCACGTAAACAAGCCCACCAAAACAATTGCAATGAATACGAAGAACACAATGGTTTTCCAAAATGGGAACCCGTTCTCCTCAAAATCACCATCCTTCAATAGATCGATGTATCTGCTTGCCTCACCTTTGGTTTCAGGGATATCAGGGTCACCACCGAGACTTTCAATGTATTCCAACTGCCTACGTGAAGGCTTGTTATCGACAGCTGCAAACGATGAAGCAGGCTTCGCTGCCGATTTGGGCATCTTGCCTGACTTATATGTTGCAGCTATTCGAGACGCTAGTTCAACGCAAGCCTTCGCGTCCACTAGAGCACGATGTGATCCTTCGTCGGGATCGGGCACCAAGTCAGAAAGCTTGTAGCTAGATAAACCCTTTAGACGTCTTCGACTTAGAGCAAGTGTGTCAATAAAGTTAAACTCAGGCGTAGACGATTCACCACCATATAGCGCTCTAATGAATCCGATTTCGAAGCCAGCATTGTGAGCTACAAATGATTCGTAGTCATCGGACGCCCATTCGAGAAATACTTCCCAGCATTCGCGTGGCGTTTCGGCGTCCTTCAAGTCATTTTCCTGAATCCCATGAACTTTCTTGGCTTCCGCACCGATTGGAATTCTAGGATTTGCGAAGCGTTGGAAGGTATCGATAATCTCACCAGACTCTTCGAACTTAGCTCCACCGATTTCAATGATCCCGTCGCTTCGTGAGTTCAGGCCAGTCGTTTCGAAATCGAGGGCGATGTACATCTTGCTCATAGGTGCCAGCCGGACGCTAGGCTAAGAGAAGGCTTGAGTTTCATGTTATGTATCGAACGGTGCATTGGCTGATCATAGCTCCTCGTGGCAGTGGCCGCTATCCACAGCCAAGACCGGACATCCGGCGAAGAAATGGGGTCAAGAAATGGGGTCAGAGTCGTTACACTGACCCCAATTCTTCCAAAGGATGCCGTAAAAATGGGTGTGCGAGCGCATTGGATTGGTAGTGATGCCGTCGACGGGCGTGGAGGATAAGAATTTCAAACCCACACTTCTTGAATCTACGCCAGTATAAGCAGATCAAGAGCAGACCGGTACTTGAGAGCGCATTGATCAAAACCTGATCAAGCGTGGTGATTCTCCTAGCCCTCATCACCATCTTTCTCATGTAAGCCATTCCATAAACAATCCGTCAGTTTTACCGGTTCGCCGGCCGCCCTGTCCCTTTACTCTGACCCCAATTCTT
>JBNMQM010000051.1:0-32342 GCA_051278195.1 Candidatus Azotimanducaceae bacterium
TCCTTGAAGACTATCTGGCGCAAAGCTGCTCGATCCAGTCTGCCTTTCGAGTCCAGTAGGTGTGAACCAAACCGTTCTGTGATGCTTTTTAATGCGGGTGTGCCAGGCTCGACCACGATTCGCGATGCGACGTCCGCATCCGCGATGGTAATATCCAAAGCTGTGAAAAGATCGGAAACTGCTGTTTTTCCGCTGCCGATACCGCCGGTGAGACCTACAACAAACACCATCTCAGGCGGTGTATCGCAAATAGGACATGGTGATTTGTTCACCCCAGATCAGAGCGATCCAGCCAGCGATTGCTAGAAAGGGTCCAAATGGAATCGGGTTGCTGCGATCACGCCCCAGCGCGATCAACGCGCCGCCGATAATGGCGCCCGTAAGAGATGACAATATAGTAATCAGCGGCAAGATTTCCCAACCCATCCATGCACCGAGTAAGGCCAACAGTTTGAAGTCTCCAAACCCCATGCCTTCTTTGCCGGTCACCAGCCGAAAGGCCTGATAGACAGACCACAAAGCCAGGTAGCCCAATATGGCACCCCAAAAGGCACTGCTAAAAGTCGTGACGAGCTCAAAATAATTTACGATCAATCCCAGCCACAGTAGTGGCAGCGTTATGTCGTCAGGTAAGAGCTTGGTGTCATAGTCAATCAATGCCAGAGCAATCAAGCCGAACGTCAGCAGGCAAAGGGCGAAGGCGGTTGGTGTTAGTCCAAAGTAGACGACGACAGCAACGGTAAGTGCGCCTGTTAGAGCTTCAACCAATGGATAACGAATGGATATAGGGGTTTTACAGCCGGCGCACTTGCCGCGGAGAACCAGATAGCTCACCACCGGGATATTCTCCCAGGGCCGAATCGGCCGATTGCAGGATGGGCATCTTGAATTAGGTAAAACGAGATTAAAAGTTTCCGGCTCTGCCTTGTCGTTTGAAAAGCCGTCCTCTGTCTCGTCTGAAATGTCGAGTATCTGTTTTGCCTGGCTTTGCCAATCGCGCTCGAGCATGACTGGAAGCCTGAAAATAACAACATTCAGAAAACTGCCGATCAGTAGCCCCAGCACCAGAGCGACTGAAACACCAAATAATGGGAATGCCGCATCAAGCAGCAATAGATTTTCAAACATATCTAGGCATTGGGTTTTTAGTGACTACCACCAATGGCATCACCCATAGAGAAGATGGGGAGGTACATCGCGATGATCAGACCACCAATGACCACACCAAGGAAGGACATGATTATTGGTTCCATCAAACTCGTGAGACCATCAACAGAGTTATCTACCATTTCTTCGTAGTAGGTGGCTGCTTTGTCGAGCATGCCATCGAGAGCACCCGATTCTTCACCAATGGAAACCATCTGGATCAGCATGTTGGGAAAGACGTTTGTCTGCTTCATAGAATAGTTGAGCTGAATACCACTCGAGACGTCATCTTTAACTTTCAGAATTGCTTCAAGATAAACGACATTACCGGCAGCGCCCGATACCGATTCAAGAGCGTCAACGAGTGGCACACCAGCGGCAAATGTTGTTGATAGCGTTCGGGCAAATCGTGCGATACAGGATTTGTCGAGAATATCGCCAATGATGGGCATTTTTAGCATGAAGCGTTCTTGGCCATCTCGTAATGCTTTGGAACGTTTATGAGCAAACTTAAAGGCGAATATAGCACCTGCGATAGCTGCCACAATGAGATACCACCAGGAGGTCATAAATCGCGACATATCGACGACCATCTGCGTGAATTCGGGAAGTTCAGCACCGAAGCCTGCAAAGATCTCTTCAAACTGAGGGACAACCTTAATAAGCAGAATGCCCGATACGACGCCGGCTACGACCAATACGGCGACGGGGTAGTTCATTGCGCTCTTAATTTTGGCTTTAAGGGCCTCGGTTTTTTCTTTGTAGGTCGCCAGTCGATCCAGCATCGTTTCGAGTGAACCTGATTGTTCACCAGCATCAATCAGATTACAAAACAGGTCATCGAAATGTTCCTTGTGCACTTTTATCGCCGCGGCAAACGAATTACCCGCTGCGACGTCATCACGAATCTTTAGAATCAATTCTTTCATGGCAGGATTGTCTATTCCGTCGGCGACGATTTCGAAGGATTGTACGAGTGGTACACCGGCTTTCATCATGGTCGCCAATTGGCGAGTGAAGAGAGAGATATCACCGGCGCTTACTTTTTGGCCGGCATTTAATAGTGCGGCGAGGCCAGCTCCTTTTTTGCTGACCTTCGTCGCATTTATACCCTGCTTGCGAAGTTCTGCTTTGGCAATTTTGGCGCTAGAGCTCTTAATCTCGCCCTTGGTCTTTTTACCACTTTTGTCGGTGCCTTCGTAAGCGAAAAGCGAATTTGCCCCTGCCATGTTTTAACCCCTAATTAGTGACCGCTGGTAACTCGGTCAACTTCTTCCAGACTTGTCATGCCATTTTTGACTTTCACCAAGGCTGACTCGAAGATATTCTTAAAGCCTTGCTTTTTGCACTCTGCGGCGATCTCAATGGAGTTTCCATCTTCCATGATGATTTTGGAAATCTCTGGTGTGATCTTGACAACTTCATAAATTCCTACTCGGCCCTTGTAACCGCCAGAGCACTTGTCGCAACCGTTTGGTCCATACACATCAATGCCAGCATCTACATCGATTTCAGAGAAACCTTTCTCGATCAACGCGGCTTTTGGTATATCCAATTTCACTTTGCAGTCGCATAGCCGCCTGGCCAGCCGCTGTGCCACGATCAAATTGATAGAGGTGGCAAGGTTGAAGGCCGGTACGCCCATGTTGCGTAATCGCGTCAAGGTTTCTGGTGCGCTGTTGGTGTGCAGTGTCGACATTACCATGTGACCTGTTTGCGCCGCTTTGATCGAAATATTAGCGGTCTCAAGGTCACGAATCTCACCTACCATGATGATGTCAGGATCTTGGCGCAGAAATGAGCGAAGTGCCTCACTGAAGTCTAGACCAACCTTGGCGTTCACAGGGCATTGATTAATCCCTTCGAGATTTATCTCTACGGGATCTTCGGCAGTCGAAATGTTCAATGCCGGTGTGTTGAGAATATTGATGCCAGTGTACAACGATACTGTTTTACCACTACCCGTTGGCCCAGTGACCAAAAACATGCCTTGCGGCCTGTTGAGCGCTTCCATGTATAGAGCTTTCTGCTCATCCTCATAGCCAAGCGCGTCAATACCCATCTTGGCACTACTTGGATCAAGGATCCGTAGACAAAGCTTCTCACCAAACAGCACCGGCAGCGTGTTGACCCGGAAGTCGATGGCTTTCGACTTGGAGATTTTTAATTTGATACGCCCATCTTGTGGTACCCGGCGTTCTGATATGTCCATCTGCGACATCACTTTTAGTCGAGCTGATATTCTTGGCGCCAAGTTGACGGGTGGTCGCGCTACTTCATGCAATACTCCGTCAGTTCTGAAGCGGACACGGTAGGCCTTCTCAAAAGGTTCGAAGTGCAAGTCAGAAGAACCCAGCCTAATCGCATCCATTAGCATTTTATTGATGAATCGAACGACTGGGGTGTCGTCGACAGCCGTGCCTAGATCTTCGTCTTCACCGCCGCCGCCTTCATCGACAGATTCAAGGTCCAGGTCGACATCTTCGCCCAGATCACCTAGCCCCCCCCCTTCTTGTGACTCAAGGTAAGTTTCAATAAAGGCTCGGAGCTTGTTTTCTTCGACCAGCACTTCCTCGGTGGCAATGCCGGTCTGGAAGGCAATATCCTCGAGGCCTTTTCTGTTGGTCGGGTCGGATACCGCGACGAACAGCCTGTTACCGCGGTGAAAAATGGGAATAGCATAGTTCACTCGAACCAGTTTCTCATCAATCATAGATTTCGGGATAGATTCTGGGTCGAGTGCGGCGATATCCAAAATTGGTGTACCAAACTCTTCCGCCGCTGAGTTTGCAATGTCTTTCGCGTTCGCGAGATTGTTCTGGACGAGATGAGTCACAAACGGCACACGTGCTTTTGCCGCATCTTCCGCTGCCTGCCGAGCGACTTGATCTTCTATTAGGTTGTCTTCTACTAGTCGCCTGGCAAGGCCACTAAGTTGGATAGGGTTCGCTGCCATATATTTACTGTTCCTGATTTGGCTTCGCGATAGAGGCTGTGCCGACACAAAACAATGTGTCAGCCAGTGACTTTCTCGTACCAATAAAGTGTACAGCCCGCCAATAGGGCTGTCGAGAGCCATTTGCGAGCGTCTTGTACGCCGAGTGTGTGTGATTTTCACACGGAGTGACAAAAATGGTCACTTTCTGACCTCGATAGACAACCAGAATGAGTTTCGTGTGACCTTCAGCGTCAAAATGAGGGTTTTTAGGTGATGAGCGGTGGTTTATTTCTGGCACGTTGATTGCTTCAAGAATATCGGACTGCTGTATCACACAATTTTACAGCCTTAGCCATCAAATCGGAGCTTTGACATGAAAACAAAATTACAGCAGGGTTTTACCTTGATAGAACTGATGATCGTTGTTGCGATTATCGGTATTCTTGCAGCCGTTGCCTTGCCGGCATACCAGGATTATATCAAGACAGCCAATATGGCTAAGGTCACGTCGCACTACGAAGAAGCTGTTCGTCTAGCGCGTACCACTTACGTGAAAGGCAGTACTCAAATAGCACTTGGTCTTACTTCCACTGTACCTTCAGCCGACGCTGGTTGGATTAGTGCTTTCAATCCAGGTGGCAACCTTGCACCAGGTTCTGGCCCCGCATACGTCGAAGGTGAACCTGATGCAGCTGAGATTTTAAAAGGCGCTGTTGGTGTAACCGGTGATGCAGATACAATCACGATTTACCGTCCTGCATACCAAGACCTAGATGCAACTAACCAGGTCATTACTTTTGCTTCATCGCAGTAGTATTGCCGCTGGTCTGATGTAAATCAGATAGTGATAAAAAAAGGCCAATGGACGAGAGTCCATTGGCCTTTTTTATGGCATATTCATTTTGGCTCGAATGATTAGGGTGTCCTACTAGGCAGGAGATAGAACATGAAACAGCACGGCTTTTCACTCATTGAATTGATGATTGCGGTCGGTATCATCGGAATTATTGCCGCTATCGCTATGCCTGCTTATCAGGGTTATATCGCGACTGCGCGTGAAGGTACGATGGTCAAGAATATGGAGACGATCAGGTTGTTCGAAGAAGAGCAGCGTCTTTCCAATGGCAGCTATGTTGCTGGGACCTATGATCCGGGCGATCCAGACAACGCGAGTGGTCTGAAAACCCTGATGGGTTGGTCACCAAGAACCACAACCGATGAGATTACCTATGTGGTCGATAATGTGTCGGCAGATGGGTTTCGAATTACCGCGACTCATACCGACGGCACAGTTGTGCAAAGGGACTACGATAGACTTTAACGCCAGGTTGCAATAATCGCAGCAGCCCCTTTTTCAGCAATCATCATCGTCGGTGCATTGGTGTTTCCCGATGTGATGGTGGGCATCACTGACGCGTCAATCACTCTCAAACCCTGCACGCCTTTTACTCTCAACTCATCATCCACGACAGCCTCGGCATCTTGACCCATTCGGCATGTGCCGACCGGGTGGAATATCGTTGTCCCCAGATCACCCGCTGCATGCTGTAGGGCGGCATCCGAAAGTATATCTGGGCCGGGTTTTAATTCTTCTGGCATAAAGCGTTTTAGTGCCTCGGCCGCCATGATTCTTCGAGTGAACTTCAACCCTTCGACCGCTGCGGCGCGATCTTCCTCTGTTGCCATATAATTTGTGGTGATAGCTGGGTAGTCATCAGGGTTGGCCGTTTTGATGCGGATATGACCGCGGCTGGACGGGCGCAAATTGCATACCGAAGGTGTAATGGCGTTGTAGGGGTGTAGAGGACTGCCAAATTTATCCAGTGATAACGGTTGCACGTGCCACTCAAGGTTTGGGCTGGGCTGATTTGGATCGCTCTTCGCAAACGCCCCTAACTGTGACGGTGGCATTGTCAGCGGTCCCGTTCTAAAGGCCAAATATTCGAGTCCCATCATCGCTCTGCCAAACAGACTGCGGTAGCGTTGATTCAAGGTAACGGTATTGCTCACCTTGTACACGGAACGGATCTGTAGATGATCCTGAAGATTTTCTCCCACTTCAATTGACTCACGAATGACCGGTATCTGGTGCTTCTGGAGTAGTTCGCCGGAACCGATACCCGACAACTGCAACAATTGCGGAGAACCCACCGCGCCAGCTGCCAGAATGGTCTCTCGCCGTGAAGCAATATGTATCGGTGCGTCTTGCTTGATTGCGACGTCGACCCCGGTGGCTCGACTGTTTTCAAATTTAACGGCACGAACCGAAGCGTGGGTGATCACGGTCAAATTTTTCCGATGCTGTATTGGCCGCAAAAATGCTTTTGTGGCGCTCCATCGAACGCCCTTTTTTTGATTCATTTGAAAGTAGGCGTTACCGAAATTATCGCCTCGATTAAATTCTTCGATTTTCGGTATGCCGCATTCCGCCGCGGCATCGCGCCAGGCATCGAGTATCTCCCAGTTAACCCGACGTTCCTCGACTCTTAGCTCGCCTTCGTCACCATGGAAATCGTTAGCACCGTGTTGATAGTGTTCGAACTGTTTGAATACCGGGAGTACGTCATCCCAGGCCCATCCTCGGTTACCTAGCTGTGCCCAGTGATCGTAGTCAGACCGTTGACCTCTCATATAGATCATCGCGTTGATGCTTGAGCTGCCACCCAAAACTTTGCCGCGAGCATAGCCGATACTTCTGCCATTCAGGCCGGGATCTGGCTCGATCTCGTAGCACCAGTCGGTGCGTGGATTATTGATGGTATAGAGATAGCCCACCGGTATATCAATCCAGAAGTAATTGTCCTTACCGCCTGCTTCGAGCAGTAGTACGGAGACGTCTGGATCAGCGGACAGCCGATTCGCCAGCAAACAGCCTGCGCTACCCGCGCCCACAATGATGTAGTCATATTCCATATGTCGATTGTATCACTGTTGTTTAGTAGACTAGATGTCTTGAATTAGGAAAAAACAGCGATGTTTGAAGCGGAAACTTTCGTTAGCCATCTGGAATGCAGCGAGACAGGCGAACACTATCAAGCCGGTGAGCGGCACAACTTGTCCAGAACGGGTAAGCCTCTGCTGGTCCGTTATCATCTTGATCGCGTCGCTGAACGATTTTCCAAAAAAAGCTTAGCGGGCAGGCCGAACGAATTCTGGCGATATCGCGAATTATTGCCTGTCACCAAAGCGGAAAATATCGTTCGACTCGGCGAGGTGATGACCCCGCTCCTACCTTCTTATCATTTGCAGCAGTCTCTAGGTCTTAGTGATGTGCTGATCAAAGATGAAGGTCGACTGCCGACCGGCTCGTTTAAGGCGCGCGGTGTTGCAATGGCGGTCAGTATGGCAAAAGAGCTTGGCGTCACTCGAATGGCAATGCCGACCAATGGCAATGCTGGCGCAGCGTTGGCAGCCTATTGTACGAGAGCGGGAATCGAGAGCTATGTGTTCTGTCCTGATGACACTCCCGAGATTAACGTTCGGGAAATTGCCTTTCAGGGTGCGAAGGTCTGGAAAGCCAACGGTCTCATTCACGAATGCGGTCGTGTCGTCGGCGAGGGGCAATCTGAAATGGACTGGTTTGACACCTCGACCTTGAAGGAGCCTTACCGTATTGAAGGCAAGAAGACGATGGGCATCGAACTGGCCGAACAGTTGAATTGGACACTACCGGATGTGATTTTCTATCCAACCGGCGGTGGCACCGGCTTGATTGGGATGTGGAAGGCCTTTGCTGAACTGGAGGCTATTGGCTGGATTGGTCACAAACGACCTAAAATGGTCGCGGTGCAAGCGTCGGGATGTGCGCCCATAGTGAAAGCCTTTGAGGAGGGAGCGCGTCATGCTGAAGTCTGGCAGAACGCAACGACTGCTGCTGCGGGGATTCGCGTACCCGCCGCGATCGGAGACTTTTTGATTCTTGATGCCATACGTGACAGTGGTGGCTTTGCCATGGCAGTGGACGACACGGCAATACTCTCGATGCAAGCGGAGATAGCGCAGCAAGAAGGCATGCTTTTGTGTCCAGAGGGTGCGGCTACAGCAGCAGCTTTAAGGCTGTCCGTACAGAAAGGTCTCGTTAGTGCTGACGACCGTGTGGTGCTGTTCAACTGTGCCACCGGGCTTAAATACCCCATGCCGGCTCACGACGATCGGCTTGATTTGCATGTTCCGATTGACTACCAGAAGTTGTCTGTTTGAAATAAGTGAAGCCTCTCTTATACCTTTCAGCTGGGTGACTTTTTGTTGGATTAATCGTTTACTACTCTTTCATATATTGTTTGGATCGATAGTTTGCATTTTCTGGAACGTTGGCTCTCCACTCCATATTCTCTGTCCCTGTTACGAATCGTTGGCCACTTAGGCATAGCGCTCACCGCATTGTTGATGCCCGCGTTGGGAGAGAATCGGTTGATCGTTGCGGGGCTGCTGGCGTTCGTTATTGCCCCGGCCGTGCTTTTTCTCACTTTACGTTTCAATTCTGAGCGAAGCGCATGGGTCGATCCTTTGATGGATCTCTTTACTGTGCTCGGTATTGTTGCGTTTATGCCTGAATTCTGGCATCTGGCACTGTTGGTTGGCGTTGTAATATCGCAAGCGCCGGTGATGGCTTTGGCTAAACGTAGCTATTGGCGGTTTGCCTCTTGTATGGCGATTCTGCTGCTGGGTATGTCCGCAATCGCCTGGGTGCAAAACGTCGAGAACTGGCAATTATCGATATTAGTGCTGGTCGCCGTATATCCTTCTGTACTGCTATTCGCTTATTCACAAAGTCTACGTTCAAGAAAAATACAGCAAAAAGCCGAGGCCTTTTCTGCGTTGCAACTTCTGTCAAGCGGGGTGGTCCATGACTTTAATAATATTTTGACAGCAATATCGGGCTACGCAAAGTTTTCGAAAACTTCTGGCTTGGAACCATTGGCGACGGAACGGGCTCTCGAGAAAATTATCGAGTCTGCCGAGCAAGCTAAACTGCTAACAGAACAGCTTATGTCATTTTCTGGAGACAATAAGCGAGCCTTTGTTACAGTGGACGTGAGTCAGGAGGTAATCAGCATTGCAGAAATGCTAGCCACGACGCTACGAGTTGATATCAAAATTATCATTGAACCTTCTGACCAATCAGTCATTGTGAAAGGCGACCCGGTAAAACTCCATCAGGTACTTTTAAACCTGATGATGAACGCGGTCGAAGCATCCAATGCGTATGGTGTTGTTCGCGTTAAAGTCAGTCAGATAAACAGCTCCGTTCAGATTGAAGTCGCCGATGACGGCGAGGGTATATCCAATACGATTAAGAAAACCATGTTTCAGCCTTTCTTCACGACCAAAAGAACTGGGCATGGGCTGGGTTTAGCGGTCGTTAAGAGCTTTGTCGATGAGCATCATGGAACCATTGATGTGGTCAGCAATGTTGGCATGGGCACCCGATTTGTGGTCCGGCTACCCGGTCTGGAAAGCGAAGCCTCAGGGGCTAAAAAACTCATCACGAAGGCAACCGACCAGCAGGCATCCGACCACAAGGTACGCCATGAGAAGAACCTGATTCTAATCGCTGATGACGAATCACCTATTCGAATGATTTTGCGCCAGGTCTTAGAGATGCAAGGTTTTGAGGTACTGGAGGCTGAAGATGGCAATCGTTTTGGCGAATTGTTTAAACAGCACCAAGCAAAAATTTGTCTGGTGGTCCTGGACGTCAAAATGCCCGGTAGATCTGGTTGGCAATGCCTGGATCAGGCGCGTGGGTTTGTTCCTGGATTACCCGCTTTAATCGTCAGTGGTTATGACCCAGAGGGTCCGACCATTCAATGCCCAGACTATGCCTTGAAGTTTCTTGCCAAACCTTTTGGTATTGCAGAAGTTAGGCAGGCAGTCGTTGATCTTTTGGAACCTGACGATAAACGTGCGGCATAGAATTTCGCTCCATTTCAGCTATGACCGTACCGTTAATCATCCCGACAAGTCTCAATAGTGCCGATTGAGGTTCCCCCATGTCTGAAACATTGGTTCAGATGCTGAATATTGCCATTTTTGGGTTTGTTTCGTGAGGCTGATTCGGTGAAAATCAAGCGCCAGAGTCTTGGAGTTCAACGTGCAAGCCGCCATTAAAATTTTAACCAACCTATTCAAGCTAGCAGCGATTGCCGACTATGTCGGCGAGCCTGTCAGCCAGTCCGAGCACGCTCTGCAGGCGGCAGCGCTTGCCAGTACGAGCGGAGATGTTGAGCTGATGCTGGCTGCGCTATTCCATGACGTGGGCCACCTTTGCTTTCCTGACGCTGAGCAAATGGATAATGTTGGGACGCTTGAGCATGAAATGCTGGGTGCGGAGTATCTGACAGCACTTGGCTTCTCTCGACGCGTAACAAATTTGGTTGCTGGTCACGTCGATGCAAAACGCTATCTTGTGGCAACGAATCAGGTCTACAGCGATAAGCTCAGTGATGCCAGTCGTCAGACGCTGGGATTTCAAGGTGGAGCGATGTCTGTCGTTGAAGCTGAAAAATTCAAACAGAACCCGAATTATAACGACCTTTTAAAGCTGCGTGCCTGGGATGAGGCCGCTAAGGTGCCCGGCAAAAACGTCCTTGGATTTGAACACTATTGGCCGATCATCGAGCAGCACTTGGACAGCCAGCGCTTGCCCGGCAATCAGATTGAATTGTTCCATAAACAAGGGTTTTTGCAGGTGACGGATGTCTTTACCCCTGCCCAGATCGAACGTTTGCAAGGTCATGCGGCCACCTTGGGTCTTCTGCCAGAGACCCCGGGGAAATGGATGAAATATTTTGAAACTTCAGCGAATGGCGATCGTCTACTGTGCCGGGTCGAAAACTTCAATCAGTATGACAATGTGCTGGGGGCGTTTATCGACGGGCCCAGATTTTTGGGTTTGGTATCGCAGCTTATGGGTGAGGAAGCTTGTTTGTTTAAGGAGAAAATCAATTTTAAGTTGCCTGGTGCCACGGGGTTTGAACCCCACCAAGATGCACCTGCATTCACGACTTTTGGCCATGATTATCATATAACGTTAATGTTAAGTTTTGATCATTCTACCGAGGAGAATGGCTGTCTCAAGGTCGTCCCAGGTGAGTGGCCACAGCAGAACTTGCCCTTTAAACCGGACTTAACTATAGCTGACGAGACAGTTGAACAGATGGATTGGCAGTCGGTTCCGACAAAAGCAGGTGACATCCTATTGTTTGGTTCTTATTTGCCACATCGCTCTGGGCCAAATGTCGCATCGACACCCAGGCGAGCGTTGTACGCCACTTATAATCGAGCAGTTGATGGTGATGTTCGGGATCTATATTTTGCCGAAAAGCGCCGCGTATTTCCGCCGGATGTGGAGCGTGTGGCGGGCAAGGATTACGGTGATTCTGGTGTGTTTAATGTGGGCAACCCAGTCAGTACCGAGGACTCGTCGCAAGCGCCACAGAATTGATTCCCATAGCAGTCGAATAGCAAGTGTTCAGCCAGTGAGTGGGATTAGGATGTAAATCCCGTGCAAAGTACCGCCCGGTATTGACCGATTCTTTCGCTGTCGTTAAATCGTTAGAGAAGTAGAGTGGTGGCAGCGGAATCGTCCGGTTCATGCCGGCGGTCTTTGCGAGCTCAATAATCTCTAGCCGTTGATTCGTTTGCCGATCAACTTCGCGATACGCCTGTAGTGTGATGCCGTAATCCAATAGCCATATCGTCATTAGCAGTAGAGTGCCGATGCTTGCCGCGCGACTAAATAGACTTGCCAATTCCAAGGGTAAAATAACCATAACGGAAAGAATGAGAAAGAACTCTAACGGAAAAACCGCTCGACCGATGAATGCATGGGTGGGCGCGAAGCTAAGTACCATCGTTGCGCCAAATCCCACTAGCGCGAGCCAGGCCGAAACCTCCACACGATCCTTAAGATTCTCTGTGCGGATAATTCTGTGAACAATGAAGGACGCTAGCCAAAGCAAAATCAGTAGTGGGTGGATGTAACCGAACAGTCGTTTTGCGGTAATGCCGATACGCTCGATCAGGCCGATGGGATCCTCAATCAAGTCGGCCCGAACGTAGTTCCCTGGCGCCAATGCCACCGTCGCCAGCCCGACCGAAAAACAGACAAAGCCACTGATTTGCCATAAGGCTGGATGTTGCCTGGTGACGATGTAATTACGAATCATGATAAGCAACCAAACGCCCCACAGACCGGCGGAAAGATTCTCGAGCCACATGCCAACGATAAGAGATAGCAAGCAGTACAAGCTGGTGGGCAAGGGTGACCACTGGTTGGTTTGCTTTAACGAGGCTAAAAGCGGTAGTAGCAGCATCAAACCTAATACGGCACTCCAAAAATATTGCACGGCACCGGTTTTCCATAAGGTAATTTCGCCGAGCCGGTGAGGTATAAACCAGAGCAAGCAAAGAAAGATTGCCATGCCGAGGTAAGTAGCAGACCGGCTTTCTGTGGTCAGTCCGTGAGACTTAATTAGGTGGTGGGTCAGGACGAGCGCCATGGCGAACATGAAGCCATTGAGTATCGCGATTAAATACAAGCCCATGCTGCCTAACGAAAAGAAACTGTGGGAGAGCAGCATTGCCACAATCCGCCCGGTCCAGATCTGGTATTTGCTGGCGACGATGTCGCCGATGCTCGAGATATCAAACTGTGGCGCATAAAAACAGTAATCGTCAGCGAAACGCGGCACAAATAGATTGAGCACAATGAAGAGCAGCGTTACCGATGCAAACGTGACATATAGCGGTAGGTTTTGGCTTTGCACGTGTGCTTCGGAACCGAACAGGGCGAAGCGCCATGATATGTCAGACGGCACTTTTTATCATAGTCTCTGGAGGCTGTTTAGGGTTTGGTCGCATTTGGCGCACAATGTCCGGTACGCTCAAACTGACCGAAAATCCCATTGATCAATTGGTCGACACACACACAATTCACTCGTATCGCCCGCTTCTAAGACACCATGGAAGAAATAAGCAGGAAGGGGACATGCCGATGGAGTTGATGCTCAACAAATGAGATCTTGTCGAATCGTGGGAACTTGAGGGTCGTGAAATCGAATCAGCGGCAGAATTGATGAGCGTGATGCCCCGATTTGCGAGCCGCAGGCATTGGCTGCTGGTGGGCTGAGACCGATATTCGGATAGGTGACGCTATACGCAAACCTGTACTCGTGCCAATTCGAGTGGATGATGCCATCGCGACTTCGAAAACTCCCTGGGCGGCGGACACGCAGCGCGGACGCCACATCGGTGACTTCGTTAGCTGGCGTGACCCAATGGTCCATAGCATTTCATTGCAGGGACTGCTGAAGGACCTTGCGGATTAGAAATTGTCACCCCCAGATAGACGAGCCCCTTTCTTGATTCGTCCAAAGGCCAAAAGAAGTCTAAGAAAGCCCAAAAATATCTAAGCTTTCAATCGCGCCATCGACAGTGCGTCAACATACTCACCGTCCCGAAAGGCATAACGCCTTAAGACACCTTCGCGAACAAAGCCCATTCGCTCATAGAGCCGAATTGCGCGCTCGTTGTCGGTGTATACCGTCAATTCTAAGCGCTGCAGATTGATCCAGTTGTCTGCGAGATCGATCACCGCATCCATTAACCGTTGGCCAATACCTCGTCCGACAAATTCATCGTGGACGCCCATGCCAAGATAAGCGACGTGGCGTCTGCGGAGGTTGTTGTCAGGGTACAAACCAATGTTGCCAACAGTCCGGCCGTCGATGCAGGCCACCAGGTTGCTTGCCCCTGGGCTCGTGTGAGCGAGTCGCTCTTGCCAGGTTTGTGCAGAAGGGTAGGGCATTTGCAGCGTGCCATAGTAGGCGCCCGGCTGTTCATAAATTTCTTTGATGCCTATGAAATCATCGGGCTCGACCGCCCGAATCACAACATTGTCTATTTTTTTTAGGTGTTGCGAGTGTTCTGACTGTTGCTGGGATGACATTTCTCTCTCCTCTCTGACTTGCAAAATGTTTTGCTGCCAAGAGTTGAGATTCGTCTCTAGCAGCCTGATGGACTGCCAAGAAACACACGCGAGTCTAGGCTATCCACCTCAGGTGGGTAAGCATGACTGCCGTACATAGCGGGTGCGCTATTCGGTCGTTATAAATGGATGCGAGTTGCGTTTGCGTGTTCATAATGGGCACATTAGCACAGGTGCGAGCCCCTGTATCACTCAATATAGATACTCGATCTCGTCATTGACGAAGGTATAGCGCGGATGTTTATACCAACCATAGAGGAGTGATGAACGAGGCTCTTTGTGTACCTTGGTGTCGTAAACCTTCAGTTCGCCACTTGAACCGTCCATCCAAAAGTCTATGTCGTAGAGTTTCTCTGGTTCTCCCTCGACATGAAAATCCGTGCAGGCAAAATAGATATTGCTACGAATTTGACGAACCGGGTCGTGGACCATGACAAACTTTAGTGCCAAATCTTTACCAGTTTTATCATCTGTAAGATGAAAGATGCCGTCATCATCAAGCTGGCTGGCCACATACGCTTGCATGGTGGACTTGATGTCTTCCACATAGAACGTGGGTGCTGAGGTCGCGGGCGATGGCGATGTCTGGTCTGTCGATTCAGCGACAGACCAGACACTTAATACCATCAACAGGCCAGCAAACAGACTGTTGATCAAAGTCGTATTGATTCGTCGATCAAACAGGTAGTGATTCACGCGCGACGCTTAGTCTCTTGGAGGCATAGCTTCACCGGCATGTTCTTTAGCCGCTTCGCCAGCGTGTTCTTTAGAGTGTGCCGCTGCTTCACCGGCATGTTCTTTAGCCGCTTCGCCAGCATGCTCTTTAGAGTGTGCCGCTGCTTCACCGGCATGTTCTTTAGCCGCTTCGCCAGCATGTTCTTTAGAAGGCGCAGCTTCACCAGCATGCTCCTTTGCTTGAGCGGGCTTGCCGCCATGTTCAGCAGCGAAGACAGACAGTGGCAGTAATAGGATTAACGCAATGAGAATTTTCATTAGACTGAGTACTCATGATTAGTGGACGTAACGGTCATTATCAGCATTAGTGGCGCCGTGGTCACGCCATTTTACTCGCTCGCGTCCATTTTTCGATCATTGACGTTTAAATTGTTGGATTGAAACGGCTCGGCAAGCCATGCGCCTGGCGAAAATGCCCGGTCTCGCGCCTCGGGTAAGCCCAGAGCGTTTTCTGCATTGGTGGTTGCGCCGTCATTTTCTGGACGCTGGTAGCTGCGGAATAGAGGATCCCAGAAACTGAAGATGGTCGAAAAATTGGCGTCTCCGTACTGTCGATCAACGGCGTGATGGCTGGCGTGAAAGCGAGGTGTGACGATGAGTGCCGATATGACGCGCTCAATACGGTCCGGAAAGTCGATATTGGTATGATGAAACTGCGCGCAAAGACTCACCATGGCTTCAAACAAAAACCAGGCAATGGCGGTAGGCCCCCAAATGACAATCCATAGTGCTTTGGCGAGCGCCGATATCATTAGTTCGCCCGGATGAAAGCGCAGTGCTGTGGTCACATCCATCGCGGTATCTGCGTGATGTGCTTTGTGAAAGCGCCACAAAAAGGTGACCCTGTGATTTGCACGATGCCAAAAGTAGTCAAACAAGTCGAGTACGACTAGGGAGGCGACAATTTCGACCCAACCCGTTAAGCCTAACCAGCGCGAGATACCCCAACCCTGTTGTTCAACGTACACGATCCACAACAACAGCGGCACATAAATCAGGAGTCGGATCCAGACGGTGTTGAGTGCTGCGATGCTGCCGTGAAAGAGCAAGCGTTTAACTCTGCTCTCGCGCCATGATCTTTTTGGTGCAAGGGTTTCGATGCCGAGAAAAAATAGCAGACCGCCGAGAAAAACAATCAACTTGCCTGTGTCTAGATCTATATTCATATAAGCATTATGGGTGAGGAGTTTTTCAAGTCAATTCATTAGCAAACATTGGATTAACCTGCCTGTTGTTTTGTCTAGACGCTCACTCGATGCCAATGTTCACTAATACCGTAGCCAATTTTGCCGGCGCATGTAAATTCTGCCAACCCTTCGTTTATAAAAGTTGCACCGCCAGGCATGGGGATTTTGGTCGGGCAAATCGTCAGCACATTGCCGTCCACATGAATCGGTTGACCACTCGCGGTGGTGCCAGTCAGCACGATCGATTGGTGCAGAATCGAATCTGCTTTGTATTCGCTGGTGATGGCGACGTCCTTTAGATCTTCTGTTTTTCCTGCTATCTGAATCCAACCTGATCCGAGCATTTGCCCATCTGCTCGCCGAAAACAGGATCCACCCATTGCGAGGTCAGCACCGAAATTCATGGAAAACCAATTCACAAAAGGCGAAGGCCCCTCGTCTGCTACTTTTTGAGCGGTGCCGTTGCTGGATTCTTCACTGGGTTTTTTGCTGACGGTGGTGCCTGCACCCCAATCGCGGGGTCCCCAGGACTTATCACGAACGCCATGGCCGTTGACGACAAAGACTTCGTCATCAATCTTAATGCTGCCACTTACCGCACCGGTTTGTTCGAAGTGCCCATGATCACCAGCGGCAGCGTAGTGGGGGAGATGAAGCGCCTTGAAGTCTAATTTCATATCCAGCTGTGCAGCCTTAAACCAACCATCGGGCCGAAGCTTGCTTCGCTCTAGCAAAATAGCAGCGTCAGCAATGTCCTGAGCCGGCCCAGCGTACTTGATCGTCCAGTGATCGAAAGGGACTTCACAGCCGAGTGTTAGGTGTCCAACGGATAAGTCGCCGTTATATTGCGAGAGGTCTTGCTCGATGTTTCGTCTGCCGTAAGTAAAGGCGACTCTATCGCCGCCGAGATAGACCACGTGCAGTGCATCGGCCCAACCATCACCGGGTCGCCAGCCCATCCGCGTGAAGATGGCTAATTTCGATTCTGGATCAACAAAGTTGAAGTAGTAGCTCTCACTCCAAGCACTTTGCCCCTTAATGGGATGCATCAGTTCGTCTTTGGGATTGGCCATTACGAGTCCTCAGTGTTAACCCATTCACATTAGAACTGAAATTACGTTACGGCTAGTCTGATCGCGGTTAATGCTGTTTTTGAGCTCAAATATTGAGGCAGGGACATGATGACGGCGGGTTACGTTTTAGTTTTAGGCGCTTAGTCGCAACATTGGTGCTTTACGTTGCTGGTGAGTCACCTGAGTGCGTGATGGCGTGAGGCCAGTCGCCACTAAAGGGTAAGTCGCCATTGGAGGCCCAAAAATATAAATTATGTCTGGATGAAAATATGGTTTCAAACACCGTGACGTTTTTAAAATGGGGCGTGAAAAACCTCATTAGGTCATCTTTACTCTTAAATTCGTACTCATGCTCATGTAGCGATTTTGTACCATCTTCTTTTTCGACTAGCGTATACCCGCTGACGATGCCGTCAGCGGTTAGTCTGTTTTTGATATTGCTCAGAATGGAATCGATTTCCGCCTCTGTAAAATGCTCTATGGCAGCATCCCACACGATATTGTCGAATGACCCTTGTGGCATATCGTGACGAATATCAGCCAGCACGAAATCAACGTTAGGCGCGCTATTTTTTGCATTAGCCGTCTTCAGCGCCGATGGATCAAAATCACAGGCGACGACGGTTTTGGATCGAAGGCTATAAAAGTTCTTAGCGTTGAATCCATCGCCGCAAGATAACTCAAGCACTGCCCCACCTTTTAGAGCCAGGTTGCCAAAAACACCCCGCTCTACCCATAAAGAATTTCTGGTATTTTGCCACTGATAAAATAGATCAATACTATGATCGAAGTGCTCTGGGGACTCTGGAATACCCCATTGAATCGCCATCAGTCGCTTATGGGCACTACTCACCCAGAAAGAAGCAACGCGGCATTCTAATTGAACTAGAAACTCTAAAACTGGTTTCAAAAATGAAAGGCTAGTCAGAATAGACCTTAGTAGATTCCCCATTAACTCGTTCTCCAACCGTCAATTTACCTGCAGCGCGCAGTGTAGCCGACAAAACCTAGTGGAGAACAGTCACGCCAAACCCCCTTGTGCTGGGATTGAACGAAATGACCTCGGTTTCGAATTGTCGAAACGACGTGTCATATCGGCGTAACTGCAGCATTAGATTGGCAGGGCGCCTCTCTAACGGGTCTGCGCGCCCGACCCGCTGATTGACGACGAGCCAACGACGGCTCTGGATGTTAGTCTGTTACCTCTGACTTGACCGAATTTCACCTAATGAGCTCATAACGGTCGTCTACCCTTGCTATTGGATAGCTATGCCGCATAGAGCACATCTTTTTTCACTTCGCATCGCACATGCGTTGCGAGAATCGTGCTTCGGCGATGAAAAATACAACCTGCTCAGTTTTAGAAAAGACGTGCTGGCAGGGCTCGCCGTTGGAATTATTGCTATTCCTCTTGCGATGTCGTTGGCAATTGCGTGTGGCGTTTCACCACAATACGGGCTGTATTCCGCGATTATTGGTGGTTTTATTATCGCCTTAACCGGTGGCAGTAGATTTAGTATTTCAGGCCCAACCGCTGCTTTTGTCGTGATTCTATTTCCTATCGCCCAACAACATGGCTTGGCCGGCTTGCTGCTGGCGACATTTCTGTCTGGACTGATTTTGATTGCGATGGCCTACGCGCGCTTAGGCAGGTTTATAGAGTACATCCCCCAATCCGTCACCCTTGGCTTTACCGGCGGCATTGCCATTGTTATTGCAACGCTGCAGCTAAAGGATTTCCTTGGCTTGCCTATTGAAGATTTACCGGAACTTTATGTAGAGAAAGTTTGGCTGCTAATCACCTCGGTTGGCGACACCAATGCGACGAGCCTTTTCATCTCATCCCTAACAATTGGGATTATGTTGCTATGGCCAAAACTGAAGACCGTTATCCCCCCTCACCTGCCGGCGGTGGTGTGCGCAAGCCTGGTGGGGGTGGTGGCCGTTAATATCGGTTTTGAGCTGGATACCATAGGTTCCCGCTTTAGCTACTTGATGCCAGATGGCTCGACAGGTGCGGGAATTCCCCCCTATTTACCGCATTTTGACTGGCCGTGGAATAGGCTCGGTGCAGGCGGTCAACCATTTGAACTAAGCGTGTCGGTAATGATTAGCCTGCTGCCTGCTGCGTTCGCCATTGCGATGCTTGGTGCGATTGAGTCGCTCCTTTGTGCCGTTGTGCTAGATGGCATGAGCGGCAAACGTCATAGCGCCAATAGCGAACTATTAGGTCAGGGCATCGGAAATATCACCGTCCCTTTCTTCGGTGGCATTACCGCAACCGCCGCAATTGCACGTTCGGCTGCGAATTATCGAGCCGGCGCTAAAAGCCCCGTGTCGGGCATGATCCATGCGATAACGGTGTTATTGGCGCTCATTCTTCTTGCGCCCCTGCTGGCATATCTACCCATCCCAGCAATGGCAGCGTTGCTCATTGTTGTCGCCTGGAACATGAGTGACGCCGGGCGGATCGTTCATCTTTTTAAATACTCACCCGTGCGGGATATTGCTGTGCTGGTAACCTGCCTTTCGCTAACCGTCTTCTTTGATATGGTCATTGCCATAACGGTTGGGGTTTTACTCGCCTTCGTTCTGTTTGTAAGTGAAATCGCGGGGATGACAAAAGTGACAGACATGACAAAAAATAAGAAGCTTGTTAGTGTGCAAATTCCTGATCATTGGGAGGTGCTAAAGATAAACGGCCCCTTATTCTTTGCGGCAGCAGATCGTGTGTTTGGTGAGATCATTGAACGTATGTCAGCGCTTGATGGTGTTGTTCTTTACTTAGATGGCGTCACGCTACTGGATTCAGGTGGCGTCGCCGCTTTGACGAAATTCACAGCGCACTGTGAAAAAGCTGGGAAAAAGATTGTGGTCGCAGATCTGCAGTTTCAGCCCCTGAAAACTTTAGCCAGGGCAAACTTCAAACCTATCGCGGGCGTAATTTCGTTCCATTCAACATTAGAAGGTGCGCTTCAATCTTTCAGCGAAGAAAATCCAGCCTGTTGAATGCGGGAGAGTGAGAATTGTTAGTGTGGGCTCAACGTGCGAATTCTAGTGGCCTCATTTTGTTGGATTTAGCGGCTTATGACGCAGCTGCGATGGTGATGTGGTGCCGGAAAGAGGCATTTGATATTGAATCGGTTTGATGTCGAGCAGGAGTGTCAATCCTTTACCATTTCGATGATTGGAATGTCATAATGATGTTTTGATAAGTGAAAATATCTGTGGCTGGACAATTGAAAGAAGTGTTCTGTGACGTCTGCGGCGATGTCCCCTCGCGTGAGTTACTCAAGTTACATGATAGCGCGTACCACGAATGTACTAACTGCTCACTCATTTATGCAAAATGGGTGTTGCAAGACTATGTTGAAGCGAACGAGGCAGCCTTCGCAAATGAGTTAGAGGACTATGTCAGGAAGGCCTCTGATGAACGTCGAGTGAGAAAGCTTGAGAAAGAACTGGGTGCATATTCTAACTATCGGAAAACCAATAAATTCTTGGAGGTTGGATGTAACGCAGGTTCAGTCTTGCTGACGGCGCGGAATCTGGGTTGGGATGTTCATGGCGTGGATATATCGGCGGCGGCAACAGAGTTTGGGCGAACCAAATGGGACCTCAATCTGCACACCGGTACGCTAGAATCAGCCCACTACGACGATGACACATTCGATGTCATTTTTAGCAACGCCACGCTCGAACATGTCGAGCACCCACTATCCACCTTAAAGGAAGTAAGCAGAGTATTGAGGCCAGGCGGTATTTTTTATTGCAACACCGTGAACTGGGATAGTTATACGCGTCAAATCCTTAATGAGAACTGGTTCTTAATCGCGCCTACTCATCACATTCATCTTTTTACGCCGAAGAATGTCGTGATGCTTTGTGAGAAAAGTGGATTGGCGCATTTGAAAACTTGGACGACAGGTGCTCGTGTACAGGCTAATGCTCCCGAATCGACCTTTGTTACTCCCTGGTACTTAAACTTAATGAAAGGCCCTCTTTCAATGCTAACTAGGTTGACTAAGAAGGGCGATTCAATCTACTTTACTGCAACGAAAACGTCTTAGCTGGTAAACAGTTCGAGACTGAATGGCTTTCAGTACCACCCGTACGAGCGAGCCAGTGATGCAAGTTCTGAATAGCATGTAGCTTTCTTTCACGATCAGCTCTCAGCTGGTCGTTTATCCTTTCGAGTTCACAGCCCTCGGTCCTGAGTAGTGCAGTTAGCGGTCGTTGTTCGCTGGGCTTCTGGACTATCCACAGTATTGGACTTCATAAACACCTCGCGTAGAACTAGATCTTTCACTCAACACGACGCCTTCGATTGCGTCCGGACGATCGACAATCATGCCCGTATATTTGACTGCTTGTTCTAGTGCCTGATCTTCATTTAGGGGCTCACCGTGGTCGGCATGACTGAAAGCGACACTTGGCATGAACAACGCGCAGGCTAGCGATAAAATTGGGGTTAATCCTTTTATTTGAGTCATCAGTATTTCCTTTTATTTAAGTTGTCTTCTGTTTTGAAAAATAAAGTTTTAAGTTTGCTGCTGTAACACTGGAACTTCCTCTTTCCGACCATGAACTAACCGATACAAAGCAGGTAATACAACAAGGGTTAACAAGGTCGATGAGATAATTCCGCCGATCACAACAGTTGCCAGAGGCCGCTGAACTTCTGAACCAATTCCAGTGTTCAGCGCCATAGGAACAAAACCGAGTGACGCTACGAGCGCGGTCATCAGTACCGGACGAAGTCGCGTCATAGCGCCGTCAACAATGCTTTCATCCAATGAATGTCCGTGCTGCCGGAGGTCGCGTATAAAAGAAACCATCACTAGCCCGTTAAGCACCGCAATGCCCGACAACGCTATGAAACCGACTGCGGCAGAAATCGAAAATGGAATATCCCGCACCAACAATGCCACAATGCCGCCCGTCAGCGCCAAAGGCACTCCAGAGAAGATAATCGCAGTATCCCGAATCGACCCCAATGCCATGATCAATAAGCCCACAATAAGCAACAAAGTAACCGGTACGACGATGCTCAACCGGGTCGCTGCCGACAGCAGGTTTTGGTAAGTCCCGCCGTACTCAACCCAATAACCTGCTGGTATCTCGACATTCTGCGCTACCGCACTTTGCACATCACTAACAAACGAGCCGAGATCACGGCCACGCACATTGGCTGTAACGACCACACGACGTTTGCCATTCTCCCGATTGATCTGGTTGTAGCCGATCACAAGCTCGGTTTGTGCAAGCTCTCCCAGCGGCACAAAACCGCCTCGGTTCAAGGGTACCGGGAGACTCAGCAAGGCATCTGGATCACTACGTAGCAACTCAGGCAAACGGACAACAATATCCACTCTCCGATCACCCTCATAAAGCTGTCCTGCTACTGAGCCCCCAACTGCAGTTGCAACAAAACTTTGTAGCTCACTCATGCTAAGACCGTACCGCGCCAGCGCTTCTCGATTCGGTTCGATGGTCAGCACCGGTAAACCGGTGGCTTGCTCCACGGCAATATCTGCCGCACCGGGGACCTGATTAATCACCTTTTCAATTTCATCGCCAAGGGCAATTAGCGTATCGAAATCATCGCCAAAGACCTTAATCGCAAGTTCCGCACGGACGCCTGCAATCAACTCGTTGAAACGCATTTGAATTGGCTGCAGGAATTCATAACGATTACCCGGTATTGGCGTGACCTGCGCTTCTAGTTCAGACAACAACACATTCTTAGGCTTGTTAGGATCTGGCCATTCATGACGCGGTTTCAAAATAATAAAGTTGTCCGCGACACTTGGCGGCACCGCATCAGTTGCGACTTCGGCTGTCCCAATCTTGGCAAACACCCGCTCAACTTCCGGTAACTTAGCGATCTCTGCCTCGAGTTGCTCTTGCATCTTGACTGCCTGTTCCAGTGATGTGCCGGGAATACGTAATGCATGCATGGCAATGTCACCCTCATCCAGGTTGGGTACAAACTCAGTACCCAGGCCTTTTGCAAACCAACTGCAGACCAACACGAGAGCCACTGCACAGCTCACGACAAGCCATCGAAACTGAAGCGAAGCTGCTAGCACTGGGCGGTAAAGATATAGCGCTCCACGAACTATTGGGCTCTCCTTCTCTTTTATAGGTTTAGTGAAAAGCAAAGCGACACCGGCAGGCACAAACGTGATCGAGAGAATCATCGCGGACACAAGCGCAATCACCATCGTCATTGCCATGGGGTGAAACATTTTCCCCTCGATACCGGTTAGGGCGAAAATAGGGATGTAAACCGCCGTGATAATGAAGACACCAAACAACGCTGGCTTTATTACCTCATGGGTCGCGTCATAGACAATAGAAAGGCGCTCCGATAGCTTTAAGGGTGAGCCGCCAGCCTGGCTGAGTCTTCGTAAACAGTTCTCAACAATAATCACTGCACCATCCACAATTAGCCCAAAGTCCAGGGCCCCCAGACTCATAAGGTTGGCACTTACTTTTGACTGCACCATCCCAGTGACCGTCATCAGCATCGCGATGGGAATCACGGCAGCTGTTAACAAAGCCGCACGCACATTACCTAAAAACAAGAACAACACAACGATGACCAGCAAAGCGCCTTCGATGAGGTTCGTCCTCACTGTCGCCAAGGTTTTGTCAACGAGTGACGTTCTGTCGTAAACCGCAGTGGCGATAATCCCAGCTGGCAGACTGGTCTGAACTTCACGCAGCTTTGAAGCAACTGCGTTTGCCACTTCACGACTGTTCTCACCTATGAGCATAAAGACTGTACTCATGACGACTTCTTTGCCGTTCTGAGTGGCCGCACCGGAACGAAGTTCCTGTCCTGGCCCCACACTCGCGACATCTCGCACGTGAATAGGCACACCTTGAATATCTTTGACGACGATTGATCCAAGTTCGTCCAAGTCGTTGGCTTGCCCTGGCACCCTCATTAGCCACTGAGCGCCGTTGTGTTCGATAAATCCCGCACCTTGGTTTGCGTTGTTTTCTTCAACGGCTAACACAACATCCTGGTAGCTAATGCCGTAGGTAACTAGCTTTGTTGGGTCTGGAGCAATTAGGATTTCTTTTTTAAACCCGCCGATGGGGTTTATCTCGGCAACTCCGGGTACTCGCAAAAGCTGAGGCCGAATAATCCAATCATGAACCGTACGCAAATCAGTAGGCGTGACCAAAGAGCCATCTGCATTGACAGCATTAGGTTCGGAATTCACGGTAAACATGAAAATTTCACCCAACCCGGTTGCTAGAGGCCCCAGCCTGGGCTCAAGGGATTCGGGCAGGGAAGCCTTTGCTGCATTCATCCGCTCCGCTACTTGTTGCCGGGCAAAATAGATATCGGTATCTTCCTCAAAAACCACAGTAATCTGCGAGAGGCTATAGCGCGATGTTGACCGGGTATAGGCAAGCTGTGGTATGCCTGCCATAATGTTTTCGAGGGGGAACGTGACCCTTTGCTCTACTTCCAAAGGTGTATAGCCGGGGGCCTCCGTGTTGACGACGACCTGTATATTGGTGATATCGGGCACAGCATCTATCGGTAACCGGGTAAAGTTCCAGAAGCCAAGACCAACGAGAAATAGAACGGCGAATAAAATCAGACTCCGTCGCTCAAGCGATGTTTTGATGATAAATTCGAGCATGATTTGTCCCTAGTGGTCGTGTGACGCGCCGGATTTTTCGATGTCGGCTTTGACAAGATAGCTATTCAATGTGACGTATCGCGTTCCCGCTTCAAGCCCACCGCGCACCTCTATCCACTCACCGTCCTGACGACCAAGATCTAACATCCGCACCTCGTACTCATCTTTAAAGAGGGCATAAACCACGGTGAAATCACGGAAACTTTGCAAACCTGTACGCTTTACAGCAAGTGGCACCTGATGCTCTGCCACCTGAATCTCGCCGGTAAGATTTGCACCGGGAACGAACACTCCGTCGGAATTATCCAGCACCACCCGCGCCAACACTGATCGGTTAGATTCCGCTGTGGTGTTCAAAAGCGTAATGACGCCCTCTCGCTGTAAACCACCCGCTGCCACCTTGACCCTCTGGCCCGGTTTTACCCGGGGTAGGTCCGTTGGAAACACGGCAAACTCAGCCCAAACGTTAGATGTATCCATGGTGGTAAACAATTCACGTCCGTTCGTTTGTTCGCCGGGATTAACTCCTCTCGCCGTGACAACACCTGCAATTGGCGCGGTAACAGAGTAGGTTTTAAGGCTTTCGTTACTCTCGATTTCAGCAAGCTTTTGGCCGGCTCGAACCTGGTCACCGATTGATACTCCGACCGATTGCACCACACCGTCAAAGCGCGCACTGATCCTGCGCACCTTCTCGCTATTGGGTACAACAAAACCGTAGGTCATAATCGCCTCGACTATGGTGCCTGGTCCTGCAATCTCAGTCTCGAGCCCAAATGCCTCGGCAACCTCAGAACCAATCTTCGTTCTGCCCTCAAAGTTGTCGTATTCCCAACGATGGGATTTCCCTAAGTGACTCGCCTCGATGGTGACGACAAAAGAATGGGGCTCATAGACCACCATATCGCCACGCAGGAAATCGTCCTGCACAGTGAACCCTATTTGATCCTTTTTATTGCCTAACCGTGTCAGTGTCACGTTGAGGGTGACATCATCTGGGCGAATGGCTTCACCTCCCTTTGACAACCAGACGCGAAATTCAGGCGGGACGCCTGTTTCAAAAATCGCTAACTCCAAAATAAAATCGTTGTCTATTAGCAGGAGCCCACCGTGGGGCCCCTTGGCTGGCTCAACTTCGATTCCCTCACCCCCAGCAGCGTGCGAATCAGAACCAGAACCAGAACCAGAACCAGCGTCAGAGTTGCCGCAGCCTACAAGTACAATAGCCAGCGCCATCAACCAAATTACCTTTAACTTTTTCACGGTCATCCTCATTTCTTCACCTCCAGAGACAGCAGTGACGTCCCGGTTAAGCGTTCGATTTCTATTAGGCGTTTATGAGCATTGATGCTCGTTTCTATTAATGCTGATTGTGCGTCTAGCACCTCTTGCTGCACGATCTGATACTCAAAATAGCCATACCGCCCATTGGCATATGCACGCTGAGTTTCAGCTAGTGCTTGCTCTACTTTAGGCAGGACCTCTTCTCGCAAGACAGTTGCACGATGCATGCTGTGTAATAACTCCTGATACAGAGCGAACAGTTGGGTTTCGATACGAATGCGTGCAGCGCTCTGATTAGCGCTCGTCATAGATAGTTTTGCCTGGGCTTCAGCGACACCGCCTTGATTGCGGTTATGCCTTGCAAGTGGGATCGTCACACCAAACAAAAGGGCCTGATCACCACTTTCCTGAAAGCGGCGAATACCAGTAGTCAGTTGCCAACTAGGTTTTGCCTCAGCCTCCGCCATCGCCAGTTCTGATTCTCTCAGGCGTCGCTCACTGGCAAAGCGCAGGAAGTCCGGATTCTCATCAACACGATTGAGAATTTCTGTAAAACTCGCCAACACAGGTAGCTGAGAGATATTGCCCGTCGCACTGACAAAATCTAATTGAGACTCACCCCATTGGGCCGCAAGCCGGTGTTTGACGATTTTTAACTCGTGCTCAAAATCTTCCTGAAGGAGCAGAGTACGAGCGAGTTGGGCCTCCGCACGAGCAAGATCCGCCTCTGGTGTTCGACCTGCTCGAACCCGTTCACCGATCGCTTTAACCGTTTGTTTTGCGAGGCTGACGCTGTTTTGAGTTCGAACAAGACGCTCTTGATTGGCCAGAATATCGAGAAACAATCGAGCTGTTTCGGCAACCTCGTCTAGACGGCGTATTTCAGCTTCAGACTCGATCAAGGAAACTCCCGCCGTTGCAACCACAACGCGCTGATCGCGTTTTCCGCGCTCAAGCAACCAACTCAAACTAAGCGTCGCCTCGGCATCATCAGACTTGTTGAAGTCACCCGAGCCGAGTACGTTTTCCACCAAAATGCCCAGTTCTGGATTTGGCCGAAGCCGCGACTGGATCAGTCGTCCTTGCTGGGCTTCAATTTGATAGCCAAATGAAACCAAATTTGGATTGTCTTGTAACGTTCTTTCAACAGCATCTTTCAGATTGATCACAGCGCCTTCACTGGCTGCGACTGGCGCAGATAAAACGGCAACAATGATCGTGCACAACCAATACCGCTTAGCGGTTCCAGGCTTGTCTACGATAGACATGAACTGATTCTCCCAGCGTCTTTAAGACGCGTTATCCAGACACGCAAGTCATAAGCAGCCGGTGCCGCTCAGATATGCAAACTAAGGTTGGATTACAGGAAAATAGGGGGAGCGCGTAGCGGCGGTCGCCAGCGAGAACGACGCCGGACCCGAGCTGGAGTTCTCAGAAACGAAAGGATGGGTCGATGTAATGCCTTGCTCACAATGATTATTGCAAGAGCGCAGGCCATGATCGCTGGAATCAGCTTTGCCCAGATTGAACTAAGCTGTTCCGGCAACGAGACATCGATTTCAGCCTTGTGGTCGTGGACACTGCTCAGTTGGTGGTGACCCTGATGATGCTCAGAATCGACCTGGTGTTGATGCGCAGAATGTACGCCAGCACCTTTTCCGTTTTCATCGACATGATAGTGCATTCCGCTCAATTGCATAGCCAGCAAGCAAAGGCTGGCTATGATCACGATTGATTTTGAAACGGTACGCATCAGCGCACCTTATCAAACCCTAAAGAATTTGAATAGATCCACCGCATCGCATGTAGAAGGTGAGCACGCCCAGGCACTAAAGCAGCTAAGCAGGACCGGAAACACACTATCGCCGATTCTAAGGAATGCTTTTGATCACAAACGACGATGTTTATGAGGCTGCATAAACAGATGTGGCACTTCCTCATCAACCATGTCTGTCCTACATAGTACTGCTGCTACAGACAGACGCATTCCCGTGTCAGTTATCAACGCAACTAGCCAACGAATATCATCACCAATATCAACGCAAGCGCTATGTATTGCTCTGATCTCACTTAGTGTACTGAACGACAATTATCCTGACCGGTCGTCGTCAGGTTGTTCCGACAAAACATAAACGAGAGCGCTGTGCGCGCGATCAGGAAAGCAGGGGGGCGACTTTTCACACAGTCTGGACCCATCGCAAACTTTTATCACAGCATGGATGCAATACTACTTATCACTCTTGGAGAAATACTTTGGTCGCCAAGATAGAGCACCAAATACGATTTTAAACCCATCCCTGCTGCTTCGACATTGCTTCAGATCATTCCAGATGCGACCAAATTCTATGAAGATAACTTTGATAGGATTATTTGTATTGATGTTGCTGGTCAGGCCGTAAACAACTTTTTCTTCCTCGCGCGCAAAAGTACCAAAAATTTTGTCCCAAATCATGAGTATCCCGCCGTAGTTGGTATCTAGATACTGGCTATTTACACCGTGATGAACGCGGTGAACCGATGGCGTGTTAACGACTTCATCCAACCATCCGAGCTTGCCAATGTGTTCCGTGTGCACCCAATGCTGGTATTGAGCAACGAGCACCAAAGTAACAATGGCTTGAAAGGGATTGAAGCCGACCAAGATCATCGGCACTAGAAACGCCCACTCAAAGAAGCCCTCAACTGGACTTAGTCGGAAGCCGACCGACAGATTGTAGTCTTCTGAGCTGTGATGAACGCTATGGCTAGCCCAGAGGATTCGATGTTCATGCTCAATCCTATGCATCCAATAATAGGTGAAATCAGCGGCCAGTAATGCCAAGACCCAAGTCCACGGAGTCATAGGGATATGCAATGGTGTCATAATGAAAAATGGCAGTAACGCCACGAACCCAAGTGACGCGAATGCTGTTTTTTCAATCACTTGATGCGTAATAAATATTGCACAGTTCGCGAGGGTATCTTTCCATCGCCGTTCCTTTTTTGTGAGCAAATCAAGAACGATTTCGAAACCTGTAATGCTAAAATTAATGAGGAACAACGCCGCCACAACCATCATAATGTGGTGGGTCTCGAAAAGAGATGCTATGTAATCGATTGTCATAACTGTGTTTTCACGTCAGTAGTTATCATTGAATTTTTTCGGTTATGGTTGGTGGTGTGAAGTAGAAAAAATAAGAGCCTGAGAATGCTTAGAACTCGGTCCAATGCCCCAATCGACTGATAGTTGGCTGCGCTAATCGAGCCGCTTCGATACCTAGCCAGATGGGTGAATACCTCCGTCAAGATGCCTAGACCCAACAATTGACCGGCGCGTTTAATAAATGGTTGCCAACCCAGATAAGCGGTCAAATTCCGCGGCGATCAGGGTATCGAGCCCACGCTTTCCCTTATTTTGTTGCCACCGGTCCATTGCTACGTCGAGCGCCAGCAGCGATGCGCCAGCGAGCAGTGGCGCGGCTGCTTTGTGTTTTTTTGATAACGTCTGGGTAAGTCCTCGAGTCAACTCTTCTCGGGCGCGAAAGTCTGCCTCTATGGCAGCAGCATGCAGTGCGGGAGTGGCATAAATGAAGCGCACCCTAGCCAGTTGAAAATCGAAATCGGTTTGATATCGCTCAGCTAAAGTCTCTACAAAGGCGTCGCGAATAGCTTCTAGAGGTGCTTGGTTTTTTAAGCGGTCTGTTAACACCGCGTCCAGTACCTCGTCGTGCTCATCCCACAGGACGATGTTCTCTTTCGTCTTGAAATGTCGGTAGATCGTCGAACCGGCTACGCCAACAGCTGCAGCGATGTCTTCTACGAGTACGGCCCCGAATCCTAGTCTCAGGAATAACGTCATTCCCTCGCGCTGGGTCTCGCGAAGCATTCGTCGTCGGTTTTTTTCGCGTAATGTCATCATGCCAATAATGGTAGCAGCTTTCATATTGAGAGTCACTTTCATTATTACAATTAACTCTATAAGGTACGCCTCCGTTAGTGAATGAGCACGCTGCTATGAAAGCAGAAAGCCACAGGATCGTTAATTTAAATATTGTAAGCAGGATATTGCGCTGCGCATCCGATCAATTTCGTCGACACGCCGTAGCGTCAGCCACTGGTGCCAACGTAATCATCATGGGACTGGTCGTTGCTCTGGCCACCGGGTGCTCGAATCACATTGCGGGTGATGGTCTGCAACTTGAACATTTCGAGTTCGAGTCCGGTGGCGACAAATTATCAGGCGTACTTGCTAGACCGATTGCAACCGAACACCTCGGCGTTGTTGTCTTCGTGCATGGTGATGGTCCCGTCACAGCAGATTACGACGGCGGTTACAGATCGATATGGGCTGCCCTTGCCCGCGCGGGATATGCATCCTTGAGTTGGGATAAACCCGGAGTCGGAAGGTCGTCCGGCAATTGGCTTTCGCAATCTATGGCTGATCGCGCCGACGAAGTTGGGCACGCCATTGATGCAATCGTCCGCGAAGGACTCGTAGACAGCCAGCACGTCGCCTTGTTCGGAGCGAGCCAAGCCGGATGGGTACTGCCATTGGTGGCCGCGCAACATCCCCCTGAGTTTGTTATAGCCTTGTCGCCGGCAATCAACTGGCTGAGCCAAAGCCGTTTTCAAACCGATCTTTCGCTAGATACACGCAACGCCAGCCTTGAAGTGCGCGCGCAGGTCCAAGCGTACCGCTATCTAAGGCTCGCGCTACTTCAACGCGGCGCACCTTATGTTGAGTACCAGCGTTGGCAGGAGCGCTTACCTTCAGATGTGCGCCCCTACTTCGACGAGATGTCGGCAGACCGCTACCAGTTCGTTGCACTGAACTATTTGGCAGACGCGACAGACGCACTTTCTCACCTAAAGGGAATTCCGATGCTGCTAATGCAAGGGGGCAAGGATGTGCTCGTCGACATCGATGAGACCAAAATTACTTATAAAAATATTTTGGGCGACTGCCTACATCAGCGCCGCTATGCAAATGCCGATCATTCGCTGATACGAGCTGAGCTGAGCGAGTGCAAAAGCTGCCTTTTGGTCACCGCAATCACCAACCCTGCCAATCTATTTCCAGAGCGAATGAGCACAGATATTGAAGACTTTGTGCGCAGTCGCCAGTGCGCTAACCCTCAGAGGAACTAAACATGCAAAACATCCTGAAAACCGCGGTTATGGCCGTAGTCCTAGTAACCGCTAGCTCCAGCCAAGCTATCGCAATCGACCATTTGATAAAAAACAGATACATCGTAGAAGCAGATGGCGAAGAGGTGGGAACCTTGTATATCCGCCGCTCCTCTAGGGGTGAGGGTCTCGACGAGTTGCAGTTGGAGACGCAATTAAAGTTGGACGTTGGTCTAGTCGCTGGCCTTCACGAGGTCACAGGGGACTCCACCTTACGTATTGGACCCAACGGCATTGTTCGTTTCGATCACCGGTTGAAAGATAACGATCTACGCTTCCGCATTGCGGGCGAAAGGGTTCCAGGCGGGCTATGGGTGTCGGTACAGCGCGTTAGGACACTGAAACAGCAAGAGGATAAGAGCTTTGTTGATGCGGCCTTACAGGCCGCATCCAGCGCAGTGCCGTACCTCGGTGTTGCCGTGTCGTTAGTTGCCTCCAAAGGCGACACTTCGGAAGCAATTCCTTTAGCCGAGTTTGATCTTACCGAAGCAGAACTGCCTCAGTTCATTGCTTCCAATAAAACCGGTAAGTTTAGTGTTTTGAACACTGAGGAACTAGATATCAACGTTTTTGATCTGCGCCAAGAAGGTCACACGACAGTACTTATTGGCGATAGTCGCTTCGAAGCAACAGTGGCGAGCGTCACCGGCAAACACTCCAGTGCTCGATACTGGATCGCAACCGACGCGCTCGGACCCTTCATCGTTAAGATCGAGGGGCAGGATCAAGACGGTAAGTATACGGTAAGACTAATTCAGTACCCAACTTTGCCCTAGGGGTGGCATGGTGTTTTCGACTTAAAAAACTGCGAGTTAGAACATCGATTTCCAGTAAAAGCGAGCGACCGATTTTGCCGAAAGTAGCGATACTAGTTGCTGACTTTATCAGTTGATTTTCGCCGCTGAGCCCCGGTGACTTCAACCAGTCGATGCAACACACAAACCAAGCCGTTTACGGGGACAGTTTATTCCATTGCTGGGTGCTAACTTGGCGAGTCCGTATGGCACTAAAGGGTACTGCGAAGTTAACTTCTCGAAGCCACCAAAATTTCAGGAATTCCTTCTATACCATCGCTGCATTTTTCCAAGATGCAAAAGAACGCAATCTAAAATATCGATAGGTTTCTGCTGCAACTAAATGGCGAGCCACATTGAA